>NZ_JAQIRI010000002.1:0-740595 GCF_050600755.1 Klebsiella sp. 141162 | reverse complement strand
CCTGACGCGCCTTTTCCGGGCTACCGGCTGGTGGGACGCGGTGAACCCGTAGCCCCGGTAAGCGAAGCGCCACCGGGGAGGTTGAACTCAGGCTTCGTGCCAATCGATTCCCGGAGGCGGCGCCTGACGCGCCTTTTCCGGGCTACCGGCTGGTGGGACGCGGTGAACCCGTAGCCCCGGTAAGCGAAGCGCCACCGGGGAGGTTGAACTCAGGCTTCGTGCCAATCGATTCCCGGAGGCGGCGCCTGACGCGCCTTTTCCGGGCTACCGGCTGGTGGGATGTTGTGAATTCGTAGCCCCGGTAAGCGAAGCGCCACCGGGGAGGTTGAACTTAAGCTTCGTGCCCCTGGCCCAGACCGGTTTTTTGCTTCATGACCGCCATCACGCCGGCCTTATCGCCCAGATATTGATTCAGGCCGTTGGCGCGCAGGTTGCAGGCCGCACACTGGCCGCAGCCGTCGCCCTTGATGCCGTTATAGCAGGTGAGCGTTTCGCGGCGAACCAGATCCAACTGGCCCCAATAATCGGCCAGCGCCCAGGTTTCGGCTTTGTTGAGCCACATCAGCGGCGTTTCAAAACGTATATCTTTTGCCATGCCAAGGCTAACCGCGTGGTGCAGCGCTTTAACAAATTCGTCGCGGCAGTCCGGGTAACCGGAGAAGTCGGTCTCGCAAACGCCGGTAATAATTGCTTCAGCCTTAACCTGATAGGCGTAGATCGCCGTCAGGGTTAAAAACAGAATATTGCGACCTGGAACGAAGGTATTCGGAATACCATCGGCATCCGGCTCGTAATCCGGTACCGGAATGCTATCGCGCGTCAGGCTGCTCACCGCCAGTTCGTTAAGCAGCGTAACGTCCAGCACTTTATGCGCCACCGCGCCCAGTTTTAGCGCCAGCTCGCGAGCCACGTCAATCTCGGCGCGGTGGCGTTGGCCATAATCAAAAGTGACGCAATGCACTTCGTCATACTGTTCCAGTGCCTGCACCAGGCAGGTTGTTGAGTCTTGTCCTCCGCTGAAGACCACTACGGCGCGTTTCATAGCAATTCCTGACTAAATAAGTGAGAGCGATATGGTACCGTCAGACGCTCGCGGCGACCAGCTCTCTCACGCCGATGATGCCGGTAGCCAGGCGCTGGCGAAGTCGAACCAGCCTCGGGCATTGAGGCGCAGGCCGTTAACACCCGGCGGTGCGCTGATGCGGTAATTGTATTTGAATAACGGCGTCATGATGGCGTCATCCATCAGCGTATTGAAGACGTTGCGCAGGGCATCGTTGCGGCTACGCGCTTCGGGCTGCGCCTGCACGGCATCTAATGTTGCCTGCAGGTGCGCATATTGCGCCCCGGTCAGCAAATTAGGCCATAGCGTGTCGCAGCGTAGCCACTGTTCAAGGGTATATTCCGGCGCTTCGCCAATCAGGCGATCGCCCATCATCATATCGGCCTGTGCCAGATATCGGCAGCCGTCCCAATTTTTGGCGTCGTGAAAAATGAGCGTCAGTTCGCAGCCGAGAGAGGCGAGGCGCCGTTTCAGCTGCTCAGCCATAGTGTGTAATTCGACCGGCAAATGATAGAGCAGGGTAAGCTGGCGAGGCAGCGGCACCTCATGGTTTTCCGGGCCCTGAGGAATGGACCAGCCGGGCAGTACCTCATGGCTCGGCGTGATCAGATCTTCGTCCAGCGGTAGCGTTTCCAGCAACGACGAGCGGTGGATAATCGAAATCAGCCGCTGGGCCTGCGCTTTACTGAGACGTGGACTCTGACGCAGGGTCAAATAGCAGAAACCGAGGCTGATGCTATTGCTCACCTGGCGCAGATTATTGAGCTCCTCAGGATCGCCGATGGTGATCTGTACCGGATGGCGACAGCTGGTGCCGAGATCGCTTTCGAATAGCTGCGGCGTGATCCAGTATTCTACCGCCTGGATCAGCGGATGCTGTAAATGGTAGCGGGGATGGTTTTCCAGACGAACCAGATCCGGGCCAAAAAGTTTCAATCGGAACGGGCCGCTGCCGATTGCCGGATCGTCAGGATGCGCCAGCACGCTGCAATAGCTGGCTAAACGGAACGGTAGCCAGTAGTCCGGGCGATGCAGCGTAATCGTCAAACACTGGGCGTGGGTGACATCGATGCGGCTAATGCTGGCAAAAAGGGTGCGGAGAGCCGGCAGTTCCAGTAGCAACAGTAGTCTTTGCCGCAGCTGTGAGGTTTCCACGGTATCGCCGTTATGCCAGCACAGGGTCGAGCGGATATAAAAGTGCCACCGTAATCCATCGGGTGATACCTGCCAGTGGTGCGCCAGATCGCCCACCGGCGTATTATCGCTATCGTCGAAACGCGTCAGGCCGGAATAGATCTGCCCGGCCAAATGTTGTTCCGCACGACCGGGAAGAAAACCGGGGCGCAGCGGTTCCAGCGGCCGATAATAAGGGATACGCAGCGTCGGGGTATTGTTTTGCCACTGGCCGCCGAGGAAGGGGTGCAGCAACGCTTTCAGCTCAACCGGCGCCAACTGCGCCAGCTCCAGCGCGTTTTGCTGCTGACCCTTATTCAGCGCCTGTTCCATCATCTCGTTACGCAGGCTTTCCGGAGTTTTGTGAAAACAAAGCATTCCGCGCTTGCCGCGCCCGGAGCTGGCCTGCCAGCTTAACCAACCGGCCTCCTGGGCCTGGCGTAACAGCGTACGGATATGGCGCTCGCTACAAAAACAGCGCTCCGCCAGTTCGCCGACGGTCACCTGCTGCGGCGCGCCGGACGACGGCTGCCATAGCCGCTGGTACTGATTTAAACGGTTTAATAATCTCATTTGCGGAAAACCCGGAACAATAAAAAATATCTATTCACTATTACTTCCGTATATCTCAGGCGATACTGCAACACAAGCGAAACCCATCACACATCGGGGAAAATACCATGGCAAAACTGGCGGCATTTGATATGGACGGCACCCTGCTGATGCCGGACCATCGTCTCGGAGAACTGACCCTCACGGCGCTGAGACGGTTGCGTGAACGCGATATCGCCCTGACTTTCGCCACCGGTCGCCATGCTCTGGAAATGCGCCATCTGATCGGCGAGTTTTCCCTTGATGCTTTTCTGATTACCGGCAACGGTACGCGCATCCATTCACTGGAAGGCGACGAGCTGTACCGTCAGGATTTGAACCCTGAAGTGGCGGAAGAGGTGCTGCATAGCGTGTGGGATACTCAGGCCAGCATGCACGTTTTTAACGACGGCGGCTGGTTTACCGGCCAGGCAAGGCCGGAACTGCTCCGAGCTCACGCCTTCAGCGGCTTTCATTATCAACTGCGCGATCCGAAACGGATGCCGGCGCACCACGTCACCAAGATCTGTTTCTGCGGCGATCATGACGATCTGCGCCGTCTGCGGATCCAGCTAAATGAAGCGTTAGGCGCTCGCGCGTTTATTTGCTTTTCGGCGATGGATTGTCTGGAGGTACTGCCGGTCGGCTGTAATAAAGGCACGGCGCTGGCGGTGCTGAGCCAGCACTTAGGTTTCTCGTTGCAGGACTGCATGGCATTTGGCGATGCAATGAACGATCGCGAGATGCTTGGTAGCGTAGGGCGAGGATTCATTATGGGTAACGCGATGCCGCAGCTCAAAGCTGAACTGCCGCATCTACCGATCATCGGCGACTGCCGTCATCAGGCGGTTTCCCACTTTTTAACACATTGGCTGGATAATCCTGATCTTCCTTATTCCCCCGAATAGAGAGACCCTACCAGCAAGCCGGATAGCGTTCTATCCGGCTTTTTTTATTGCGCGCCGCTCAGTTGCATAATCTGCGTCTGCCACGGGGTAATATCGCCGATATTCGCCGCGACCCACTGCGGGTTATAATAGCTTTCGAGGTAACGTTCGCCGCTGTCGCACAACAGGGTGACGATAGAGCCCGTACGTCCTTCATCGCGCATCCGTGCGGCCAGCTGCAGTACGCCCCACATATTGGTGCCGGTGGAGGCGCCGACTTTTCTTCCAAGCTGGGTTTCCAGCCACAGGGCAGTGGCGACGCTGGCGGCATCCGGCACGCGCAACATTTCATCGACGACGTCGGGAATAAACGAGGGTTCGACGCGCGGGCGGCCAATACCTTCAATTTTGCTACCGACCGGGCTACGCAGGCTGGCGTCGCGGCTCTGCCAGTAATCGAGGAACACCGAATTCTGCGGGTCGACCACCATCAGTTGCGTCTCGTAGCCCTGACAGCGAATATAGCGGCCAATGGTCGCAGAAGTCCCGCCGGTACCGGCGCTCATGACGATCCACGACGGCTGCGGGTGCGGCTCGTGGGTCATCTGGCGGAAAATGCTGTCGGCAATATTGTTATTGCCGCGCCAGTCGGTGGCGCGCTCGGCGAAAGTGAACTGATCCATATAGTGGCCATTCAACTCGCGCGCTAGCATTTCAGAAGCGGCGTAAATTTCGCAGGCGTTGTCGACGAAATGACAGCGTCCGCCATAAAATTCAATCTGTTCGATTTTACGTTTCGCGGTGCAGGAGGGCATCACGGCAATAAACGGCAGGCCCAGCAGGCGAGCGAAATAGGCTTCTGAGACCGCCGTCGAACCCGAAGACGATTCGATAATCGTGGTGCCTTCTTTGATCCATCCGTTGCACAGTCCGTAGAGAAACAGCGAACGCGCCAGACGATGCTTGAGGCTACCGGTTGGATGCGTACTTTCATCTTTCAGATAAATAGGGATATCCGGAAAACCAGGCAACGTCAGGCGGATCAGGTGTGTATCGGCGGAACGCTGGTAGTCGGCGTTAATTTCACTAATGGCATGTTTTACCCAGGCGCTGTTCATCTCGGATTCCTGTTTGTCATTTTGTGCCCAGCTTAGCGGATTGTGCGGGAAAAATTGTTGCTATTTGGCCTTTCAATTACAATTACGGGAGTAAATTATTCTCTCTGGTGGCCTTATGTTAGATAAAATTGACCGTAAGCTGCTGTCGTTGCTGCAAACTGACTGCACCCTCTCTTTGCAGGCGCTGGCGGATGCCGTTAATCTGACCACCACGCCCTGCTGGAAACGGCTCAAGCGCCTTGAGGACGAAGGTATCCTGCGCGAGCGCGTGGCCATTCTGGATGCGGAAAAGCTGGGGCTCGGTCTAACCGCCTTCGTTTTGATAAAAACCCAGCATCACAGCAGTGACTGGTACTGCCGCTTTGTTAGCGAAGTGTCGCAAATGGCGGAAGTACTGGGTTTCTGGCGTATGGCTGGCGAGTACGATTACCTGCTACGGGTGCAGGTCGCGGATATGAAGCGCTATGACGACTTTTATAAACGTCTGGTGAACAGCGTGCCGGGGCTGTCGGATGTCACTTCGAGTTTTGCCATGGAACAGATAAAATACACCACGGCCTTACCTATTGATTAACGGCTTTTTGCCGCCACGAATTATACATTCAGGATTTTACCGTTTGCGATTATTTGCTCAACTTAGCTGGTACTTTCGCCGGGAGTGGCGCCGCTATCTCGGCGCCGTCGCTCTGCTTGCCGTTATTGCCGTACTCCAGCTAATCCCGCCGAAAGTAGTGGGGATTGTGGTCGACGGCGTGACTAAAGAACATTACACCGCAGAGCAGGTGTGGATGTGGATCGGCGCGCTGGTCGTTATCGCGGTGATGATTTATCTGCTGCGCTATGTCTGGCGCGTGCTGCTATTCGGCGCCTCTTATCAACTGGCCGTTGAACTGCGTGAAGACTTCTATCGTCAGCTCAGCCGCCAGCATCCGGCCTTCTATCTGCGTCACCGTACCGGCGATCTTATTGCCCGCGCGACCAACGATGTTGACCGCGTCGTCTTCGCAGCCGGCGAGGGGGTCCTGACGCTGGTGGACTCACTGGTGATGGGTTGCGCGGTGCTGATTGTGATGTCGACGCAAATCAGCTGGCAGCTAACGCTACTGGCGCTGGTGCCGATGCCGTTTATGGCGCTGGCTATCAAGCGTAATGGCGATGCCCTGCATGAGCGCTTTCGTGTGGCACAGGCGGCTTTTTCCAGCCTTAACGATCGCACGCAGGAAAGCCTGACCAGCATACGTATGATTAAAGCGTTCGGCCTTGAGGATCGTCAGTCGGCGCAGTTTGCCGCCGATGCGGCGGATACCGGGGCGAAGAACATGCGGGTCGCGCGTATTGATGCCCGCTTCGACCCGACAATTTATATTGCCATTGGCGCGGCCAACCTGCTGGCAATCGGCGGCGGCAGTTGGCTGGTGTTGCAGGGCGAGCTGACCCTTGGCCAGTTAACCAGTTTTGTCATGTACCTTGGCCTGATGATTTGGCCAATGCTGGCGCTGGCGTGGATGTTTAATATCGTTGAGCGCGGTAGCGCCGCCTACGGACGTATTCGTTCGATGCTGGAAGAAGCGCCGGTGGTCAACGATGGCACCGAAACGGTGCCGGAGGGGCGCGGTTCGCTTAACGTGGCGGTACGTGAATTTATCTATCCGCAGGCGGCGAAACCGTCGCTGGAGAAGGTTAACTTCACTCTGCGGCCGGGGCAGATGCTCGGTATCTGCGGTCCGACGGGAGCCGGGAAAAGCACCATTCTTTCCCTTATCCAGCGCCATTTTGATGTCACCGAGGGGGATATCCGTTTCCATGATATTCCGCTGACCCGCCTGCAGCTTGATAGCTGGCGAGGGCGACTGGCGGTGGTCAATCAAACCCCATTCCTGTTCTCCGATACCGTAGCGAATAACATTGCGTTGGGTAAACCGGACGCGAGCCGGGAGCAAATCGAGCGCGTCGCGCGGCTGGCCAGCGTGCATGATGATATTCTGCGCCTGCCGCAGGGCTATGAAACGGAAGTCGGCGAGCGCGGGGTAATGCTCTCTGGCGGTCAGAAACAACGTATTTCCATTGCCCGCGCGCTGCTGCTGGAGGCGGAAATCCTGATCCTCGATGACGCGCTGTCGGCGGTTGATGGACGGACGGAGCATGATATTTTGCATAACCTGCGCCAGTGGGGGGAGGGGCGGACGGTGATCATCAGCGCCCATCGCCTCTCAGCATTAACCGAAGCCAGTGAAATTTTGGTTTTGCAACACGGCCATATCGCGCAGCGCGGCCGCCACGAGCAGCTTGTCGTCCAGACGGGATGGTATCGCGATATGTATCGCTATCAGCAACTGGAAGCGGCGCTTGACGATGCGCCGCAGGATGAGGAGGCGGTTGATGCGTAATTTCGCTCATCTCTGGCCGACCCTTAAACGTCTGCTGGCCTACGGTTCGCCGTGGCGTAAGCCGCTTATCATTGCGGTCATCATGATGTGGATAGCGGCGGCTGCGGAAGTCAGCGGCCCGCTGCTGATAAGCTATTTCATTGATAACATGGTGGCGAAACAATCGCTGCCGGTGAAGCTGGTCAGCGGCCTGGCGGCGGCCTATATCTGCCTGCAGATCCTTGCCGCTACGCTGCACTATAACCAGGCGCTGCTGTTTAACCGGGCGGCGGTCGGCGTGGTGCAGCAGTTGCGCAGCGATGTGATGGACGCCGCGCTGCGCCAACCGCTCAGCGAGTTTGATACACAACCGGTCGGTCAACTGATTTCGCGCGTTACCAACGACACCGAAGTGATTCGCGACCTGTACGTGACGGTTGTGGCGACAGTGCTGCGCAGCGCGGCGTTGATTGGCGCGATGCTGGTGGCGATGTTTAGTCTCGACTGGCGAATGGCGCTGGTGGCGGTGGCTATCTTCCCGGCGGTGCTGATCGTCATGGCTATCTATCAGCGCTACAGCACGCCGATCGTGCGTCGCATGCGCGCCTGGCTTGCCGATATCAATGATGGCTTCAACGAAGTCATCAACGGGATGGGCGTTATTCAGCAGTTCCGCCAGCAGGCGCGATTCGGCGAGCGGATGCGTGAAGCCAGCTACGGTCACTATCTGGCGCGCATGCAGACGCTGCGTCTGGATGGTTTTCTGCTGCGCCCGCTGTTAAGCCTGTTTTCATCGCTGATCCTCTGCGGCCTGCTGATGCTGTTTGGTTTTAGCGCTTCCGGAAGTATCGAAGTCGGCGTGTTATACGCCTTCATTAGCTACCTCGGACGCCTGAACGAACCGCTGATCGAACTTACCACCCAGCAGTCGATGCTGCAGCAGGCGGTAGTGGCGGGCGAGCGCGTGTTTGAACTGATGGACCGTCCGCGCCAGAGCTGGGGTAGCGATAGCGCGCCGTTACGCAGCGGCGCGGTGGCGATTGATAACGTCTCTTTCGCCTATCGCGACGACCGGCTGGTGCTGCAGGATATCAATCTGGATATTCCTTCGCGCGGTTTTGTGGCGCTGGTTGGCCATACCGGTAGCGGCAAGAGCACGCTGGCCAGCCTGATGATGGGCTACTACCCGTTGACTAAAGGCGAAATTCGCCTCGATGGCCGCCCGCTGTCGTCGTTAAGCCACAGCGCTTTACGTCGGGGCGTCGCGATGGTGCAACAGGATCCGGTGGTATTAGCCGATACCTTCTATGCCAACGTGACGCTGGGGCGTGATATCAGCGAGCAGCAGGTCTGGGAAGCGCTGGAGGCGGTGCAGCTCGCTGACCTTGCCCGTGAAATGAGCGACGGGATTTATACCCAACTGGGCGAGCAGGGCAACAACCTGTCGGTGGGCCAGAAACAGCTGCTGGCGCTGGCTCGCGTGCTGGTCGAAACGCCACAGGTGCTGATCCTCGATGAAGCGACAGCGAATATCGACTCCGGTACCGAGCAGGCTATCCAGCAGGCGCTGGCGAAAGTGCGCGAGCACACCACGCTGGTCGTCATCGCCCACCGTCTGTCGACTATCGTCGAGGCTGATACGATCCTGGTGTTGCACCGTGGCCAGGCCGTCGAGCGCGGAAACCATCAGCAATTGCTGGCGGCGAAGGGCCGCTACTGGCAGATGTACCAGCTACAGCTGGCTGGCGAAGAGTTAGCCGCCAGCGTTGAGGAGGAGTCGCTGAGCGCCTGATGCACCATCAGCAGGCATTGGTGCAGGGGTGACATGAAGTGGTGCAACTTGCTCACTAAGGGCGCACCGTATTGGTGCATTTTTGCGCATTAGCGGTCATTTGCCGTCTCGACAGTAACATCCTCGCGTTTTTTTCTCCGTAAACGGGCCGATTCACGGCCCGTTTTCATTTTTGGCATATCCCTTGCTTTATCTCCTGTGTTAGCAGCGGCCACTATCAAATACTGACTGGAGGGGATTTATGAAGCTGGTTACCGTGGTAATCAAACCATTCAAACTGGAAGACGTTCGCGAAGCGTTGTCCTCCATCGGCATTCAGGGCCTGACGGTCACGGAAGTGAAAGGCTTCGGCCGCCAGAAAGGCCATGCCGAGCTCTATCGCGGCGCCGAATACAGCGTCAATTTCCTGCCAAAAGTAAAAATTGATATTGCGATTGCCGACGATCAGCTGGACGAGGTTGTCGAGGTGATAGGCAAGGCCGCCTGGACCGGAAAAATTGGCGACGGCAAAATTTTTGTCGCCGAACTGCAGCGCGTGATTCGTATTCGTACCGGCGAATCCGACGAAGCGGCACTGTAATTGCCTGACCACACAGCGATGGGGATGAAGAGATGATGAGAACGACGATGAAAACGGCTCTGGGAGCGCTGGCGCTGCTTCCGGGACTGGCGCTGGCGGCCGAACCGGCGGTGGCGGATAAAGCCGACAACGCTTTTATGATGATTTGCACCGCGCTGGTGCTGTTTATGACAATCCCCGGCATTGCGTTGTTCTACGGCGGCCTGATTCGCGGTAAAAACGTGCTCTCAATGCTGACTCAGGTCATTGTGACTTTTGGCCTGGTTTGCGTGCTGTGGGTTATCTATGGCTATACGCTTGCCTTCGGAAGCGGCGGTAGCTTCTTTGGCAGCTTCGACTGGGTCATGCTGAAAAATATTGAACTGAAAGCGTTAATGGGGTCGTTCTATCAGTATATCCATGTCGCTTTCCAGGGCTCTTTCGCCTGTATCACCGTGGGCCTGATCGTCGGCGCGCTGGCGGAACGTATTCGTTTCTCCGCGGTACTGATTTTTGTGGTGGTTTGGCTCACGCTCTCCTACGTGCCGATTGCGCATATGGTGTGGGGCGGCGGCCTGCTGGCGACCCATGGCGCGCTGGACTTCGCCGGCGGTACCGTCGTGCACATCAACGCCGCGGTGGCGGGGCTGGTGGGCGCGTATATGATGGGCAAACGCGTGGGCTTTGGCAAAGAAGCGTTTAAACCGCATAACCTGCCGATGGTCTTTACCGGTACGGCGATTCTGTATGTTGGCTGGTTCGGCTTTAACGCCGGTTCCGCAAGCGCGGCCAACGAAATTGCCGCGCTGGCCTTCGTGAATACCGTCGTGGCGACCGCTGGCGCGATTCTGGCCTGGACCTTCGGCGAATGGGCCACTCGCGGTAAACCGTCGCTGCTGGGTGCCTGCTCCGGCGCGATTGCCGGCCTGGTCGGCATTACTCCGGCGTGCGGCTACGTTGGCGTTGGCGGCTCGCTGATTATTGGTATCATCGCCGGCCTGGCCGGGCTGTGGGGCGTCACGGTGCTGAAACGCTGGCTGCGCGTCGATGACCCATGCGATGTGTTTGGCGTTCACGGCGTGTGCGGCATCATCGGTTGTATCCTGACCGGCATCTTCGCCTCTACCACCCTTGGCGGGGTCGGCTATGCGGAAGGCGTAACGATGGGGCATCAGTTACTGGTACAGCTGGAAAGTATCGGCATTACCGTGGTGTGGTCCGCCGTCGTCGCGTATATCGGCTTCAAAGTGGCGGCGATGACCGTCGGCCTGCGCGTGCCGGAAGAGCAGGAGCGCGAAGGGCTGGACGTCAACAGCCACGGCGAAAACGCCTACAACGCCTGATAAAGCGAGCAATCTCCATAAGCGTCAAAGCCTCCCGTCCGGGAGGCTTTTTCTTTGCGTGGAATTTATTTCTTACTGAAGCCAGGGATAAAGCGATCAACATCCACTTCCATAAATTGGCTGCGCTGGAAGTGGGCTTTCATATTCCACGGAACGGTGCAGTCGAAAATGGTTTTGCAGGCAATGCCGCTATCGCGAATCGATGGGCTGAAGGCCGGGTCGGATGATGGATCCAACGGATGGCAACGTACGCCGGGAATAAACACGGTGCTGACATCGCCCTGATAGCGGGTGGTCATCGCCCACATCACGTCGTTGATGTCGAATACATCGACGTCCTCATCGACCAGCATCACGTGCTTCAGCTCGGAGAAGGCGGAAAAGGCCAGTAGCGCGGCCTGGCGCTGACGGCCCTCATCGCTTGGCGTGCGTTTCTTCACCTGCAGCACGGCGAGATATTTACCCGTCCCCGGAGAGGGGCAGTGGACGTTTTGTACGAAGCCTGGAAGCGCGCGCTCTACCATTTGCAGAATGCTGGCTTCGGTCGGGATCCCGGCCAGATTGGTATGCTCATCGCTCGGCCCGATACAGGTTTGCAGAATCGGGTGGCGGCGGTGGGTAATCGCTTTAACTTTTATCACCGGCACTTCCGCCTGAGCGCTACCGGTGTAGCCGGGGAACTCCGGCATGGCTTTGCCGCTGTTGGTATTCTGGTCTTCGCGTACCCGCACGCCAGGCAGCAGTTCACCTTCAATAACGATTTCGGCATTGGCGATGGCGCGGGCGTTGACGCTCACGCATTCGCTGAGCTCGACCGCCTGATTACGCAGAGCGCCGGCGATAGAGAGTTCGTCAAACCCGAGAGGAGTGGTCGGTGGTTCAAAGCAGGCGCCAATTTCAATCGCCGGATCCACGCCGATGCTAATCGAGATGGGCAACGCTTTCCCGGCAGCCTCGGCTTTTTGCCTGAAGGTGTCGAGATGACGACCCGGTACGAAATACATTGAGATTTCGTCTTTGCTCTGTACGCACAGGCGGTGGATGGTGACGTCATGGTCGCCGGTTTCCGGATCCGCGGCATAGCACATACCGAGAGTAAAGTAAGGACCGGCGTCTTCCGGGGTGTTAGTCGGCGCGGGTAATATTTTGAGAATATCGAAATCAGGATCGCTTGCCAGATGCATCACTTCCTGGCAGGCCGCTCGTTCACGCGGGATAGTGATTGGCGCGATAGGATTCGCTACGGAGTCTTTGAGCATAAACGCCAGATTTTCCGGCGTGGTGCCAAACAGGCGCGCAACGCGCTGTCGCGAACACAGCAGGCCAATGAGCACCCTGACATCATCATAGCCTTTGACCTTGTTAAAGATCATCGCCGGGCCTACGCGGGTCGGGCGCTGAACGGTGCCGTGGGCGCCGACGTAGCGATATACGCCGGAGAGTTCGGCAATGGGGTCGACGGGTTCGTCGGTGTAGATCAGTTCATTATCGTACTGGCTTAATAGTGCCAAAGCAGAACGCAGATCGGTTACTTTTACATGTTGTTCAGACATCGTGCTTCCTTCAGTTTTCTGGCAATGGCTATTAATTCTCACCAGATACCGATAAGAGTCCAATCACATTTCCCCTTATTTTAATAAGATATTATTATCAGTGTTTTCGGGAGGGCGTGATGGATTATCGACAACTACAGGCATTTACGGTTCTGGCGGAAGAGTTGCACTTTGGCCGGGCGGCGCAGCGTCTGCATATCACGCAACCAGCGCTGACCCAGCAGATTAAAAGTTTCGAAAGCGCGCTGGAGCTACCGCTGTTCACTCGCGATCGACGCAACGTCGCCCTGACCGCCGAAGGGCAATTTTTGCTGGCCGAGGCGCGGATGATTCTCGGCCACTGCGATAAATTTCGCGAGAATGCGCGCAGTTTGCGACAGGGGCGTAAAGGGCAGTTGAAAATTGGCTACGTTGGCTCGGCTATTTTTGACCCGGCGCTGAGCGTGTTAATACGAAATTATCGTCAACGCCAACCCGAAGCCGATTTGTTAATTGAAGAGCATAACGTTAACGACCTGATAACCGGTTTATTAAGCGAAACGGTCGACCTGGCGTTTATCCGCTCGCCAGGCGCGCAATATGATGAACTGGAGTCGCTGGATATTGCGACCCGGCCGCTGGTGGCGGTGGTGCCTCGCCATCATGCGCTCGCCAGCAGGCGCGCAATTCCACTCGCGGCGCTGGCGGAAGAGACGTTTTTCATTCAGCAGGATCCCAGCGGCGTCGGATTGGGGTGGTCAGCCATCAGCGCCTGTCGGCAGGCGGGTTTTACACCCCGTAAGATTCAGTACACGCGTGATGTCTCCACGGCGATTGGCCAGGTATCGATGGGGATGGGGGTGACGTTGGTGCCCGAGACGCAAAGCGCCATGCTGGTGTCGGAAGTCAGTTATTGCCTGTTAGAAGAGACCTTTGCCGTAACGACGCTCACGTTATGCTGGCGGCGGCAGAGTCGCAACGGACTGCTGGGGGATTTTATTGCCGATGCGCGCGAATTGCTTGACCGTTAAAGGTAAGCGGGCCCGTTGTGGGCCCGTCGCGAATTAGTTATTGCGGTTACGCATGACGCCTTCCTGCACCGTCGAGGCGACCAGAATACCGTCCTGGGTATAGAATTCGCCGCGAACAAAGCCGCGGGCGCTGGAGGCAGAGGTGCTTTCGACGCTGTACAGCAGCCATTCGTTGATGTTGAACGGGCGGTGGAACCACATTGAGTGGTCAATGGTGGCGACCTGCA
Organism: Klebsiella sp. 141162; assembly: GCF_050600755.1. Taxonomy (NCBI): domain Bacteria; kingdom Pseudomonadati; phylum Pseudomonadota; class Gammaproteobacteria; order Enterobacterales; family Enterobacteriaceae; genus Klebsiella; species Klebsiella sp. 141162. The sequence goes on along the minus strand of NZ_JAQIRI010000002.1, from coordinate 726,913 downwards.
TACCTGGTTCAAGGAAGCCGACGCCGTGCGGCTGCAGCGCAACCGGCAGGAAATTAAAATCAGATGCATAGCCCAGCAGCGACTGGTGGATACGAATATCATCCGGCACTACGCCGTTGGCGCGGATCCACACCTGGCGGGTGGGTTCGGCAACGTGGCCTTTCAGCGGGTTATGGAACTCTACCGGGCGAATTTCCAGCGGTTTGTCGCTGAGAAACTTCTCTTTCGCCTGCGGCGGCAACAAATGCGCCAGCTTACGGGCGATATCGGTTTCAGAGGGCAGACCTTCCGGCGAAGGCGCTGCGGGCATTGCTTTTTGATGTTCGTAGCCCGGTTCCGGCGCCTGGAACGAGGCGGTCATGTAAAAGATGGGTTTACCGTGCTGGATAGCCGCCACCCGGCGAGCGCTGAAGCTGTTGCCGTCTCGTAGTACTTCAACATCATAAACGATAGGTTTCTGGCTATCGCCAGGACGCAGGAAGTAACTATGAAAGGAGTGAATCAGGCGGCCCTCAGGCACGGTTTCTTTGGCGGCATACAGCGCCTGACCGACCACCTGACCGCCGAAGACCTGACGTAAGCCGAGATCTTCGCTCTGCCCGCGAAACAGCCCTTCTTCAATTTTTTCCAGATTTAATAATGCCAGCAGATTGGTTAGAGCCTGACTCATAGATACCCTCAATTAATGATAGCGGCGCTGATGCAGCGCATATTGAGGGCAAGTATAACCTGGAATCTCAAGTGGTCCGATGGGTGTAATAATCTGAATAAATGCCCCTTTCCGGGAATTATTCTGAGATCTGTGCCACACTTATTCACGATACTAATGTCTTAGCCATCGTGATGGCAGGACGTACTCCTGTGACTAAAGGGATGAAAAGGAGAACATAATGAAATTTGCCTATATGTTAAGTGCTATCGCCGTTGCTGCGGCCTTATCCGCCTGTGCGAATAATTCGAACAGCAACGCCGCTCATCAGACGACGGCACCCGATCCTTACGGCATTGCCTCACTGAGCTCCTCGCAGCAACAGCCTAATGTTTCCGGGACTATCAATATTCGCCAACGCGTAGCGTTACCGCCGGATGCGGTACTGACCGTGACGTTGTCTGATGCGTCGCTTGCCGATGCGCCAGCCCGCGTATTGTCGCAAAAAGCGGTCCGCACAGAAGGTAAGCAGGCGCCGTTCAACTTTGTTCTGCCGTATAACCAGGCGGATATCAAACCGAACGCGCGGATCCTGCTGAGTTCGGCGATCACCGTAAATGGCCAGCTGATGTTTATTACCGATACCGTACAGACCGTGATTACCCAGGGCGGTAACCGCGCCGATCTGGTGCTGGTACCGGTGCAGCATGCGCCAGTGCCGGTGGCTAATGATATGGCGCCGATGGCGCAATAAACGTCTTCATGCCCCTGTTCAGGGGCATTTTTTTGCCCTTAATAAACCCAGCGATAGTGTTGCAGGTCGATATGCCCGCTGCCGGAGACCTGGACGCCTTCCGCCAGCAGCGCCTGACGTTGGCGCTGCAGGTCGGGGCCGGTCAGCGAAATATCGCCGTGGCGATTCACCACCCGGTGCCATGGCAGGGTTGAGCCTTCCGGTAGGCGCTTTAACACGCCGCCCACCTGTCGCGCCGCGCGCGGCGAACCCGCCAGCAGAGCGACATCGCCGTAGGTGGTGACATACCCTTCCGGAATTGAGGCGACTATCTGCCAGACCCGCTGGGGAAAGCTGTCGTGGGCGTCCTCCATCATCACTCCTTCACGCGAGAAAAGCTCAGAATAAGCGCTTGACCGCGTGCTGTACAGCCGTCATGGGACGGTGAATTCCAGCGCCAGCCCGAGGATCTGCATACCGTGAATATTGTCATGCGGGCTGGTGGCGATCAGGCTTTCGAGGAATTTTAGCCGCTGCGATTGCGCATTGATAATGAGCTTGCCGCGCAGCGTCGGGTATTTGAGCGATGAGATGGGATAAACCACCCGGCCTTTGACCTCAACGGGCAGCTTACGCAACTCGACGTGTTGCAACACGCCCACCGTGGAAAAGAGCAGGGCAACGGGGGTCACCGACAGCAGCGGCGCGCTACTGATGCTGACGAAATCCAGCAGCAGCTCGGGGCGTAGAAAATTCATGCCGTGAAAGGGGACGGTTACGCCATCAATGGCGGGCATGGGCAAGGTGGTGGTGGGGCGTGGCGATTGAGTCATGCGATTACCGTAGCGACAACACGTTGAAAAGACACAGGACGAACAAGTATGGCGGGTTGCGGTAAACTGTGCCGCGATGGGGCTCGCAATCTCTCTCATTGCTGGGGCGTTAGGCCGGGTAAAGGCACTATTTGCCGGGAAATCCGACGTTTTGCATAATAAACCAGCAGCTGGACGCGAGTGGCTTGCAATTCAGGAGTGCTATAGGGATAATGCGCCAGCGCGTTGGTTATCAACGCTCTCAATGGGGGCTCTGTTGGTTCTCCCGCAACGCTACTCTGTTTACCAGGTCAGGTCCGGAAGGAAGCAGCCAGAGCAGACGACGTGTGTGCCGGGATGTAGCTGGCAGGGCCCCCACCCAATTCCGGGTACCCTGATTTAATCTCCCTTCATTTGCTGTGCTTTTATTCTCTGCTACTATTATAAGCAATCTCACTTCATTTATTGTTTTACGTTACTAAAACGACGCTTTTTCATTCCTTAATTTTGCATTGTCATAAATGTGAAATAATAATGACATACTAATGTCATCTTCATGTCATATATAATGGGCAAATTATTTCCTGGAATTACCAGATATTATTAAGGATAAATAATATCTCTGGATCAAGATGTTAACTTCGTGTATTAATTATGATGATTTTATTGCACGGGAAGCGTGATCATGACCACAGTAGTTCTGAATGTGAAAATTGACGCAGAGTTAAAAGATAAACTGCGTCATTATGCGGAAGTCAATAACGAGAATTTAGGCACGGCAACGGAGAAGCTGCTGCAATTGGCGCTGGCGGCCATTGATTCAGCAGACGAGGCGGGGGTTTCGCATGAGGATATTGATAACCAGCATACCGAAGAGGAAGCGTCGCCGTTAACCCCTAAAGAAATCAAAGCATTACGCAAACTTCTGAAGAAGAAAAGATGAAACAACAATTCTCTACAGCCAGCAGTTACAGTGAAGCCTGTGACCTGCTGCGTTCCGGGTACGTTAAGCACGTGCGCCTGAACTGGAATATCGGTAGTGATGAGTTTTTTCGCATTGCTTCCGACTGGTGTGAAACTGGCGCAAAAATAAAAAAAGATGACGATGGCTTTATTATTTCGCTAAAAGGTTTTCCAATTCCGCGCCAGCATTAATGAAATGATTACGCGGTTGTCATTTTAATGACATGCGGCTTAGGCAAGATGGCACTGCAATTTTATAAAACATCTCATATTCATCATGGATGGTGGTTTTTGACGGGCTGATTCCAGCCCGTCGATATTTTATTATATTATTTTACGCATTCGCGTCATTTCTTTCTGTTGCGTAAGGGACTGCCACAGCGGTTGTAAAATGCTGAAGGCGTTGCGCAATTCCGTATCCGGCAGGGTGAAAGGCAAACGTAAATAACGATCGAAGGCCCCCTCCAGGCCGAAACGCGTACCGGTACCGATATGAATACCGGCATTCTCCGCACGTACTGAGAACTGCGTCGCTAACATTTCCGGCAGCTCGACCCAAAATGACAGCCCGCCCTCGGGGACGCAAAAGCGCCAGTGGGGAAAATATTCCGCCATTAATGCGGCGCACATATCGCGACGCGCGGCCAGCATCGTACGCCGTTGCGGCAATAACGCCTTTTCGTTCTCCAGTAGCCAACGGCAAGCCAGCTGCTCCAGCAGCGGCGAGCCGAGATCGAGCGTATCCCGCGCCTGGATGAGCGAGGCGATAGTCGACGCGGGCGCGCGGATCCAGCCAACTCGCAGTCCACCCCAGAACGTTTTCCCCGCGGAACCAATAGTGATGATCGGCGCTTCAGGATTGAAAGCCGCCAGCGGCGGCGGCGGCGGGGCGTTGTACCATAAATCCACCATCGTCTCGTCGGCAACCAGCGTCGTTCGCGTGCTGGCGGCCAGATCGGCGACGCGCTGCCGGGTCTCGCTATCCATGCAGCGGCCGGTGGGATTATGAAAATCCGGCATCATAAAGGCCAGCCGCGGCGAGGTTTGCGCAATGGTTGCCGCCAGTCCGTCGCAGTCCCAGCCCTTTTCCGGTAACGCCACGCCTACTGGCCGGCAGGAGGCGCCGCGAATGGCGTTAATTGCCATCGGATAGGAGGGAGCATCAACCACCACCCGGTCGCCTGGCCCGGTTAACAAACGCAGTACCAGGGCAAATCCGCTCAGCGCGCCATTTACGATCATGATTTCATCTGCCTGCGTCGGCAGTCCGCGTTCGCTATAGCGGCGGGCAATCACCGTGCGTAAATCGACTAACCCCTGCTGATCATACCCGGTATAGGACAAATACTGCGGCATCAGCGTCAGCGCGTGGCTGTAGGCTTGATGAATTTCCGGTCCGGCGCTGAGGGCGGCGGTGGCGAGATTGACCGAAGGCGCCGAAAGCGTCTGTTCACCGGGCAGCAGAGGGCCAGCAGGTAGCGCAATGCGTGAACCACTCCCCTGGCGACTTTGCAGATAGCCTTCTTCTCGCAATAACCCCAGCGCGCTGGCGATAGTGGTGCGGCTAACATTTAGCGCCGTCGCCAGTTCTCGTTCGCCGGGCAAACGGGTCTCCAGCGCCAGCCGTCCATCAAGGATCAACAAACGCAGCGCTTCCGCCAGCTGCCGCCACAGCGGCGCGCGCGAGGAAGGGGCCTGCCAGTTGCCGAGCAGGCGTACCAGCGATTGTGTTCCAAAACGACGTACTGACATAGCGATCCACTTTTCAAAAACTGGCCATTAATTACCAATCCATTTTTGCTGATGATGGGGGAGTTCGCAATACATACTGAGGTGTTTATGGTCCGTCGTTTGCTACAACTTTATATTGGTCTGGTTCTCTATGGCGTGTCGACGGCGTTATTCGTCCATGCCAACCTCGGGGCCGATCCGTGGGATGTGTTTCATCTGGGGGTGGCGAAACAGCTTAATATCAGTTTCGGCACGGTGATTATTGTGACCGGCGCCGCGGTGCTGCTGCTGTGGATCCCGCTGCGCCAGATGCCGGGTCTCGGCACCATTAGCAATGTCATCGTGCTGGGCCTTGCGGCCGATGCCACGCTCGCGGTACTTCCGCCGCTGGAATCGCTGCCCGCGCGTAGCCTGCTGCTAGCCGGCGCGGTGGTGATGAATGCGATAGCGACCGGGATGTATATCGGCGCCGGTTTTGGCCCCGGACCGCGCGATGGCCTGATGACCGGATTGCACGCGCGGACCGGCTGGTCGCTGCGTGGTATCCGTACCGCCATCGAAGTCTCGGTGCTGCTAATTGGCTGGCTGCTGGGCGGTAAAGTCGGGGTTGGCACCGTGGTTTACGCCTTTGCTATCGGCCCGCTGATCCAGCTATTTTTGCCCTGGTTCCGTCAACCGCGGCCAGTCAGTGCGGCGGCTAAAAGCCGTGAACTGGCGTCCTGAAATCGCCGTTCGCAATAGCAGCGACTAAACTTATCACTCAGACGCCGACGGATATGCCGCCGGCGCTGTTCACTTCGGAGACTCACTCATGAAGTATGTTGATGGTTTTGTCGTTGCCGTCCCTGCGGAAAATAAGGAGGCATACCGCGAACTGGCAGCAAAATCGGCGCCGTTGTTTAAAGAGTTTGGCGCCACGCGCGTGGTGGAGTGTTGGTCGGATGATGTCCCGGAAGGGAAGCTGACGGATTTCCGCATGTCGGTTAAAGCGCAGGCGGATGAGGAAGTGGTATTCAGTTGGATCGAGTACCCGTCTAAAGAGATCAGGGACGCGGCCAATGCGAAAATGATGAGCGACCCGCGGATCAAAGCGCTTAGCGATAGCTTGCCCTTTGACGGCAAGCGCATGATCTTCGGCGGTTTTGCGCCGATTCTTGACGAGTAAATCCGGCGGCGCGACTGGTTGCCAGCGCGCCGCACATGATATTAATGCGTTTTAATATTATGTTCCGCCCACTGAATAAATTCCTCTTTCGGCAGCGCCTTACAGTACAGCCAGCCTTGTGCGTAATTGACGCCATGCGCGCGCAGCCAGTCGCGCTGAGCGGGGGTTTCCACCCCTTCGGCGACGATCGCCAGATTCAGCGCCTTCGCCATGTCAATGATATGTGGCGTGAGAGGTTTATATTCCAGCGTATCGACAAATGACTTATCGATCTTCAGCGTATCCACATCCAGCGTCTGCAGGTAGCTGAGGCTGGAATAACCGGTGCCGAAATCATCAATCGAGATCCGGTGTCCCGCTTGGCGATAGCCAATAATCACCGGCAGGGTGGTTTGCGGATCGACAAAGCCGCGTTCGGTAAGCTCAAGGGGGATCTGTTCCGCGTTGATTCCCCAGCGCGCCAGCTGCTCCTTGAGTAGTTTGGGTAGCGTGGGTGAGCGCAGGTCATCTACCGACAGATTAATAGAAATGTGCATCTGCGGATGATGGCGCAGCCAGGGACCGAGATCGGAAAAGATTTTACGCACGATATCCTCGGTCAACCGGGTGATAAGCCCGGTTTGCTCGGCTAGCGGGATGAAAATATCCGGTGATAAAAAGGTCCCATCCGGCTGCTGCCAGCGGGCCAGCGCTTCGGCGCCGGCGATTTTACCATCCTCCAGCGAGACGATCGGCTGATAGTAAACCTGGATGGCATCGGATTGCAGCGCATCCAGCATGCCATAACGCGGCGAGCGTAATCTGCGCAGCAGGCGCAGAAGTAAAAAAGAGGTCAACAGGCTGGTAAAGAGCCCAATCGGCAGCCATAGCAGCAGCTGCTGGCGAAGGCGCGCATCCAGTGGCTGCGTGGACGACCAACTGGCGACGCCAAGACCCAGTTCAGGGATGATATGCACGCGATAGACGGTGTCATTCAGCGTCAGCGTCTCGCTATGGAGGTTTTTAATTCGCGTCCAAACCGCGGGATCGATCGGTTGGCTACTGATCACCACCTGATCGTGCTCGGTGCCGAATAATATCGTGTGGATCTTTTCCTGACCGGTGGCGATAACATCAATAAACGACACCGGGTCGATCATCACAATATGATTTTTATTGCCGAAAGCGGTCATGCGATGCTGCAGGCCGAGGTCATTGATCGAGGTAAGCCAGGTGCTGTAACCGTCGGCAGTCACGTGGTCGGGGGGCGGAAACGTGACTGAGACCTGGTGATCCTCAAGCGATGAGCACATCGGCACCGAATTACGCAGCCAGAGTACTTCCTGCACATAGCGATGGGTGTAGGCAATGCGGCGCATATTCAACAGATGTTCTGGCGAACAGGCGGTGGCGGTGTGCGCATCGGCTTCTTGTAATGCTTCTTTGGCCTGAGCAGCGACCTGTTCCACGCGCATCACAATGCGTTTTGAGTAGTGGTCGAGCTCGCTATAAAACTGCGCCTGCGCCTGACGCATTGCCAGCCAGATACTTAAGGCGATGGGCAGCACGATCGCGAGAATAAGTACCCCTGTAACCAGACTCATTAAATGGCGAGTCGTCATGGGTATGTCCTTATTTTAACGGGGAATTGCTCTGAGTATACGCGAAAGCGAAAAAAAGACCCGGATCGCGAATGCCGCGATTTGGGAGAAGGGGGGCAAATCATCGCCTCCTGAGACATCGCGTGGTTCTTGCTGAAACCGTTAATTTCCTGTGGTTGATCTTTGGCGTTCAACGGTGTACCTTAATTGTTATGTTATAACATATTAATTGAGGTTCGCTATGAAAGCTAATATTCATCCGCACTACCGTACCGTCGTTTTCCACGATACGAGCGTGAACGAGTACTTCAAAGTGGGATCCACTATTAAAACCGAGCGTGAGATTGAACTGGATGGCGTGACCTATCCGTATGTCACCTTAGATGTTTCGTCTAAATCCCATCCGTATTACACCGGTAAGCAGAAAACGCATGCCACCGAAGGTAGCGCCGCTCGTTTCCGTCAGCGCTTCGGTGGTTTTATTGATGCCAAAAGGAGCTAAATATGCAGGTACTGAACTCATTGCGTAGCGCTAAACAGCGCCACCCGGATTGCCAGATAGTGAAACGCAAAGGGCGGCTGTACGTTATCTGCAAAAGCAATCCGCGTTTTAAAGCGGTGCAGGGACGTAAAAAACGGCGTTAATTCGTAGGCTTGCGGAAGCTCTCCAGCGTGAGATATTGCTGGCCGTTGGCATCAAAATTACCGGCGGCCAGCCACTGGCGCATCGCGCTATCCACCTGCGGCCACTCGCTATCGATAATGGAAAACCAGTCGGTATCGCGATTGTGGCCTTTTATCACCATCGCTTGTCGAAAGCGCCCCTCGAACTGAAAGCCTAAGCGCAGCGCCGCGCGCCTCGATGGTTCATTCAGGCTATTGCATTTCCACTCATAGCGACGGTAGCCGAGCGACTCAAAGACATAACGCATCAGCAACCACTGTGCCTCGGTGGCCATCGCTTTGCGGCTCAGCAGCGGCGAAAAGTGAACATGGCCGACTTCAACGACGCCGTTTTTGGCGTCAATACGCATTAGCGCTAACGATCCGACCGGCTGCCCACTCTGTTCATCAATTACCGCGAAGTGAAGCGGGTCGTTAAGCTCGCTGATGCTGGCAATCCAGGCGCTGAACTCGGCAACGCTGTTTTCCGGTTCACGCAAAAGCCAGGTCCAGGCGCGGGTATCAGGCGCCTGTCTATAGGCGTTGAACAGCGCTTGCGCGTGTTTAACGGCAAGCGGTTCCAGGCGGCATGACTGTCCTTGTAAGGTCTGGCGCTGCGGCCATGGGCGTGGCTGCCAGTCAGGTAAAGCGTCGCCAACGAGTTGGTTAAATTGGTTGTATTGCGTCATCAGTCAAGTCCTGTTTGCGGGAAGAGTCCTGAGATTAAACGTCTGCTGGTTCCATAAAAAGTGCCATCCGGGTATCTTTTCATGGTGCCACGAGGAGCAATGATGAATATACCGGACGATGCTTTTTTTGCCTTGCTGACGCGCGGGATACAGCTGCGGGGAGACGCGACGCTACAGCGCGCGCTGTATCAGACGCTGCGCGAGGCCATTTTACAGGGCGAATTACTTAGCCATAGCCGGTTGCCGGGCGCCCGCGTTATTGCTCAACGTGCTGGCGTATCGCGCAATACCGTAAACAGCGCCCTGGAGCAGCTGGCGATAGAGGGATATCTGAACCGCAGTCGTCAGGGGACGTATGTCGCGGCGCTCAATATGCTGGCTGAAAGCGAGCCGACGCCGCCAACGTTTGTTTTACCTGAGCGCTTGCGCACGCTACCGCAGCCGGGTCGACGGGATTCTCCGGCACTGTTGTTGACTACCGGAATGCCCGCGGTGAACTACTTCCCGCTGGCTATCTGGCGTCGTTTGCTCGATCGGGTACTGCGCGAGAACAGCAGTACGATTCTTGGGTATGGGGAGGCGGCCGGTGAACCAGCGCTGCGCGAGGCGATTGCCCGTCATCTGACCTTATCCCGGGGCATACGCTGCACAGCGCGGCAAATTGTGATTACTGAAGGCGCGCTGGAGGGGGTTAATCTTTGCACGCATCTGCTGAGCGAGGCGGGGGATACCGCCTGGGTCGAAGAACCCGGTTATTTCGGCGCCAAAAGCGTGTTTATTAAAGCCGGATTGCAAATAAAAGGGATTGCGGTTGATAGCGATGGCATGCGGCCAGATATCGCGGACGAGCCGCCGCCACGGCTTATTTTTACCTCACCTTCGCACCAGTACCCGAGCGGGGCGGTGATGAGCGCCGGCCGCCGTCTGGCGTTGCTGGAGTATGCCCGCCAGCATAACGTATGGATTATTGAAGACGACTATGACAGCGAGTTTCGCTACAGCGGCGAACCCATTCAGGCGATGCTCGGCATGGTGACGCAGGCGCCGGTGGTTTATCTTGGCACCTTCAGTAAAACGCTTTTCCCGTCACTGAGAATAGGATTTGCGGTAATGCCTCCTGCGCTGGCCGAGGCGGCGCAGGAGGCGATCGGCGCGCTGTTGCGCGGCGGCCATCGACTGGAACAGCGCGCGCTGGCGCTGTTCATCGAAGAGGGGCATTATGCGCGCCATCTGGCTTCAATGCGCCGATTGTATCGTCGGCGTCAGCAGCTGTTACGCGAGGCGGTCGCAAGCGAATTCGAGCTGGCGAATGAGATTTGGGGCGGAGAGGGCGGGCTGCATTTAACCGTCGCCATTGATGGCATCGACGATGTGCAAATTGTCGAGCTGGCGCGACGGTATCAAATGGCGCCAGCGGCGCTAAGCCGCTTTTATCTTAACCCACAGACCGCGCGTAGCGGCCTGGTATTGGGTTACGGTAATACGTCCGCGGCGCATTTCGTCGCGTCGCTGCGGACGTTGAACCGGCTAATCAGGCAGCAACGCGGGTCAGGGTGAAGACATCGTAGAACGAGAGTTCCCCTTTGGTGGCGATCATTTTCTGCAACTGGGCTTTCTGTTCATGGCCGACCTGCGGCGATTGCAGAATGCCGTCAATTAGCTGCTCAGGCACGAAGCGGGTGTTATACCATTCACCGTTATAACAGACGCGAAAATCGAGCACGTCGATATCTTCATAACGGTAGCGCGGGTAGACATCGAAGAAGAAGAAGCCATTCAACAGGACAAACAGGACGACCAGTAGCCATACGGAATCAACCAGCGTCTCAGAGCGCAGCATGACGACGAGCGTGGCTAAAAAGGCGGCGTACATGGCGACAAATAGCCACGGGTGATTGCGAATAAAACTGATACTAAAACGCGGGCGATTATCGCGTTTTTCTTTTTCGTTCAGTTCCTCAATGGTGTTGGTTAGCAGGCGCTGTATTTCTGTCATTTTAGTCCCCGAATTCTTCGTAGAGCCCGGCATTTCAGGCTCTACGGCTCAGTTTGGCGGTTATTTTATGTTGCCGGAGACTGGGGTTAAAGTAACAGATCAGTTACAGAAAAGCATAACAGTTACTATTATTCGGTTAATAGCAGCTTGATGATTTGTGCAGGATTACCGCCGACTACCGCATTGGCCGGCACATCTTTTACCACCACGGCACCGGATGCGATGACCGCGTTGTCACCGATGGTGACGCCGGGGTTGATGACCGCCCGGCCGCCAATCCATACGTTATTGCCGATAACCACCGGTTTTCCATACTCGATACCGCTATTACGTTCCGTCGGATCGAGCGGATGGGTCGCAGTATAGATGTGAACGCCCGGCGCCAGCATACAGTTATCACCAATCCGAATCGGGCAAACATCAAGCATTACGCAGTCAAAGTTAGCGTAAAAATTGGCGCCGAGGCTGATGTTATAGCCATAATCGCAACGGAAAGTGGGCTCGATATACGCGTCGGTGGGCTTGCCAAATAGTTCGGTGAGCAGTGCCGCACGCGATTCGCGTTCATCCGGAGCAGAGTGGTTATAGCGGTGCAGTACCTGCCTTGCATACAGGCGGTCTGCTTTTAGCGTTGCGTCTCCAGCAAGGTAAGGTTCGCCGGCGATCATTTTCCTTTTTTCTTCGCTCATGGTCTTCTCCTGGTTAAAGAAGAAACAGTATAAAGCGAAACCGGTTTCATATGCAGCAATATGGGACTCAGGCGTTTAATATCCCGAGTGATCCCTGTTGACGCGCCGTGGTATTAATGACAGAAAATGAACTAGCGGATAAATTTCCATACTGAAGTTGGGATTTTGTCGTATAGCTTATTCATGGTCAATTCAGCAAGACGATGATCGGCTGCTGAGTAAAATACAGCCAATTCATTGTCGGAAAGTTCATATTTATTCTTTTCAATTACGCGCTCCAGCGTATCAATTGTCTGACAGCGGCGTAAACGCATCAAATAGTCTGTTTTAGTTAATGGTTTACCAGACATCATTTCACCTTTTGAATGTAATAATTCTAACAAGAAAGACTTACCGGGTTCTCCCGGCTGGCGTTCACAAAGCACCGGAATAAGCGATTGCCGGATTTACGCCATTTTTGGAGATCGCTTGTGTTTATGCCATAGCTACTGAACAGCATAAAAGTGTCATCCAGGTATTCGTCAAGCTGAGAAATCAGCTTATTATCCTCAGCATACTTAATTTTATAATTAAGCGCGTAAGTTGCTATGTGCTCGATCAATTCATTTAATTGAAGATTCACCGCCGAAGTGGGATCGTTAACCCAGCCGCGGTTGCTCTCTTCCAGGTTTGCAAGGCAGTCATGATACAGGGTTTCGCAGAGAAATCTAAGCTGCGCGATATCATGTCTTTTTGGCGAGTACTCGTCCATAACACATCCCCTTGTAAGTGGTTTAAACGACGACTAACAAACACCGTTGTGGGATGAAGACCAGGCTCAAACATTGTAATCCTGTGATTTAACTATAATCCAGTCTCAAAAACATTTCACCGTGCTATTACGAAAAATTACAATAAATACGGTTAATTTATCTTAAAAAAACAGATCCTATTATACGAATTCCTTTTATGTTTGGCGAAACTGGAACGTCAGCCTTATATATCATCAGGTTATCTGATTGACGCCTGCCTGCAGCGAAAAGGTTGTTGGGAGGTTGTTGGTAATTAAGAATATTCTGAATGAAGCCTGATGGTGAAGCCAATAACGGAAATCTTAATAAAGATAGAACAACGTTCATCAATGTATATTATATGTCAGAACGTAAAATAAACAATAACAATGTGTGCGTTTAAAAACCCCTAAAGAAAAAGGGCCGCAAATGCGGCCCTTAGCTTAAGCAAGATTAATGATGCTCAACCGGATGGTTATGCTCAATATCTTCAGTTTTCTTACTGAAGCGGCGACGAACCACCACGAAGAATACCGGCACGAAGAAGATGGCCAGAACCGTCGCGGTCACCATCCCGCCCATTACGCCAGTACCGACGGCGTTCTGCGCGCCGGAACCTGCGCCGGAGCTGATAACCAGCGGCATTACCCCAAGGATAAACGCCAGAGAGGTCATCAGGATTGGACGCAGACGCATACGTACTGCTTCCAGCGTCGCTTCAATCAGGCCTTTGCCTTCTTTTTCCATCAGGTCTTTGGCGAATTCAACGATAAGTATCGCGTTCTTCGCCGACAGACCGATGGTCGTCAGCAGGCCGACCTGGAAGTAAACGTCGTTAGTCAGCCCGCGGAAGGTTGCCGCTAACAGCGCGCCGACAACACCCAACGGTACCACCAGCATGACGGAGAACGGAATCGACCAGCTTTCGTACAACGCCGCCAGACACAGGAAGACGACGATAAGCGAAATGGCGTACAGCGCTGGGGCCTGGTTGCCGGACAGGCGTTCCTGATAGGACATACCGGTCCAGTCGTAGCCGACGCCAGAAGGCAGTTTGCTTGCCAACTGTTCCATCATCGCCATCGCTTCACCCGTACTGCGTCCCGGAGCGGCCTGACCGAGAATTTCCATTGATGGCAGACCGTTGTAACGCTCCAGACGCGGTGAACCATATTCCCAATGGGAAGTGGAGAAGGCGGAGAACGGCACCATCTGACCATCGCTGCCGCGTACATACCAGTTGCCGATGTCTTCTGGCAGCATACGGTATTTCGCTTCAGACATGACGTACACTTTCTTCACGCGACCGCGGTCGATGAAGTCGTTGACGTAGCTGCCGCCCCAGGCCGCGCCAAGGGTAGTGTTGATGTCGCTAATTGAAACGCCAAGCGCCTGCGCTTTTTCCTGATCGATATCGATCTTGAACTGCGGCGTATCTTCCAGGCCGTTAGGACGCACGCCAACCAGAAGGTCAGGATGCTGAGCGACCATACCAAACAGCTGGTTACGCGCCTGAGTTAATTTCTCATGCCCTAAACCACCCTGATCGATGAGCTGGAAGTCAAAGCCGGTAGCGGTACCCAGTTCGACGATCGCCGGCAGGTTAAAGGCGAAGACCATCGCATCTTTAATCTGCGAGAAACGGGCCATCGCGCGACCGGTAATCGCTTCAACTTTGTTTTCTGAACCCGGGCGTTGGCTCCAGTCTTTTAACGACACGAAGGCGATACCGGTGTTCTGACCGCGACCCGCAAAACCAAAGCCGTTAACCGCGAACACCGATTCAACGTTGTTCTTCTCTTTGGTCAGGTAGTAGTCAGTCATCTCATCAAGGACTTTCTGCGTACGTTCCTGACTCGCGCCCGCCGGAAGCTGCGCCATACTCAGGAATACGCCCTGGTCTTCATCCGGCAAGAAGGAGCTTGGCAGACGAACGAACAGGTAAGCCATACCGATGACGATAATCAGATACAGCACCAGGTAACGACCGGTACTACGCAGAATGTTGCCTACGCTGTCGGTGTAGTGGTGCGTGCTCTTATCGAACATGCGGTTAAACCAGCCAAAGAAGCCTTTGTGCTCGCCATGGCCGCCTTTCTGAATCGGTTTCAGCATGGTGGCGCACAGCGCTGGCGTCAGAATCAGGGCCACCAGTACCGACAGCGCCATCGCGGACACGATAGTAATCGAGAACTGGCGATAAATCGCGCCGGTTGAACCGCCGAAGAAGGCCATCGGGATAAATACCGCAGACAGCACCATCGCAATACCGACCAACGCGCCCTGAATCTGACCCATTGACTTACGGGTCGCTTCTTTCGGCGGCAATCCTTCCTCCGCCATCACGCGCTCGACGTTTTCTACCACCACGATGGCGTCATCCACCAGCAAGCCGATGGCGAGCACCATCCCGAACATCGTTAGGGTGTTTATCGAGAAGCCAAATACCGCCAGGATGGCGAATGTCCCGAGCAATACCACCGGTACCGCGATGGTCGGGATCAACGTGGCGCGGAAGTTCTGCAGGAACAGATACATGACCAGGAACACCAGGATGATCGCTTCCACCAGCGTTTTTACCACTTCATGAATAGAGATCTTCACGAACGGGGTAGTATCGTACGGGTAGACGATTTTCAGGCCTGACGGGAAGTACGGTTCCATCTTTGCCAGCTCGGCGCGGATGGCGTTGGCGGTATCCAGGGCGTTAGCGCCGGTCGCCAGTTTAATCCCCAGACCGGAAGCCGGTTGGCCGTTGAACTTCGCGATGATGTCGTAGTTTTCGCCGCCGAGCTCAACTTTCGCCACATCGCGCAGACGAACCTGTGAACCATCCTGATTGACTTTCAGCAGGATTTTGCTGAATTCATCTGCGGAGGTTAAACGAGTCTGGGCGATGATCGAGGCGTTCAACTGCTGGCCTTTTACCGGCGGCGTACCGCCTAACTGCCCCGCCGCGACCTGGGCGTTCTGCGCTTTAATAGCGTTGATGACATCTACCGGAGTCAACTGGAAGTTGTTCAGCTTCGTGGGGTCCATCCAGATACGCATCGCGTACTGGGAACCGAACAGCTGAACGTCGCCGACGCCGGAGGTACGGCTGATGGCATCCTTCATATTGGCGCCCACGTAGTCGGAAATATCCTCCTGCGTCATGGTGCCGTTAGTGTTGATAACCCCGACAACCATCAGGAAGCTACTGGAGGATTTCTCCACGCTCACGCCCTGTTGTTGTACTTCCTGCGGCAGCAGCGGCATCGCCAGCTGCAGCTTGTTCTGCACCTGTACCTGGGCGATGTCTGCGTCAGTACCGGACTGGAAGGTCAGGGTGATCTGCACCGTACCGGTGGAGTCACTGTTTGAGGACATGTACATCAGGTTATCGATACCGTTCATGTTCTGTTCGATAACCTGTGTCACGGTATCCTGCACCGTTTTCGCATCAGCCCCCGGGTAGGTGGCCGAGATCGTCACTGCTGGCGGCGCAATCGTTGGATATTGCGCCACGGGGAGTTTCATAATCGAAAGCCCCCCGGCCAACATGATGATTATGGCGATCACCCATGCAAATATGGGGCGATCGATAAAGAAATTAGGCATGTCTTAACGGCTCCTGTTTAAGTTAAGACTTGGTTTGTTCAGACTGAGCGTTCGCGTTGCCGGCGGTTTGCTGTTGGTTGTCTGAAGCTACTTCCTGCGCTTTTACCTGTACGCCTGGTTTGACTTTTTGCAGGCCAGCGACGATCACGCGATCGCCGGATTTCAGACCTTCGGTCACTAACCACTTGTCGCCGATAGCTTGAGTCGCGGTGACCTGGCGAACTTCAACTTTGTCGCCTTCGCCAACCACCATCACGCTGGCATCGCCGCGCGGGGTACGGGTAACGCCCTGTTGCGGAACCAGCAGCGCATCCGGGTTAATACCTTCTTCCAGGCGTGCGCGGACGAACATCCCTGGCAGCAGGGTGTGGTCCGGGTTCGGGAAGATCGCGCGCAGCGTGATAGAACCGGTGGTCTGGTCAACGGTGACATCAGAGAATTCCAGCGTGCCGTCTTGCGGGTATTTCAGACCGTCGTTGGTCACCAGTTCGACTTTCGCTTTGCCGTTTTCTTGCTTCAGTTTACCGTTCGCCAGTTCCTGTTTCAGACGCAGGAAATCGTTGCTCGATTGGGTAACGTCAACATAAATAGGATCTAACTGTTGAACGGTCGCCAGCGCGGTAGCTTGCCCGTTTTGCACCAGCGCGCCCTCGGTGACCGCGGATTTACCAATGCGGCCGCTGATTGGCGAAGTCACTTTGGTATAAGCCAGGTTGATGCGCGCGGTTTCAACCGCGGCTTTTGCCGCGACGACGGCGGCGTTGCTTTGCTGAGCGTCGGCAACGGCGGTGTCGTAGTCTTGTTGACTGATGTATTTCGTGCCAAGCAGTTTCTGATAACGTTTGACCGTCAACTGAGCGATGTTTGCGGCGGCCTGGGCTTTCGCTAAGTCGCCTTTGGCGCTTTCATAGCTGGCCTGATAGGTTGCCGGATCGATCTGATAAAGAGACACCCCCGCCTGAATATCGCTGCCTTCAACGAAGTTACGTTTCAGAATAATGCCACTTACCTGAGGACGGACTTCTGCGACACGATAAGCATTGGTACGGCCAGGAAGTTCAGTGGTGATTTGTAGAGGTGCGGATTTGAGCGTGACAATGCCAACTTCCGGCATTTGCTGGGCTCCTTGTTGAGCCGGTTTATCGTCACATCCTGTTAGCGCTAAGCTGCCTGAGAGCATCAGAACGACCGCCAGAGGCGTTAACCCTCTGTTTTTGTTCATATGTAAACCTCGAGTGTCCAATTTCAAATTTTCAGTGGCTCAAACGTCCACAAACCCACTTCAGTCTTTCTATTATGGTCATGCTATGGTACATACATTCATAAATGTATGTAAACGCAACCTCTGTAAAGTCATCAACCTATGGCACGAAAAACCAAACAACAGGCACTTGAAACCCGGCAACTGATTCTTGACGTTGCCCTGCGTTTGTTTTCGCAGCAAGGCGTATCATCTACCTCGTTGGCCGCGATTGCAAAAGCTGCCGGAGTGACCAGGGGCGCGATTTACTGGCATTTCAAAAACAAATCCGATCTGTTTAATGAAATATGGAGTCTTTCGGACGCCAGCATTAGCGATCTCGAAGTTGAGTATCGGGCAAAATTCCCTAACGATCCACTGTCAGTTGTTCGCGAAATACTGGTCTATATCCTCGAAGCGACGGTAGTAGAGGAGCGTAGACGCCTGATGATGGAAATCATCTTCCATAAATGCGAATTTGTCGGAGAAATGGCCGTTGTCCAACAAGCACAGCGCAGTTTATGGCTTGAAAGCTACGATCGTATTGAGCAAACATTAAAAGAGTGTATCACTGCTCAACAATTACCTGCGAATTTACTCACTCGCCGTGCGGCAATTCTGATGCGTAGTTATCTTTCCGGATTAATGGAGAATTGGCTTTTCGCGCCTGAGACCTTTAATCTTCATGCGGAAGCTCGCGCTTATGTAGACACGCTCATTGAGATGTATCAAACCTGTCCATCGTTGCGTAGCCCGTCTGCAATTGTGGCCTGACGACCAGGAGTAAATAAAGGTAAATTTTACTTATCTCTGCCGCTATTCGCGCGCGGGGAGAAGTGCTATTCTGCGCGCTGCGACGACCCCCGGTATTCTCCGGCATTTGCAACCATTCATGTTAATACTATGCAGCATACAAATCGTTGGCCTCATGCTATTTCCACCATTGTCTTTGCACTGGTCCTTATAGTTGGCACTCTGAGCTTCAGCCAGGTTCAGGCTGCAGATTTACCTGACCGTTCTGACATTCAAAGCCAGCTCACTACGTTAAATAAGCAAAAAGAACTCACGCCGCAGGAAAAATTAGTTCAGCAGGACCTGACCCAGACTTTAGAAACGCTCGATAAGATTGAACGTATAAAGTCTGAAACTGTGCAACTGCGTCAGCAGGTTGAACAGGCGCCGGCGAAAATGCGTCAGGCGGTAGACAGCCTGAATGCGCTGAGCGACGTTCCTGATGATGAAGTCACCCGTAAAACCCTGAGCACATTGTCGCTGCGACAGCTAGAGTCGCGCGTGTCGCAGGCGCTCGACGACCTGCAAAGCGCGCAGAACGATCTGGCGACCTACAACAGCCAGTTGGTCTCGCTGCAGACGCAGCCGGAACGCGTGCAGAACGCGATGTATTCCGCCTCTCAGCAATTACAGCAAATTCGTAACCGTCTCAACGGCACCGCGCCGGGCGAAGAGACGCTGCGCCCGACGCAGCAGGGGCTGTTGCTGGCGCAGCAGGCGTTGCTGAACGCGGAAATCGAACAGCAGCGTAAGAGCCTGGAAGGCAATACCGTCCTGCAGGATACGCTGCAGAAACAGCGCGACTACGTCACCGCCCATAGCAACCGGCTGGAACATCAGCTGCAACTGTTGCAGGAAGCGGTGAACAGCAAGCGACTGACGCTCACCGAGAAAACCGCTCAGGAAGCGGTCTCGCCGGAGGAGACCTCTCGGATCCAAAATAACCCGCTGGTCAAGCAGGAGCTTGAAGTTAACCACCAGCTCAGCGAAAAGCTGATTCAGGCGACGGAAAACGGCAACCAGCTGGTGCAGCGTAATATCAGAGTGAAAAACTGGCTCGACCGCGCGCTGCAGTCCGAACGCGATATCAAAGAGCAGATTTCCGTATTGAAAGGCAGCCTGCTGCTGTCGCGTATCCTCTATCAGCAGCAGCAAACGTTGCCATCAGCAGACGAGCTGCAGGATATGACCAACCGCATTGCCGATCTGCGCCTGGAGCAGTTTGAGGTTAACCAGCAGCGCGATGCGTTATTCCAGAGCGATGCCTTTGTGGCAAAGCTGGAAGAAGGCCATAGCAGCGAAGTCACGCCGGAAGTTCACGACGCCCTGTTGGAAGTGGTGGACATGCGCCGTGAATTACTCGACCAGTTTAACAAACAGCTGGGGAACCAGTTGATGATGGCCATCAACCTGCAGATTAACCAGCAGCAGTTGATGAGCGTCTCCAGCAATCTGAAATCGATCCTGACCCAGCAGATTTTCTGGGTGAACAGCAATAAGCCGATGGATTGGGAGTGGATTAAATCCTTCCCGGAAGCGCTGAAAGGCCAGTTCAAATCGATGAAAATCACCGTCAACTGGGAAAAAGCCTGGCCGGCGGTGTTTATCGCATTCCTTGCCGGGCTGCCGCTGCTACTGATTGCCGGTCTGATCCGCTGGCGCCTGCAGTGGCTGCGCGATTACCAGGCGAAGCTGGCCTCTCAGGTAGGTCAGTTACGCAACGATACCCAGCTCAACACGCCAAAAGCGATCCTGATTGATTTGATCAGAGCGCTGCCGGTGGTGCTGCTCATCCTCGCCGTCGGGCTTATCCTGCTGACCATGCAGCTGAATGTCAGCAACCTGCTGTGGGCTTACAGTAAGAAACTGGCAATGTTCTGGCTGGTGTTCGGCCTGTGCTGGAAGGTACTGGAAAAAGATGGCGTGGCGGTGAAGCATTTCAATATGCCCGCGCAGCTGACCAGCCACTGGCGGCGGCAGATCGTCCGCGTCAGCCTGGCGCTGCTGCCGCTGAATTTCTGGTCGGTCGTCTCTGAGCTCTCTCCGCTTAATTTGATGGACGACGTACTGGGGCAGTTCGTTATTTTCGTCAACCTGCTGCTGATTGCGGTGCTGGTGTGGCCGATGTGCCGCGAAAGCTGGCGTGACAAAGAGTCGCATAGCCTGCGCCTGCTAACGGTGACCGTGCTGTCGATTGTGCCCGTCGCGCTGATGGTCCTCACGGCGACCGGTTACTTCTATACCACGCTGCGTCTGGCTGGCCGCTGGATTGAGACCGTCTATCTGGTGATGATGTGGAACCTGCTGTACCAGACCGTGCTGCGCGGCCTGAGCGTGGCGGCGCGGCGTATTGCCTGGCGTCGGGCGCTGGCGCGTCGCCAGCATCTGGTGAAAGAAGGGGCGGAGGGCGCCGAACCGCAGGAAGAGCCGACGATCGCGCTCGAACAGGTTAACCAGCAAACGCTACGTATCACCATGCTGGTGATGGTGGCGCTGTTCGCGGTGATGTTCTGGGCGATTTGGTCCGATCTGATTACCGTGTTCGCCTATCTCGACAGCATTACGCTCTGGCACTACAACGGTACCGAGGCCGGAGCCAGCGTGGTGAAAAGCGTAACCATGGGCAGCCTGTTGTTTGCGATTGTCGCCTCGATGGTCGCCTGGGCGCTGATTCGCAACTTGCCGGGCCTGCTGGAAGTGCTGGTGCTGTCGCGTCTTAATATGCGCCAGGGCGCCTCCTATGCCATAACGACGATCCTTAACTACGCGATTATCGCCATCGGCGCGATGACGGTATTCGGCTCGTTAGGCGTATCGTGGGATAAACTGCAGTGGCTGGCCGCAGCGCTGTCGGTTGGTTTAGGTTTCGGCTTACAGGAGATCTTCGGTAACTTCGTTTCCGGTCTGATCATTCTCTTCGAACGCCCGGTGCGTATCGGCGATACGGTGACTATCGGCACCTTCTCCGGCACCGTCAGTAAGATCCGCATTCGCGCGACGACCATCACCGACTTCGATCGCAAAGAGGTGATCATTCCGAACAAGGCCTTCGTGACCGAACGGCTGATCAACTGGTCGCTCTCCGATACCATCACCCGCGTGGTGATCCGCCTGGGTGTGGCCTACGGATCCGATCTCGATAAAGTGAAAGAGGTGCTGCTGCAGGCGGCGCATGAACATCCGAAAGTGATGCAGGAACCGGCGCCGTCGGTCTTCTTTACCACCTTCGGCGCCAGCACGCTGGATCATGAACTGCGCCTCTACGTGCGTGAACTGCGCGATCGCAGCTACGCGGTGGACGAATTGAACCGTTCGATCGATCGCCTGTGCCGTGAAAACAATATCGATATTGCCTTCAACCAGCTGGAAGTTCATCTGCGTAACGAGAAGGGAGATGAAGTGACGGAAGTGAAGCGCGATAATAAAGGGGATGATACGGCGCCAGACGTCGCATAATCGCTAATCGGGGCGGCATATGCCGCCCCGAATCGTTTTATTCTTCTGACAAAGGCGCGTCAGGTTGGGCGTTTTTCAGTTTGTTTTCATAGTCGCGCTTAATAATATCCAACGCTCCCAGCACCGTTTTTGCGCTGACCCGGTTTTCCTCCAGCAACATGATTAAATCGACGGCCAGTTTGACTTCGTCTGGTGCATTTTCCAGCGACATAATCCTCTCCTGTTAGCGCGTTAAACGCGCCAGTACGTTTTCAATATTTTCCAGCGCATCGCGACAGCGGGCCAGGCGCCCGGCATAGGCCTCGACCTCTTTGGTCAGCCGCTGCTGGTCGGCAAGGGTTGTTGCCGACGCCAGCTGACGTTGACGATCGTTGCGCATCGCCAGCAGGCGGCGCTCATACTCCTGGTGCTGCAGGCGGCGGCGTTGCCAGCGGTTTAGCGTCGGCGAGGCGCTATCCCAGTGGCGTAACGACCAGGTCGCCGTCTCGCGGCTAATGGCGGCAATCTGCGCTACCAGCCGTTCGGCAAGCCAGGCGACCTGGGGCAGATGCTGATGTTCGACGGCATGCTGGAGCTCGGTAAAATTATGCCGCGCTTCGTCAAGGTAAGCCTGCATCTGCGTGTCGCGGGTACGGAACAGCTGGCGGTCGAAACGCGGGCTCAGCGTGGCGTGATTGGCGAACGGCGCCACCTGAAGCGCCAGCTCGGCCAGCTGACTTTCCAGCGTTTGTAAAAGCCGGGTTGTTTTCAAATAACTCCTCCATTCCCTACTCAGCAACTGTGCTACAGTAGCGACATCTGCTTGATAACGATTCGCATTATGCCACGTATTATTTTAATCATCATTGGCTGGCTGGCGGTAGTGCTGGGGACGCTGGGCGTCTTCTTACCGCTGTTACCAACAACGCCATTTATTCTACTTGCCGCGTGGTGTTTTGCCCGCTCGTCGCCGCGCTTTCACCACTGGCTACTTTATCGCTCGTGGTTTGGCGGCTATCTTCGCCACTGGCAGCAGTACCGGGCGATGCCGCCGGGGGCCAAGCCGCGAGCCATTATCATGATTTTACTGACCTTTGCCATTTCTCTGTGGCTGGTTAAGCTTATGTGGGTGCGCATCCTGCTACTGGCGATCCTCGCCTGCCTGCTGATATTTATGTGGCGCATTCCGGTGGTTGACGCAAAGCAACAAAAGCACTGATGCGCAATAATGCCTGTTGCAATTGTTGGCGACAGCCAGTAAATTCTGGCGTTTTCGAGCGCGGGTAAGCCTGGTCAAAGGTTAAACAAATGTTTCTTTGGCCCATTTTGCACGCCCGTGGGTAACACCGTTTCAATCAGGCATAAACTTATGACCGCAACTGCACAGCAGCTTGAATATCTGAAGAACAGCATCCAAAGCGTCCAGGATTATCCGAAACCGGGCATCCTTTTCCGCGATGTCACCAGCTTGCTGGAAGACCCTAAAGCCTACGCGCTTAGCATTGAACTGCTAACCGAGCGTTATAAAGACGCGGGCATCACCAAAGTGGTGGGGACCGAAGCGCGTGGTTTTCTGTTCGGCGCCCCGGTTGCGTTGGCGCTGGGCGTTGGTTTTGTTCCGGTTCGTAAGCCGCGCAAGTTGCCGCGCGAAACCATCGCCGAAAGCTATGAGCTTGAATATGGCACCGATCAGCTGGAAATCCACGTTGATGCCATTAAAGAAGACGATAAAGTGCTGGTCGTTGACGACCTGCTGGCGACCGGCGGCACCATTGACGCCACCGTGAAGCTGATTCGTCGCCTGGGCGGCGAAGTTCACGATGCCGCTTTTATTATCAATCTTTTCGATCTGGGCGGCGAACAGCGCCTGGAAAAACTGGGCATCAATTGCTTTAGCCTGGTGCCTTTCCCGGGCCACTAAGCAAATCCCGACACATAGCCTCGCCGATCCGGCGGGGCTGTGATAGCATTACCCCCTCGTGAATTCACCTTCCAGCGTTTCAGAGCCAGCCCATGAGTTATCAGGTCTTAGCCCGTAAATGGCGCCCACAAACCTTTGCTGACGTCGTCGGCCAGGAACATGTGCTGACCGCACTGGCGAACGGCTTATCGTTAGGGCGCATCCATCACGCATATCTCTTTTCCGGCACCCGCGGAGTAGGGAAAACCTCCATCGCCCGGCTGTTGGCGAAGGGGTTAAACTGCGAAAGCGGTATTACCGCGACGCCGTGCGGCGTCTGCGACAACTGTCGCGAAATAGAACAAGGCCGCTTTGTCGATCTGATCGAGATCGATGCCGCCTCGCGCACCAAAGTGGAAGACACCCGCGATCTGCTGGATAACGTTCAGTATGCGCCGGCCCGCGGCCGCTTCAAGGTCTACCTGATCGATGAAGTGCACATGCTGTCGCGCCACAGCTTCAACGCGTTATTAAAAACGCTGGAGGAGCCGCCCGCGCACGTCAAATTCCTGCTGGCGACTACCGATCCGCAAAAGCTGCCGGTGACGATTTTATCCCGCTGCCTGCAGTTCCACCTCAAGGCGCTGGATGTCGAACAGATCCGCCATCAGCTTGAACACATTCTTGGCGAAGAGCAGATCGCGTTTGAGCCGCGCGCGCTGCAGCTGCTGTCGCGCGCCGCGGATGGCAGCCTGCGCGATGCGTTAAGCCTGACCGATCAGGCGATCGCCAGCGGCGATGGCCGCTTAAGCGCACAGTCCGTCAGCGAAATGCTCGGCACCCTCGACGACGATCAGGCGCTATCCTTGATAGAAGCGCTGGTAGCCGCCGACGGCGAGCGCGTGATGGCAGGCGTCAGCGACGCCGCCGCGCGCGGCGTTGAGTGGGAAGCGCTGCTGGTGGAAATGCAAAGTCTGCTGCACCGTATCGCGATGGTCCAGCTCTCGCCATCGGCGCTGGGGGCGGATATGGCCGCCGTCGAGCTACGAATGCGCGAACTGGCGCGTACCGTGCCGCCGGCCGACGTTCAGCTTTACTATCAGACGCTGCTGATTGGCCGTAAAGAGCTGCCTTATGCGCCGGACCGGCGTATGGGCGTTGAGATGACGCTGCTGCGCGCGCTGGCGTTTCATCCTCGCCAGCCGCTGCCAGAGCCGGAAGTGAAGCCCGTTCAGGTTCCAACCTCTGCGCCGGTACAACAAGCGGCACCGCCCGTATCGTCGCCATCAGCGCCGCCGCAGAATCTGCCGCAAAGCACCAGCCAGGTGCTGGCGGCGCGCAGTCGGCTGCAGCGAACCCCGGGAGCGACCACCCCAAAAAAGAGTGAACCGGCAGCCGCATCCCGCGCGCGGCCGGTGAATAACGCTGCGCTGGAACGACTGAGTTCGATTACCGAGCGCGTACAGGCTCGTCCGGCGGCGGCCGCGCTTGAGCAGGCCCCGGCGAAGAAAGAAGCCTACCGCTGGAAATCGACGGCGCCGGTTGAAGAAACCTTAGTCGAGGTCGCCACGCCGAAAGCGCTGAAAAAGGCGCTGGAGCATGAAAAAACGCCAGAACTGGCGGCGAAACTGGCGGTTGAAGCGGTCGAGCGCGATAGCTGGGCGGCGGAAGTGAGCCAACTGGCGGTACCGAAATTGGTTGAGCAGGTCGCGCTGAACGCGTGGAAGGAGCAGGACGGCAATCGCATTTGCCTGCATCTGCGCCCCAGTCAGCGGCATCTTAATTCCGCCGGCGCACAGCAGAAACTGGCTGAAGCGCTGGGCGTGTTGTACGGCGCGCCGGTTGAATTGACCATCGTTGAAGACGATAATTTGGCGATGCGCACGCCGCTGGAGTGGCGGCAGGCAATTTATGAAGAGAAGCTCGCGCAGGCGCGCGAGGCGATTATTGCGGATAACAACATCCAGACCCTGCGGAGATTCTTCGATGCCGATCTGGATGAAGAGAGTATCCGACCCATTTGATCGCCAGTCGGACTGGCGATCGGTACCTTAACGATGACTTACTGAGAGAGAAGCCTATGTTTGGTGGAAAAGGCGGCCTGGGTAACCTGATGAAACAGGCCCAGCAGATGCAAGACAAAATGCAGAAAATGCAGGAAGAGATCGCGCAGCTGGAAGTGACCGGTGAGTCCGGCGCGGGTCTGGTAAAAGTGACCATCAACGGCGCGCACAACTGCCGTCGCGTGGAAATCGACCCAAGCCTGCTGGAAGACGACAAAGAGATGCTGGAAGATCTGGTGGCTGCCGCGTTCAATGATGCCGCGCGCCGCATTGAAGAGACCCAGAAAGAGAAAATGGCCTCCGTTTCTGCCGGCATGCAGCTGCCGCCAGGCTTCAAGATGCCGTTCTGATGCAAACCAGCCCGCTGTTAACTCAGCTTATGGAAGCGTTGCGCTGTCTGCCGGGCGTTGGCCCGAAGTCGGCGCAGCGCATGGCGTTTACGCTACTGCAGCGCGATCGCAGCGGCGGTATGCGTCTGGCGCAGGCGCTGACGCGCGCGATGTCGGAAATCGGCCACTGCGCCGATTGCCGCACCTTCACCGAGCAGGAGGTGTGCAATATTTGCAGCAATCCGCGTCGTCGGGAAAACGGTCAGATCTGCGTGGTGGAGAGTCCGGCGGACATTTACGCCATTGAGCAGACCGGGCAGTATTCCGGCCGCTACTTCGTGCTGATGGGCCACCTGTCGCCGCTTGACGGTATCGGGCCGGATGACATCGGGCTCGATCGCCTCGAACAGCGTCTTGAAGCGGAGTCGATAAGCGAGCTGATCCTCGCCACCAACCCAACCGTTGAAGGCGAGGCGACGGCCAACTACATCGCTGAGCTCTGCGCGCAGTATGGCGTTGACGCCAGCCGCATCGCCCACGGCGTACCGGTTGGCGGGGAGCTGGAAATGGTCGACGGCACCACGCTGTCGCACTCTCTCGCAGGCCGCCACAAGATTATTTTCTGAACAAATGGAGGCTGCGTTCGCCGCCTCCGCTTGAAAAATCCCACCTCTATCCCCATCTCCTCCCCAACACGTTATTTCCATTAATAATAAATGGCATTGTTGAGGTCGACTTACATGAAAGGACAAGAAACCCGTGGTTTCCAGTCAGAAGTGAAACAGCTTCTGCACCTGATGATCCATTCTCTTTATTCCAACAAAGAAATCTTCCTGCGCGAGCTCATTTCTAACGCCTCGGATGCGGCGGATAAGCTGCGTTTCCGCGCGCTGTCCCAGCCGGATCTGTATGAAGGTGACGGCGAGCTGCGCGTACGCGTATCGTTTGATAAAGACAACCGCACGCTGACCATCGCCGATAACGGTATTGGTATGAACCGCGATGAGGTTATTGACCATCTCGGCACCATCGCCAAATCCGGCACCAAGGCGTTCCTCGAATCGATGGGCTCCGAGCAGGCGAAAGACAGCCAGCTGATCGGCCAGTTCGGCGTCGGCTTCTATTCGGCCTTTATCGTTGCCGACAAAGTCACCGTGCGCACCCGCGCCGCGGGCGACAAGCCGGAGAACGGCGTGTTCTGGGAATCCGCTGGCGAAGGCGAATATACCGTTGCCGATATCACCAAAGCCGATCGTGGAACTGAAATTACGCTGCATCTGCGTGAAGGCGAAGACGACTTCCTCAACGACTGGCGCGTGCGCTCGATCATCAGCAAATATTCTGATCATATCGCGCTGCCGGTTGAGATTGAAAAACGCGAAGAAGTGGACGGCGAAACCGTTATTTCGTGGGAGAAAATCAACAAGGCGCAGGCGCTGTGGACCCGCAGCAAATCTGAGGTCAGCGACGACGAATACAAAGAGTTCTATAAGCATATTGCCCATGATTTCAGCGATCCGCTGACCTGGAGCCACAACCGCGTCGAAGGTAAGCAGGAGTATACCAGCCTGCTGTATATTCCGTCGCAGGCGCCATGGGATATGTGGAACCGCGATCATAAGCACGGCCTGAAGCTGTACGTGCAGCGCGTCTTCATCATGGATGACGCCGAGCAGTTTATGCCGAACTACCTGCGTTTCGTGCGCGGCCTGATAGACTCCAACGACCTGCCGCTGAACGTGTCGCGTGAAATCCTGCAGGATAGCAACGTCACCCGCAACCTGCGTACCGCGCTGACCAAACGCGTGCTGCAGATGCTGGAAAAGCTGGCGAAAGACGACGCCGAAAAATATCAGACCTTCTGGAAACAGTTCGGCCTGGTGCTGAAAGAAGGCCCGGCGGAAGATGCCTCCAACCAGCAAGCCATTGCTAAGCTGCTGCGCTTCGCCACTACTCATACCGATTCTTCCGCGCAGACCGTGTCGCTGGAAGAGTACGTCTCGCGCATGAAAGAAGGGCAGGAGAAGATCTACTACATCACCGCCGACAGCTATGCGGCGGCGAAGAGCAGCCCGCATCTCGAGCTGCTGCGTAAGAAAGGTATCGAAGTTCTGCTGCTGTCCGATCGCATTGACGAGTGGATGATGAGCTACCTGACCGAGTTCGACGGTAAAGCGTTCCAGTCGGTCGCTAAAGCCGACGAGTCGCTGGAGAAACTGGCGGACGAAGTTGACGAATCCGCCAAAGAAGCTGAAAAAGCGCTGGAGCCGTTCGTTGAGCGCGTGAAAGGCCTGCTGGGCGAGCGCGTGAAAGAGGTACGTCTAACGCATCGTCTGACCGACACTCCGGCGATTGTAACCACCGATGCCGACGAAATGAGCACCCAGATGGCGAAGCTGTTCGCCGCTGCCGGTCAGGCGGCGCCGGAAGTGAAATACATCTTCGAGCTGAACCCGGCGCATCCACTGGTGAAACGCGCCGCCGATACCCAGGACGACGCGCAGTTTGGCGAGTGGGTTGAGCTGCTGCTGGATCAGGCGCTGCTGGCGGAACGCGGCACGCTGGAGGATCCTAACCAGTTCATCCGTCGTATGAACCAGCTGCTGGCGTCCTAAGCTTTACCCTCACCCTAACCCTCTCCCTAAAGGGAGAGGGGACTGCTCGCAGCTGGGGGCCTTTTCTCCCTCTCCCTAAAAGGGAGAGGGGACTGCTTGCCGCAGGGGGCCTTTTCTCCCTCTCCCTGCGGGAGAGGGCCGGGGTGAGGGCCTTAATCTTCCCCAACCGTAAAATATCTCACCATTAACCGTTTCAGCCGCACCGCCTTCCTTGAGCCATGGCCGTTCTGGTGGTATGGTTTAGCGTTTTTTGAAAAATTGAAACGACATTTGAGGGGATTTTCGTAATGCGTATTATTCTGCTTGGCGCTCCGGGCGCGGGTAAAGGAACTCAGGCTCAGTTCATCATGGAGAAATACGGTATTCCGCAAATCTCCACCGGCGACATGCTGCGCGCCGCGGTAAAATCCGGCTCCGAGCTCGGTAAACAAGCGAAAGACATTATGGATGCCGGCAAACTGGTGACCGATGAGCTGGTCATCGCGCTGGTGAAAGAGCGTATCGCCCAGGAAGATTGCCGTAACGGTTTCCTGCTGGACGGCTTCCCGCGCACTATCCCGCAGGCTGACGCTATGAAAGAAGCCGGCATCGCCGTTGACTACGTTCTGGAGTTCGCGGTACCGGACGAACTGATCGTCGATCGTATCGTGGGCCGCCGCGTACACGCCGCTTCCGGCCGCGTCTATCACATCAAATTCAACCCGCCGAAGGTGGAAGGTAAAGACGACGTGACCGGCGAAGAGCTGACCACCCGTAAAGACGATCAGGAAGAAACCGTACGTAAGCGTCTGGTGGAATACCATCAGATGACTGCGCCGCTGATCGGCTACTATCAGAAAGAAGCGCAGGCGGGTAACACCCAGTACGCGAAAGTCGACGGCACTAAAGCGGTGGCTGACGTGCGCGCCGATCTGGAAAAAATCCTCGGCTAATTAAGCCCTTTCTCATCCTGCTGCGGCAGGATGAGAACACCTCTCATTTCTACCTTTTGCTATGATTGGTTCCGTTTAACGCCATTTACGCTACAATTGTCAGCGATTCAAATGGTTAAGAGGCGGTAATGCATCAGACGAAAACAGGTATTTTGCTAGCCAATTTAGGCACTCCCGATGCGCCCACGCCCGACGCGGTGAAGCGCTATCTGCGACAATTTCTTAGCGACAAACGGGTAGTCGATACGCCTCGTCTGCTGTGGTGGCCGCTGCTGCGCGGCATCATACTGCCGATTCGCGCTCCCCGCGTGGCGAAGCTCTATCAGTCCGTATGGATGGCGGAAGGCTCGCCGTTGATGGTGTATAGCCGTCAGCAGCAGCAGGCGCTGGCGGCCAGATTACCGGATGTCCCGGTGGCCCTGGGGATGAGCTACGGCTCGCCGTCGCTGGCAAGCGCTGTCGATGAGCTACTGGCCCAGGATGTTGACCATATCGTGGTATTGCCGCTGTATCCGCAATATTCGTGTTCTACCGTGGCGGCGGTATGGGATGAGCTGGCGCGGATCCTCGCGAAAAAGCGCGCTATTCCGGGCGTTTCGTTTATCCGCGACTATGCCGATAACGCTGACTATATCCACGCCCTGGCGGCCAGCGTGCGCGCTTCGTTCGCCGTTCACGGCGAACCGGATGTGCTGCTGCTCTCCTATCACGGTATTCCGCAACGCTACGCCCATGAGGGCGATGATTACCCGCAGCGCTGCCGGGTAACCACTCGCGAGCTGGTCTCAGTGCTCGGGCTGCCGCCGGAGCGGGTGATGATGACCTTCCAGTCGCGCTTTGGCCGCGAACCCTGGTTGACGCCATACACCGACGAAACGCTAAAAATGCTTGGCGAAAAGGGCACACAGCACGTTCAGGTTATCTGTCCGGGCTTCTCCGCTGACTGTCTGGAAACGCTGGAAGAAATCGCGGTGCAAAACCGGGAAATTTTCCTTGAGGCTGGCGGTAAGCAATATGAGTATATTCCGGCGCTTAATGCCGATCAGGCGCATATTGAAATGATGGTGAACCTGACCGCGTCGTATCGCTGATCGCGCGCGTAGCGGGGAATATGCTACTATTCCCCGCTTGTTCCCTGTCATTAAATCGCCACTATGAAATTTCCCGGTAAACGCAAATCTAAACACTATTTCCCCGTTAGCGCTCGCGATCCGCTGCTGCAACAAATTCAGCCAGAAAATGAGTCCAACGTCTCCTGGGTGGTTGGCATCGACCAGACGTTGGTGGATATCGAAGCGAAAGTGGATGAGGCGTTTATCGTACGCTACGGTCTGAGCGCCGGTCATTCGCTGGTGATTGAAGATGATGTCGCCGAAGCGCTGTATCAGGAACTGGTACGCGACGGCCTGATCACCCATCAATTTGCCGGTGGCACCATTGGCAATACCATGCACAACTACTCGGTACTGGCTGACGACCGCTCGGTGCTGCTCGGCGTGATGTGCAGCAATATTGAGATCGGCGGCTACGCTTATCGCTACCTGTGCAATACCTCCAGCCGTACCGATCTCAACTACCTGCAGGGCGTCGATGGCGCTATTGGCCGCTGTTTTACGCTGATTAGCGATAGCGGCGAACGTACCTTTGCCATCAGTCCTGGCCACATGAACAAACTGCGTCCGGAAAGCATTCCGGAAGAGGTGATCGCCGGCGCTTCCGCGCTGGTGCTGACCTCCTACCTGGTGCGCTGTAAGCCGGGCGAGCCGATGCCGGACGCGACGATGAAAGCCATTGAGTATGCCAAAAAGCATGACGTGCCGGTGGTGCTGACGCTGGGCACGAAATACGTGATTGCCGACAACCCGCAATGGTGGCAGCAGTTCCTCAAGGAACACGTTTCGATTCTGGCGATGAATGAAGAGGAAGCGGAAGCGCTGACCGGTATCGCCGACCCGCTCACCGCGGCGGATAAAGCGCTGGACTGGGTCGACCTGGTGCTGTGCACCGCAGGTCCGGCGGGCCTGTATATGGCGAGCTTCACCGAAGAGGAAGCGAAGCGTAAAACGCAGCATCCGCTCCTGCCGGGGGCGATTGCCGAGTTCAACCAGTATGAATTCAGCCGTGCGATGCGCCATCAGGATTGCGTTAATCCGCTGCGTATCTATTCGCACATCGCGCCTTATATGGGCGGCCCGGAGAAGATCATGAACACCAATGGCGCAGGGGACGGCGCGCTGGCGGCGTTGTTGCATGATATCACCGCCAATAACTACCATCGTAATAACGTGCCGAACTCCAGCAAACATAAGTGCAAATGGCTGACCTACTCATCGCTGGCGCAGGTGTGCAAATACGCCAACCGCGTCAGCTATCAGGTGCTGAATCAGCATTCACCGCGTTTAACCCGCGGCCTGCCGGAGCGGGAAGATAGCCTGGAAGAGGCCTACTGGGACCGTTAATCCCGCGATAAGAGTACGCCCCGCGAGCGGGGCGTCGTATCAACCGGTAACAATCTCGCCAGCTGGCGGCGTTTCCAGCAGACGTAACATCGCCCGCGCGATTTCGCGTTCCCCCATCACCACCTGATTGGCTCCGCGTTCGGTAATATAATCGACCTCATCGTCGTAATGGGCGCGGGCGATAATCTCAATGTTCGGGCATTTTTCCCGCGCCGAGGCGACAATTTCACCGGCTTCATAGCCGTTAGGAATGGTCAGCAGCAGCCAGCGGGCGCAGTCGAGATGCGCCAGATTCATGATTTCTTCGTTGGCGGCATTGCCCAACACGGCGCTGATGCCGCGTTCGCGTAGCTCATCCACGCGGGTGCGGGAGGTTTCAATTACTACCAGCGGGATCCCCTGGGCCATCAGTTTCTCGCCAAGCAGGCTGCCGACGCGGCCAAAGCCGACCAGCAGCGCATGGTTGCAGATATCCACAGGCACCTGTTTTTCGTCTTCCAGCACCTCTTCCAGCGTCTGTTCGTCGAGGGTTTCGGTTTTATCGAGATATTTTTCCAGCAGGGTAAACAGCACCGGGTTGAGCATAATCGAAATTATCGCCCCGGCCAGCACCAGGTTCTGCCCGGCCTGCGGCAGCAGATCCAGCGCCATGCCGAGACCGGCAAGGATAAAGGCGAATTCCCCGATTTGCGCCAGGCTGGCGGCGATGGTCAGGGCGGTACGCGGCGAGTGGCCGAACATACGTACCAGGAAGAAGGCGGCGGCGGATTTACCAAAAATGATAATCGCCAGCGTTGCCAGCACCGCCAGCGGCTGTTCGACCAGAATCATCGGGTCAAACAGCATCCCGACGGAGACGAAGAATAGCACCGCGAAAGCGTCGCGTAGCGGCAGCGTATCGTGAGCGGCGCGGTGGCTGAGTTCGGATTCGTTAAGCACCATCCCGGCGAAGAATGCGCCGAGGGCGAAGGAGACGTCGAACAGCTCAACGGCGCCGAAGGCGATGCCGAGCGCCAGCGCCAGCACCGACAGGGTAAACAGTTCGCGGGAGCCGGTTGCCGCGCTGCGCGACATGATCCACGGCACCAGACGGCGTCCCACCAGCATCATAATGGCGATAAAGGCGACCACTTTACCGATGGTAATGCCCATGTCGAGCGCCAACGACGCCAGCCCGACATCGCCTTTTTCGACCATCCCAGCGATAGCGGGCAGCAGCACCAGCGTCAGTACCATCACTAAATCTTCAACGATCAGCCAGCCGATGGCGATTTGCCCACGCTGGCTATCAATAAGCTGCCGTTCCTCCAGCGCGCGCAGCAGCACCACGGTACTGGCGGTGGAAAGACACAGGCCAAAGACGATGCCGGTCATCAGCGACCAGCCGAGCAGGGAAGAGAGCGCCATCCCGAGCAGCGTCGCCACGGCTATCTGGGCGATGGCGCCGGGAATGGCTATCGACTTTACCGCCATGAGATCTTTCAGCGAAAAGTGCAGCCCGACGCCAAACATCAGCAAGATGACGCCGAGTTCGGCCAGTTCAGGCGCAAGTTTAGTATCAGCAACAAAACCAGGAGTAAATGGACCGGCCAGCACGCCCGCTAATAAATATCCTACCAGTGGTGAAATACGTAGCTTATTGGCAATCATGCCGAGGATAAAGGCGAGCACAAGGCCGCCGACAATGGTGGTGATTAGCGGTGTTGCGTGATGCATTCCGTCTCCTTGCGTGTGGTGAGCCGATCCATTTTCGCTACTTAAAGCAAAAAACCGATTAATAGTTTATGACACTTTTGCTCGTTTTGTTTATGAATAATTATTGAAATTTGCGAAAAATTGGAATTACGGCAGAAAAAAGCACAGACAGGAAAATGGCGGCAGGTCATGGTGAGGTAATGCTGATGAGATAAGGGATTGCGGCGGCCAAACTTTCACTTTGGCCGCCAGATACTCAGGCTTTTTGATGGTTATTAGGCAGGAATATCGTCAGAATGCCGAGAAGCGGCAGGAAAGCACAGATTTTATAGACCAGATCGATGCTGGTATGGTCGGCTAACAACCCCAACACCGCGGCGCCAAGGCCGCCCATGCCAAACGCGAATCCGAAGAACAGGCCGGAAACCATACCGATTCTCCCCGGCAACAGCTCCTGGGCATAGACCAGAATAGCGGAAAAGGCTGATGCGAGGATAAAACCAATTATCACGGTCAGGATCCCGGTCCATTCGAGCGATGCGTACGGTAAAATGAGGGTAAATGGCGCCACGCCGAGGATTGAGCCCCAAATTACATATTTACGACCAATTTTATCGCCAACAGGCCCGCCAATCACCGTTCCTGCGGCCACCGCGAACAGGAAGGCGAACAAGTGAAGCTGGGCGTTTTGCACCGATAATCCGAACTTGTGCATCAGATAAAAGGTGTAATAGCTGCTAATACTCGCCATGTAGAAGTATTTGGAGAAAATCAGCATTAACAGGATGCAGACGGCCAGGATAACCTTGTTACGCGGCAGAGGATTAACGATAACCGGCTTCGGCTTGCCTTTATTCATCCGATGTTGCGCGGCGTACCAGCGGCTGATTTGCGACAGCACGACGATCGCCAGCAGCGCGGCCAGCACGAACCAGGCGACGTTGCCTTTGCCGTAGGGGGCGATAATCACCGCCGCCAGCAGCGGCCCCAGCGAGCTGCCGAAGTTGCCGCCAACCTGGAATAGCGATTGCGCCAGACCGTGACGGCCGCCGGAGGCCATCCGCGCCACGCGCGAGGATTCCGGATGGAAGACCGAAGAGCCGGTGCCGACAAGCGCAGCGGCCAGCAGTACCATGCCGAAGCTACCGGCCAGCGCTAACAGAATTAAGCCGCAGAGGGTGAAACACATCCCTACCGGTAATGACCACGGCATCGAGCGTTTATCGGTGATGTAACCAATCACCGGCTGGAATAGCGATGACGTCAGCTGGAAGGTGAGGGTGATCATGCCAATCTGCACGAAGGTTAACGAGAACTCCGCCTGCAGTAGCGGATAAATCGCCAGGATGAGCGATTGGATCATATCGTTTAGCAGATGGGAGAGGCTGATTGCCCCCAGGATGCCAAATGAGGTGCGCGCTTTTTGCGGCGGCGCGCCGGTACCGGGTAAGGATTGAGCGGATTGGTTGGTTGTCATAGGTTCACTTCAGCGAGTTCTATTTGTTGTAGAGAATGCAGGTTGATACCCTAAATAATTCGAGTTGCAAGAAGGCGGCGACACAGAGAATCCCCAGGAGCTTACTCTAGTAAGTGACTGGGGTGAGCGAGGACAAATTCGTCAGGAACGAATTTGAACGCAGTTCACTGCGCCCGTAAGGGCGAGGCCCAGGGATGGGCCGAGTTATTGCCAACGCACATGCAACTTGAAGTATGACGGGTAGAATTATTATCAGACTAACATACCTGTCCCTAAGGTTTGAAGGAAGTCGCAATTCTGAAAACATATTTGTCAAAGCGGCTGACTCGCTATACTTTCGGCACTTGTTATTAAGTCAGGGAGTGAAACATGCATTATTTAAAACGCGGCGTGGCGCTGGCGTTATTCACCGCCTTATCGCTGGGAAGCCTGTCAGCGCAGGCCTATGAGCAGGACAAAACCTATAAAATCACCATCCTGCACACCAACGACCACCACGGTCATTTCTGGCGCAACGACTACGGCGAATATGGCCTTGCGGCGCAGAAGACGCTGGTGGACGGTATCCGCAAAGAGGTGGCGGCCGAAGGCGGTAGCGTCCTGCTGCTGTCCGGCGGCGATATCAATACCGGGGTGCCGGAATCCGATTTACAGGATGCAGAACCTGATTTTCGTGGCATGAACCTGATTGGCTACGATGCCATGGCGGTGGGCAACCATGAGTTTGATAACCCGCTCAGCGTGCTGCGCCAGCAGGAGAAGTGGTCGAAGTTCCCGTTCCTGTCGGCCAATATCTATCAGAAAAGCACCGGCGAGCGCCTGTTTAAACCCTGGGCGCTGTTTAAGCGCGGCGGGCTGAACATTGCGGTGATTGGCTTAACGACCGACGATACGGCGAAAATCGGCAACCCGGAATATTTCACCGATATCGAATTCCGTAATCCGGCGGCGGAAGCCAAGCTGGTGATTCAGGAACTGCAGCAAAATGAAAAGCCGGACGTGATTCTGGCGACCACCCACATGGGCCACTATGACAACGGTAATCACGGCTCTAACGCGCCGGGAGACGTTGAAATGGCGCGGAGTTTACCAGCGGGATCGCTGGCGATGATCGTCGGCGGCCATTCGCAGGATCCGGTCTGCATGGCGTCGGAGAATAAAAAGCAGGTCGATTATGTCCCCGGTACCCCGTGCGCGCCGGATCGCCAGAATGGCATCTGGATCGTGCAGGCGCACGAGTGGGGGAAATATGTCGGCCGCGCCGATTTTGAATTCCGCAACGGTGAGATGAAGCTGGTGCACTATCAGCTGATCCCGGTCAACCTGAAGAAGAAAGTCACCTGGGATAACGGTCAGAGCGAGCGCGTGTTATATACGCCGCAAATTGCCGAAAACCCGCAGATGCTCTCGCTGTTAACGCCGTTCCAGAATAAAGGCAAGGCGCAGTTACAGGTGAAAATAGGTAGCGTCAACGGCCATCTTGAAGGCGATCGCAGCAAAGTCCGCTTCGTACAAACCAATATGGGGCGCCTGCTGCTGGCGGCGCAGATGGCGCGCAGCAATGCTGATTTCGCGGTGATGAGCGGCGGCGGTATTCGCGACTCCATCGAAGCGGGTGATATTACCTATAAAGACGTGATGAAAGTGCAGCCGTTCGGCAACGTGCTGACTTACGTCGATATGAGTGGTAAAGAGGTGATTGAGTACCTGACCGCCGTCGCGCAGATGAAGCCGGATTCCGGCGCTTATCCGCAGTTCGCCAACGTCAGTTTCGTTGCCAAAGATGGCAAGCTTAACGATCTGAAAATCAAAGGCGAACCGGTGGATCCGGCGAAAACTTACCGTATGGCGACGCTGAGCTTTAACGCCACCGGCGGCGACGGCTACCCGCACATCGATAAAAAACCGGGATACGTAAATACCGGCTTTATCGATGCCGAAGTGCTGAAAGAGTACATCGAGAAGAACTCGCCTCTGGATGCGGCAGCCTACGAGCCGAAAGGCGAGGTCAGCTGGCAGTAAGCCTGGGCTTCAGGTTGGCTATTCATACCGTGGCTACCCGTTGGGTAGCCCGGATAAGGCGCGTGCGCCGCTATCCGGGATAGTGTGCTCAATCGCGGCGGGCGATATCGGCGAACTTCGCGTCCAGAAGCTTCGCCAGATCGCTTGCCGCCAGTTCGATATCGAGCCCGCGTTTGCCGCCGGAAATATAGATGGTGGCAAACTCCTGCGCCGGGGCATCAATCACCGTCGGCAGGCGCTTTTTCTGCCCAAGCGGGCTGATGCCGCCGACCAGGTATCCGGTGATCCGCTGCGCGACCATTGGGTCGGCCATATCTACCTTCTTGGCGCCCAGCGCTTTGGCCACTTTCTTCAAATCCAACTGTCCGGCAACCGGGGTGACGGCGACCGCCAGATGTTTCATATCGCCGTTAACGGCCACTAATAGCGTCTTGTAAACCTGATCCGCATTGAGCCCCAGCTTGCGAACCACTTCATCGCCAAAATTGGTCTCTTGAGGATCGTGTTCGTAGCTGTGGATCTGAAAGGTAATTTTGTTTTTTTCGAGTAATTTAACGGCGGGAGTCATAGTAATCCTTCTTACCAACCGACCTAACGTATGACCAGCATACGCGTGAGGGTTGTATAAAAAATAGTACCATCTTGCGCAATAGTATTGGCAGTGATGGTCACTTTGAGCGACAATCAGACGATCCGGGATGTATATCCCGGGATAATAATAATGATGAAATTCCTCTTTGACGGGCCAATAGCAATATTGGCCATTTTTTTACGTCAACATATCCGGCAGGTTCCCTTCGCCATACAGATGCAGCGCGCCGACGGCGACCACGTAACGCCCCGGCGGCAGGGCAAGCAGCGTGTCGCGCCAGGCCACATTGCGCTGATGCATCAACACATCATATAAGGACTGGCTGAAGGTCGTCGGCAGCGTTTCCGCGCCGCGCGACGGCGGTTGCTCCAGCCACCAGCCAATCATGACCTGCAGTAAACGGGCGTTGGTGCGCCAGTGGGTCAGCGTATCTTCCAGCAGCGCCTTACCGCCGTCTGGCAGATTGCGCAGGAGCGCGATTTGGCTGTCGGCGCCTTCCAGCTCCATTACCCTTATGTTGCTCTCGCGAGCGGCCATCAGCAACTGGTAATCAATACCGTAATCGGGGCGTAACCCTAGCTTTTGCGCCTGAGTAGCTTGTAGCACCATTGCTACCTGCCATAGCGGCTGGCTATCGAAAAGATCGACCGATAAACCCAGCTCGCCGGCGCGTGAGCGTAATTCTGCTAATTGTGTTTCGCTCAGACGTTCAGCCAGCGGGGGATAAGAGGGGAGATTACTGAAAGGCGTTTCATTACCGGTGATGTCCGCTTCGACGATTAAGGCGTCGGCCTGACGTATCTTTTTCAGTAACTTAGCCGGCGGCGGCGCCATGTCGCGGGTGCCCATATGGATGCTGCCGACGAGGTGTAAATAACGTTCGCCGGGCAGGACGATATCCATTGCAGGCCAGGAATAAGACGAGCCGACGGCGGCTCGCCACAGCATTTTTATTCGGTTTAACAGGCCCATACGCGCTCCGAAGTGTGAGGCATTCATGCTAGCGCATATGGTGGTGGCCGTCATCTTTCCCGCGGTTTTTTATTGTCGCCAGGAAATAAACGGGCGCTGAGTAACCTCAGCGCCCGTTTTCCGGTGACTGCGCTAATCTTTCGGTTTAAAGCGCAGCAGGCGATTAGCGTTACTGACCACGGTGATTGACGACAGCGCCATTGCCGCGCCGGCGACCACCGGGTTCAGCAGGGTACCGGTCAGCGGCCAGAGGATCCCGGCGGCAATCGGGATGCCCAGTGAGTTGTAAACAAATGCGCCCAGCAGGTTCTGTTTCATGTTGCGTAACGTCGCTTTCGAAATCGCTAAAGCATCGGCCACGCCGTTAAGGCTATGGCGCATCAGGGTGATCGCCGCGGTCTCAATGGCGACATCGCTGCCGCCGCCCATGGCGATACCAACATCCGCCTGCGCCAGCGCCGGGGCGTCATTAATACCGTCGCCGACCATCGCCACTTTGTGCCCCTGGCTCTGCAGACGTTTAATGGCGTCGGCTTTACCGTCCGGCAGCACGCCGGCGATCACTTCATCAATGCCCGCTTCTTTGGCGATGGCATTGGCGGTGGTCGGGTTATCCCCGGTGAGCATTACCAGACGATAGCCCTGCCGATGCAGGCGCGCCAGCGCGTCGACGCTATCTTCACGTAGCGGGTCGCGGATGGCGAACAGCGCCGCGGCCTGACCATCGATCGCCAGCAGTACCGGCGTGGCGCCGCGCGAGGCCTGTGTCGTCATCTCGCTTTCCAGTTCCGCGGTGGCGATATGCTGCTCGTTAAGCAGCGCCTGGTTGCCGAGCAGCAGTCGATGACCTTCCGCTTCACCGCTGACGCCAAGCCCGCGCAGGGTACGGAAGCCGCTTACTTCCGGTAAAGTGCTGTCGGCGGCTTTATCGAGGATCGCCCGCGCCAGCGGATGGCTTGAGCCTTGCTCGAGCGCGGCGGCAAGACGCACCGCGGTTGTTTCATCAAACCCTGCGAAGGTTTTCACGGCCACCACCTGCGGCTTGCCTTCGGTCAGGGTACCGGTTTTATCGAACACCAGGGTGTCGAGTTCACTGGCGCGCTGCAGAGCATCGGCGTCACGCACCAGCACGCCGTATTCCGCCGCCCGGCCGACGCCGGAAATAATCGACATCGGCGTCGCCAGGCCCAATGCGCATGGACAGGCGATAATCAGTACCGTGGTGGCAATGACCAGGGTATAGACGATTTGCGGCGCCGGGCCGAAGAAGTACCAGATACCGGCGCTAATCAGCGCAATGGCTACCACTGCCGGAACAAATACCGCAGAGATTTTATCTGCCAGTTGGCCGATTTCCGGTTTGCTACTTTGCGCCTGGCGCACCATGCGAATAATCCGCGCCAGCGTGGTCTGGCTGCCGACGGCGCTGGCGGTAAACAGCACGCTGCCGTCCTGCACCACGGTACCGGCATGAATGGCGTCGCCATCGCCTTTTTGCTGCGGTACCGGTTCGCCGGTGAGCATGGCTTCATCAAACCAGGCTTCGCCCTGGCTTATCACGCCGTCAACCGGAACGCGATCGCCAGTGGTCAGACGCAGCGTCATACCCGCCTCAACTTCCGCGAGCGGCAGATCTTTCTCGCCTTCAGCCGTCACGACGCGTGCCGAAGGCGGCGTCAGGTCGAGCAGTTTTTCCAGCGCTTTCGAGGAGCGCTGGCGCGCGCGGGCTTCCAGCATATGGCCGAGGTTGATAAGACCAATGATCATCGCGCTGGCTTCGTAATACAGGTGGCGCGCTTCCATCGGGAACCACTGCGGCCACAGGTTGACGCTCATGGAGTACAGCCAGGCCACCCCGGTTCCCAGCGCCACCAGCGTATCCATGGTGGCGGTGCCGTTTTTCAGGCTTTTCCAGGCGCTGCGGTAGAAGTGACCGCCAGCGAAGACCATCACCGCGAGGGTGATGAGGCCGATGACCAGCCACAGCGATCGATTGTCGTCGCTGACCATCATGTTATCGCCAATCATGCCCCAGACCATGACCGGCACGCCGACCAGCAGGGCGACAATCGCCTGCCAGCGAAAACGTTTCATGGTGGCGATGGCGGTTTCCTGCTGCCGTTCGCGGCGTTCCAGATCGTCTTCGATAGCCTCCGCGCCGTAGCCGGCTTTTTCCACCGCCTGCACTAATTCTGCGGCGGACGCGCTGCCCATCACCAGCGCAGTGCGTTCCGCCAGGTTTACCCGCGCCTGTGAGACTCCCGGCACCGCGGCAAGCGCGTTTTGTACCCGGGAAACGCAGCTGGCGCAGCTCATGCCGTTGATCAGCAGCTGTTGACTGTCATCCTCGTCATGGGCTGCCGGAAGCTCGGGAGTGGCCGCTGTCAGTGCTTCCGACGGGATTGATGATTCTGCCAGCGGTTTAGCCTTTGGGTGGCTGAGCTCCGCGCCGTATCCGGCTTGTTTGATGGTCTCAATCAGGGCTTCAGCGCTGGCGCTGCCCGTGACGTGGGCTTCGGTAACAGTGACCTCCGCCTGTTCAACGTCTGGACGCTGTTCCAGGCTCTCTTTCACGCGTTTAACGCAGTGGCCGCAGGAGAGGCCATCAAGCGTCAGGTCGATAGTGTTAGACATAAATAACTCCTGAATAATTTCCGGTTAATGATTGACCGAACACACTCTTTCATCGAGTATTAAGAAGGTTAAACCTTCCAGCAAGGGGAAGGTCAAGGGGGAAAAATGAATATTAGCGATGTGGCGAAAAAAACCGGCTTAACCAGTAAAGCGATTCGTTTTTACGAAGAGAAAGGGCTGGTGACGGCGCCGCTGCGTAGCGATAACGGCTACCGTACCTATAGTCAAAAGCATCTGGATGAACTGACGCTGCTGCGCCAGGCGCGGCAGGTGGGATTTAATCTGGAGGAGTGCCGCGAGCTGGTGGCGTTATTCAACGATCCGTCGCGGCACAGCGCCGATGTGAAAAAAAGAACGCTGGAGAAAGTCGCGGATATTGAGAACCATATCCGCGAGTTGCAAAACATGCGCGCGCATCTGCTGGCGCTGGCGGACGCCTGCCCTGGTGATGAGAGCGCGGATTGCCCGATTATTGATAATCTTTCCGGCTGTTGTCACCGCAAAGCGCAGGCTTAGCGGACGGCGGCTCTTATCCGCAAGGTAATGCCTTCGACGGCGACCACTTCAACCTTGCTGCCCGCCGCGAGGTCTTCATCGGCAATCACCGGCCAGGAGCTATCGCCGACGCGGACGTGGCCGCGACCGTTTTCCAGCGCGTTGTCGAGTGTGAAACGACGGCCAACCAGCTGCTGGCCGCGCTGGTTAAGCTGCGCGTCGGCGGGGCGCTGCTGCCTCATGCGTTTACGCAGCCATTTTGACCACAGCCACGCCGCCAGCAGGGTAAGGACGGCAAACAGCGTCCCTTGCCATTCCCAACTAAATGGAATAACCCAGGTCAGCAGGCCGGTAACCACGCCAGCTACGCCGCTCCACAGCAGGTAGCCATTGCTGCCGAGCATCTCTGCCGCCAGCAACAGCCCGCCAAGGGTCAGCCAGAAAATATGCGGATGGGCGAGGATCAGGGCGATCATGATTTTTTCCGCTCGGCGCTACTCTCTTTCAGCAGTTCGCCGATCCCGGCGATCGAGCCCATCAGACTGCTGGCATCCAGCGGCATCAGCACCACTTTACTGTTGTTGGCGGCGCCAATCTGCTGCAGCGCGTCGGTATATTTCTGCGCCACGAAGTAGTTAATCGCCTGAATGTCGCCTGACGCAATCGCCGATGAGACCATCTGGGTGGCACGGGCTTCCGCTTCGGCGGAACGTTCGCGGGCTTCCGCCTGCAGGAAGGCCGACTGCCGTTCGCCTTCGGCTTTGAGGATCTGCGACTGCTTTTCACCTTCGGCTTTGAGGATTTCCGCCTGACGCACCCCTTCCGCCTCGAGGATATAAGCGCGTTTGGTTCGCTCAGCTTTCATCTGGGCGTTCATCGAGGAGATAAGCTCCGCCGGCGGGCGAACGTCGCGGATTTCGACACGGGTGATTTTCACCCCCCACGGATTGGTGGCATCGTCGACGATATGCAGCAGGCGAGTGTTAATGCTATCGCGCTGGGAGAGCATTTCATCCAGCTCCATCGAGCCGAGTACGGTACGAATGTTGGTCATCGTCAGATTGACGATCGCCAGCTCAAGATTACTGACTTCATAGGCGGCTTTTGGCGCATCGATCACCTGGATGAAGCAGACGGCGTCAATGGTGACGTTGGCGTTATCGCGGGAGATGACTTCCTGCGAAGGGATATCCAGTACCTGCTCCATCATGTTCACTTTGCGGCCGATGCGATCCATAAACGGTACCACTAAACTTAAGCCCGGCTGCAGCGTCTGCGTGTAGCGGCCAAAGCGTTCGACGGTCCATTGATAACCCTGCGGCACGATTTTTACTGCCGCCCCCACAATGACCAGTGCGACAAAAATAAGAACGGGGATAAAAATCAGCATCAAAAACCTCCTGTCTTGTTGCCTGATGGGCGCCGCAGCGAAATGGCGCAGATTTAAACAGAGTATAACTTTCTCCTTGTTCCGGTGAAAGAAAACTGGAGTAAACTGTCTGCGTTTTAGGAAATTAATTGGACATATAATGAAGGAAAATAACGCGATTTTGCGCCTCGAGGGCGTTGGTTTTAAAACCGACGACGCGGTCATCCTGAATAATATCGATCTCCGGATTAGGGCTGGAGAGTTTAAGTTAATTACCGGGCCATCCGGATGCGGCAAAAGTACGTTACTGAAAATCATCGCCTCTCTGCTGAGCCCGACCAGCGGAGAGATTTTTTTCAACGATATCGATATCACTACGCTGTCGCCGGAAAACTATCGCCAGCAGGTCTCTTATTGCGCGCAAACT
This sequence comes from Klebsiella sp. 141162, assembly GCF_050600755.1. Lineage (NCBI taxonomy): Bacteria > Pseudomonadati > Pseudomonadota > Gammaproteobacteria > Enterobacterales > Enterobacteriaceae > Klebsiella > Klebsiella sp. 141162. The sequence continues at coordinate 683,425 of NZ_JAQIRI010000002.1, read as the reverse complement.
CCGGCGCTATTCGGCGATTCGGTCTACGACAACCTGGTTTTCCCATGGCAGATCCGCAACAAACAGCCGGATCCTAAAGCGCTGATTGCCGATCTCGAACGCTTCGGGCTGGCGGATAATACGCTGGAGAAATCGATTAACGAATTGTCCGGCGGCGAAAAACAGCGGGTCTCGCTCATTCGTAATCTGCAGTTTCTGCCGCAGGTGCTGCTGCTGGATGAAATTACCAGCGCGCTGGATGAAAGTAATAAGCGCAACGTTAACGAGATTATTCATCGCTACGCGACGGAAAAAGGGATGGCCATCCTGTGGGTCACTCACGACCAGAACGAAATTGCTCACGCTGATGAAGTGATTACGCTACAGCCTGCCGGCGGGAAAATGCAGGAGGTGAAAAATGAACGGGCATAATATTACTAACGAATCGCTGGCGCTCTCGATGGTGCTGGTGCTGGTGGCGATCGTTGTGAGCTATCGGGAAAAGCTGGCGCTGGAAAAAGATATCATCTGGAGTATTTGCCGGGCGATAGTGCAACTCATCATCGTCGGCTACGTGCTGAAATATATCTTTAACGTTAACCATGCGGTGTTAACGCTATTGATGGTGCTGTTCATTTGCTTTAACGCGGCGTGGAATGCGAAGAAGCGCAGTAAATATATCGACAAAGCTTTTGTCTCATCGTTTATCGCTATTACCACCGGCGCCGGACTAACCCTGGCGGTGCTGGTCTTCTCGGGGTCGATCGCCTTTGTGCCGATGCAGGTTATTCCGATTGCCGGCATGGTGGCCGGTAACGCTATGGTGGCGGTAGGGCTGTGCTACAACAATATGGGCCAGCGTTTTAACAGTGAGCAGCAGCAGATTCAGGAGAAGCTAAGCCTCGGCGCGACGCCGAAGATGGCCTCCGCGCGGCTGATCCGCGACAGCATTCGCGCCTCGTTGATTCCCACGGTAGATTCAGCGAAAACGGTCGGACTGGTGAGTTTGCCGGGGATGATGTCGGGACTGATTTTCGCCGGGATTGACCCGGTGAAGGCGATTAAGTATCAGATTATGGTCACGTTTATGTTGCTGTCGACCGCCAGCCTGTCGACGATTATTGCCGGCTATCTGACCTACCGGAAGTTCTTCAATACCCGTCATCAACTGGTGGTGACGCAGTTGAAAAAGCGCCCGTAAGCATTCCCGGGTAGCGGCTTACGCCTTACCCGGGCTACCACAGGGCTGCAGATACTGTTATCGGTATACAACTGTTTTGCTTGGGGAAAAACATGTGCTTTGTGTTAATCCTGTAAGCATTCCCGGGTAGCGGCTTACGCCTTACCCGGGCTACCACGGCGTAATCTGTAGCCCGGATAAGCGTAGCGCTATCCGGGTCAGCGCCGCTGATTAGTACAGCAATGAATACAGCTGGCGGCGGTATTTCGCCGCCAGGGCGTCTCCGGTACCGAGCGCCGCGAGGATCTCCTGCAGCATTTTGCGAACCTGGCCATCGCCGGCGCCTAAATCTTTTTGCAGATGCGTGAACAGCAGCGCCAGCGCTTCTTCGTTGCGCCCGACCTGGTGCAACTGCAACGCCAGCTGAGACGCCAGCGCCGCGTCGTCCGGGTTCTGCTCGACCTGCTGCTGTAGTTGCTGGATTTCCGGGGTATCGGCGGCCTGCTTAAGCAGTTCAATCTGCGCCACCAGCCCCTGATAACGGGTGTCCTGATCCTGCAGCGGCACGGTTTTCAGCACGCTTTCAGCCTCATCGGAACGCTGCAGGGCAATTAGCGTTTCCGCCAGCAGCAGGCCAATCTGGCTATCCTGGTTAGACAACTGCCAGGCATCTTTCAGCAGCGGCAGCGCATCGGCGTATTTTTCTTCCTGCATCAGCGCCAGCGCTTCTTGCGCTTTCAATTCTTCTTCGCGCGGCAGTACTTTATCCAGCAGGGCGCGGATGGCTTCTTCCGGCTGCGGGCCTTCAAAACCATCTACCGGCTGGCCGTTCTGGAACAGATACACCGTCGGAATCGCGCGCAGACCAAACTGCGAAGCCAGCATTTGCTCCGCGTCGCAATCTACCTTCGCCAGCGTAAACTGACCGTGGTATTGGGCGGCCAGGCGCTCAAGCACCGGCGTCAGCTGTTCGCAGTGCTGGCTGCGGGCGGACCAGAAATAAAACAGCACCGGCGCGTTCATGGATTGCTGCAGCGTCTGCTGCAGGTTGGCTTCGGTAATATTGACAATATTCTGTTCGGACATGGGCGTATCTCGTTAGTCGATTTCTGTTTTAGATGGGGGCGACATTCAGCGCTTCAACTCAGCCCTGGATAATTTTGTCCATCGCACGTGCCGGCAGCAGGCGTTTTAACCAGCCTACCGCGTGGGTGACCAGCGTCACCGGATAGCGCAGTTTCGGCTTGTCGCTGACGAAGGCGTGACGCACTTTTTCCACTACCGCCTCCGGGCCGAGCGTAAAGCGCGCGGCAATGCCTGGGTTCTCTACCGTCTTGTCGCCGGTCTGGTTAACGTTGTTGGTAAAGCGGGTACGGATTGGCCCAGGCTCAATCAGGCTGACTTTTATGCCGCTGTGGCGGAGCTCCATGCGCAGGGCATCGGACCACGCCTCCAGCGCGTATTTACTGGCGGCATAGGCGCCGCGGCCGGGGCTGGAAATCAGCCCCATCACCGAAGAGGTCATCACGATGCGGCCCTCGCCGTGCGGCTGCATAGCGGGCAGCAGCAGCATGGTGAGCTGGTGGGCGCCGAAAAAGTTGGCGGAAAACTGCTGTTCCATTTGCTGACGGCTGATGGTGGTGAGCGGACCGTAGACGCCGTAGCCAGCATTATTGAACAGGCCATACAGGCGGTTCCCGGTCAGCGCGATGACCTCGGCGGCGGCATTTTCGACGCTTTGCGGGTCATCGAGATCCAGCAAAATACCGGTCAGACCCAGTTCCTGCATACGGGCGACATCCTCCCCCTTACGGCAGGCGGCCAGTACCCGAAAGCCCTGGCGTTTTAAATCGAGCGCGCTTTCGAGGCCAATTCCGCTGGAACATCCTGTAACTAAAACCGATTTTTGCATAACTTTACCTGTGAATGACTCCCGGCGTTCAGGAGTCATGATTAACTAAGGGAGCCAACCGGGTTGCCATCCAGTCGGCAATAAACGGTTGCGCATCGCGATTAGGATGAATGCCGTCGTCCTGCATCCATTGTGGCTTGAGATAAACCTCTTCCATAAAAAAGGGCAGCAGAGGAATATCGAACTCTTTGGCCAGTTGCGGATATATCGCGCTAAAGGCTTCATTATAACGGCGCCCATAGTTGGCGGGCAGGCGTATTTGCATCAGCAGCGGCTGGGCCTTCGCCGCTTTGATATCCTGAATAACGGTACGCAGCGTCTGCTCCGTTTGCTGCGGCGGGAAACCACGCAGCCCGTCGTTGCCGCCCAGTTCCACCAGCACCCAGCGCGGCTGGTGCTGCTTCAGTAGCGCCGGCAGGCGCGCCAGTCCCTGCTGCGAGGTGTCGCCGCTGATACTGGCGTTGACCACCGTCGTTTTGGCCTGCCACTTCTCATTAAGCAGAGCAGGCCAGGCCGTATTGGCCGCCATTCGATAGCCGGCGCTCAGGCTATCGCCAAGCACTAACAGCGTATCCGCCGCCATTGCGCGGCAGGTAAACAGAACCATAAACAGGAAAGGCAAATGCCAGCGGAAAACATACTTGAAGTTCATCATCTTAAGAAATCCGTCGGTCAGGGAGAGCATCAGTTGTCCATCCTTACCGGAGTTGAGCTGGTTGTCAAACCGGGGCAAACCATCGCCCTGATTGGCGAGTCCGGTTCCGGGAAATCCACGCTGCTGGCCATTCTCGCCGGGCTCGACGACGGCAGCAGCGGCGAAGTGTCTCTTTTGGGGCAGCCGCTGCATCAGATGGATGAAGAGGCGAGGGCGACGTTACGCGCGAAGCACGTAGGCTTTGTCTTTCAATCGTTTATGTTGATTCCGACGCTAAATGCCCTGGAGAACGTCGAGCTGCCGGCCTTGCTGCGCGGCGCCAGCGATAGCCAAAGCCGCGGCGATGCGCGCGCGCTGCTTGAACAGCTAGGGCTTGGCAAACGCCTGCACCATTTACCGGCGCAGCTTTCCGGCGGCGAGCAGCAGCGAGTGGCGCTGGCTCGCGCCTTTAACGGCCGTCCGGCGCTGCTATTTGCCGATGAGCCGACCGGTAATCTCGACCGTCACACCGGCGATAAAATCGCCGATCTGCTGTTCTCACTCAACCGCGAACACGGCACCACCCTAATTCTGGTGACCCACGATCCGCTGCTGGCGGCGCGTTGCGATCGTCGCTTACGCCTGGTGGATGGCAAGTTGCAGGAGGAAGCATGATAGCCCGCTGGTTCTGGCGCGAATGGCGCTCGCCTTCACTGCTCATCGTCTGGCTGGCATTGAGCATGGCGGTGGCCTGCGTGCTGGCGCTGGGCTCAATCAGCGACCGTATGGAAAAAGGGTTGAGCCAGCAAAGCCGCGAATTTATGGCCGGGGATCGCACCTTGCGCAGTTCACGCGAAGTGCCCGCCGAGTGGATCGCCGAGGCGCGCGCGCTCGGGTTAACCGTGGGCGAACAGCTGAGCTTCGCCACCATGACTTTCGCTGTAGATACCCCGCAACTGGCGGATGTCAAAGCGGTTGATGATACTTATCCGCTGTACGGCACGCTGGAGACCTCTCCGGCGGGATTAAAACCGCAGCGCGGCAGCGTCCTGCTGGCGCCGAGGCTGATGGCGCTGCTGAATCTGAAAACCGGCGATAACATTGATGTTGGCGACGCTACCTTGCGCATCGCCGGCGAGGTCATTCAGGAGCCTGACGCCGGCTTCAACCCCTTCCAGATGGCGCCGCGGCTAATGATGAATATCGCCGATGTGGCGAAAACCGGCGCGGTACAGCCCGGCAGCCGCGTCTCCTGGCGCTATAAGTTTGCCGGTAGCGCGCAGCAGCTGGCGGCCTACGAGCGGTGGCTATTGCCGAAGCTTGGCGCGGAACATCGCTGGATTGGCCTGGAGCAGGATGATAGCGCGCTGGGTAAATCGCTGGAGCGCTCGCAGCAATTTTTACTGCTGTCCGCGTTATTAACGTTGCTGCTGGCAGTCGCCGCGGTGGCGGTCGCGATGGGGCATTACTGCCGCAGCCGCTACGATCTGGTCGCTATTCTCAAAACCTTAGGCGCCGGGCGGGCGCAGCTGCGTAAACTTATCGTCGGTCAGTGGCTAATGTTGCTGATGCTGGCGGTTGCGGCGGGGGGCGCGATGGGGCTGCTGCTGGAAAAAGCCCTGCTGCTGATGCTTAAACCGGTGCTGCCCGCCGCGCTGCCGCCCGCCAGCGGCTGGCCGTGGCTGTGGGCTATCGGCGCGATGGTGGTGATTTCGCTGCTGGTCGGCTGGCGGCCCTATCGGCTGCTGCTGGCGACTCTGCCGCTGCGGGTATTGCGGCAAGATGTGGTGGCTAACGTCTGGCCGCTAAAACACTATATTCCTGTGGTCTGCGCGGTGGTTGTCGGCGGACTGGCCTGGCTGATGGGCGGTAGCCCGCTACTGTGGTCGGTGCTGGTCGGGGCCTTGGTGCTGGCGCTGCTATGCGGGCTGGTAGGCTGGGCCTTGCTGTGGTTGCTTAAGCGCGTCACGCTAAAAGCGTTGCCGCTGCGCCTGGCGGTGAACCGTCTGTTGCGCCAGCCGTGGTCAACGCTGAGCCAACTGGCGGCGTTTTCACTGTCGTTTATGCTGCTGGCTCTGCTGTTGGTGTTACGCGGCGATTTGCTCGAACGCTGGCAGCAGCAGCTGCCGCCGGAAAGCCCGAACTACTTTCTGATTAATATCGCTCCCGAACAGGTAGTTCCGGTGAAGACATTCCTCGCCGAACACCAGACCCGGGCGGCGGAGTTTTATCCCATCGTGCGCGCGCGGCTGACGCAGATTAACGGTCAAACCACCGAGGGCAATAAAGACGAAGCGCTAAACCGCGAGCTTAATCTCACCTGGAGCGAGCAGCGCCCGGATCATAATCCGCTGGTGGCCGGCAGTTGGCCGCCGAAGTCTGGCGAGGTGTCGATTGAAGAGGGGCTGGCGCAGCGGTTAGGCGTCAGGATCGGTGATAGCGTCACCTTTACCGGCGATACCCAGCAATTTAGCGCTAAGGTGACCAGCGTGCGCAAAGTTGACTGGGAGAGCCTGCGGCCCAACTTCTTCTTTATTTTCCCGCCGGGGGCGCTGGATGGGCAGCCGCAAAGCTGGCTTACCAGCTTCCGTTGGGATAATGGCAACGCGATGCTGACCCAGCTTAACCGCGAGTTTCCCACCGTTAGCCTGCTGGATATCGGCGCCATCCTGCGCCAGGTCGGCCAGGTGTTGACGCAGGTCAGTCGGGCGCTGGAGGTCATGGTGGTGCTGGTCACCGCCTGTGGCGTGCTATTGCTACTGGCCCAGGTGCAGGTCGGGATGCGCCAGCGGCATCAGGAGCTGGTCGTCTGGCGGACGCTGGGGGCTGGTAAAGTCTTGCTGCGCACCACGTTGTGGGTGGAGTTCGCCCTGCTTGGCGTGGTTTCGGGGCTGGTGGCGGCCATTGGCGCCGAGGTGGCGCTGGCGATGCTGCAAACCAAAGTGTTTGATTTTCCATGGACGCCGGACTGGCGGCTGTGGGTGATGCTGCCACTCTCAGGCGCTATTTTATTATCGTTGTGCGGCGGTTGGTTGGGATTACGCTTATTAAAAGGTAAAGCGTTATTCCGACAATTTAACCAGTAAATAGATTTCATTTTTATGAAGCGCCGCGCAATTTCGCGGCGCTTTTATTTTAACGGCACAAAATGATAATTCCTTGATTTTTAAGCGCACAAAACATTAAAAACCCAACAACACGTCGTGCTAATTCGCAGTTAATATTCAACTGGCAAATATAAGGTTGCTTATTACTCAAGGAAAAAGCATGGCACATAAAATAAAAGCGCTGGCGATCTCGATCGGCGCAGCATTAGCGTTAACCTCTTTTGCATCCCAGGCTGAGATTACGCTGCTGAAACAAGATCCGCAGGCGGGCGATCCGTTAAGTCGCCTTAACTTTACCGTCGGCGGGAGTATTCGTCCGCAGTTCAATATGATGACCGGCGATGGCGATAAAGGTTCCTACAAGCGTAACGGTTTCGATGGCGGCACCCGTTTCCGTTTCGCGGCTGATTACTATCTCTTTGATGATATTAGCTGGATCAGCTACTACGAACTGGGCGTCAATATTCCGGCGCTGTTCGATTGGGACAATCACTACGCGGAAGGGGCGAATAATACCACCCGCCGTATGTTGTTCACCGGTCTGAAGAGCGATACCTGGGGTACCTTAACCTACGGTCAGCAAAACAGTATTTACTATGATGTCGTCGGCGTGAAAACCGATATCTGGGACTATGATATGATCGGTCAGGCTCCGGGTAACGGTATTAACGGCGATTACGATGGTTCTTATCGTTCACGCAATATGTTGAAATATAAGAAAACCGTCGGTGATGTCGATCTGTATGGCTCCTATCTGTTTGAAGATAGCGAATATCTGCCGGGCGATGGTCTGCGCTACAAGCGTAAAGGAGGCGGTTCTATCGGCGTGGATTACCACATCATGAAGGACCTGACCTGGGGTACCGCGTGGAACTACACCCGCGCCGAAATGCGCGACCCGTCAAGCTCCAATAGCAAAACCTACGACCAGAATATTGTCGGTACCGCGTTGAGCTGGACTCCGGATAACTGGACCTTCTCCTTCGGCGGCGGCTGGTATCAGAACTTCCTGACTACCAAGAAAACCGATGTTCATAACTATTTCGCCGGCGATGCCTGGGGTATTGAATACTTTGCCGGCTATAAATTCCCGATCAATCAATACGCTGTTAAATCTATTCAACCGTACTTTATGGGCGACCGCCTGGAGTACGTGAATGGCCGCAACTACCAGCGTATTGATAACGGTTTGGGTATTAGCTTCCAGCTGGATTACGGTTTCCGTGTTGATTACGAGCACGTGTTTACCTCCAGCACCGATGATCTGGGCGATATGAACCTGGTGCGTCTGCGCTACGACTTCTAACGATGAGCCGCCGCAAGCCGGGAATTTCCCCGGCTTGCGCTGCGCTAAGCCGGGCTACCAAATCGCACAGCGCTGTAGCCCCGGTAAGCGGCAGCGCCACCGGGGGTTTTGAGGCCATTGGTACCGGCAGTTTCAGCCAGCACGATGATTAAATTAAAGGCTGGCCGCACGGACCGTAGGTCGGGTAAGGCGCCAGCCGCTACCCGGGAAGCCGTCTGGTTGGGGAACTACTTCGCCAGCCAGGCGGCGACATCCTGCCAGTTACCGCGAAAGATAATCTTCCCGGCTTTTTTCCCCAACTGATAGCGATACATCGGGTCGTAGTATTCATTTAACAGCGGAACCAGCCAGGCGAAGTGCGCCTCGGTACTGGCGGTACGCTGCTGCTGCGACAGCGCCGCGTCGAGCAGTTCGCTTAGCTGGGCAAAGCGCTGTAGCCCTAGCCGACGCCGGATGGCAAACAGCCCGTGATGCAGATACTCGCTATATTCCTGCCAGCCTTTCTCTTCGCCATAGGCGGCAATAAAGTCGCGATGCATACGATCGAAGTACTCTTCGCGCAGTCGCTCCAGACGAACGTCAAACGGATCTTCCACCACCGCCAGCGGCGATTGCGCCATGCGGATACGCAGGCATTCCGGCAGGTGGTTCGCGCCGATCATATGGCCTTCATCTTCCAGCACCCAGCGTGTCTGTTGTTCAGCTTTTTTAAGCAGGGTGACCGCCAGATGGTTTTCGAACGTCGCCTGCGGGTGTTGCTGCAGTAGCGTTCGGCCAAATGACGAACCGCGGTGGTGGGCGTGACCTTCAAGATCGATACCGTCCGGGCGCGAGCAAACCAGCTGGGTTTTGCCATTGCCGGTGCAGCCGCCAATCAGCACGATAGGGCGCTGTACCAGCTCCTCGGTAGTCTGTATTGCCGCCTGGCGTAGCGCTTTGTAACCGCCGACAATCAGCGGATAATCGACGCCAGATTCCCGCAGCCACTGCTGCACGATATGCGAGCGCTGGCCGCCGCGGGCGCAGCACAGATAGCCCTGCGGATAGCGGGCGCAGGCCTCCAGCCACGCCTTGAGACGGCTGGCTCGCAGGTCGCCATCGACCAGCTTATGGCCGAGGGCTAATGCCGCTTCCGGCCCCTGGCGCTTGTAACAGGTGCCGACGGCGGCGCGTTCGTCATCGTTCATCAGCGGTAGGTTAATCGCCGCGGGCATCGCGCTTTGCTGAAATTCCACCGGTGCGCGGACGTCGATAAGCGGCGTATCCGCGCTGAGGATGGCGCGATAGTGTCTCCCATTTTCCATGGGTCGTCCTTTTGAGTTAAAACCAGATGTGCTTACTGCGAGGTGGGGATTCTACGCGCCGAAGGGCGTGCCGGGGAAGGGGATAGATCAAATCCCCGGCACGAATGGCTTAATTAAGCTGCGATTGCGCCCAGAAAACACCGCTGGCGTATTCGGCTGGCAGGAGCGGTTTCAGCGCTTCCAGCGTGGCGCTCAGGCGATCGGTATCGCTGTCGGTCAGATTCAGGTGGCCGACTTTACGCCCCGGACGAACCTCTTTGTCGTACCAGTGCAGATGCACCAGCGGCAGTTTTAGCCAGTCGTAGTTCAGATCGCTGCCGATCAGATTGATCATCACCGACGGGCTGTTGACCACCGGTGGCGGCAGCGGTAGATCGGTAATGGCGCGCAGGTGCAGTTCAAACTGGCTAATGGAAGCGCCGTTCTGCGTCCAGTGGCCGCTATTATGTACGCGCGGCGCCAGCTCGTTGATCAGCAGTCCCTCGGCGGTGACGAAGCACTCCATGGCCATCACGCCCACGTAGTCGAGCTCGTTCATGATCGCCGTCAGCATGCTTTCCGCCTGCGCCTGCTGGCGGGCATTGGCCTGCGGGAAGGCGACGCTGGCGCGCAGAATGCCGTCCTGGTGCAGGTTGCGGGTCAGCGGATAAAACACCGTGCTGCCGTCGCGGCCGCGGGCGCCGACCAGCGACACCTCGCCGGAGAAGTTAATACCCTGCTCAACGATACACTCGCCGTAGTTATCATCGGGTAGTTGTGTGGTTTCGTTCTCGCGTAAACGCCACTGGCCGCGGCCATCGTAGCCGCCAACGCGGCGCTTGACGATAGCCAGTTCGCCCAGACGGGCAAACACGGCGGGCCACTCGCTTTTATCCGCCAGTAGCTGCCACGGCGCGGTGGCGAGGCCAAGTTTGTCGAACAACTGTTTCTGGGTCAGGCGGTCGGCGATGATCGGAAAAACGTCGCGGTTAACGAACGCCGAATGGCGCGCCAGCTCACGGGTTAAAGCGGTTTCCGGCCAGCGTTCGATTTCGGCGGTGATGACGCTTTGCTGGAACGGCACCGCTTCCGGGTCGGCTTCCAGGCCGACCGGCCAGACGGCGATGCCCAGCGGTTCACCGGCCTGACGCAGCATGCGGCCTAACTGTCCGTTACCGAGGACGCAAACCTGTTTCATGCCGCACCTCGCGGGTCCGGGTTATCCAGCACCTCATCGGTTTGCGCCTGACGCCAGGCGCTCAGGCGCTGATGCAGCTCAGCATCATGCTGGGCGAGAATTTGCGCGGCGAGCAGGGCGGCGTTAGCGGCGCCGGCTTTGCCGATGGCCAGCGTGCCGACCGGGATGCCGCGGGGCATTTGAACGATAGAGTAGAGGCTGTCAACGCCGCTTAACGCTGCGCTCTGAACCGGCACGCCAAGCACCGGCACCAGAGTTTTCGCTGCAATCATGCCCGGCAAATGCGCCGCGCCGCCCGCACCGGCGATGATCACCTGATAACCGTTGCTTTCGGCGCTTTCGGCGAAGCTAAACAGTTTATCGGGCGTACGGTGGGCGGAAACCACTTCAACATGGTGCGGAACGTTCAGGGTATCAAGGATTTCTGCGGCGAACTGCATGGTAGCCCAGTCGCTTTTGGACCCCATCACGATGGCGATACGCGCCGGATTATTGCGGGAAGACATGCGTCTGAAAACTCCTGTGGGTGTGCTTCACACTGCTTTAGAGGCCACAGAGAATAGCACGATATCCCGCTAAGGAAAACGGTTGCGTACGCGTGGTTAGCCGTCTTTTGTCTCGCTTGCCGACGATGAAGTACGTTGTTTATTTGCCTTTATCTCATTCATGATACAGGTGATAAGCAGCACTAACCCCCAAGGAAGCATCAGGGTACCCATGATCAGTAAATAGATTTGTACCAGCCGCCCATCGTGGGGCCGGGTACAGAGCAAATAAATAGCATAAAAATAAATTGCCCATGCCAGCATTGCACACCAGACAAATGCCAGTGTGTTGCCGATAGCGACGCCGATTAAGGCGATATAGCTTACCCCTAACGGATTGAGGATCGCGATGATCATTCCCCAGATTAGGGGCTGGTTCCATTTTTTCATACTCGTTCCTTGAGTGAGATTTAGCCAAAGGCTAGCATGCGGAGAACAGATAGCGTCAGTCATTCCCCCTTCAGAAGAAGGTTTTCGGAATTGTGCCTGGGAGATTAAAACGGGAAATAGATAAGTTCGACGCCGTCGGCGCTGACTTTAACCATTGACCCTTCGCTGTGCCACGCGCCGAGGACCACGCGCCACGCGGGCTGCCCGTTGGCCTGGAGTTCATGGACGGCCGGGCGATGGGTATGGCCGTGAATCAGCCACTGCACCTGATGCCGCTCCATCGCGTCGACGACCGCCTGCGGATTTACATCCATAATTTCCATCGATTTGCTGCTGTTGGCGGCCTGGCTATCGGCGCGCATTTTGGCGGCGATGCGGCGGCGGATAAACAGAGGCAGGGCGAGAAACAGACGTTGGATCCACGGGGTATGGACTTTAGCGCGAAACGCCAGGTAACCGGGGTCATCGGTACATAAGGTGTCGCCATGCATAATCAACACTTCACGGCCATAGAGGTCCAGCCGCTCTTCTTCAGCGAGCAGGATCATGCCGCTCTGGCGGGCGAAGCGCTGGCCGACGAGAAAATCGCGGTTGCCGTGGATGAAGTAGCAGGGAACGCCGGCGTCGACGACGGCTTTGATGGCCGAAGCGATTTGCTGATGCAGCGGGTTCGGATCGTCATCGCCGATCCAGGCCTCGAACAGGTCGCCGAGTATATACAGCGCGTCCGCTTCGCGGGCGCTGCCGGCTAAAAAGCGCAGAAAACCGGCGGTGATCGCCGGTTCTTCTGTTTGCAGATGCAGGTCTGCAATAAAAAGTGTCGCCACGAATTATTCGCTGACGGTGACGCTTTTGATTACAACATCTTCTTTCGGCACATCCTGGTGCATGCCGCTGCGGCCGGTGGCAACCGCTTTGATTTTGTCTACCACGTCCATACCTTCAACCACTTCGGCAAAGACGCAGTAGCCCCAACCCTGCAGGCTTTCGCCAGAGAAGTTCAGGAAGTCGTTGTCTACTACGTTGATGAAGAACTGCGCGGTGGCGGAGTGCGGCGCCTGAGTACGGGCCATCGCCAGGGTACCACGGGTATTTTTCAGACCGTTGTTGGCTTCGTTCTGAATCGGAGATTTGGTCGCTTTCTGATTCATGCCCGGCTCAAAGCCGCCGCCCTGAATCATGAAGCCATTGATAACACGGTGGAAAATGGTGTTGTCGTAGAAACCTTCGCGGCAGTAGTCCAGGAAGTTTTTAACTGTTTCCGGCGCTTTGTCGTCAAACGTTTTGATTACGATATCGCCATGATTGGTGTGGAAAGTAACCATTTTTGCATCCTGTTCCGATGATTGTAGTGCTGAACCCAGGGTTGGGTATGACATAGGTGGCTGTTATAGCATAACCGCGGGGGTCGATGCACCTTGCAATGTGTGCTGCTTCCGGTTTGAATTAGGGTTAGAATAAGCGACTTATATCCACACACGTCTACACGGAATCTTCGATGTTAAAAATTTTTAATACACTGACGCGCCAAAAAGAAGAATTTAAACCTATTCATGCCGGGGAAGTTGGCATGTACGTGTGTGGAATTACCGTTTACGATCTCTGTCATATCGGCCATGGCCGCACCTTCGTCTCTTTCGACGTTGTCGCTCGTTACCTGCGCTTCCTTGGTTACAAGCTGAAGTACGTGCGCAACATTACCGATATCGACGATAAAATCATTAAGCGCGCTAATGAAAATGGCGAAAGCTTTGTCGCGCTGGTCGATCGCATGATCGCTGAAATGCACAAAGATTTTGACGCCCTGAACATTCTGCGCCCGGACAACGAGCCGCGCGCCACCCATCATATCGCCGAAATTATCGAAATCACCGAGCAGCTGATCGCCCGCGGTCACGCTTATGTGGCGGATAACGGCGACGTGATGTTCGACGTACCGACCGACCCGAACTACGGTCTGTTGTCGCGCCAGGATCTCGACCAGCTGCAGGCGGGCGCCCGCGTCGACGTGGTTGACGTTAAGCGTAACCCAATGGACTTCGTCCTGTGGAAGATGTCGAAAGAGGGCGAGCCGAGCTGGCCGTCGCCGTGGGGAGAAGGGCGTCCGGGCTGGCACATTGAGTGCTCGGCAATGAACTGCAAACAGCTGGGTAATCACTTTGATATTCACGGCGGCGGTTCGGATCTGATGTTCCCGCATCACGAAAACGAGATCGCGCAATCGACCTGCGCCCACGATGGCGAATACGTCAACTACTGGATGCACTCCGGAATGGTGATGGTCGATCGCGAGAAAATGTCGAAATCGCTGGGTAACTTCTTCACCGTCCGCGACGTGCTGAAGTACTACGATGCCGAAACCATCCGCTACTTCCTGATGTCCGGCCACTATCGCAGCCAGCTGAACTACAGCGAAGAGAACCTCAAGCAGGCGCGTTCGGCGCTGGAGCGTCTGTACACCGCGCTGCGCGGAACCGATAAATCCGCGCAGCCTGCCGGCGGCGAAGCCTTCGAAGCGCGCTTTATCGAAGCGATGGATGACGACTTCAATACCCCGGAAGCCTACTCGGTGCTGTTCGATATGGCGCGTGAAGTAAACCGTCTGAAAACGGAAGACGCGGCAGCCGCGAACGCGCTGGCGGCCCATATGCGTAAGCTCTCCTCGGTGCTGGGTCTGCTTGAACAGGAACCGGACGCTTTCCTGCAGAGCGGCGCGCAGGCCGATGATGGCGAAGTAGCGGAAATCGAAGGGCTTATCCAACAGCGTCTGGATGCGCGTAAAGCGAAAGACTGGGCGGCGGCGGATGCGGCGCGCGATCGTCTTAACGAGATGGGTATCGTGCTGGAGGATGGTCCGCAGGGCACCACCTGGCGTCGTAAGTAAGCGCCATTGCTAATGAAAAGGCCACGCTTGCGTGGCCTTTTTGCGTTAGGGACTGACTTCCAGTGGTGTAGGCTGAAAAACGCATACGGATTCGGGCAGATTCAGATGCAGGCAGGAGGATATGTTGCGGCTGTAACGGGCAATAAACTGAATAACGCTATCGCCACTGTTTAAACCTACTTTGCCACTTGCCAATAGTTGTTCCGGCTGATCGTCGGTAAAAACATTGCTGGCAACTATTTTTGCCCCAAGGCGTTCGAAAATCGTGACCTTAACTAACGAGGGTTGATAACCCTGCTGTAAGAGCCAATGTCTGGCCTGCTCGCGTGACCAGATGTTGCTATCGCCCGCTCGGGCAAAGACTTCCAGCAGCCAGCCATTAGAGTTTTGATACGGCCCGGAGAAGGGCCAGGCGATCAGGTTATAGTGCGGGCTGTGAAACAGGTTCAGTTTGACAGGGTTGTGCAAAAGCGCTTGTAGCGCAGCGTTAAGTTCGCCGCTCGGACGTAAAATCGCAATCTGCTGGTTAACCAGTTCATCGGCGAGAAACTCATATAATCCCTGGACGTACAGCGCCGATCGCGCGGTGCCGCAGGTATTCAGATTATGATAAACCCGCCAGCTGTTATCGGCCTGCCGTAGGGCGTAGCCGGCATGTGACCAGGTTAACCCACGGCTGGACATATCTTGCCCCTGGCGGACCAAAATAACCACCGCTTCCGGTTCGCTATTTAATTGTTGTTTGAGCAACTGTGCCTGATGCATGGTTGCGGCAATGGTTTCCGCCGATGGCGACCCCGTGCCGCAATCGGTGCTGGCTGCAGTCGCGCTTACTGATGCCACGCTCAGGCACAAGGCGAGCGCCAGGCGCTTCATTTCGCCGACAGCGGTTGGTTAGCGGAGAGCGAGGCGTCCTCTTGATTCACCATATGGGTCAGGACCTTACCTTCTTTTTTCAGCAGTGCGCCGGTGCCTTCCGGGGCTTTCTCCAGCGTCAGCTTGTCCCCGGTTTTGAGATCCGCCTCTTCCACCACCTGCAGCGGCAGCACCATTTTGACGGTGTTCTGTTTAGGGTCTTTGGTGGTCAACAGCGCGGTTTTCTGCTCTTTATTTTTGTCGACAGAAGCGGTAATCAGTGCGGCGGGGAGCAGGACTGGCGAGAGAATGATGCCGCTCACCAGCGCCGAACTGCCGATACTGGTAATGGTCGAAGAGACGGCATAGGCGTTTGTATGATCCTCGGCGTGAATCGGGCACGAAACCGCCAGCAGTGCTGCAGCGGCAAGGATGGTCGTTTTATACATGTTAATCCCTAACGTTGAATAGATTGACGATATAGCCAGAGTAGTAGCGCCAGTGCGCTTCCCGGCAGCCAGACCCACTGCAGCTCGGAGAGGATCACCTGATGGCCATAAGGCGTGGCATAACGCGATAGCGCGAATGGCACCACTTTAATCACCTGCAAGGGCAGGAAGAAGCGTTGATCGGAGCAGGGCCACAGCCAGCCGACGCCTTTACCACCATCGGTGATGGCATCGAGCAGGCTATGGGATAAGAGGCAGATACTAAGAAATGCCCAACGCCACGCCAGCCAGCAGCAGGCGAGGGGGAATGATTTTGCATCCCAGCCCTAACCCCAGACACAGCGGAACGGCGGCATCAGTGATGATGGTTGGCATTGGCTTATATTCTACAAATAAAAGCCTATTATCAGTAGGGTATTTGAGGATTACATCCCCGCATTATTCTGATTTTCCTGCGGGAGAGCGCTGGCGCCGGGACCGGCGCCAGAAAGGATTAGGCGATAACGGTAATGCTTTGACCGTCAAAGGTCACCGTTTGCCCGGCGACGATTTTACAGCGTTTGCGGGTTTCCACCGCGCCGTCGACTTTCACCAGCCCTTCGGCGATGAAGATTTTGGCCTGCGCGCCGCTTTCGCTCCAGCCTTCCAGCTTCAGCAGGTCGCACAGTTCAACATGCGGGTGTTTGCCCAGAGAAAAATTCGCCATCTTAGGCCTCCTGAATGTCGTGATACTCTTCGCACGCCTGCAGCGTATTCTGAATGAGGGTCGCTACGGTCATCGGGCCGACGCCGCCCGGCACGGGCGTAATGTAGGAGGCGCGTTCCGCCGCGTCTTCAAACACCACGTCGCCGACCACTTTGCCGCTTTCCAGACGGTTAATGCCGACGTCCACCACGATGGCGCCTTCTTTAATCCATTCACCCGGAATAAAGCCCGGTTTACCGACCGCGACAATCAGCAGATCGGCATTTTCGACGTGGTGGCGCAGGTTTTTGGTAAAGCGGTGGGTGACGGTAGTAGTGCAGCCCGCCAGCAGCAGCTCCATGCTCATCGGACGGCCGACGATGTTAGAAGCGCCAATCACCACCGCGTTGAGGCCATAAGTATCGATATTGTAGCGCTCAAGCAGGGTAACAATGCCGCGCGGCGTACAAGGACGCAGACGTGGCGCACGTTGACACAGGCGACCAACGTTGTACGGATGGAAGCCGTCGACGTCTTTGTCCGGGGCAATGCGCTCAAGGACTTTAACATTGTCGATGCCGGCAGGCAGCGGCAGCTGCACCAGAATGCCGTCGATAGTGTTATCGGCATTAAGCGTGTCGATAAGTTCCAGCAGCTCGGCTTCGCTGGTGGTTTCCGGGAGATCGTAAGAGCGGGAGACGAAGCCCACCTCTTCACATGCCTTGCGTTTGCTGCCGACATAAATCTGCGATGCAGGGTTGCTGCCGACCAGCACAACGGCGAGCCCGGGGGCGCGTTTTCCGGCCGCTACGCGCGCCTTCACTTTTTCCGCGACCTCAGAGCGCACCTGCTGCGCAATCGTTTTACCGTCAATAATTTTTGCTGCCATCAGAGAGAGGATTCCATCTGTCACTTTACGAAAGGGGGATGTGGATATTTTGTCAGAAGCCAGCCCCGCTGTCAGTTATCGTTTGCGTTTTTATCGGTTTTCCGCCGCGGGGCGGAGGAAAACAGGCTATTTTCCCGCGCTATAGCGACGTAATGGACGAGTCGCCAACGAGTTGGGCGAACAATCCTTAACCAGACATCGCGTTAATAATCGACAAGCTCGCTATGCTACTGTCTTTTCCCGGCAAAATGCATTGACTCACCGGAGGTTGACCGTATAATTTCACGCGATTGCACCTCCCGAAGCTCCCGCTTCTCAGTGCGCCCTTAGCTCAGCTGGATAGAGCAACGGCCTTCTAAGCCGTAGGTCACAGGTTCGAATCCTGTAGGGCGTGCCATTATCGCTTCTCTTACGTTCTATTCCTCCATCCAACACAAGACTTTGGCGTAGATCCGCGCGGCTATTACCCGTTAATTAATAACGAAAAGTTTAATTTTATTTCCCAGCGCGCTGACTATAGTGATGACACATTCACTTGCTTAATAAGGTCATCGCTCATGAAGTTAATTATCGCTTCCGTTATTTCATTGTTGAGCTTCAGCGCGCTTGCGGCGCCGGAAGGGACACTAAGCGTACATATTCTCAATCAGCAGACCGGTCTGCCTTCTCAAGGGGTGCAGATTGAGCTCGATAAGCAGCAGGGCAGCGGCTGGCAGCATATCGCCAGCGGTAAAACGGATGCCGATGGCCGTATCAAGTCGCTCTATCCGCAGGCCGATAATATGGAACCTGGGGTGTATAAAGTGACCTTCAAAACCGGTGACTACTTTAAAAGTCATAATATGAGCACCTTCTTTCCCGTCATTCCGGTTATTTTCAGCGTAACCGAACAGAACCAAAAGCTACATATCCCGCTGTTGTTGAGCCAGTTTGGCTACTCAACCTACCGCGGCAGTTGATCCACGCACTTTTCCTGGCCGGGCAAAGCGAAGACCGTCGTGTCTTGCTTTGCCCGGCGCATGTCACCGAATTCACTAAAACATCTATCTAACATTTCATCCCGCCCTTGATTGCCGCAACGTCGTGGCTACACCTCCCTTTTGTTTTCAATAAACGATCCTTCGTTCGATTTCTTTTTGATATGTGATGACGGTAACTAAAACACTGTTTTGTTTTCGTTGAATCATTATTTCACATGATCAATGATAACGGCATGGTATCAGTGTGGTGCGCACAACCCTGAGACTCCTGACTTTTCTCATCTGTTCGTAATGCAATGAACAGAAAGAATTTTTTCAAACGCTATTGAAAGAATAAGTCACATCCTTGCCGTTCAGGTGGGGTGGAGATGAGGATAAAACATGAAAATCAAAGCAACCATTGAACGTATCCCTGGCGGCATGATGCTGGTCCCATTGCTGCTTGGCGCGGTGCTTAATACCCTGGCGCCGGATACCGGTAATTACTTTGGTTCATTCACTAAAGGCATGATTGGTGGGACGGTGCCAATCCTGGCGGTGTGGTTTTTCTGTATCGGCGCATCAATCGATTTGCGCGCCACCGGTACCGTATTACGTAAGTCCGGCACGTTAGTGATCACCAAAATTGCCGTCGCCTGGATTGTGGCCTTTATCGCCGCGATGGTCATTCCGGAAAATGGCGTCCAGACCGGTTTCTTTGCCGGACTGTCGGTGCTGGCTATTGTCTCGGCAATGGATATGACCAACGGCGGTCTGTATGCCAGCCTGATGAATCAGTACGGCAGTAAAGAAGAGTCCGGCGCGTTTGTGCTGATGTCGCTGGAGTCCGGGCCGTTGATGACCATGGTGATCCTTGGCTCCGCCGGGCTGGCTTCCTTCGAGCCGCACCATTTTATCGGCGCGGTGCTGCCATTCCTGGTGGGCTTTGCCTTAGGCAACCTCGACCACGACTTCCGGGCTTTCTTTAGCAAAGCCACCCCGGTGCTGATTCCGTTCTTTGGTTTTGCGCTGGGCAACACTATCAACCTGAGCGTGATTCTGGATACCGGACTGCTGGGAATCGTGCTTGGCGTGGCGGTTATCATCATTACCGGTATCCCACTGATTATTGCTGACCGGGTTATCGGCGGCGGCAACGGGACGGCTGGCGTCGCGGCCTCTTCCGCAGCGGGCGCGGCGGTCGCGAACCCGGTGATCATCGCGCAGATTAATCCGGCCTTTGAACCGGTGGCCGCTTCGGCGACGGCGCTGGTCGCGGCAAGCGTCATCGTCACCGCGATTTTAGTGCCCATTATTACCGCCCTGTACGCCAGACGTTTTGGCAATGCGCAGGTGGTGAAAGCGCCTGGCGCCAGCGTGGCGCCATCGGCGAATCACTAATTTATTCTCGCCCTCCGCAGCAGGGCTCAGACTGCTGACAAAGAAGGAAAAAGCGTGGTTTTTCCTTCTTTGTGGTTATCAGCCGAAAATCAATAAATTGATTTTCCTTGTTATTTGCCTGGTGCAATTTGCAAGCTCAATGATTGCATGAGGTTTGTCATTAATCTCTGCCCTCCGCAGGAGGGCTTTATCATTCAAGAATCTGCCTGGAGGCTAACGTGGACGTAAGACAAAGTATCCACAGCGCGCATGCGAAAACTCTGGATACCCAGGGGCTGCGTAATGAATTTTTAGTTGAAAAAGTGTTTGTGGCTGACGAATACACCATGGTGTACAGCCATATTGACCGCATTATTGTTGGCGGCGTCATGCCGGTGCAGCGCGGCGTTTCGGTGGGCGGCGAAGTCGGCAAACAGCTCGGGGTAAGCTATTTCCTCGAACGCCGTGAGTTAGGGGTGATTAATATCGGCGGCCCGGGCTGTATTACCGTTGATGGCCAATGCTATGAAATCGGCCACCGTGAGGCGCTGTACGTCGGTAAGGGGGCGAAAGAGGTGGTATTTACCAGCGTCGACCATGCAAAACCGGCGAAGTTTTACTACAACTGCGCCCCGGCGCATACCACTTATCCGACGAAAAAAGTCACCCCTGCCGATGTAGCGCCGGTGACGTTGGGTGACAACCTGACCAGCAACCGCCGCACCATCAATAAGTATTTCGTGCCGGATGTACTGGAAACCTGTCAGCTCAGCATGGGCCTGACCGAACTGGCGCCGGGCAACCTGTGGAACACCATGCCTTGCCATACCCATGAGCGGCGGATGGAGGTCTATTTCTATTTCAACATGGATGAGGACGCCTGCGTCTTCCACATGATGGGGCAGCCGCAGGAGACCCGTCATATTGTGATGCATAACGAGCAGGCGGTGATTTCGCCAAGCTGGTCGATTCACTCAGGGGTGGGTACCCGCGCTTATACCTTCATCTGGGGGATGGTCGGCGAGAACCAGGTCTTCGACGATATGGATCACGTCGCCGTACGCGATCTTCGTTAAAACTCCCCCTCAAGCCCGGATTGCCTTGGGGGGAAATGCAGCGGAGTTCACACTATCAGCGTATAGAGGCGGGGCGGAGGGGGAGACCCGTCGCCCCGTCATTGTTGATGTCGCTTAACTCGCAGGCTTTATTAATGTGTCAGACGCATCAATAGATGCGCAAAATGCGCTTATTCCTGGCTACAACTTCCCGCACTCTTACGGTTACCTAAATGTTAATGAGAGTTAACTATTCAGTTAATCAGGGAGAGTGTGATGTCCGCAACTGCCGCAACTTCAGTATTTCGCGCCAGGGCCAAAGTGATCCTGCAGGTGACCTCAGGGAATTTTCTTGAGCAGTTTGACTTCTTTTTATTTGGTTTTTACGCCACCTATATCGCCCATACTTTTTTTCCTTCCGAAAATGAATTCGCCTCATTAATGATGACCTTCGCCGTTTTCGGCGCCGGGTTCTTGATGCGGCCCGTGGGCGCCGTGGTGTTAGGCGCCTGGATTGACAAGGTTGGCAGACGTAAAGGTTTAATCGGCACGCTGTCGATTATGGCGATGGGGACCATCCTGATCGTGCTGGTGCCAGGTTATCAGACTATCGGTTTGTGGGCGCCGGCGCTGGTGCTGTGCGGCCGACTGTTGCAGGGCTTTTCTGCCGGTGCGGAACTGGGCGGCGTCTCGGTTTACCTCGCTGAAATGGCGACGCCGGGGCGTAAAGGGTTTTATACCAGCTGGCAATCCGCCAGTCAGCAGGTGTCCATTATGGTGGCCGCTTCACTGGGCTATCTGCTCAATATGCTGCTCAGTGAGTCGAGTCTGCATCAGTGGGGATGGCGTATTCCGTTCGCGATTGGCTGCCTGATCGTGCCTTTTATCTTCTTTTTACGCCGCAACCTGAATGAAACCGCGGAGTATACGGAGCGTAAGGAACATCCGACCCTGGGACAATCGCTGACTATTCTGCTGGCAAACTGGCGGGTGGTGATTGCGGGGATGTTAATGGTGGCGATGACCACTACCGCGTTCTATTTGATCACGGTCTACGCGCCAACCTTTGGCAAAAACGTGCTGTTATTAAGCGCCTCGGATAGCCTGCTGGTCACGCTGTTGGTGGCGATCTCTAATTTCATCTGGCTGCCTATCGGCGGCATGCTTTCCGATAGGTTTGGTCGTAAACCGGTATTGGTCAGCATGACGCTGCTGGCTATTTTCACCAGTTGGCCTGCGTTATCGTTGCTGGCCCGCATGCCGGACTTCGCCATGATGTTGTCCGTGCTGCTGTGGCTCTCCTTCATTTACGGCATCTATAACGGCGCGATGATCCCGGCGCTGACGGAAATTATGCCTAAGTCGGTCAGGGTTGCTGGTTTTTCTCTGGCTTACAGCCTGGCTACCGCGCTGTTTGGCGGTTTCACGCCGGCGATGTCCACCGCGTTAATTAAAGTTACCGGGGATAAGGCTGCGCCCGGCTACTGGATGAGTTTTGCGGCAATCTGCGCGCTATTAGCGACGCTGTATCTCTATCAACGCGTTTCCCGGCAGGCATTGAAAACGCAAAATTCTTTGGGTTAAGAGGTGAATATGCAACGTAAATCATGGGTTTTCTCGTTACTGGTATTTACCTGCGGCTATGCGCAAGTTGCCGCCGCGCAGGAGATCACGGTGATGATCTCCGGCGGCTTCTCCGCGGCGTTGGATAAACTGGCGCCCGACTATCAGCAAAAAAGCGGCAATACCTTGCATATCATTCATGGGCCCTCGATGGGGAAATCCGCGGAGGCGATACCGAACCGCCTGGCGGCAGGGCAAAAGGCGGATGTGGTGATTATGGTGGGATACGCCCTGGATGATTTGCAGAAGCAGGGCAAAGTGATGCCGGGGTCGCGTATTGAACTGGCGGACTCACGAATTGGCGCCGTTGTGCCAAAGGGCGCCCCGGTGCCGGATATCAGTAGCGTCGCCGCGTTGAAACAGACATTGCTGCAGGCGAAATCCATCGCCTATTCGGATAGCGCCAGCGGGCGCTATGTTGAAAAGGAGCTGTTCAGAAAACTGGATATTGCCGCGCAGGCAAGCCCCAAAGCAAAAATGATCGAAAAAATCCCCGTTGCTTCGCTGGTAGCGAAAGGGGACTATGCGATAGGGTTTCAGCAGGTTAGCGAGTTGTTGCCGGTCAGCGGCGTGACGTTCGTTGGTCGTCTGCCGGATGAAGTGCAATACGTTACTCGCTTCGCGGGCGCCGTGGTTGCCGATTCATCCGCGCAGTCCCAGGCGAAGCAACTGCTGTGCTATCTGGCTTCAGTCCCGGCGCAGGCGGAAATTCGTCGCACAGGCATGGATCCTTTACCCTCTAACGCCTGTGAATTACCGGAAGAGGGCTAATCATGCGGTGGGATGGTAAAAATCGGTAATGGCTTTTTCGAGCTCGGCGGCCAGAGGGGGTAACGCTCTGCCCGCTTTTTTTATCAGTCCCACCTGCCTTTTCACTTCAGGTTCCACTAGCGGAATACTCACTAACGCGTGGTGCGCATAGGCCGGTAGCGCCATCGCCGGTATTGCCGCGATACCAAGGCCGGCATCCACCATGCCCAGCATCGTTGTGACATGGCGGGTTTCACAAACCGCAGTGCGTCGCGGCCCTACGTTGCTCAGGGCGCCGTCCAGCAGATGACGATTGCCGGAGATCTTATCGAGCCAGATGTAATCCCGATTAAAAAACTCCTGCCAGCTGAGGCTATGACGTTGTGCCAGCGGATCGTCGCGTCGGCAAACCGCCAGGTAGCGTTCATGAACCAGCGGCGTAAACACCACCTCGGACGCGATTTCGGAGAGAAAACTCAGGCCGAAGTCCGCCTGGTGATTCTGCACGGCGCTATAAACATTTCCGGCGCTGGTATCAATGACCTTGATCCGCGCCTTAGGAAAACGTTGACGGAATTGGGTGATAACCTGCGGCATAAAAAAGTTGGCGGCAGAGGGGACACAGGCAACCGTCACCATTCCGTTGCCGAAAGCGGCGCGGTCGCTAATACCGTCCAGAGCATCTTCAAATTCGGAAAGCAGATGCTGAGCCTTTGGGGCAAAGGCTCTCCCGGTTTGCGTGAGCGTCACCCGGCGAGTGGTTCTGTCAAACAATCTCACCCCCAAAGCGGTTTCCAGCTTTTCAATTCGCCTGCTTAACGCCGATTGCGAAATGCAAATCGCCTCGGCGGCGTAGCGAAAGCTGCCGTGCTCGCTGAGGGCTAAAAAGGCGTAGAGATCCTGCAGGTCAAAAAGGGGCAAGTGGTGCTTCTCCTGAATTTAACAAAAAAACAACAATCGATTGTACTGTTTATTTTGTTTTCCAGGAAGAAACAACGCCGACCAGCCGCAGGCTAAAGAGATAGCCTGCGGCCCGGCATCAGGCGTGCGCCAGCAGCGGAAACATCAATTTGTTGTCGTGGAAAATGTTCTCTTTGTTGGAATAGATAAACAACATATCGTCGCCGTCTATTTTTTCGTACTCGCCAAGGCGCGCTTCCTTCGGCGTAAAACCAAGCACCGCCTGCTGCGATTGCGGCTGGGCGAGTTCATTGATAATGGTCGCCATGGATTGTCCGGCATCGCAAAAAATATCAAAGCAGATCAGCTCATGGGCGCTTTGCATCGCAATGGCGACGGCCTGGTTTTTCTCCGAGTAGTACACGAAATGCTTCATAAACGCCGAACAGTAAAACATCAGCAGACCGAAGTTATTCTCCACTCGTAGCTGTGAAAAGGGGTTGGATTTCTGGTAGTAGTGCTTAAGCAGGGCAATATCCTGCGCACTATCCATATCCAGTTTACGGAAGTCGCCGGGAGTCGGCGAAACGGGCGCAACATATTGATATTCGTCGGTCCGCGTAAAGCCAAATTTGGGGTAGAAATCGACGGTGGTGGAGTTGGCAAACAGGAAAAAAGCATCCGCTTTGTCACGCCAGTCATCAAGGATATGTTGTATCAACTGTCCGGCAAGCCCTTTATTACGGTAATCAATGTTGGTCATTACCGTACCTATTTGAATATAGCGTCGAGGTTGGCCTTGCCAGACCAGATCAATAATATTCGCGGAGGCGTTGGCGATAACTTTATTCTTATCAACGAAAGCGTAGGGGATATAGGATTCACTCCAGTACCCTTGCTGATACCAGGCGTCAAAGGATAGATCGAACGTTTTGATGGCTAAATCAATAAAGCTTTTTCTTAATGTATTATCATCTTTGAGTTGCTTAACCAATTTGTAGTGCATCGCAGTCATTCCTTTCTTATTCGTTTTGCTATCCGGGATTGCTACAGGCAAAATTTACCCCTTGAAAATCACAGGCTTTGCGCCTGAGTATGGCGGTTTTCTGTGGTTTGTACAGTATTGACAGAAGGGCATCGCTCAGGACGTTGCCTGGCTCACAATTAACGGCGAACATTCTGCGTGGATTAGGTCAGTGAGGAACAACCGCTTCGGTTTAAAAATGAGCACGTGGATCATTTGGTTTATTCTTTTTTCTCGGGGAATAATCTGAAGAAATCTATTTGAGAGAAATTTACAGCAGAGCGTAAGTATAAGATAAAAATATTTTAATTATTTATTTTTGGCATAACGTGCTGATATTTATCTATAAAATAAAAGATATCGAAAAGGCATATTTAATCAATAGGTAATATGAACTAACTCTCAACGGCACAAGGCGTATTTTAGCTTCTGCGATGATATTAAATTGCTGAGGGATGAGCTAAATGAGCCATCATCTTCTACACTTTGTGGCACCGTTGCCATTGAGGTTTTTCGCAAACAAAGGGAAAACATCATATCAGCGCTGAATGTAACCAATTGAATGTTAATGAGAAGTTGTCATATTTTCAATAGAGGAGTTCGTGATATGGCATTCGTAACAACTAAAGATGGCGTTAATATTTATTTTAAAGACTGGGGTCCGAAAGAGGCTCAGCCTATTGTGTTCCACCATGGCTGGCCGTTAAGCGCTGATGACTGGGATAACCAGATGCTGTTTTTCCTCGCGCAAGGGTTTCGCGTCATCGCTATCGACCGCCGCGGCCATGGGCGTTCCGACCAGGTAAGCGAAGGCCATGATATGGATCACTATGCGGCCGATGCTTCTGCTGTGGTCGAAAGTCTGGATTTGCATAACGCTGTTCACGTTGGTCATTCAACCGGCGGCGGTCAGGTCGCGCGCTATGTGGCTAAATATGGCCAGCCGCAGGGCAGGGTAGCCAAAGCGGTATTAATCAGTTCCGTACCGCCGTTAATGGTGAAAACCGACAATAACCCAGGCGGTACGCCCATCGAAGTGTTTGACGGTTTCCGCAAGGCGCTTGCTGCTAATCGCTCACAGTTCTATCTCGATGTTGCCAGTGGACCGTTCTACGGTTTTAACCGCGATGGCGCAGAGGTTTCGCAAGGCACCATCCAGAACTGGTGGCGTCAGGGGATGACCGGTAGCGCGAAAGCCCATTATGAAGGGATTAAGGCCTTCTCTGAAACCGACCAGACAGAAGATCTGAAAGCGATTACGGTGCCGGTGTTGGTAATGCAGGGTGACGACGACCAGGTCGTTCCTTATAAAAATGCCGCCATTCTGCAGGATAAACTGTTAGCGAATAGCGAGCTTAAAATTTATCCGGGCTTACCGCATGGTATGCACACGTCACATGCGGATGTGATTAACGCCGATCTGCTGGCCTTCATTCGTTCATAACGATATTTAGCCTTCGGGGACGTTTCTTCGGAGGCTATTTATTTATTGTTGAAGATGAATAACGCAAACTTTAGCTTGCGTGCCACTGTACGAAAAAATTAATAATAAATTTGTTACACAGTTGGTTTAATACCAGGGCAGCGTACAGGTTATAGTCTACGCTTGAATGCGTATTACCGCACGAATAGGAAAAAACTAAATGTTGTGGATCGGGTACCTTATCCGCAAATTCGGACTGAGGCCTCCCGCAGGCATGTAAATCAAGGATCCTGAAGAGCAATAGTCAGATGTCGCATTTACCCAAATTCTCTCTTTCATTATTACACCCGCGTTACTGGCCGGCATGGCTGGGCATTGGCTTATTGTGGCTGGTGGTACAACTTCCTTATCCGCTGATCTATCGTCTGGGCCATAGTCTGGGGCGTTTATCCATGCATTTTTTGCGCGGAAGAGTACGTATTGCGCAGCGTAATCTCGAGCTCTGCTTTCCACACCTCAGCCCGGCGCAGCGTCATGAAATGTTGGTTAAGAATTTTGAATCTCTGGGCATGGGGTTGATGGAAACCGGCATGGCATGGTTCTGGCCGACCCATCGCGTCGAGCGCTGGACCGAGACCAGCGGCGTCAATGAAGTTGTTGAACTACAGGAACAGAAGCAGGGTATTTTGCTGATTGGCATTCACTTTCTGACCCTGGAACTCGGCGCGCGGATGTTTGGCATGTTCACGCCGGGGATTGGCGTTTACCGGCCAAACGATAATCCGCTGATCGACTGGCTGCAAACCTGGGGACGACTGCGTTCTAACAAGACGATGCTGGATCGTAAAAACTTGAAAGGTATGGTTAAGTCACTGAAAGAGGGAGAAATCCTCTGGTACGCTCCGGATCATGATTATGGTCGCGCCAGCAGCGTATTTGTTCCCTTTTTCAATGTTGATAATGCTGCGACCACCACCGGCACCTGGATGCTGGCGAGAATGTCAAAAGCCACTATCGTTCCCTTTGTTCCGCGAAGAAAGCCCAACGGCGCCGGGTATGAGCTGATTGCGCTGCAGCCTGAGGCGACACCGCCGCTGGATTCTCCGGAAACCACCGCCAGATGGATGAACAAAATTATTGAGCAATGTATCCTGATGGCGCCGGAACAGTACATGTGGCTGCACCGTCGTTTTAAGACCCGTCCGGAAGGGGTACCGTCGCGTTACTAAGCGTGGCAGATGGTAAAAAAATAATCTGATAAATAGCGCGCTTATTAATCTTGTGTCTATACTGAAAGAGCCTCAATTAAGGCTCTAATCCAAGGAGAATGTAGGATGAAAAAGGTATTAGTCGCTTTAGCTCTTTCAGCAGTTGCCTTTGGCGCCTCGGCAGCGCAATTAATTACTAAAGAAGAAGCCTCGCATTTCAAACTGACTCACGTGGGCAGTATTTCTGTGGGACCGTCTGGCGGGCAATTCTCTTCACCTTCTGATCTTCACGATCAGCTTTCTAAGCTGGCAGATGAGAAGGGCGGTAAATATTATATTATTACCGCGGCGCGCGAACACGGGCCGAACTTTGAAGCAACGGCGGAAGTGTATAAATAATTAATCACATTGATTAATTATACATAAACGTCGAGAGTCTTATTTTTAACCCGGCACGCCACAGCGCTGCCGGGTTTTTTATTTAAGTTCCAGGAAGCGATTTGCTCCGTTTACTTCGCATCGACGGTGGGATAGTCGAGGTAGCCCTCTTTACCACCGCCGAAAAACTGCTCTCTGATTGGCTGGTTCAGCGGCAGGTTGTGCTGCAGGCGATAGGGCAGATCCGGGTTGGCGATAAACGGACGGCCAAAACCAATCAGGTCGGCCCAGCCTTTGGCCAGCGCCTCTTCGGCACGTTCTACGGTGTATTTCCCTGAATAAATCATCGTGCCGCGGAACACCTGACGCAGCGCTTCTTTAAAGGCGGCGGGCATCACCGGCGCATCATCCCAGTCGGCTTCGGCGATATGAATATAGGCGATGCCGATATCATTAAGGACGCTGGCCGCCGCCAGATAAGTGGCTTCCGGCGTATCGTCTTTCGACCCCATTAAGGTGGTCAGCGGCGCCAGGCGGATACCCAGTTTCTCTTTACCAATCGCATCGGCAACGGCCTGCGCCACTTCTTTCAGGAAACGCAGGCGATTGGTTAACGAACCGCCATACTCATCGGTGCGCTGGTTTTCTCGAGAATCAATAAACTGATTAATCAGATAGCCATTTGCACCGTGGAGCTCAACGCCATCGAAGCCGGCGGCAATAGCGTTGCGCGCGGCCTGCGCATATTGTTCGATAATCGCCGGGATCTCTGCGCGAGTCAGGGCGCGCGGCATTGAGTGCTGCACCATTTCACCGACGCCATTTTCCGGACCGCGGCCTTCGACATCGACAAAGACCTTCACCCCTTCAGCCTGAATAGCAGATGAGGAAACCGGTGCGGCATTACCCGGCTGCAGGACGGTGTGGGAGACACGCCCTACGTGCCAGAGCTGGGCAAAAATTTTGCCTCCCGCCTGGTGTACCGCAGCGGTGACTTTTTTCCAGCCGGCGATCTGCGCTTCATTATAGATGCCCGGCGTCCAGGCATAACCCTGTCCCTGTTGGCTAATCTGTGTGCCTTCGCTGATAATTAAACCGGCGCTGGCGCGTTGGGCGTAATACTCCGCCATCTGTTCGGTAGCGACATCGCCGGCCCCGGCGCGGGAACGCGTCATCGGCGGCATCACGATACGGTTGTTTAACGGCAGGGCCTGCAAGGAATAGTGGTCGAATAACATAATGCGTCTCCTTAACGACTTGATGGACGCAGCATAGACCCTGGCTATTTTGGATTAAATGACAACGATGTTCATAGACTGTTAACTGATTTGTATATAAAGGGAGTAGCTTATGCCAAACGTGTGGGGTATTGACCACCCGCATAATTAGGTAGGCGAAATGTGGTATTATCGCGCCTTTCCCTTTTCGTCCTGGGGTTTTTTTTATGCAACAACCTGTTGTTCGCGTTGGGGAATGGCTCGTTACTCCTTCTGTAAACCAAATTAGCCGGAACGGACGTCAGCTTACTCTCGAACCGCGTTTAATCGATCTTCTGGTCTACTTTGCTCAACATCCTGGCGAGGTACTCAGCCGGGACGAGCTTATCGATAACGTCTGGACGCGCAACGTGGTGACCAGCCATGTCGTCACCCAGAGTATTTCCGAATTGCGTAAATCGCTGAAAGACGGCGATGACGGCAGCATGGAATATATTGCGACGGTGCCAAAACGCGGTTACAAGCTAACGGTCCCGGTAATTTGGTGTACGGAAGAGGGCGAAGAGTTGGCGCCGGTCGTACCGCCAGCGGCCCCTGTCTCCGTTCCTGAAACGTCGCCACCGACTATCTCTTCTCCATCTGTCGCGCCAGCGGCGCCGGCAGTGCCGGAAAAACGTAAACGGATCACCACCTTCTGGGTGTGGACGCTGTTTCTGCTGGCGTTGGGCAGTTGCGTCGCGTTAGTCGCCTTGTCGTCGATAGAATCGCGGCCGCCGGAAACCAAAACTCGCCTGCTGCTAAACCCGCGCGATATCGACATACACCTGGTAAACGGCAGTTCATGCAACAACTGGGCGTCGCAGCATGCTTATGCCGTTGGGCTGGGCAGCCTGATTACTACTTCGCTCAATACCTTCTCGACCTTTATGGTCCATGATAAAACCAACTACAACATCAACGAACCCAGCAGTTCGGGTAAAACGTTGACCATCGAATTCGTTAATCAGCGCCACTATCGCGCCCAGCAGTGCTTTATGTCGGTGAAACTGGTCGATAACGCCGACGGCTCGACGATGCTCGATAAACGCTACTTTATTACCATGGATAACCAGCTCACCATCCAGAATGACCTGCTGGATAGTCTATCAACCGCGCTAATGCAGCCGTGGCCGGATCGCATGAAAGCGATGCTGAAACAGTATCAACCCGCGCAAAGCCCTTCGTTAACCCGTCTTTATCAGGCCCATCAGCTATTAATGAAAGGCGATGTCGATTCACTCGGTAAAGCCAGCGATATACTTGATGACGTCATTAAACAATCGCCGGACTTTATTTATGCTTACGCCGAAAAAGCGCTGGTGGATGTATTACGTCATTCGCAGCAGCCGTTGGATGAAAAACAATTAGCGACGCTGTATGCCGAGGTTGGGAAAGTAGGTGAAATGCCCGGCATTAAAGATATGGCGATCTTCTACCAGATAAAAACGGTAGATATGTTAGGCAAAGGGAAAATAGATGAAGCGTACAGCGCTATCAACACGGGCATTGATTTAGAAATGTCGTGGATGAATTATGTGCTGCTCGGTAAAGTCTATGAGATGAAAGGACAGAACCGCGAAGCTGCCGATGCCTACCTGACGGCGTTTAATTTACGCCCTGGCGAAAACACCTTGTACTGGATTGAAAACGGAGTATTCCAGACCTCCGTCACCCGCGTAGTACCGTATCTCGATAATTTCC
The DNA here is from genome assembly GCF_050600755.1 of Klebsiella sp. 141162. Taxonomy (NCBI): domain Bacteria; kingdom Pseudomonadati; phylum Pseudomonadota; class Gammaproteobacteria; order Enterobacterales; family Enterobacteriaceae; genus Klebsiella; species Klebsiella sp. 141162. The sequence continues at coordinate 652,472 of NZ_JAQIRI010000002.1, read as the reverse complement.
TCGCTTCAGAATAAGTAAACCCTCATCATGCTCATGGTTTTGAGTATGATGAGGTTAAATTTATGTATCTCATGAGCACTCTGATTGTTACCTGAAATAAGCGTTATTTTCCTGCCTGGTAACACAATTTCAACACCGAAGTGTCTCTCTAACTCTTTGTAAGTAGGGGGTGTTTATCTTTTTTTGATATCAACATGTCATGTTTATATGTTAATCGAAAAAGGTCAAAATATCATTTGTCTGATGTTTGTAGTTATTTCACTTTATCTTTAGGATTTATCTCGTACGAATCAGTAATCTTGTTGGCAGTTGGTCGGGTCAATAAATGGTTCTATATCATGATCTGTACCTCCCAAATAAACTTAGGAGAAAAACAACCATGAGTTCTGCCAAGAAGATCGGGCTATTTGCCTGTACCGGCGTAGTCGCCGGTAATATGATGGGGAGCGGTATTGCACTATTACCTGCGAACCTCGCCAGCATCGGTGGTATTGCCATTTGGGGTTGGGTAATTTCTATTATTGGCGCGATGTCTTTGGCTTATGTTTATGCCCGACTGGCGACCAAGAATCCGCAGCAGGGTGGTCCAATTGCGTACGCAGGGGAAATTTCTCCGGCCTTCGGTTTCCAGACCGGCGTCCTTTATTATCATGCAAACTGGATTGGTAACCTGGCAATCGGTATTACCGCCGTCTCTTATCTCTCTACGTTCTTCCCAATTTTAAATAACCCGGTGCCAGCAGGTATTGCCTGTATTGCCATCGTGTGGATCTTTACTTTCGTTAATATGCTCGGCGGGACCTGGGTAAGCCGTCTGACCACCATTGGTCTGGTACTGGTGCTTATTCCGGTGGTGATGACTGCGGTCGTCGGCTGGCATTGGTTTGACGCGGCAACCTATCAGGCGAACTGGAACACCTCCAGCACCACCGATAGCCACGCGGTCATTAAAAGTATCCTGCTCTGCCTGTGGGCCTTCGTTGGCGTAGAATCCGCCGCAGTAAGTACCGGGATGGTGAAAAACCCGAAACGTACCGTACCGCTGGCAACCATGCTGGGTACTGCGATGGCCGGTATCGTCTATATCGCCGCGACTCAGGTTATCGCCGGTATGTATCCTGCTTCTCAGATGGCTGCGTCCGGCGCGCCGTTCGCAATTAGTGCCTCTACCATTCTCGGCGGCTGGGCTGCTCCGATGGTTTCCGCTTTCACCGCCTTCGCTTGCCTGACTTCTCTGGGCTCGTGGATGATGCTGGTTGGCCAGGCCGGTGTACGTGCCGCCAACGACGGTAACTTCCCGAAAGTGTATGGCGAAGTCGATAGCAACGGTATCCCGAAAAAAGGCCTGCTGCTGGCGGCGGTGAAAATGACCGCGCTGATGGTGCTGATTACCCTGATGAACTCCGCCGGTGGTAAAGCATCTGACCTGTTCGGCGAGCTGACCGGTATCGCGGTACTGCTGACCATGCTGCCTTACTTCTACTCCTGTGTTGACCTGATTCGTTTCGAAGGCATCAACATCCGCAACTTTGTTAGCCTGATTTGCTCGGTACTGGGTTGCGTGTTCTGCTTCATCGCGCTGATGGGCGCAAGCTCCTTCGAACTGGCCGGCACCTTCATCGTTAGCCTGATTATCCTGATGTTCTACGGTCGCAAAATGCACCAGCGCCAGCAGAACAACGCAGCGGATAACAACAGCCCCGCTAACGCGCACTAATCAGTAAACCGTTTTCCTGAGGCTCCTTCCATCACCTGTCACATCGTGACGGGAGGGGCTTTCTACATCTGGAGATTTGACTATGAACGTTATTGCAATCATGAATCACATGGGTGTTTACTTCAAAGAAGAACCCATCCGTGAACTGCATCGTGCTCTCGAACGCCTGGACTTCCGTATTGTCTACCCGAACGACCGTGACGACTTATTAAAACTTATCGAAAACAACTCTCGTCTGTGCGGCGTGATCTTCGACTGGGATAAATACAATCTCGAACTGTGCGAAGAAATCAGCAAAATGAACGAGTACATGCCGCTGTACGCTTTTGCTAACACCTACTCCACCCTGGACGTTAGCCTGAACGATCTGCGCATGCAGGTTCGCTTCTTCGAATATGCGCTGGGCGCCGCTGAAGATATCGCGAACAAAATCAAACAGAACACTGACGAATACATCGACACCATTCTGCCGCCGCTGACCAAAGCGCTGTTCAAATATGTACGTGAAGGCAAATACACCTTCTGTACCCCAGGCCACATGGGCGGTACCGCGTTCCAGAAAAGCCCGGTAGGCAGCATCTTCTATGATTTCTTTGGTTCCAACACCATGAAATCCGATATCTCCATTTCGGTTTCTGAACTGGGTTCACTGCTCGACCACAGCGGCCCGCACAAAGAAGCGGAAGAGTATATCGCTCGCGTTTTCAACGCTGAACGCAGCTACATGGTGACCAACGGTACATCTACCGCTAACAAAATCGTCGGTATGTACTCCGCGCCTGCCGGCAGCACCGTACTGATTGACCGTAACTGCCACAAATCGCTGACTCACCTGATGATGATGAGCGACATTACGCCGATCTACTTCCGTCCGACCCGTAACGCTTACGGTATCCTCGGCGGTATCCCGCAGAGCGAATTCCAGCACGCGACTATCGCCAAGCGTGTGAAAGAGACGCCGAATGCGACCTGGCCGGTACACGCGGTTATCACCAACTCAACCTATGATGGTCTGCTGTATAACACCGACTTCATCAAGAAAACCCTGGATGTGAAATCCATCCACTTTGACTCCGCATGGGTGCCTTACACCAACTTCTCGCCGATCTATGAAGGCAAATGCGGGATGAGCGGCGGCCGCGTTGAAGGGAAAGTGATCTACGAAACCCAGTCCACGCATAAACTGCTGGCGGCATTCTCCCAGGCTTCGATGATCCACGTGAAAGGCGACGTTAACGAAGAAACCTTCAACGAAGCCTACATGATGCACACCACCACTTCTCCGCACTACGGTATTGTGGCTTCCACAGAAACCGCGGCGGCGATGATGCGCGGTAACGCCGGTAAACGCCTGATCGACGGTTCTATCGAACGTTCTATCAAGTTCCGTAAAGAGATCAAACGTCTGAAAGGCGAGTCTGAAGGCTGGTTCTTCGATGTATGGCAGCCGGAACATATCGATGGCGCTGAATGCTGGCCGCTGCGTTCCGACAGCGCATGGCACGGTTTCAAAAACATCGATAACGAGCACATGTACCTCGACCCGATCAAAGTCACGCTGTTGACTCCGGGGATGAAGAAAGACGGCACCATGGATGATTTCGGTATTCCGGCAAGCATCGTGGCGAAATATCTCGACGAACACGGCATCGTGGTTGAGAAAACCGGTCCGTACAACCTGCTGTTCCTGTTCAGCATCGGTATCGATAAGACAAAAGCGCTGAGCCTGCTGCGCGCGCTGACCGACTTCAAACGCGCGTTCGACCTGAACCTGCGGGTGAAAAACATGCTGCCGTCTCTGTACCGTGAAGATCCTGAATTCTATGAAAACATGCGTATTCAGGACCTGGCGCAGAACATTCATAAACTGGTTGAGCATCACAACCTGCCGGACCTGATGTTCCGCGCATTCGAAGTGCTGCCATCCATGGTGATGACCCCGTATGCCGCGTTCCAGAAAGAGCTGCACGGTCAGACTGAAGAGGTTTACCTCGAAGAGATGGTAGGCCGCGTCAACGCCAACATGATCCTGCCGTATCCTCCGGGAGTTCCGCTGGTCATGCCTGGTGAAATGATCACCGAAGAAAGCCGCCCGGTACTGGAGTTCCTGCAGATGCTGTGCGAAATCGGCGCTCACTACCCGGGCTTCGAAACCGATATCCACGGCGCATACCGTCAGGCGGATGGTCGTTACACCGTTAAAGTGCTGAAAGAAGAAAACAACAAGTAATAGACGCACACAAGGGAAGTGGCTTGCCACTTCCCTTTTTTCACGCTGCAAGGAGAACCTATGAAAACACCCTCACAGCCGCGCGCGATTTACTACATCGTAGCGATCCAGATCTGGGAGTACTTCAGCTTTTACGGCATGCGCGCCTTACTCATCCTTTATCTCACCCACCAACTTGGCTTTGACGATAGCCACGCCATCAGTCTGTTCAGCGCCTACGCATCTTTAGTTTACGTAACCCCCATTCTCGGCGGCTGGCTTGCCGACCGCCTGCTCGGCAACCGCACGGCGGTGATTGCCGGGGCGTTGTTAATGACCCTCGGCCACGTGGTGCTGGGCGTCGAATCTGATTCCACCTGGAGCCTCTATCTGGCGCTGGCGATCATTATCTGCGGCTATGGCCTGTTCAAATCCAATATCAGCTGCCTGCTTGGCGAACTGTACGCCGCTGACGACCATCGTCGCGATGGCGGTTTCTCGCTGCTGTATGCCGCCGGTAACGTCGGTTCGATCGCCGCGCCGATTGCCTGTGGGCTGGCGGCGCAGTGGTACGGCTGGCATATCGGCTTTGCGCTGGCGGGGATCGGCATGTTCATCGGCCTGATGATTTTCTTAAGCGGTAGCCGCTATTTCCGCGACACCCGCGGCGTCGATAAACAGGCGCTGTGCGCGGTGAAATTCGCGCTGCCGACCTGGGGCTGGCTGGTGGTGATGCTGTGCCTGGCGCCGGTGTTCTTCACCTTGCTGTTGGAAAACAACTGGTCCGGTTATCTGCTGGCGATTGTCTGCCTGTTCGCCGCGCAAATGGTGGCGCGGATCATGATCAAATCACCGCAGCATCGCCGCGCGCTGTGGCAAATCGTTCTGCTGATGTTGACCGGGACACTGTTCTGGGTGCTGGCGCAGCAGGGCGGAAGCTCAATTAGCCTGTTTATCGACCACTTTGTTGATCGTCGACTGTTCAATATTGAAGTGCCGACCGCGCTGTTCCAGTCGGTTAATGCGGTAGCGGTAATGGCGGCAGGCGTGATCCTGGCGTGGCTGATCCGCCCGGAAGGGCGAACCCGCTCGGTGTTAAAAGTGTGGCTGAAATTCGCATTCGGCCTGCTGCTGATGGGCGGCGGATTTATGCTGCTGGCGCTGAATGCCCGCCACGGCGCGGCTGACGGTCAGGCCTCGATGGGCATGATGGTCGCCGGGCTGGCGATGATGGGCTTTGCCGAGCTGTTTATTGATCCGGTGGCGATGGCGCAGATAACCCGTCTGAACATGCCCGGCGTCACCGGCGTATTGACCGGCATTTATATGCTGGCCACCGGCGCGGTCGCCAACTGGCTGGCCGGGGTGGTGGCGCAGCAAACTACCGAGTCGCAAATCAGCGACACGGCGATTGCCGCCTATCAGCATTTCTTCTCGCAGATGGGCGAATGGACCATCGGCTGCGTGGCGGTGATTGTCGTTATCGCCTTTGCCGCGGCCTGTAGCGTGGGCAAACGCCGTGCGGCTGCGGGTGAAGTTCCCGGCGGCGGCGCCTGATGCTCATCCGGGCTCGTGGCGTAAACGCCTTATCCGGGCCGCGATTCGTAGCCCCGGTAAGCGCAGCGCGACCGGGGGTATTACATCAACAGCGGAGCGCGAAGTCGTTCGTTGCACAGCCAAGAGAACAGGAGGTGGATATTCTGGCAGGCGCGGAGGCCAACGATAAAAAATACCGTTAGTGAAGCCATAGCTGAGTGAGATCAGCTTGTAGTGAATCCAGAGTCGTTAAGATTGTTCTCTGGTGTGTTACCAGAGACAGGCCGCGCTGAATGGTGACCTGGTTCAATTTATCGAAGCTAGTTTGAAAGCAGGGTTATGAGGAACCAACATGTCTGAACAACAAGCACAAGGTGCCGATGAGGCAATTGACCTTAATAATGAACTGAAAACTCGTCGCGAAAAATTGGCTGCGCTGCGTGAGCAGGGCGTCGCTTTCCCGAACGATTTCCGTCGCGATCATACCTCTGACCAATTGCACGCTGAATTCGATGCGAAGGATAACGATGAACTCGCTTCCCTGAACGTTGAAGTCTCTGTTGCTGGCCGTATGATGACCCGCCGCATCATGGGTAAAGCCTCTTTCGTTACCCTTCAGGACGTCGGCGGCCGCATTCAGCTGTACGTCGCGCGCGATGACCTGCCGGAAGGCGTCTATAACGAACAGTTTAAAAAATGGGATCTCGGCGACATCATCGCCGCCCGCGGCAAGCTGTTCAAAACGCAAACCGGCGAACTCTCCATTCACTGCACCGAGCTGCGTCTGCTGACCAAAGCCCTGCGCCCGCTGCCGGATAAATTCCACGGCCTGCAGGATCAGGAAGTCCGCTATCGCCAGCGTTATCTGGATCTGATCGCCAACGAAGAGTCGCGTCATACGTTCCGTATCCGTTCGCAGATCCTCGCCACCATGCGTCAGTTCATGGTTGCCCGCGGCTTTATGGAAGTCGAAACCCCGATGATGCAGGTGATCCCAGGCGGCGCTTCCGCCCGTCCATTCATCACCCATCATAACGCGCTGGATCTGGATATGTACCTGCGCATCGCGCCGGAACTGTATCTGAAACGTCTGGTGGTCGGCGGCTTCGAACGCGTGTTCGAAATCAACCGTAACTTCCGTAACGAAGGGATCTCCGTACGCCATAACCCAGAGTTCACCATGATGGAACTCTATATGGCGTATGCGGATTACAAAGACCTGATCGAACTGACCGAGTCGCTGTTCCGCACTCTGGCGCAGACGGTGCTGGGCAAAACCGAAGTGCCGTATGGCGACCAGGTGTTTGACTTCGGCAAGCCGTTTGAAAAACTGACCATGCGTGAAGCTATCAAGAAACACCGCCCGGAAACCAATATGGCGGATCTGGATAACTTCGACGCGGCGAAAGCGCTGGCGGAATCTATCGGTATTCAGGTAGAGAAAAGCTGGGGTCTGGGACGTATCGTCACGGAGATCTTCGATGAAGTGGCGGAAGCGCATCTGATCCAGCCGACCTTCATCACCGAATATCCGGCGGAAGTTTCCCCGCTGGCGCGTCGCAACGACGTGAACCCGGAAATTACCGACCGCTTCGAGTTCTTCATCGGCGGCCGTGAAATCGGTAACGGTTTCAGCGAGCTGAACGATGCGGAAGATCAGGCGCAGCGTTTCCAGGATCAGGTCAACGCCAAAGCGGCGGGCGACGACGAAGCGATGTTCTATGACGAAGACTACGTTACCGCGCTGGAGTACGGCCTGCCGCCGACCGCCGGTCTGGGTATCGGTATCGACCGCATGGTGATGCTGTTCACCAACAGCCACACCATCCGCGACGTTATTCTGTTCCCGGCCATGCGTCCGCAGAAGTAATCGCGTCTGGTAAATGACAAAACCCCGGCTTGCCGGGGTTTTTTACATGACGCTGGCTTCAGGCGCCGACGCTGCCCCAGACCATCTTACCGTTATGGAAGGTGGCGGTGCGCGGCGAAATTCGCGCCACGGCTTCGGCGGAGCAGGAGGCATCGACCAGCACAAAGCTGGCGTCGTCCTGCGCTTTTGGCCATACGCGCTCGCCTTTGTCATTCAGCGGCAGCACGTCGCCGGTGGCGATGGCCAGCGCGCGCGACAGGGTCTGCTCATTGGGGCGGATATACAGCTGCGCGTAGAGATTGGCTTTCTCCAGCATGTCGCCCAGACCGTAAGGCGACCAGTGGTCAATCACGCTATCGGTACCGGTCATCACGAAGACGCCTTTTTCGCGCAGTTGCTTGAGCGGCATGTGCAGAGTGCCAATCGGCACGGTGGAGGCGATGGTGATCTGCTGCGCCGCCATGCGGCTCGCGATGGCATCTACCTGCTGTTCATTGAGCGTCGCCAGCGCGAAAGCGTGGCTGATGGTCAGCTTGCCTTTCAGCGCCGGCGTCTTCTCCACGGTTTCCACCATATAGTTCACCGCCGCCACGCCCGCCGGGCTGGTTTCATGCAGATGAATATCCACCCCTTTGTCGTAATCCAGCGCAATCTGGAACATGGTATCGAGCGATTTCTCCATCGCGCCATCGACGTTAGTCGGGTCGAGGCCGCCTACGTAGTGGGCGCCGGCCTGCATCGCTTCGCGAACCAGTGATTCCGATTTCGACAGCAGCAGCCCGTGCTGCGGAAAAGCGACGATTTCGCAATCGAAGCCTGGTTTACGCCGCGCCAGCACTTCCTGCAGATTCTCCAGGTTCTTCAGCCCGGACACCGGTTCAATATTGCAGTGGCTGCGGGCGATAGTGGAGCCTTTGGACTGGATCAGGTCGATAAGCTTCTCGGCGTGCGCCTGCGTATAAGGCTGGAGTTCAGGCAGCAGTTTCTGCTCAAGCTTGATCATATCCTGAATGGTGGTGCCCGCCGGACGGTTTAGCGAGCGCCACGGGCCGCCATAAAACGTTTTGTCCAGATGGATATGCATGTCGCGCATGGCAGGCAACATCAGTTTACCGCCCGCATCGTAGCGCGGCAGCGTGGCGTCCGGGTGGCTCAGATTGCTGCGCAGGGCGACGATTTTGCCGTCTTTTATTTCCAGCGTTTGCAGCTCGGTCCGGGTGTGAACCACCACGCCGTTTTCATATTCGAAGCCGCTTTCCAGCAGGACGTTATCAAGGTAGTAGTGCTTATCGGCGACCCTGGCCGCGCCTTTATTATCGCAGGTGGCGGCGGACGGCTGGCCTCCGACGGCATACGCCGCAGGCGCGCCCGCCGCCAGCAGGGCAGCGGCGGTGACCATTTTTCCGCTTTGGGTAAGAAATTCACGGCGGCTATTGTCTTTATTCATTCTTTCTTCCTTTTGTGTCAGTCATGCACAATATGGGTTCCCGTTTCGCCGCGTAGCGCGGCTGGCAGACATTCCGGCGTAGTGATGATCACCCGCTTGCCGCCGTGTTGCAGGAACGCGAGGCTGGCGACGATTTTTGGCAGCATGCTGCCAGCCGGGAAATGTCCTTCTTGCATATAGCGGCTCATCTCGCTGATGCCGACGCGACCCAACGCCTGCTGATCAGGCTTGCCGAAATTAACGCACACTTTCTCCACCCCGGTGGTGATAACCAGAATATCAGCATCAATTTCGCGGGCCAGCAGGGCGGTTGAGAGATCTTTGTCGATCACCGCATCCACGCTCTGGTAGTCGCCCTGCGGGCTGCGCACCACCGGGATCCCGCCGCCGCCGGCGCCGATCACCACAAAGCCTTGCCGGGTCAGCGCCTTGATGGCTTCTGCTTCGACAATGCGTTTCGGCTCCGGCGAGGCGACTACCCGGCGATAGCCACGCCCCGAATCTTCCACAAAGCGCCACTCAGGATGCGCCTGCTGCAGTTCATCGCGCTGGCTTTCGCTGAAGAACGCGCCGATAGGCTTAGTCGGATGGGTAAAGCCGGGATCGTTTTTATCGACTTCAACCTGCGTGACGACGGTAACCGCCTTTTGCTCGCCGCGCTGGGCGAGGCGGTTATTCAGCGCCTGCTGAATGAGGTAGCCGATGCCGCCCTGGGTATCAGCGACGCAGTTGGCCAGCGGCGTCAGCGGCAGACCTTCACGCTCGTGGGCTATCTCCGAGCGGCGTAAATCCAGCCCAACCTGCGGGCCGTTACCGTGGGTTAGTACCACGTTATAGTCCGATGCCAGCATCTCCAGCACCGTACTGGCCACCGCTTTGACCGCCTCGGCCTGATGCTCGATCGACTGGCTGGCGTTATCTTTGATAATGCTGTTGCCGCCAATGGCAACGACGATGAGTTCTTTCATATCTGACTTCCGCTACAGAAGGTGATGTAGTTATTGTTATTGTGTGGTCGTGGTAGTCGCCCGGCCAGGCGTAGGGCTGCCGGGGATTTCCCGGGGTCGGCGCAAACGCCTCGCCCGGGCTACAACGTTAAACGTCGTAACGATCGCACCAGCTGAGGATCGCTTTTTCGAAACAGGCGAACGGCGGGTGGACGATCCCGGCGCCGATCATGCCGATCCCGGCGTCTTTATGGGCGATAGCGGTGTTGATCACCGGTAAAATACCGCTGCTGCCGACGCGGGTGATGTCGATAGCGGTTGGGATCCCCATAAAGCCGAGCAGCGGAATGGTGACGTTCGGGTTTTCGCCAAGGGTGATTTCACGCATCTGGCGCGAGAAATCGACCGCTTCTTCTACCGTTCCGCCGACCAGCGCGACGATAGCCGGCGCCGTCGCCATGGCGAAACCGCCGATGCCATAGGTTTCGGTAATCGCGCTGTCGCCGATATCAAGGCCGGAGTCTTCCGGTTTAAAACCGGCAAACATCGGACCTATCACCTGCTGCGCCGGGCCGGTAAACCACTGTCCCGGCAGGCCGCTGACCCGCAGTCCGAACTCGACGCCGTTGCGCGCCATGGTGGTGACCACGGTGCTGTATTCAATGCCGTGGGCCGCATCCATCGCCGCTTTACACATCGCCATCCACGTCGGGCCGGAGAAGTAATCGCTGCTGGCGACAAATTCGAACAACTCGCGCTGCTGCGCTACCGGATAACCGGCCTGAATAATCCCCGGCGTAAGCGCCTGAATCAGCAGGGTGGTACCGGCGTTGTTGCGGTTATGGCACTCATCGCCCATGTGCAGCGCCTGCGCCAGCATTAAGCGCAGATCGATTTCGCCGATGATCTTCATGGCGTCGCGCAACATGGGGCCCTGCACGTCGCGCATCCAGTTCAGACGATCGATCACGCTCTTATCGTTAGCCCCCATGCGCAGGATCTTCGCCATCTGCTCGCTCATGTTGGTATAAGCGATATTGCCGTAGGTTTTATTCTCGACGATATGCATGAACATCGACGCCGACGTTACGCCCGCCATCGAACCCACGCAGTCGTGTTCGTGACAGGGTGAGAAGGTAATTTCCCCGGAGGCGGCAAGCTCGGCCGCTTCATCCAGATCTTTTGCCAGCCCTTCAAAGACCAGCGCGCCGGTGACCGCGCCTTTCATGGCGCCGCACATGTTTTGCCATTCCACCGGCGGGCCGGCGTGCAGAATAGTTTTTGGTGTCATGCCCGGCACGACGTTAATGGCCTGATCAAAGCCGATCAGCACCGGGTGCGATTGAATAATACGCTCCAGCGCCAGCTGGTTGGCGGCGGCGATTTTATCCGCCAGTGGCGAGTCGGCGATGCGATCCAACTCCTCGACCACCTGCAAATTGCCCTGGCCCGGCGGCGTCCAGTCGAGCTGGGTGACGGCGGTATGCTGCTTTTTCAAATCGTCGCTGAACATGGCGATACCGACGTTAATCACGTTCAACGGCTGGTTAAATAGCGACTGGCTCATCAGGCTTGCTCCCCTTTGCAGATAAATTCACGCGCCAGCAAACCGGTATTGGTGCTGCTGCTGGCCAGAATGACGCCAGCGTCAAGCAGCATCTGGCGCTGTTGCTCCAGCGACGGCGTATCGATGTCGGTGCCTAACACGTAAGCGAGGATCGTCAATGGGCGGCCGTCGGCGGCGGCAATGGCTTTGGCCTCTTCGATAGCCGCGATCGTCGAACCCACCGGATCTTCATGCGCCCCGAAGCCCAGCACGAAGTCCATGACGATGACCGCCACTTCGGGATCGCGCGCTTCCTGCAACAGGCGGCTGATACGGTTGGTCGGGTCGATCATCGGGTGCGGCTTACCGTTGGTGAAATCGTCATCGCCGAAATCGAGGAAGGTGTGTTTGATGCTGCGATTGATATCGCTCAGGCGATAAGCCGGATCCGGCTGAATGTTGCTATAAACATCCGCGTGTTTTTCCAGTACCGCGAACATGGTTTCATCGCACAGGGTACCGCCGCAGAACAGGCCGCGAATGTATTTCTGCTGCGGCGTGAGCTGCGTGCGCACTTCGGCGATAAGCGCTTGATTTAGCGGATGCAGATCGAGGTTCTCTTGCTTAATACCGCTCAGCAGAACGGCCTTCAGCGCCGCTTCTTTGGTGCCGCGGGCGAACTGCAGACCTTGCTCATCGGCGGGGGGCTCGGCGCGGCCGAGGAAGCACGCCACCACCGGTTTACGGCAGGCGCGGGCGCGTTCGAGCACTTTTTTCGCCACCGTCGGCGCCGGCGGTTTGGAAACAAGGACGATAATTTCCGTTTGCGGATCCGCTTCCAGCATCTGAATGGCGTCGAGCATCATCAGGCCGCCGATTTTCTCACTCAGATCGCGACCGCCGGTACCGATTAGCTGCGAGATCCCGCCGCCGAAATCGTGGATACGGACGCTCAGCTCCTGGCTACCGGTGCCGGAGGCGCCGATAATGCCGATGTTGCCGCGGCGAACCGCGTTACCGAAGCACAGCGCCGCGCCGTTAATAATGGCGGTGCCGCAGTCTGGCCCCATCATCAACAATCCCTTTTCGTGGGCCAGCTGTTTCAGCGCCAGTTCGTCGTCAATAGAGACGTTATCGGAAAACAACATCACGTTAAGATCGTTTTGCAGCGCCTGACGCGCTTCGCGAGCGGCAAACAGACCGTTGACCGAAATAATCGCGAGGTTACTTTGCGGAAGATGTTTTTTGGCGCTGGCGAGGGTGGCGTAGCGCGCTTCGTGCTGGCCGCTTTCGGCCTTTTTGCTGAACAGCGCTTCTATTTCACTGAGTATCTGTTCGCTATCGGCGCCGTCTTTGCCCTTGATGACGATCATCAGGTCGCCGTTTTTCGCCGCTTCCAGCTCCGGCGTCAGCAGCCCCAGGTTATTCAACACCCCTTTGTTCATTTCCGTCGCCATCGCCACAAATGCCTGCTCTACGCCATCGAGCTTATTAGCGCGGGTGGAAATCGACATTAATGAGACCGAATCAAAATAGGTATTCTTCTTCACCACTATTTTAACTGACATTATTCCCTCCATACGTTTGGCTCAGCGCGCAGGCATCCGCCATGCCCAATAGCATGTCGCTGCCGGAACTTGAGCCAATATTTTTAATATTGGCAATAGCCTCAATAGAAAAGGTTGTCGGTCGATTAACCATCAGGTTAATCATCACGGCGATACTTTCTCGATAATGCTGGTTAATCGCCGCCTCCAGCGTAATCGCGCTGAGCGGCGTAGTATTTTGTCTGGCGCTCTGCAGCGCGGTTATAAAGGCTTCCCGGTAATGGTTAGCCGGGTGTCCCTTTATGAATAAAATAACGCTTAGACCTAGCAAATAATCATCCGCCGATGGCGTCAGGCCAATGCCTAATCCGATCATGTTCGCCACAGCGGCGCCGATATTTTTATTTTCGTGAAGTGCTTTAAATAATATTTCCCGTCGCTGCTGTAATTCACGACTCATTGCGTGATAAAAGGGATTGTCGCCGCGATAGAGAAATAACGTATCATCCTCATGTAACTGCGTAACGATAATGTTGTGCCATCGTCGCCAGGCTATCTGGTTGAATGTTGCCGCGTTTAATACCGCTCGCGGCGTTTGCCAGCGCTTACACCGGTGGATCTCTATCCATTTATTATCGCCAATGTAAATTCCTGAATCGGTAAACCGGACGCTTTCCCCTGGCCGGAGCAGGTTGTCAAAGTGGGTGAGTGCTAACCTACAGCTATTGGGCGCATTGTCAGAGGTTTCGCACAGCAGCGTCAGAAGCCCTGGTTTGCCCGGGGTAAGCAGGTTTACCGCATGGGTGAAAACCTGCCCGACCCGTCCACCGCCGCGCTGTGCGAGAAAGCGGGTATCCGCAGTTAGCGCTTGCACACACCACCGCGAGGAGGTGTTAATGGCGATTCTCCTTCCTCAGGCTCCGACGGCGACCAGCAGGTGGGCGATTTCACTGAATCCCTTATCCCATGCCAGCTCCAGCGGCGATTTACCATACTTATCGGTCATATGCGGGTTGGCGCCGTGATCCAGCAGCAGTTTGACGATCTCCTGCTGCGTCGCGCCGCCGTCGTTTAAGACAATCGCTTCCAGCAGCGGCGTCCAGCCGACGAAATTGGTGTGATTGACATTAATATCCGTTTCCGTCAGCAATATTTTCACGATTTCAAGATGGCCTTTTTCACAGGCCGGCGTCAGACCAACGCCGCCGAAACGCGTTAATCGTTCGAGGTCGGGATTTGCCGGCAAAATTAAGCGCAGTAGTTCGACGTCGTTATTCAGACAGCTGATTAAAAACGGGTTAAAACAGGTCTGGTCCTGCTTATTAATATCTACGCCAGCGGCAATAAGAATAGAAACACAAGCATAATGTTTATTCAGGCTGGCGAGGGTAATGGCGGTTCGCCCCTGGCGATTACTGGCATTAATATCGACGCCGCTTGCTAAGCAGGCTTTTAATTTTGCGATATTTCCCTGCTCTGCAGCCAAAAGATAGTCAGCAATAATATTTTCCGTCGCCATCACCTTGCTCCTGTTGTTGCGGCTGAGACTTTCTTGATGGCTTGAGCATAGCAACCAGAAATAGATAAAAGAACCCGCTTAAATTTTATTCGCCATAATCCGGGGGATTATTGAATAAATTTCAATAATTGATGCAGACTGTGCGGCAGAGCAATGTTTACTTCTTTTATGCCTTTGTCCTTTAACGCAATCGGGTTTTCTTTCGATATAGTTGCCGTCAGAAAGCAATATCATCGATCTTTTTTCAGAGGGGAAAGAGATGAACGGACTCACCGCTACGGGGATCACCGTCGGTATTTGCGCAGGCGTTTGGCAGCTAATTTCCTCGCACGTCGGGCTGCAGCACGGTTGGGAATTATTGGGAACCATCGGCTTCGTCGCGTTCTGTAGTTTCTATGCGGCAGGGGGCGGTAAAAGCGGTTTTGTGAAAAGCCTGTGCGTTAACTATTCCGGGGCGGTGTGGGCGTGGCTGGCGGCGCTGGCCGCCGGCGCTCTCGCCTCGGCCAGCGGTATGTCGGGGTTCTGGGCAAGCGTCATTACCACGGTGCCATTTTCGGCAGTCATCGTCTGGCAGGGGCGTTTCACGCTAACCTCGTTTATTCCCGGCGGCTTCCTCGGCATGACGCTCTTTTTCGCCACCGGTCTGAACTGGACGGTGACTCTGTTGGGATTTCTGGCGGGCAACTGCGTCGGCTTTATTTCAGAATATAGCGGGCGCAAACTCAGCGAGGCGACCAGTAAGGAGCGAGCCTGAATTCACTACGGGTGTTAAGCATTGTTCAAAAATGATTGCCCCTCGCCACAGTAACCAATACATTCAGCTTACGTATGGTTTAGCGGAAGCGGGAAGGGCGCATGAACTCGATTTTTACTGAAGAAAATCTGCTGGCATTCACTACCGCGGCGCGTTTTGGCAGCTTCAGCAAGGCGGCCGACGAGCTGGGGTTAACCACCTCAGCCATCAGCTATACCATCAAACGGATGGAAGCCGGGCTGGACGTAGTGCTGTTTACCCGCAACACCCGCAGCATTGAACTGACGGAATCCGGCTACTATCTGTTTCGCAAGGCCACCGATCTGCTTAATGATTTCCACGCGATAAAGCGCAGCATAGATACTATCTCGCAAGGCATCGAAGCGCGGGTGCGGATCTGCATTAACCAACTGCTATACACGCCTCGCCATACCGCCCGCCTGCTGCAGGTGCTGAAAAAACAGTTTCCCACCTGTCAGATAACCGTCACCACCGAGGTGTACAACGGCGTCTGGGATTCGATCATCAATAACCAGGCGAATATTGCCATCGGCGCGCCGGACACGCTGCTCGACGGCGGCGGTATCGATTATACCGAGATCGGCGCGATCCGCTGGGTGTTTGCTATTGCCCCGGATCATCCGCTGGCGTTTATGCCCGAGCCTATCTCGGAAAGCCAGCTGCGCCTTTACCCCAATATCATGGTTGAGGACACCGCCAGCACGATCAATAAAAAGGTCGGTTGGCTGCTGCATGGCCAGGAAGCGATCCTGGTTCCTGACTTCAATACTAAATGCCAGTGTCAGATCCTCGGTGAGGGGATCGGTTTTTTACCGGACTATATGGTGAACGAAGCGATAGCCGAGAAACTGCTGGTGATTCGTCAGATCCACAACCCGCGTCAGGATTCCGGCATGCTGCTGGCGACACAGCATGCCGCAACCGGCCAGGTGACGCAGTGGATTAAAAAGCAATTTCGCCCTGGCGGGATTTTAACGGCGATATATGCTGATTTATTGCATCGCGGAGAGGCGAAATAGTCTTGCTGCACATATCTTTACGCCAAAACTCCAGCTGTGGACTTTTCCCCTCGCTTTGCCTTATATATATTTGATGACGTCGGTGATACGGGAAAGTACGGCAATGGATACGGGGAAGTTGAACAGCAGTTTTGGTCGTATTCATGCCTGCTACCAGAAGCTGCAGTTAAATGCGCATCTCCCGGATGTGACCGCCTGTAGCGAAAGCATCGAATTGGCCCCTGGCGAGCGTTTTCAGCCGCAGGCTGGGTTTATTTACTTTCTGCTTTCCGGGCAAATCACTCTCGCCGTAAGCGAGCCTGATAATCTGCTAGGGATCGTGATCGAACATATGCCGGTTGGCCTGCTTGAGCACTATTGCCCGGCGGTAGAACTGCTGTACCAATGCCTCGATCGCTGCCGTTTCGCCAGAATCAGCGTGGAGGATTTCGAGCGTATCTTCTTTTACTCTTCGCCGGAGTATATGAAAGAGCTGACGACTATTCTGGCCTACATGGGCATTTTTGCCCTCGATGCGCACAACGAGCGCGGTAACCTGTCCGGTTTTCAGACCATAAAATCGATGCTATCGCGTTATCTGTACCGTAACGAGATCGATTGTGGAAAACGTGAAAGCCTGTCCGCTTTTATTATTAAACGGACCAATCTTTCGCGCAGCTATGTTTATCAGGTTTTAGCCGCGTTAAAAGAAGGCGGCTATATCACGGTGAAAAAAGGTCAACTGATTTCTATCGACCGAAAAATACCGGATAAATTCTGATTAATATGGTCAGTTGTCAGGGCGATCATGCCGGGCTTGCTGACGCCTGTATAAAGTGAATGTGAAATACGTCACACATTCTGGAGTTATTTTATGACCCTGGATTATATTGCTTTAGCCATCCTGATTGCGGTGGTGCTGATTTTATTTTATGGAATTATCGTGATCCACGATATTCCCTATGAAATTGCCAAAAAAAGAAATCATCCGCACCAGGATGCGATTCATTACGCCGGCTGGGTGAGCCTGTTTACACTGCATGTGCTGTGGCCGTTTTTGTGGATCTGGGCCACGCTGTGGCGGGAAGACCGTGGTTGGGGAATGCAACAGTTAAACGCCGAACAACACGATTTACATCAGCGTCTGGATGCGATGCAGGCGGAATTAAATCGTCTGAAAAATAGCGCCGTCAATCAGGAGGGTAAATAATGGAGACGTTATTACTGCTATGTTATGCCGCACTATGTATCGTGATATTTAAGGTATTCCGTATTCCATTAAATAAATGGACGGTTCCCACGGCGGTATTAGGCGGCGTAATACTGATTGGCATGTTAATCCTCGGTATGAATTATAACTTCCCCTATAGCGAAGTCGGGAAACAGGTTTACCGCACGGTGCCCATTGTTTCGCAAACCCGCGGGCGAGTTACCAGCGTGCCGGTAAAACCAAATCAGATACTGCATGAAGGCGACATCCTCTTCACCATCGACCCAACCCCGTTCCAGGCGAAAGTCGACGACCTGACCGCGCAGGTGAAAGCGGCAAGCCAGGATGCGTTGTCGCTTGATGCGGGGTTAACCAGCGCGCAGGCTGATTTAAGCAAAGCGGTCGCCGAGCGCGATCGGGCCCAGCGTGAATACGCCCGCTTCCAGGCCGGTCATGATAAAGGGGCTTTTTCCGATCAGATGGTCGATACGCGTCGCCAGAACTGGAAAGCGACGCAGGCGGCGGTTGACGCCGCCCGGGCAAAGGTCGCACAGGCGCGTAACGATCTCAATTCGGTGGTGCACGGTGAGAACACCAAAGTCGCTTCGCTGCTGGCGCAACTGCGCGAGGCGCAATTTAAGCTCGATAACACGGTGGTGCGCGCGCCGTCTGACGGTTACGTCAGTACCGTCGGCCTGCGTCCGGGAACGATGTCCACCGCGCTGGGGCTGAAGCCGGTGATGACGTTTGTGCCGACGGATAATGTGAATTCACGTGAATACGTCGCCGCATTCCGCCAGAACGCGCTGCAGCGTTTGCAAAAAGGTGAGCAGGCTGAATTACTGTTCCCCTCTATTCCGGGAACCGTGTTTAAAGCGCAGGTAGCGGAAGTGCTGCCGGCGATTGGCGAAAGCCAGTTTCAGGGGCAGGGGACGTTGCTGACGGCCAACGATCTGGCGGCGCGCGGCCGAGCGCTGGTGGTATTAAAAGTGACTGACGACCGTCTGGCAAACTATCAGCTGCCGCAGGGGGCGGATGTCGAAGCCGCCGTCTATTCGCAGCATTTTGAGCACCTGTCGCTGATAAGAAAGATCCTCATCCGCATGAAAAGCTGGGAAAGCTATCTCTATCTCGATCACTAAAATGACGGAATAGCGGCAAGGCAGTTTTAAGAACTTTTCCTAATGCCAAGCGCAGAAGCTTATGCCATGCTGAATGTGACTCGTAACATAAAGCACGCGTTAAGAGAGGAAAAATATGAAAAAAGCAATGATTGCACTATCCGCTATTCTGGTCGCTTCTCCGGTATTCGCGGCAACCACTACACATGCAACCGATGATACCGTGGCCGCAGCCCACGAAAATGCCAACACGGCAAAAGAAAAACTGCACCAGGCGCAGAATCAGGGCGAAGAGTTGAAGCTCAAGTCCAAACACGCTGCTGAAGGGAAAAGCGATAGCGTCGGCAGCCAGGTAAGCGAAGGCACGCAGAAAACCTGGAACAAAACTAAAGAAGGCGCCGAGAAGGGCTGGGATAAGACCAAAGAAGGCACTGAGAAAGGCTGGAATGCCACTAAAGAAGGCGCCAGCAAAGGTTGGGACAAAACCAAAGAAGTCAGCGAAAAAGGCTGGGATAAAACCAAGCAAGGCGCTGAAGAGTTAAAGAATAAAGTCTCTGAGTAATCATTGACTCGCTGAGAACAAAAAAGGTCGCGCAAGCGGCCTTTTTTACGTCTGGCGCTCGCTGAAATTAATGTTTGTTGCCCTCCTGAATTAGCCAGGAATAGTCCTGGATAGTTTGCTAATCACTATTTCTCCACATTTGCAGGGTAAAAAAAGAAATATATCAGGAGGTGTACTATGAAAAAGATTATTTCTCTGGCAGTTATTTTATCCTGCGTGCTGAGCACTCAGGCTTTTGCCGATGGCCCGAATGATGGCCATCGTCCGGGGCAACAGCAGGTATGGCAGAATGGCCCGAAACAGGGTGACCAAAACGGACGCCACCAGCCGGGCGGTCCTGGCGATAACCATCAGGACAACAATGACCACCGCGGCCCGGAGCGTAGCGGTCATGACGATCGTCGCCAGGAGCGCCATGAACAGGATCATTTCGCCTGGAGGGGTAACGATTTCCGTAAAGGCCATCCGGCGCCGGAGCGTTATCGCGGTGATGAATATCGCGTCAGTAACTGGAACGAGCGTGGCCTGCCGCGCCCGCCGGAGGGCCATCACTGGTCTTATATCGATGGCAATTACGTGCTGATCGCCGCGGCGACCGGAATCATTACCTCAATACTGGTAAGCGGCGCCCTTGGTCATTAAATAATGATACTTGCGGCATGGCATTAGCGCCGGGTCAGGCTAACATCTGACCCGGCTTATTGATGCTAACTTGTATGGACCGCAGTGGATTACCGTTTATTCAGCTCTTCATCCGGCCAGTATTTATAACCGTTGACCATCGCCTGCGCCGCCAACCCTTTTTCGGTGATTTCATAAACGTTGACTTTTGACGGCAGCGAAGAGGTATCTTTCGCCACGCCGTTAGCCGATGCGCCTATCGGGGCGATGCCGTTGTCGTCATATTTCGCTGCCGCGTTGGCATCCGCGCCGACCATATAGCCTTTAGTAATGAAAGTATTCAACGCATCTTTGTCGTGAAATACCAGTACGGTGCGCTGTTGTTTCACGCCCATACCAAGACCGGCGCCGCCCTGAGCCATTTTCATATAAGTATCTTTGCCCGTGGCGCTATTTTTCACGACGCCATAGCCGCTGCCGAAGCCGAAGACGAATATCTTGCTGCTATTACTGGCGAATACCGCGTAGCCCTTTGAATGCTGGATATCGCTGCGTGCTTCCGGACGCAGGCTATAGAGTTTACTGAGCGTATTGGTACGCATCTTTTGAATGCTGGCGCGTTGCTGGCTGGCGGTGTCGCCCTCAGCGCTGCAGCCTGCCAGCGTCAGCGCGCAGGCAACGACAAGTAATTGATATTTCATAGCTGTTTATTTTATTTAAAACTGAGTCAAAGCGGGGATGGTAGATTAAATGTTGGTGACCAACCCAGAAAATAAACGTTTATATTTAAATTTTGCCGGTTTTAATGGTTTTTGTTCTGCGATTTTTCTGCATTAAAAATATGACGAATGGCGTTCCAGGAATTAGAAATGCTACTTGCATAAACTTTGAGCCAGGATAACGTGTTAACTTCTTAATCTATTCCCGGAGAACGGCATGTCTGATTGTGTAATTCCAGAAATTAAAGCCACGGAACAAGAAATGATTTCTATCCGTCATTATTTACATGCCAATCCGGAATTAAGTCTGGAAGAGTTTAATACCAGCGAGCTGGTTGCCGGCAAACTGGCGGAGTGGGGCTATCAGGTGACCCGCGGCCTCGGTAAAACCGGCGTCGTCGGCAGCCTGAGCAAAGGCGACTCGCCGCGCACTATTGGCCTGCGCGCCGATATGGACGCATTACCGATTTATGAAACCACCGATTTACCCTGGGCCAGTACGGTACCTGGAAAAATGCACGCCTGCGGCCATGATGGCCACACCACGATTTTACTGGCGGCGGCGAAGTATATCGCTTCGCCGGCCTGCCAGTTTAACGGCACGGTGCATCTGATTTTCCAGCCCGCGGAAGAAGCCATCGGCGGCGCGGACCTGATGATAAAAGATGGTCTGTTTGAGCAGTTTCCCTGCGACCGCATCTTCGGTCTGCACAATATGCCGGGATTACCGGTTGGCAAGCTGGGCTTCTATGCCGGCAATTTTATGGCCTCGGCGGACACGGTCAAAATCACGATTACCGGCTACGGCGGCCACGGCGCCCATCCGGAACGCACCGTCGATCCTATCGTCGCCGGCGCGGCGCTGGTGATGGCGTTGCAAAGCATCGTCGCGCGCAACGTGCCGCCGGGTGAAACGGCGGTGGTCAGCGTGGGGACTTTCCAGGCCGGCATCGCCTCGAATGTGATTCCGGAGAACGTGGTGATGGAGCTCAGCGTGCGGGCGATGAAGCCGGAAATTCGCGACCTGCTGATAAAGCGTATTCAAGAGCTGACCGACTTTACCGCCAAAAGCTATGGCGCCAGCAGCGACGTCGAGATTTACGACTCTTACCCGGTATTAACCAACAGTAATGAAGAGACCGATTTCGCTCAGGCGCTGGCGCTGGAAGTCTTTGGCCGCGAAGGGGTGCTGGAGTCGGTATCGCCAATGAACGCCAGCGAAGATTTCGCTTTTATGCTGCGCGAGCGTCCGGGCTGCTACTTCCTGCTGGGCAACGGTGAAAAAGGCGAGAAGGGCGGCTGCATGGTGCATAACCCCGGTTATGACTTTAACGATGACATTATCAGCACCGGCGCGACGCTGTTCGCGCGTTTAGTGCAAGCGCACTGCCGTTAATCCCTGGAGAAAATCTCGAATGAAAAAATCACTGTTGTTATGTTTGGCATTAATGGCGTCGACGTCGGCGCTGGCCGCCGGGGCGAAAGAGATCCGTTTTGGCGTTGATCCGACCTTTGCGCCGTTTGAATGGAAAGATCCGCAGGGTAAGCTGGCGGGATTTGATATCGATTTAGGCAACGCGATTTGCCAGCAGCTGCAGGCGAAGTGCGTGTGGGTGGAAAGCAACTTTGACGGCATTATCCCGGCGCTAAAAGCGCGTAAGTTCGATGCGATTCTTTCGGGGATGTATATGACCGAGAAGCGTAAAGAGCAGATTGCCTTTAGCGATAAGCTCTACAACGGACCGGTATTTCTGGTGGCGCGTAAAAATACCCTCAAAGGCAATACGCCGGAGCAGCTGAAGGGGAAAACCATCGGCGTCGAGCAGGGGTCGGCACAGGAAACTTATGTGAACCAGTACTGGCGGCCGCAGGGGATTAACATTGTCGCCTATCAGGGCGCCGATAGCGTGGTGCGCGACCTTGAATCAGGCCGCCTCGATGGCGCGGTGCTCTCCGGCATGATGGCCGATTACAGTTTCCTGCAGCAGCCACAGGGCAAGGATTTCGCCTTTGTTGGCGGACAGCTGCAGGATAATAAACTGTTCGGCGCCGGGGCGGCGATTGGCCTGCGTCAAGGCGACGATGCGCTGCGCGAAGAGATAAATGGCGCGATTGCGAAAATGCTTGCCGACGGCACCTACAAAAAACTGGCCGGGAAATATTTTAGCTTTGACGTTTATTCCGGGACATAATGTCAGAGTGTACCCTGCGGGCATGGACTGCCCGCCGCAAGATTCCTTTTCTGATTATCCACTCGACATCCTCTTCAGACCCCCTGCGGTTATCTGAGGGAAACAGAATATAAGCTAAGGAGTAATCGGCATGATGACACGTCCATTGGGCAAAAGCGGATTTTCCATCGCCCCATTAGTATTTGGCGGCAACGTCTTTGGCTGGACCATCGATGAGAAAACCAGTTTTGCCATTCTTGATGCTTTTGTTGACCACGGTTTTGATGCTATCGATACGGCGGATGTGTACTCCCGCTGGGCGGAACGCAATCAGGGCGGTGAATCCGAAACCATTATTGGCCGCTGGCTACAGGCGCGCCCCGGCATACGCGATAAAGTCAAAATCTTTACCAAAGTCGGTTCTGATATGGGGCTACCCGGCCATAAAGGATTGAAAAAAGCCTGGATCCAGCAGGCGATTGACGACTCGTTGCGCCGCCTGAATACGGATTACGTCGACCTCTATTTCGCCCACTGGCCGGATCCTGAAACGCCGATCGATGAAACGTTAGAAGCTTTCCATGCGGTGCAGCAGGCCGGCAAGGTGCGGGCGATTGGCGCTTCAAACCTCGACGCCGGACAGCTGTCATCGGCGCTGGAAGTGGCTCGTAAAGGCGGCCTTCCGGCCTGGCAGGTGCTGCAGCCGGAATATAACCTCTATCACCGCTCCGCGTTTGAAGGGGCGCTTCGCGATCTCTGCGTAAGCCGCGATATAGGCGTGGTGACCTACTACAGCCTGGCTTCCGGCTTCCTGAGCGGCAAGTATCGCCAGCCGTCCGATTTAGCGCAAAGCCAGCGCGGCAGCGGCATCGCTAAATATCTCAATCCACGCGGAATGCGGATTATTGACACGCTGGTCGCGGTGGCGGAAGAACAGGGCGCGAAGCCTGCCGAAGTGGCGTTGGCGTGGCTGATGAGCCGGGAAGGCGTTACCGCGCCGATTGCCAGCGCCACCAGCCTGGCGCAGGTGGAAAGTTTTGCCCACGCGGCGGCGTTGAGCCTCAGCAGCGAACAATTGGCGCGGCTCGACAGCGCCAGCGCCTGAGTCAGTCCCTCCCCGGAGGCGGCGCGTTGCGCCTTGTCCGGGCTACCAAATCGCACAGTGCGTAGCCCCGGTAAGCGGTAGCGCCACCGGGGGTTTTGCGGCCCCCAACACCGGCAGTTTCAGCCGGAAAAGTGGATAAATTAACGGCGGGCCGCACGAACGGTAGGCCGGATAAGGCGCAGCCGCCATCCGGCGCAAAGCTGCTCCTTATCCGCGGATGTTGCCCGGCGTAGCGACACATGACCCCCTTTAGTCATCAGGCTCACCCGCCGTTTCTGCTCCTGAACATGCATTTCCGTCAGCTCGTGATGCCGAAGCACCCGCGCCCGCAGGGCCCGTTCAACCGGATGGGGCGCTTCCCATATCGCCGGGCGCTTCTCCCGGCCACGCAATATTATTCCTGATGGCGGGTGACGTTGAGGATCTTCGCGCTCGCGCCGACCGGGAAATTACTCAAGGCGCCAAAATCACTGCCCTGATAACCCATGATCTTACCATCGTTGCGCATCTGCTGAAGATCGATCAAGATAGCCCCCAGCGTGGGAATGATTTTCTCCCGCCAGACGAACAAATAGAGATCCTCCGCCACCTGTACGTAATGGCAGCGGTCGACATCCGCCAGCCCCTTTTCCACGCCGTCCAGACACTGCCAGGCGTAAAAATTATCATTGAGATAGATGTGTTCATAACGCTCGGTCGGGCTATAGGTGTACTGATTGCGCATGCCGACCAGCGCGGTGGTAAAGTCCGGCAGCGGCCCCGGCTGGGCATCCAGGCGGGCGAAGACAAATCGCGCCTCGACGGCGGTCAGCGGCAACCCTTGCTCTACCCGGCTGAAGGCGTCCAGCCGCGCGGCGGCTTCGTCCGGTAGCTGGCCGTATACCAGCGTGGCGTTGCGCTGCGTCAGGTTGCATACCGCGCTGATACTGGCGTTATCGCGCTCCGGGTCAAGAAAATCGATAAACAGAATATCGGGGCGCAGGGCGGTTGCCCGCCAGGGCGCGCGTTTGCCGTTCCAGAGCAGAGTCTGGTCATTTTCGATAATCAGCTGCTGCGGCTCGCTCCCGGCGGCATAAAAGGTAAAGCGTTCGCCTGCGGGCAGACTGGCGGTGGCCAGCAGGTTGCCGTGCGGGGCAAAACCATCGGCCAGCGCGCCGACCTGGATAAATACGGCTTCTGAAGTCATGTGAGCTCCTGAGTAGAGTGGGGCGTTAAGTAAACGCCAGCGTTGGAACATCGACGATGCTGGAACCGCCGTCGGCGACCAGCGTCGCACCGCTGATAATGGCGGCCTGCGGCGAGCAGAGAAATTGGCAGGCCTGCGCTATTTCATCGGGGCTGGCGGGGCGGCGTAGCGGAACGTCGCGGCACACCCGTTGATAGGCCTCGGTAAGCGACAACCCTTCCTCCCGCATCAGCGGAATCATCTCTTCATCCGCCATCGGGGTGGTGACCCAGCCGGGGCAGATGGCATTGGCGCGGACGCCCTGTGGGCCGTAATCGCGGGCGACGGAGCGCATCAGGCCAATTAACGCGTGTTTGGCGGTGACATAGCCACAGGCCTGCGGCCCGGCGGCGAGCGAGGCGATGGAGGCGACAAACAGCACATTGCCGCGGCAGGCAATCAGTGAAGGCAGGCAGGCGCGCACGCTGGCAAAAGCGCTGTTTAAATTCGCGTCCAGCGCCTCGCGCCATTGGCGATCGCTGGTGTCGGCGGCGGCGCTATTGCCCATGCCGCCGGCGCTGCAGATGAGCACATCGATACCGCCGGTTTGGTCGAGAATTGCCGGTAGCAACCGTTCCCGCCAGACGTCGCCGTCGGCGGCATCGCCCACCAGCGCCGTCGGCGGCATCGCCCACCAGCGCCGTCGCGCCGGTTTCATCGGCGATCTTCTGTAGCGTTGTTTCGCGTCTGCCGGTAATAAACACCCGCTCGCCCGCTGCCGTCATCAGCCGCGCGCAGGCGGCGCCAATCCCGCTTCCGCCGCCGGTAATCACCACGACTCTCGCCATCCGCTCTCTCCTGTAATGGGTTCAGGATTACCTTAGAAAGCGAGTCAACTTCCGGCTATCGCCCGGAAGAACGATAGCCGGGTTTGTTTATTGGCCCTCGTTCACAGGAATCGCCTGCGGCGCAGGCACCGGCTTCATGGTTGCCGGATCGACCGCCAGATAACGCCCGGTTTTGTTATCGATACCGACATAATCGATCATCTTGCCCTGCGCTTTGGTAACCATGGTGCGCTTAGCAAATGCCTCGTAGGCGTCGCTCATGGCTTTGACCCGGTCGGCATGTTGGGCCGCGACGTCATGCGTCTCCAGCGGATCGTCATGCAGATTAAACAGCTGCCACGGCGCGTCGCCGGCGTTGAGTCCGAGCTTGACTAAACGCCGCAGCTTCCATTCACCATCGACCCAGGCTGCCTGATTATGCAGTTCAACCCCGTAGTTGCCGCGCGGCGGCTGCTGGACTTCACCGGTCAGATAGCGCTTAAAGCTGACGCCAATCATCGGCAACACGGGTTTCTTCGCCAGCGATTTATTGGGATCGATACCGGCGAATTCATATAGCGTCGGCGCCACGTCGTACACTGCCATGGTTGAGGCGTCGATTTTACCGCGCCGGGTAATGCCGGGACCGGAGATCATAAAGTCGGTATTGATGCCGCCCTG
The DNA here is from genome assembly GCF_050600755.1 of Klebsiella sp. 141162. Lineage (NCBI taxonomy): Bacteria > Pseudomonadati > Pseudomonadota > Gammaproteobacteria > Enterobacterales > Enterobacteriaceae > Klebsiella > Klebsiella sp. 141162. Next base: position 626,179 of record NZ_JAQIRI010000002.1, on the reverse strand, counting down.
GGCGCTGGTGGTTTTGTGATAATTGGCGTAGGGGGCGTTGCTGACGTTGGCCCAGTGGGGGCCGTAGGAGACAAATGATCCTTTGCGGCCCACGTTGTCATAGCTGTTATCGAACTGCTTCCAGAATTCGGGGGTAGATTCGTAATAAAAACCCTGTGCCGGGTTGGCGCCGTTATCGGTTAAAAATACCAGCAGGGTATTTTTATCGCGCCCGGTTTGTTTCAGCGTCTCCATCAGTGTGCCGATTTGCGCGTCCATATTGGCGATCATCGCCGCATACACCTGCATGACTTTCGCCGTATATTTCTGCTGCTCTGGCGTTAGCGCCTCCCACTCTTTATCCAGCTCCAGATGCGGCAGCGGGGTGTCGTCATGAATGATTCCCAACGCTTTCAGACGGGCGATGCGCTGGCGATAGACCTCGGCGTAACCCTGTTCATACTGGCCCTTAAAACGTTTGATCCACTCATCCGGCGCCTGCAGAGGGTCATGAGGGGCGGTGAAGGCGAGCCAGGCGAAGACCGGCTGCTCCTTCGGCGTCGCTTTAATCCAGCTATTCATCTGGCGGGCGTAAGCTTCGCTGGAGTAAAAATCATCCGGCAGGGAGATGCGCTCGCCATCGCGGGTATAGTAAGTGTGGAACGCCTCGACGGTTCCGAGCGGAATCGCATCGTTAAAGTGGCTGGTGCCGCCGCCCATAAAGGCGAAGGAGTGGTTAAAACCGCGGTCCTTCGGCGTGGCGCCGGGAACAAAACCGAGATGCCATTTGCCGGCCATCAGCGTGTTATAGCCGGCATCTTTAAAGCGCTCGGCCATGGTGGTGACGCGGTCGGTCAGCCGAAGCTCATAACCCTCTTTGCCAATGGTGCTGTCGTACCACCACATGCCGCCCATCCCGGCCTGCTGGTTACTGTTGCCGGTCAACAGCATCGAACGCGCCGGGGCCGACATCGGTGAGGTGTAATACTGGCTCATGCGGATACTTTGCTCCGCCATGGCCTGCAGGTTGGGGGTGGGGATCTCACCGCCGAAGGGGCTAATATCGGAATAACCCATATCATCGGCGATAATCACGATGACGTTTGGATGCTCATTCTGTGCGCCGTGCGCGCCGCCGGCGAGGATCATGCTGACCGCCGCGGCCATGGCTTTTTTGTTCACGACTGACTCTCCTGTTCATAGTGGGACAACCATCAGGGCAAAGGGCTACGCGGGATGCGCGGCCCCAACAAACGCGGCCCGCCAGGCTTTCAGGCCGTTAAGGTCGCGGGAAAAGGGACGTAATGGCGCGAGGATTTCGCTAAAGAAACGGTAATAACCGCCGCATAGACGATTGTTGCCAGCGGCGTTGAGATGCGCGGGGCAGCCGCCCTGGCAGACCATTTTTACGGAGCAAGTCTGACATTCGCGGCGCAGGCTTTTTTGCTGGCCGAAAGGGAGCTGAACGGATGCGTCGACCGCGGCGGCGAGCGTCTGCTCGTCAAGGCGGCCCAGACGGTGTTCGGCGTTGATCAGATGATCGCAGGCGTAAAGCTGGCCGTCAGACTCCATCACCAGATTGCTGCCGCAGCGGGCGCTATGCACGCAGCTGCCGCTGGTATGGGTAAAATATTGCGCCCACGCCTGTTCGATATTGATGACGAATACCCGCCCCATATCGCAGCGCTTTTGCCACTGTCGCCAGATACCGACCATAAAACGCCCCCAGTTATCGGCGCTGAGCTGATAACCCTCACGCAGCGCGGCGCCTTCGCTCATTAGCGGCTGGAACTGCAGATAGCGCGCGCCAAGCGTGACCACCCGGTCATAAATCGCCGCCGCGTGGGCGGCCATCTCGTTATGCACCACCACCAGCAGATTAAACTCCACCTGATGCTGGTGGAGCAGGGCGATACCGCGTAGCGCCGCCGGCCAGGAAGCCTGCCCGCGTTTATCCGGTCGATGGTGGTTTTGCAGCGCTTCGCTACCTTCGAGGCTGACGCCGATAATAAAGCGATGTTCGCGAAACAGCCGGCACCAGGCGTCGTTGATAAGCGTCCCGTTGGTCTGCAGGCTATTGCTGATGGTTACGCCGTCAGGGGCGTAACGCTGCTGCAGGGCGAGCGCTTTTTTATAAAAACGTAGCCCGGCCAGTAGCGGCTCGCCGCCCTGCCAGACAAAGTTGATTTCCCGCGCGCTGGCGGGCTGGGCGGCAATATAGCGGTGGATAAACTGCTCCAGCCGCGCTTCGTCCATCTTCCTGACCGGCGTTTCATCCTGCGGGTAGTAGCAGTAGCGGCAGGCGAGGTTACAGGCGGGGCCAATTGGTTTCATCAGAATATGAAACGGCAGCGATGAGCGTGGTTCGACGGCCAGCGGAATTTGCTGCTGGCGTAAGGCGGCGATATTCAGCATCGGCTTATCCTCTATTAATTGCTGGCCTGGGGCGGCATATTTGGGCAATAGCAAGTCAGGCGTAATCCGTTGATTAAGCCGCGGCGTTAAATTATCGACATCCTTTTTAGGGTATAAATGAAAAAATGCAAAAAACTATCGTTCTTAAGGATGAGATCGGACCTGCCAATATAAGGGTTTTTAATCCTTGCCGGAAAATAACGCGTGATGTTAATAACTTTTGTTTATGTTTTAACGCCGCTACGTTAACAGATAGCAGGGTGATTTTTAAATGCTTTAAATAACAATGTATTGATGAAAAGTTTGTAATGGATATCACATTGTTAACATGTTAATGATTGTGTTACTTAAATGTGAAATGTATGCTTCATCTTACTCTGGTAATCCGCGTGTTACGCACCACCACCTTGACGGGGGGGAAATATCATGTCTGCTTTATTAAAAGCCAGTCGTAATGATGCGATAATAGCCCGTTGTTTACAGACTATTTCACAGTTAATTCCACTGTCTTCAGCGGTTTTTTATCGAGTAAATAATCGTTTAAAACCTGAAAACTATATATTGCATAATATTTCGGATAATACACACCAACAATATCTGGAAAGCTTCCAGCCGTTGGATCCGCACCTGCCGGCGCACTTTAGTCACCAGAGTACGACCATGGCAGCGATGACGCCGCGACTCTGTGACCGCAACCGCCACTACTATCATGAATTTATGTTGCCGAATAACGTACGCGACATGACCGAAATCTTTATTCGCCGCGAACGGCGGATCGTTGCCGGTATCTCGCTGATGCGCGACGTGCCTTTTTCCAGCGAGGAACGCCTCCGGGCCCAGGCGGTACTGCCGCTGGTGGAGCTGGCTATTCGCGATTTCCTGCAGGAAGAGGATCAACTCCCTGCCATCCTGACGGCCAAAGAGCGCGAAATCGTCGGCATGGTGCGTGAAGGCGCCAGCAACAAGCTGATTGCCCGCCAGCTGGATATCTCGCTCTCGACGGTGAAAACCCATCTGCGCAATATTTTCGCCAAGACTGAAGTCGTCAACCGGACTGAACTCGTTTCCCGAACCTGGATGCCTGCCGCTCAGCGTACGCTGCATCTGTAATCTGACTATCGCATCCCGCGCGCGCCGTGGCAGCACGGCGTTTTCCTGATGCCTGTGGGTATCACTCCCTGGATAACCGTCCGGGGGGAGGCTTTTTTGACTGGAGCACGCCCTACGATGTCGAGTACACCTCTTTCTGAAAATAGCCTTTCCCGGCCTGGCGGGCTGGTGGTGTCGCTGCGTTTGCTGGCGGCGATTGTTATTTTCGCCGCCATTGCGCCGGGGATATTAATGACCGCGCCGGCGGTGGCGGCGCAGCTGGCCAGCGAATGGCACCTTAAACCCGGACAGATCGGCTGGCTATTTTCGGCGGAGCTCGGCGCGATGAGCCTGGCGACGCTCCCGGCGTGGTGGTGGATGAACCGCCTCGACTGGCGGCGGGTGGCACTCGTCGCCTGCGCGGTATTTCTGCTCGCTAACCTTGCTTCGGCGGTAGTCACCCAGTATGCGTCGCTGCTGGCGGTACGCTTTATTGCTTCCCTGGCGGGCGGCACGCTAATGATTTTGTGCATCAGCTGCGCGGCGGGAACGCCGAATCCATCGCGGGTGTACGCATTTTGGGTACTGGGGCAGCTGCTGTTAGGTATGCTTGGCCTGCTGGTGTTGCCCGGCCTGTTCGTGACCTTTGGCCTGAAGGTCGTTTATCTGCTCCTCGCCGCCATCATGCTCTGCTGTTTGCCGCTGGTTTCCGCCTTCCCGTCGCGTTTTCAAGCGCAATCGGCTTCCCATCGCCAGCCACCTGCAGCGTCGTGGCGTAAGGCGCTGGCGGTGCTCGCGGTTCTCACCTTCTATATCAGCCTCAGCGCGGTATGGACCTTTATCGGCACCATCGGCAGCGGGGCGGGGTTGAGTCCGACAGAGGTCGGTCTGGTGCTGGCGGCGGCGACGGTGTTCGGCATTATCGGCGCCGGCGGCGCGGCTCTACGCGGTACCCAACGTCCGGACCGGCTGGCGGTGTGGCTGGGATACGCGCTGCTGATCGCCAGCGTGCTGTTACTGACGGGCCATCCGCTGCTGGTGCGTTACGCCATCGCGGCGCTGCTGTTTAAGTTCACCTGGACTTTCGTGCTGCCTTTTATCCTCGCTCGCGTGGCCGCGCTCGATAACAGCGGCCGGTTGATGAACAGCATCAATCTGGTGATCGGCGGCGGAATGGCAGCCGGCCCGCCGCTCGCGGGGGCCTTACTGCAACATTTCGCCAGCGCCAATCCGCTGCTGGCGGCGGCAGGCGCCTGCGCGCTGCTGTCTCTGATTTTGATTGCGGCGGCGTCGTCCGCCGGAAAAGGTTTAGCCAACGGGAGGATAGAGTGAAAAGAAAAACCGGTTTCTTCTTTGATGAACGTTGTTTCTGGCACAGTACCGGCCTGCACGCGGTAACGCTGCCGGTCGGTGGCTGGGTACAGCCGCCCGCCGGCGGCGGCCATGCCGAGTCGCCGGAGACCAAACGGCGGATGAAAAACCTGATGGACGTCTCCGGGCTGACGCCGCAGCTGGAACTACGCAGCGCGGCGGCGGCGAGCCTTGAGGACCTGCGGCGGATCCATCCTGATAGCTATCTTGAGCGTTTTAAGGCAATCAGCGATAACGGCGGCGGCATGCTCGGCAAAGAGGCGCCGCTGGGGCCGGGGAGTTATGAAATCGCCTGCCTTTCCGCCGGACTGGCCTGTGCCGCCGTGGAAGCGGTGCTTAAGGGGGAACTGGATAACGCCTATTCGCTGTCGCGGCCGCCCGGACACCACTGCCTGCCGGACCAGTCGATGGGGTTTTGTTTCCTCGCCAATATTCCCATTGCCGTTGAACGGGCGAAAGCGTTGCTGGGGCTCGGCAAGGTGGCGATTATTGACTGGGACGTTCACCACGGTAACGGTACGCAGCATATCTATCTGCAGCGCGATGACGTGCTGACTATCTCATTGCATCAGGACGGCTGCTTCCCGCCGGGCTACTCCGGCGAGGACGATCGCGGCGTTGGCGCGGGCGAAGGTTACAACATCAATATTCCGCTGCTGGCCGGGGCGGGCGACGACAGCTGGCGCTATGCGCTGGAAACTATCGTCATTCCCGCGCTGGCGCGTTTTGAGCCGGAACTGATTATTATCGCCTGCGGCTATGATGCCAACGCGATGGATCCATTAGCGCGGATGCAGCTACATAGCGACAGCTTCCGGGCGATGACCGAACAGGTCCAGCAGGCGGCGGATCGCCTGTGCGGCGGGAAACTGGTGATGGTGCATGAAGGCGGCTACGCCGAGTCCTACGTGCCGTTCTGCGGCCTGGCGGTGATGGAAACGCTGAGCGGCGTGTGCACCGAGGTTCAGGATCCGCTGCTGGAATTTATTCAGCAGCAGCAGCCGCGCGCCGCATTCGCGCAGTTCCAGCGCCAGGCCATCGATCGGCTGGCGCAGCAGTTCGGTCTGCTATAAAACGCCTCAGCTTCCCCGCTGTGATGGCGGGGAAGGGCAAGACGCAATGTGACTCAAAAGTCCCGTTTTGGGACTTTTTTCTTTACCTAGTCCCGAATTGGGACTAATATCCGTCCATGAAGATAATCTCAGTGAAAGTACTCAGGGATTTCTGGGCGGAGAATCCCGACGCGGAACAACCGCTAAAGGCTTGGGTGGACGAGGCAATAAAGGCTGACTGGAAAACCCCGGCGGAGATTAAGGACCAATACCGCAGCGCAAGCATATTGAAAAATAAGCGGGTGGTATTCAACATAAAGGGAAATGATTATCGGTTAATTGTAGCTGTTGCTTATCTGCGGGGATGGATGTTCGTTAAGTTTATCGGAACGCATAAGGAATATGACGTGATAAACGCTGAGACGATAGAGAGGAAGTAAATGATGAATGTTAAGCCTATCCGCACTGAACAAGATTACGAAGCCGCGTTAAGCGCGGTTGAACCTTTTTTTGATAATGAACCAGCGCCTGATACGCCAGAGGGCGATTTTTTTGAGGTGATGTGCTTGCTCATTGAAGAGTATGAGAAAAGGCACTATCCCATCGAGCCGCCCACCCCCATTGAAGCCATAAAATTTCGCATGGAGCAGCAGGGGCTTACCGTAAAAGATCTGGAACCAGCGATTGGTAAATCTAATCGCGTTTATGAAATTCTCAATGGCACGCGTAACCTGACGCTCCCGATGATTCGCCGGCTTCATGCACAGTTCGGCATTCCTCTGGAGAGTCTGATCGGCGCGTGATGTCATGGCAATATGGTCTTAATCATTGGTTTTCTCAGCCATCCACTGACTTACCGCCTGATTAATCATCGCCAGCACGCTGAGCAGCAGCATCCGCTGCTGCGCTTCGAGCTTCAGATAACGGCGCAGCGGCGGCATTTTACAGACCACTTCGCTGGCGGCCCAGGGTTCAATGCAACAGCGCCAGCCGCTATCGTCAAAGGTCAACGAAAAGCGGCGGTAGTCCAGCTCGCTTAAGGTGTGCTGGAGATTAGGAAAACCGTTGAGATAGCCGGCGAGCTCCGCGCTCTCTTTACTACCGATAAAGCGGATGGGCTGACGTTTCAGCCAGCCGGATTGGTGGGCGCGGATCTTGCCGCGAGCGGGCCGGGTAACCGGCCCCTCGACGACAAACTCGCAGCTGTGAATGCTGGCCATAAATAGCCGCTTCTGGCGCACGCTGAAGATGACGGCGGTGGCGTCGTTCAACCGCAACATCGCGCTGCGTTCGCTGAGTTTTTCGCTCGGCCAGCCCGCTAAGTCGCGCTGCACCGCGTTCATTAATGGCGTTTCAAACCAGGGGACGGAGGGCATCAGGCGTCATCTCCCCGCGGGTCTGTTTCTCATAATTGCCGATAGCGCGCTCGACCACCTCTTCCACCTCCAGCGGCTTGAACGGATTAACGCGCTGTACGCATAGCGTCCAGAACAGAGCATAGGCGGCGGTCAGGCCGAGCATAATCCCGAACGGCACCAGCACCTCGCGGCTGTCCATCCCCGGTGGGGTAATATTCACAATCGCGATGATAATCCCGACGCTGGAGATAATCTGCGGTAGCGGGAACCACGGCGAGCGGTAGGCGCGCGGCAGGTCAGGGCGGCGAATGCGCAGCATCACCACCGACAGCGTGACCAGCAGATAGGCCACGCCCCAGGCGCATACCGCGGCGAGGATCAGCGGTACGATACGGTCCAGATCGCCGTTCAGGTACCAGGCGTGCAGGCAGGGGATGGCCACGCCGATGGCAATTGCGATCACCGGCGTTTTGAAGCGTGGATGCAGCCAGGTAAGAAAACGCGGCAGCGCGCCGTCCAGCGCCATACCGTAAATAATACGCGGCACCGCGGCCATCAAGGTATTAATCGTGGCGCAGCCCGCCAGCAGCAGGCCGACCCCGAGCCAGTACTGGCCGGCGTGGCCCATCACCCGCTCGGCGAAGGCCGGGATCGCCATCGGCGTGTCCAGCAAATGGACGTTATTCGCCGCATCGATCACCACGTTTTCCACCTGGCGGTTAATCGCCGCGCCGTAGATAAACATGCAGCTGGCGACCCCCAGCAGACCCAACGCCATCGCCCGCGGAATGGTGCGGTGGGCTTTTTTGATTTCCGGCGCCATCGGCGTCACCAGTTCGCAGCCGACGAACATAAACATCGCCATGCCGATATAGCCGAACAGGCCGGAGATATCGCTAACGTTCAGCGGCGTGCCGAACCAGCCGGAAAGGTGAGTCACCGGCGCCATAAAAATGCCGCACAGGCCGAAAATGGTCAGCGTCGTCCACATGCCGAAAGTGAGCACCACTTCGACCTTGCCGAAAATTTCCACGCCAATGGCGTTGAGCAGGCCGAAAATGACCACCATACCGACACCCACCATCCAGGTGTTTTGATGGGCGGCCATCTGCGCGTTGACCGATTCGAAGTTCACCAGCGCCATAATGCCGGCGAGAATGGTCTCCGCGGTTCCGGCGAAGATATGGACGATAAGATAGGCGCACAGCGCGCCGGTAATGGCGAAGAAGCGGCCCATACCGCAGGAGATATAGTCGTACACCGAGCCGGTGGTAGGGATTAACGTCGCGGCTTCGGCGAAGGTAGTGACCTGCGCCTGCATCATAATAAAAGCCAGCAGTACCGCCAGCGCGAAGGTGTCGCCGCCCATGCCGAATCCGCTGGTGACCGTCAGGATCACCGGGCTTGCCATAATCAGCCCAACCGAGCTGGCGAGGGTCGTCGGAAAGCCGACGACGCCGCGTTCAAGATGGCTGGCGAGTCTGTTACTAAACATAGTCAACCTCTGCACAATGTAGGGGAGGGCAGGGAATAGCCAGCGCCACTCCCGGATAGTCATAATTTAGGCGGTCATCCTGCTCAACGAATATCGTCCGGAAGGTGGAGAGCAACGGGTGAATCTGTGACGTAGTCCATGAATGTGGGGGTTGATAAACAAGATGGCCCCGGAAAGCGGGGCCATCTGTCTTGCCACGTTGCGCGTATTTCTGCCGGGTGGCGGCTAGCGCCTTACCCGGCCTACGGTCCGTGCGGCCTGCCTTTAATTTGGCCTCAAAACCCCGGTGGCGCTGACGCTTATCGGGGCGACAGCGCTGTGCGATTTGGTAGCCCGGAGAAGGCGCAATACGCCGCCGGGCATTATCAGCGTGTTAGCGCGTCTCGACGTTCGCCAGATAGTGTTTGACGAAACGCGGGGTGAGGATTTTCCACTCCACTTCGGTGCCCTGTTTGACAAACCAGCTGTCCCCCGGCGCGAAGCGCTGCGGCTCGCCGCCGGCGACGGTCAGTTCAACTTCGCCCTCCAGCACGGTGGCGTGTTCGGTAAACGGATAGGTCATGGTGAAGCTCCCTTCGGTGGACGAAAACAGTCCGCAGGTAAAGGCGTCCTGCGGCTCGCCGTATATCATCGCGCCCGCTACCTGCGGGTCGCCGGCGGTCGGCGTCGCGCCGAGCAGGCTGACGCTGCCGATCGGCTGTAGTTCAGGTACCGGGTGTTTGAGTTTAAAAGCGTGCATAGCGTTCTCCTGATTAACTCCGGCCTTTCCAGAAACCGGCGGTTTGATGCATCAGTTTTCCGGCGGTGACTAATAACAGACGCAGGCTGTCACGGCCGTGGATGGTCGCGTGGGGAATGCTGCTTAGCAGACGATAGCGGTCGGAACCGCCATTGATCCCTTCGGCGAGGATTTTGCACACGATGTGCGACGGGGTGACGCCGAAGCCGGAGTACCCCTGGACGTAAAAGACGTTGTTATGGTCGCGTAAGGTGCCAATCTGCGGGAACAGGTTGGCGCTACAGGCCATCGGCCCGCCCCAGGCGAAATCGATCTTCACATCTTTCAAGTATGGGAAGACCTCCGCCAGCAGCGTACGGTTCCAGGCGGCGAAATCGTTCGGCGTATACTCCACGAAGCGGGTAGCGCTGCCGAACAGCAGGCGGTTTTCGCGGGTGACGCGGTAGTAGTTAATTACCGGGCGAATATCGCTGAAGGCGCCGCGCAGCGGGCTGATGCGCTCGATCAGTTCATCGGAGAGCGGCTCGGTCGACACCTGATAGGAGTAGGTGACCAGCGTTTTGTTGTAGATCTCCGGCTCCATATTGTTGAGGAAGCTGTCGCAGGCCCACAGTAGTTTGGCGGCTTTAACGCTGCCCATCGCGGTGCGCACCCGTACCTGTTTGCCGTAATTCACCTCCACCACCGGCGAGGATTCGAAAATCTTCACCCCCAGCGAATGCGCGGCCTGCGCCGAACCAAGCAGCATATTGAGTGAATGGATCTGCCCGCCGCCCATATGTTTCAGCGCGCCGCAGTAGACCTCGGAACCGACCACCTGCTGCACCTCTTTCCCGGTATACAGTTCGATTTCTTCATCGGGGGTGGCGGCTTTAAACTCCTTCTCCCACTGGCGTAGCGTTTTAAGCTGCCGCTGGTTATAGGCCAGGTAGCCGTAACCGGGGACGAAATCGGCGTCGATATTATATTTGCGGATGCGTTCGCGAATGATACCCGCGCCGAGGTTGGCGATTTTAAATAGCGTCTCCAGCCCCTCTTTGCCGACGTGTTTTTTCACCGCTTCGATATCGTGGCCGATTCCAGCCATCACCTGGCCGCCGTTGCGCCCGGTGCCGCCATAGCCAAGATGGCGCGCTTCCAGCACCACCACGTTGGTGATCCCCTGTTCCGCGAGTTCGAGCGCGGTGTTAATGCCGGAAAAGCCGCCGCCGATAATTACCACATCGGCTTCGATATCTTCCCGCAGCGCCGGAAAATGGAGCTGGTATTTCTTCGTCGCGCCGTAGTAGTTCAGCGCATCGATTTTAATATTCATCGCGTTACCCTGTCGTCTTGCCTGGCTCAATGTCCTCATCACAGCACGCCGCGCGGGCGCTGAATATCGTCCGGAAGAATGACGTTCTTTAGAACGATGGGCGGTGCGGCGCAACCGTGCTGTGATGGGCTAACTTTGCTAAAAAACGGGTGCTGACGATGAGCGAGATAACCTTACTGGCGGAAGTGACCGCCTTTTTACGCCAGCCGCACGGGCAGTTTATTGCCGGTCATCGGGAGGCGGGCCACGGCGCGCCGTTCGCGGTGATAAACCCAGCGACCGGACAGGCGATTGCCGAGGTCACGGCGGCGGATGTCGGCCAGGCGGACCGCGCGATGGAGAGCGCCCGCCTGGCGTTTAATCAGTGGCGCGAGATACCGACGCTGGCGCGCGGCGCGTTACTGCTGAAACTGGCGGACACGCTGGCAGAGCATCGCGAAGAGCTGGCGCAGCTGGAAAGCCTCTGCTCCGGTAAGACCATCACCCTGGCGCGGATGCTGGAACTGGATCAATCGGTAGCGTTTTTGCGCTACTTCGCCGGCTGGGCGGGAAAAATCACCGGGGAAACCCTGGATGTGTCGCTGCCGTCGATGGCCGGGGAGAAATATACCGCCTTTACCCGCCGCCAGCCGTTGGGCGTGGTGGTCGGCATCGTACCGTGGAACTTCTCGATTATGATTGCCATCTGGAAGATGGCGGCGGCGCTGGTCTGCGGCTGCACTATCGTCCTCAAGCCGAGCGAGTATACGCCGCTGACGCTGCTGCGGGTGGCGGAACTGGCGAAAGCGGCGGGTATCCCGGATGGCGTCATTAACGTGGTCAACGGCGCCGGAGGCGAAATCGCCCAACGGCTCATCACGCATCCGGCCTGCGCCAAAGTGAGCTTCACCGGCTCGGTGGCGACCGGGGAAAAAGTCCAGCAGTCGGCCAGCGGGTCAGGTAAACGGGTTACGCTGGAGCTGGGCGGTAAAAACGCCGCGCTGTTCCTCGATGATCTGACGCCGGAGGCCATAGTGAACGGCATTATCGAAGCCGGTTACCTCAACCAGGGGCAGATTTGCGCTGCCGCTGAGCGCTTTTATCTGCCGCAGGGCAAGCTGGATGCGGTACTGGCGCTGCTGAAAGACAAGCTCAGCGCTTTCGCGCCGGGGTCGCCGCTGGATGAACAAACGCTGATGGGGCCGCTGGCCAACCGCCAGCAGTATGACAAAGTCTTGCGGCTCATTCAGACCGCGCGCGATGAGGGCGATACCATCGTTTGCGGCGGCGAAGCGCTGCCCGGCGAGGGCTATTTCCTGCAGCCGACGGCGGTTAAAGTGCGCAGCGAAGAGAGCACCCTGATGCGCGAAGAGACCTTCGGCCCGGTATGCAGCTTTATTGGCTATCGCAGCGAAGAAGAGGCGCTGGCGCGAATTAATGCTTCGCCGTATGGGCTGGCGGCCAGCGTCTGGTCGGATAATATCCGCCAGGCGCTGCGCTACTCGCAGGCCATTGATGCCGGGATCGTGTGGGTCAACATGCATACCTTCCTCGACCCGGCGGTACCGTTCGGCGGCATGAAAGGATCGGGTATTGGCCGTGAGTTTGGTAGCGCGTTTATTGATGATTATACTGAACTTAAATCGGTGATGATGCGTTATTAAACCGCGGTAATACGTTGCTGCCGCTAATCACCCTCATTAAATATAAGACTTAATAGTTATTATTATCTAATCCTTACCCTGGCCGCTAAATAATAATTTAGTGGCCTTTTTATTTACCTCGAATATGCGTGCAAGGAAATTGCCTGAAAACTTGTACAATAATATCCCGATTAAAAATTGCCGCCAATTAAATTTGCGATTACCAATATGCATCCCGTAATCATCTAATGGAAGACTGGCATTTTATTGTTTGAATTATTGTTAACTAAAAATTATCTGAGAGTTTTTAATTAACATTTAATTAATTATTTTGGAGTTCACCTTGACTACGCCATTAAAAGAGATCGTTATTGTCGGCGGCGGCGCCGGCGGGCTGGAGCTAGCGACCCAACTGGGACGTAAATTAGGGCGTCGGCGGAAAGCGAATATTACCCTTGTCGACCGCAGCCAGAGTCATCTGTGGAAACCGCTATTGCATGAAGTCGCCACCGGTTCGCTGGATGAAGGCGTGGATGCGTTGAGTTTCCTCGCCCATGCCAGCAAACACCACTTTTCCTTCCAGCACGGTTCGGTAATGGATATCGATCGGCAGGATAAGACTATTACTATCGCCGCGCTGCGGGATGAGCAGGGAGAAATGCTGGTGCCGGAACGCAAGTTGCGCTGGGATACGCTGGTGATGGCGCTGGGCAGTACGTCGAACGATTTTAATACGCCCGGGGTAAAAGAACACTGTATTTTCCTCGACAGCGCTGAGCAGGCAAAAGTATTTCATCAGCAAATGCTGAACCAATTTCTGCGCTATTCCGCCGACCCGCAGACCACCGGTAAGGTCAATATTGCCATTGTTGGCGGTGGCGCTACCGGCGTTGAATTATCTGCCGAATTACATAATGCGGTAAAAGAACTGCGCAGCTACGGTTATAAAGAACTGACCAACGAAGCGTTAAATGTCAGCCTGATAGAGGCCGGCGACGGTATTTTGCCCGCGCTGCCAAAAAGGATTTCCCGCGCCGCGCACGAAAAGCTGCGTAAACTTGGCGTGAATGTGATGACCAATACCACGATCACCGGCGTTGAGGAGCGTGGATTGCATACTAAAGATGGCCAGTTTATCGAGGCGAGTTTAATTGTCTGGGCGGCGGGGATCAAAGCGCCGGACTTCATGAAGGATATTGCCGGGCTGGAGACCAACCGTATCAATCAGCTGGTGGTGACCCCGACGCTGCAAACCACGCGCGACGCTGATATTTTTGCTTTCGGCGACTGCGCGGCGTGCCCGCGTCCGGAAGGCGGATTCATCCCGCCGCGCGGCCAGGCGGCGCATCAAATGGCGCTCTTCACCGCCGACAATATTATCGCCCGCATGAAGGGGCATAAGCTGAAATCGTTCTCCTATCGCGATCGTGGTTCGCTGGTTTCGCTCTCCGGCTACACAACCTTCGGCAGCATTATGGGGCATCTACCGATCGGCCCGCTGATGGTCGAAGGCCGTATTGCGCGCATGGTTTACGATTCGCTGTATCGGATGCATCAGGTGACGCTGCACGGTTATTTCAAAACCGGCCTGATGATGCTGTCCGGCGGGATTAACCGTATTATTCGCCCGCGCCTGAAATTGCATTAAACGTGCTAAGCCGCCCTTCGCCAGAAGCGTGCGGCTTAGCCTCCTGCCGCCCGGATAAGGCGTAATGCGCCGCTATCCGGGTATGTATCGATCCCGCAGTTCTTTTCTCCCCCTATCAATCCGCCATCCCACGTTAAAAAATCAGCAGATAATCTTTTTTGCCCGCCGGGGCTTGTTTGACATTCGATAATGAGTATAGTTCTCATTCTCTTTTTTGTTCGCAGACTAAGCAGGGATCGATCTGCGCCAGTGAGTCGTTCACAAGGAACAGCGAAGGCGTAGGGTGACGCAAAGACAGCAGGCCGGAAACACACAATATCGGCCGCTGCGCGACCACCGGGTCATTGATTTTTTATAGGGTTGTTCCAATGAAATACACTCTTCCGGCGTTGGCGCTGGCCATCAGCGCGACGTTAGGCGGCTGCGCGACCCACCATTCCGCTGCCGTTGCTCAACCGGTTGTTAACTCTCCTGCGGCTAACGTGGCGCAACCGCTGCAGCGCCAGCTAGCGGAAGGGTTGTACGAGATGGCGCTAAGCCCGCAGGGCGATGCGCTGTACGTCGCCAGCGCCGAGGGCTTTAAAGATGTGCAGGGCGGAGCGGTTTACAAGCTGGATCCGCAAACCCTTAATACCATCGGCCTGACGCATACCGATCTGAAAAACTTCGCTTTACAGCTCTCTGCGGATGGTAAAACGCTATACGTCAGCAATTCGCTCGACGGCGGCATCAGCGCTATTGACACCGCCACCGGCAAGGTAAAAAACCGCCTGCTGTTCAGCGAGCGCAATGAAAAAGGGCTCCCCTATGGGGCGCGTCAGCTGCTGCTGTTAAATAATACCCTCTACGTTGGCGCGGTCGCCGACCCGGCGCAAATCTGGGTGGTTGACGCCACTACCCTGAAGCTGAAAACGCGGATTAAAAACACCGGTAAATGGATGACCGGCCTGCACTATTCTGCACAAACCGGGCGCGTATACGCCGCCAACGGCAGCGGTGAAATTCTGGTGATCAACCCGCACAACCAACGCATTGAACAGCGCTGGAAGCCGCTGGGCGACAAGCCGGCGCTGCTGCTTAATATGGCCGAAGATAGCGAAACCGGTCGTCTGTTCGTGACCGATAACTCGAAAGCGAAAACCACCCTGGTGTTGGATATCCACAGCGGCAAACTGCTTAAACAGCTCGATGTCGGCGATTCGCTGGCGGTGCAGTTCAATGGGAAACGCCACGAGATTTATATTTCACAGCGTGAATCCGGCAAGGTTATCAGCCTTGACGCCAGCCACTACACGCTGAAGAAAAGCTGGGCGCTGCCGGCCAATCCCAACAGCCTGCTGCTTTCCGCCGATGGTCAGACGCTGTTTGTCACCGTCAAACAGCCCTTCAATAAAGACCACTCCACTAAAGGCCCGGACAGCATCGTACGTATCGACCTGAACGCGCAATAAAAATAACTGGCCCGGCGACGGGCCCTTTGATCCATTTATCCTCATCCATGGGGCAAATTATGCACACCACGCACTATTCATCCTTCCCGCTGCGTAAAACGCTGCTGGCCTTAGCCATCAGCGCCGCCAGTCAAACGGCGATGGCCGCGGACGCTGCCGCCGCGAAGCAGCCTGGCGAAGAGACCATCATCGTCGAGGCTAACGAAAACAGCGATTTTAAATCCGGCGGCGACCTGGTAGTTCCGGCATTCCTCGACGGCCAGATCGCCCACGGCGGCCGTCTGGGAATGCTTGGCGAACAAAAAGCGATGGACGTCCCGTTTAACGTCATCGGCTATACCTCGAAGCTGATTCAGGACCAGCAGGCGAAAACTATCGCCGATGTCGTCAGCAACGACGCTGGCGTGCAGGCCGTACAGGGCTACGGCAACTTCGCCGAGACCTATCGAATCCGCGGGTTTAAGCTCGATGGCGATGACATGACCATGGGCGGACTGGCGGGCGTGGTGCCGCGTCAGGTGATGGATACCCAGATGCTGGAGCGCGTTGAAATTTTCAAAGGGGCTAACAGCCTGCTTAACGGCGCGGCCAGCAGCGGCGTCGGCGGGATGATTAACCTCGAGCCGAAGCGGGCGGAAGATCTGCCGACCGCACGCGTTGGCGTCGACTATACCTCTGATTCCCAGGTTGGCGGTACCCTCGACCTGGGGCGCCGTTTCGGCGATAACAACCAGTTCGGCGCCCGGGTCAACCTGGTGCATCGCGAGGGCGAAGGCGCTATCGATAACGATAAACGCCGTACCACGCTGGCTTCGCTGGGGCTTGATTACCGCGGCGATCGTTTCCGCTCCTCGCTCGATTTCGGCTATCAGAAGAAAACGTTCCACGGCGGTACGATGGGCGTCAATATCAGCGGCGTGGATTTCGTCCCGGCGCTGCCGGACAACAGCAAAAACTACAGCCAGAAGTGGGGCTATAGCGATATCGAAAGCGAGTTCGGCATGGCGAAGGCGGAATATGACCTGACCGATAGCTGGACGGTATACAGCGCCCTCGGCGGTCAGCATTCGCATGAAATCGGCACCTACAGCGCGCCGAAGCTGCTCAATAAAAACGGCGATGCGACGGTTGGCCGCCTTGATACTAACCGCATCATCGACGCGATTAGCGGCATGGGCGGGGTACGCGGCGATTTCAATACCGGCGCGATTTCGCATAAGGTGAATCTCGGCTATGCGGCGCAGGTGCATACCGATGCGACCGCCTGGCGGATGTCGGCGAAGAACCCGACCACCAATATCTATGACAACCGCGATGTGGCAATGCCGGATAACGCCTATTTTGGCGGCAACTACCACGATCCGCTGGTCACCTCGCGCAGCCGTACGCAGGGCTGGCTGCTGAGCGATACCCTCGGCTTCTTTAACGATAAGGTGCTGTTTACCGCGGCTGCTCGTCATCAGAAAGTGGTCGTGCGCAACTACAGCAACGCCACCGGGCTGGAAGATACCTCGTCGCGTTATACCCAAAGCCGCTGGATGCCGACGTTTGGCCTGGTGTACAAGCCGTGGGAGCAGCTGTCGCTGTATGCTAACCATACCGAAGCGCTGCAGCCGGGCTCTGTGGCGCCGACTACGGCGGCCAATGCCGGGCAGAGTACCGGGATCGCGCACTCGAAGCAGGACGAAGTGGGCGTCAAGATCGACTACGGTACGATCGGCGGATCGCTGGCGCTGTTTGAAATCAAAAAACCGAACGCCATTTCCGATACCGCTGGCAATTACGGCCTCGACGGCGAGCAGCGTAACCGCGGCGTAGAGATGAACGTCTTCGGCGAGCCGATGCTGGGGCTGCGTCTTAACGCCAGTACGGTGTGGCTGGATGCCAAACAGACTAAAACCGCTAAAGGCGCAACCGATGGTAAAGATGCCATTGGGGTGGCTAACTTCTACGCGGTGCTTGGCGCCGAGTATGATATCAAGCCGGTGGAAGGCCTGACCGCGACCGCGCGTGTCAATCATAGCGGCTCGCAGTATGCCGATGCGGCCAACACCAAGAAGCTGGATAGCTACACCACCCTGGATTTAGGCCTGCGCTATCGTATGCGCCTGAACGCCGACCAGAACGAAATGACCTGGCGCATCGGGGTGACCAACGTGACCAACGAGAAGTACTGGTCCGGCATTGACGATACCGGAACCTATCTGTTCGAAGGCGATCCGCGTACCGTTCGCGTCTCAATGAGCTACGACTTCTAACGCTAAAAAAGCGGGGCGGGCGGCTGATGCTTGCCCCGCGCAACTTGCGACAATCCCCCCTAAGTGATAAAAGGTGCCCCTTCACAAAAACACACAGGGGAACGACGTGAAAGACGCGTCAACGTCGTCGGATGCCGTGGAAGAGAGCGGCCCGACGCTTCATCGCGGTTTACAAAACCGACATATTCAACTTATCGCCCTTGGCGGCGCGATTGGTACCGGCCTGTTTCTCGGCATTGGTCCCGCGATTCAAATGGCTGGCCCGGCGGTATTACTGGGTTACGCCGTGGCCGGTATTGTCGCTTTTTTGATTATGCGCCAGCTTGGCGAGATGGTGGTGGAAGAGCCGGTATCCGGTTCCTTTGCCCACTTTGCCTATAAATACTGGGGCCCGTTCGCCGGCTTTCTCTCCGGCTGGAACTACTGGGTCATGTTCGTGCTGGTAGGGATGGCGGAACTGACCGCCGCCGGGATTTATATGCAGTACTGGCTCCCGGACGTGCCCACCTGGGTTTGGGCGGCGGCCTTCTTCATCATTATTAACGCCGTCAACCTGGTCAATGTACGCCTGTATGGCGAAGCAGAATTCTGGTTCGCGCTGATTAAAGTGCTGGCGATTATCGGCATGATCGCCTTTGGCCTGTGGATGCTGTTTGGCGGCCACGGCGGCAGCAAAGCCGGTTTTGATAACCTGTGGAAGCATGGCGGTTTCCTTGCCACCGGCTGGCATGGCCTGGTGCTGTCGCTGGCGGTGATTATGTTTTCTTTCGGCGGGCTGGAGCTTATCGGCATTACCGCCGCGGAAGCGCAAAATCCGGAAAAGAGCATTCCGAAAGCGGTTAACCAGGTGGTTTACCGTATCCTGCTGTTTTACATTGGCTCGCTGGTGGTGCTGCTGGCGCTCTATCCGTGGGTGGAGATTAAATCCGATAGCAGCCCGTTTGTGATGATTTTCCATAATCTTGACAGCAACGTGGTGGCTTCCGCGCTGAATTTCGTCATTCTGGTGGCATCGCTGTCGGTCTATAACAGCGGCGTCTATTCCAATAGCCGGATGCTGTTCGGCCTGTCGGTACAGGGCAATGCGCCGAAGTTTCTCGCCCGCGTCAGCAAACGCGGCGTGCCGGTGAATTCGCTGCTGCTGTCAGGCGTCATTACCTCGCTGGTGGTGGTGCTGAACTATCTGCTGCCGCATGAAGCGCTGGGGCTGCTGATGGCGCTGGTAGTGGCGACACTGCTGCTGAACTGGATAATGATCTGTATGGCGCATCTGAAGTTTCGCGCCGCGCAGCGTCGTAAAGGCCGCGAATCGAAGTTCAAAGCGTTACTGGCGCCAGCCAGCAACTACTTCTGCATCGCTTTTCTCGGTTTGATTCTGGTACTGATGTGCACCATTGACGGGATGCGTCTGTCGGCGATATTGCTGCCGGTGTGGATTATCTTCCTGTTTGCCGCCTTCAAACTGCTGCGCCGCCCGGCGTAAGGCTTATCGCCCCGCGGACTGGCGGGGCGACACAACTTATTTTATCCCGTGGAAGCCGTCCAGATAGGCGCCAGCCAGCTCATTACCAAACAGACGAGCATCCTTCGCTTCCATCGTTTCGCTCCACCGATCGCTCGCATTACCGTTGAAGGAGTGTTGTGACTTCACCCCTTCCAGCGCCTGTTGCTTAATGGCGTCGGCAACCCGCTGCGCATCGCTTTCACTCACCCCTTTTTTCCGATCTTCTTGCCCGCGGGCATAGATATCGCGGAAGTTAGGCAGGTTCATCTGATAATTTTGCTGACGGTTAACGGTGAAATTACCGCCGACGAAATCTGAACGGTGAGATACGAAACTATAAGCATGGCGTTCTGGCGAGGTCTTCGATGAGGTGCAACCGGAAAGGAGTGCTAAAGCGCAGCCAAGCGCGACAAACGTTGTGGTTAATTTCATTATGCAGAGCGTCCTTTGGCGATAATCCATATTGGTGAAAAGATCATCTGCTTAAACTGTGTCGACGGCTAGCCCTGAGAAATGATAGTGGAGTGAGAGTACGCTGGCGCGCAATGCGCGCCAGCCGGGAATCAGGACGACAGCGCGCCAGACAGCGAACGAATGTCGTTGCCGGTTGGCGTCTGGTGAATACGCAGGCCGAACTCGTCAACCACGGCAAAGATATGGTCGAAGATATCCGCCTGAATGCCTTCATACTCCGCCCACACCACGGTATTGGTAAAGCAGTAGATCTCAATCGGTAGGCCGTTAGCGTCCGGCGCTAGCTGGCGCACCATCATGGTCATATCCTTGCGTAGCCGCGGATGGTTACGCAGATACTCCTGCAGATAGGCGCGGAAGGTGCCGATATTGGTCATTTTGCGCAGGTTGAGCACCGATGGCGCATTGGCGTGCTGTTGGTTCCACTCGTTAATTTCCTGATGGCGCGAGTCCATATAGGGCTTTAGCAATTTGGCCTGAATCAGGCGCTGTTGCTCCTGCTCGTCAAGAAAATGGATGCTGGTGGTATCGATGTTCAGGCTGCGCTTAATGCGACGCCCGCCGGAGGCCGACATCCCGCTCCAGTTTTTAAACGAATCCGAGACCAGCGACCAGGTGGGGATTGTAGTGATGGTGTTATCCCAGTTGCGCACTTTTACCGTGGTCAGACCGATATCAATAACCGCGCCATCAGCGCCATATTTCGGCATCTCCAGCCAGTCGCCGAGTTTGAGCATGTCGTTGGCGGAAAGCTGGATCCCGGCCACCAGGCCAAGAATCGGGTCTTTAAATACTAACATCAGCACGGCGGCCATCGCGCCAAGGCCGCTAATCAGAATCGCCGGCGACTGGCCAATTAGCAGCGATATGATCAGAATGCCGATAATAATCGCCGTAACCAGCTTAATGCCCTGGAAGATGCCTTTTAGCGGCAGCTGCGAGGCGGTGGGGAATTTTTGCGCCAGATTGAAAATCACGTCCAGCAGCGAGAAGAAGGAAAGCATGGCGTAAACCATTACCCACAGCTGCGCGCAGGTGGATAAAATTTCCGCCGCTTCGCTGCCTTTCTGCAGCCAGAGCACGGCCTGAACGTTGACGATAATTCCCTGTAGGGTGAACGCCAGGCGGTGAAAGAGTTTATTTTGCGTGATGATTTGCAGCCATAAATGGCTGCTGGCCTGCGCCCGCTTTTCGAAGGTGCGCAGTACCACTTTGTGCAGAATGAGATGAACGACAATCGCCGTCAGAAAAATAATGCCAAAAGTAATGATGAGCGAGGTGGTAGGGGTGATTTTGATGCCTAATGCGGCGATTTGCGATATTAATTCCTGCATAACGTCTCCTGTACATCCAGCGGTTATGATGACCGCTGGATGACTATTATGCAAATCAGAGGTTACACAGTTGTGAATCAGGACGCCGTCGCTGCCGGCTGCAGGTTCAGGTGATGGCGCAGCCAGAGGGCTATAGCGCCCAGCAGCAGCATCATCGCCACCTCGACCAGCAGGAAGACGATCAGCGCCTGCGCATAGTCGCCACCGCCGCGCTGGGCCAGGGTCAAGAACAGCGAACCAAGAATGGCCGGCCCCAGGCCCAGCGTCGCCTGCTGCAGAGTACTGAGGATGGCGCTACCGGCACCGGCGTCGCAGGCGCGAATGTCCCGCATCCCGATACGATAGAAACTGTTGACGATTAACGCCTGACCATAGCCGATCAGCGCGGTGGAGGGCACCAGCGCCAGCGTCGTGGTCCGCAGGCCAAGTTGATAAAAGGTGGCGCTCAGCAGCAGCAGGCCGCTAATCTGCACCGCCAGGCCAATCAGCAAAATCCGCCCCATACTATAGCGAGCGATAAGCTTCGGCGCGTACAACGCGGAGATAAAATAGGCCACCCCGAGAGCAATAAAACTGTTGCCGGACTGCCACGGCGCCATCCCAAGCCCGGCCTGCATGGTCAGCGCCATACAAAACATAAAGCCGGACCAGGCGCTGAAGAACAGCAGCGCGATAGCCATCCCAAAGCGGATACTGGTGAGCTTTAACAGCCGCGGCGGTAGCAGCGGTTGCTCACCGCGCTGCTGTTTACGCAGCGCGCTCAGGCGCATCCAGCCGAGCAGGGGGAGTACGGCCAGCAAAAGCAGCTGTAGCTCCCATGGCCAGTGCAGTTCCGGCCCCAGCGCCATCGGGAACAGCAGGCAGCAGAGGATTAACGCCAGGCTGAAAGTTCCCTGCCAGTCGATGCTGGAATGGCTTTCGCGGCGGGTTTCCGGCACATAGCGGCGGCTAAAGGCCAACACCAGCAGGCAGATAGGCACGTTGATAAAGAAGGCGTTGCGCCAGCCGAGCCCGGCGATATCGGCGGAGACCAGCCAGCCGCCGCCCATCTGGCCGACGATAAACGCGATGCCGCCGATACCGCCGTAGAGGCTGATCGCCCTGGCGTGGGCGGTGCCTTTCAGGGTGACGTGCAGGGTGGCGAGGATCTGCGGCACGATCAGCGCCGCGCCGGCGCCTTGCAACGTTCGTGCGGCGAGTAGGGCGTTAATGGAGTTAGCCATTCCGCATAGCAGCGAGGCGATGCCGAATACCGCCACGCCCCAAAGAAACAGGCGGCGGCGTCCATAGTTATCGCCCAGTTTGCTGCCCATCGCCAGGCAGACGGCAAAGGCCACGCCGTACAGCGCGACGATAAGCTCCAATTGGGTGGCGCTGGCGTCGAGGGAGTGGGTGATCGAATCCAGCGCCACGTTGGTTATCGAGGTATCAATTAACGGCAGCATCTGGCCGGTCAGTAACAGCAGTAAGCCGGCGCGGCCGGGTGAAACAGCAGACGAATTCATCGGATCTCTCCATTGCGTCATTCAGCGGATGGCCGTAGCATCTCCGATTAATTAAACGGGTACCAGTTCCTGTCTATACTGGTATTGGTACTACCATGTTGGAGGAATAATGACGCTAATACTGCAACGTGAGGCGCTGAATCTCGCGCCCGATGATAGCCGTAAACAGCTGGGGGCATTTCTGCGCGCCCGCCGCGAAAGCCTTGACCCGCAGCGTCTCGGCCTGCCGCGCGTCGGGCGGCGGCGGACGCCGGGGCTGCGCCGGGAGGAAGTGGCGATGCTGGCGGACGTCGGCGTGACCTGGTACACCTGGCTTGAGCAGGGGCGGGAAGTGAATCCGTCGGCGGCGGTATTAAGCGGCGTGGCCAGCGCGCTTCAGTGCAGCCCGCTGGAGACCCGTCATCTGTTCGTTCTGGCAGGCTTAACGCCCCCGGAGAATACGCAGGCCACGGTCTGCGAGGGGATAAGCCCCGGAACCCGACGCATGCTTGATAGCCTGATGCCGCAGCCCGCCAGCATTCAGAAACCGAACTTTGATATCGTCGCCTGGAATGACAGCTTTTGCCGTCTGATGGGCGTTGATTTCGCGACGATTGCCGAAGAAGACCGCAATTGTATCTATCTCTATCTCACCTGCGAAGCCTGGCGTAGCCGCATTGAAAATCGCGACGTGTTGCCGACTTTTGTTTCCTATTTTCGCGCGGCGATGGCTGAGCATCGCGGTTCGCCAGAGTGGGAAGACAAGCTGGCGCGCTTTTTCGCCGCCTCAGCGGAGTTCGAAGCGCTATGGCACCAGCGCTATGAGGTGCGCGGCGTCGAAAATCAGGTGAAAAATTTCAACCATCCGCAGCTCGGACGCTTTAGCCTGCAGCAAATGTACTGGTATTCCGCGCCGCGCAACGGTTCGCGTCTGCTGGTCTATTTACCGCTGGATGAAACCGGAGAACAGGCGCTGGCCTGGCTGGATCAACAGGGCTAAGCCCGCAATGGACAAGGAACGCTTATGAACGTCACCCGCAAACAACAGCGGATTATTCAACGCGCAATCGAGCAATGGCAACAGGAGGGGGTCCTGAACAGCAGCGACGGCCAACGGCTATCAGCGTCGCTATCTGTCCGTGCTTTCGACTGGCAGCGCCTGAGCCGCTACGCCTTCTGGACCGCGATAGCCTGCGTACTGATTGCGCTGGGCAGCCTGTTCGCCGATGCCGAACTGATTGCCGCGATTATCAATCTGTTCAGCGACTCCGCTGTCGCGCGCATTATCCTGCCGACGCTGCTGGCCATCGCATTTTATTATTGGGGGTTCCGCCGTCAGCGTCGCGAAGCGCAGTGGCACTATAGCACCGAGGCGATTTTGTTCCTCGGCGTGATCTGCACCGCCATTGCCTTGTGGCAGCTAGGCGATCGGCTGGACGACGGCAGCGGCCACGTGGCGCCGCTGATACTGCTCGGCTGCGCGATTTACGGCCTGATAGGGTATTTCGCCCGCTCCGGGCTGGTGTGGCTGTTCTTCCTGCTGGCGTTAGGTAACTGGTTTGGCGCGGAAACCGGCTATATATCAGGCTGGGGGGCCTACTGGCTAGGGATGAGCTTCCCGATTCGTTTCGTGCTGTTCGGCGGCGTGCTGCTGGCGCTGTGCTACTTGATGCAAAATGTGTTACGCCAGCGGCAGTTGTTTACCGTCAGTAAGGCGATGGGGCTGACCTGGCTGTTTGTCGCGCTGTGGATCCTGTCGATATTCGGCAACTACGATTCCGAGAGCTGGTATGGGGTCAGTCAGGCGCAACTGCTGCCGTGGGGACTGCTGTTTGCGCTGGCGGCGGTGATCTGTATTTATATCAGCCTGAAAACCGACGATGGCATGCTGCGTGGATTTGGCCTGACGTTCCTCGCCATCAACCTCTACACCCGCTTCTTCGAATTCTTCTGGTACAGCCTGCACAAGGTGGTGTTTTTCCTGATCCTGGCGGCGTCGCTGGCGATGATTGGCCGCTACGCCGAGCGGATCTGGCACGCCGGCGAGGGGGAGAAAAGTAACCCTCCCCGGTGGCGCTAACGCTTACCGGGGCTACCAACCGAGTACTGGACCGTAGCCCTTGTTATCGGTTTTCGACTGCTTCGCTCCTGGAAAAACGGTTGTTCTGCGCTGTTTCCGAGACATTGCGCTCCCGATAATTCTTCTGCGTTATGTCTCTCATGGTGCAGGGAGCGCACAGAGGGCTCTGGCCGCCAAAATCGCCACTTCGTGGTGCCTTCGACTTATCCCGGCAGGCTCCGGGTCGGGCCGAGGCAGCGTCCCTGCAAATCACGGCCCTCAGCCCGCATCCATGCGGGCTGCCCCGGCCTTCCGGGAACGTCTCAGCGATTTTGAGGCCACCAACACCAGCAGTTTCAGTCAGCATTGATGCGGTTGTAACGGGGGTAGCCCGGATAAGGCGCAAAGCGCCGCCATCCGGGGAGGGCAGCGCGCGGAGATTAGATCTCGGTGATGGTAGTGGACTGCGGCAGGCGGGATTTCGGCAGCGTGGCGTTGAAGTCTTCCACGCTGTGATGACCGACCGGCACGACGACCACGCTGGTATAACCTTGCGCTTTCAGGCCAAACTCTTCGTCGAGGATGGCGAAATCGACGCCTTCGATCGGCACCGCATCCAGCCCCATTGCCGCCACGCCGAGCAGGAAGTTGCCCACGTTAAGATAAACCTGTTTCGCCATCCACTGATCGTCATCTTTCAGCTCTTTGCGGTGCATATCAGCAAAGAAGGTGCGGCCTTTGTGGTTGCCGGCTTTGGCTTCCGGAGTGGCAAAACGGCCATCAGCGTCTTCCTGATCAACGACTTTTTCCAGCCACGCATCGTCCATCGCGGTTTTCGCACAGAACACGACAACGTGGGAAGCGTCGAGGATTTTACGTTCGTTGAACACGTAGGTGCCGCTGGCCGCTTTCGCGACGCGGGCTTTGCCTTCATCGCTGCTGGCGACGATAAAGTGCCACGGCTGGGAGTTGGTGCTCGACGGGCTATATTGCAGCAGCGTTTTCAGGTTTTCCGCCTGTTCGGCCGTCAGCTTTTTCGCCGGATCAAAGGCCTTAGTGGAGTAACGTTTTAAGGCAACTGAGATAATATCCATGACTCTTCCTCACAATTTTCAGCCCCTTACGGGCACATTTCGTGGGAGGAAGAGTACAGCGATGCGCGGGAAATGATAAGAGTGAAAAATGCGATAACACTTATCGCATTTATTTGAAAATCAGCCGGGACGCAGCCGACGTTGGTCTTTTTTCGCCAGCTTATCCACCACCAGATTCCACGAGTCGTCAATAAGCTCGGCAAGTAAATCCTCGCTGATATCCTCGCCCGGCACGACGGTGATCCAGTGCTTTTTGTTCATGTGATAGCCCGGCTCGATACTGCGGTAAATTTGCTGATTGAGCAGCGATTTTTGCGGATCGGCCTTCAGGTTGACGATTGCCCGCCCGCGAAGGGTCATGGTTAGCATGAAGATACGCCCGCCGACTTTAAACACGTCATACTCCGGGCCAAACGGCCAGCAGTGCTCAGTGAAAGGGTAGGTCAGCGCGATACGCTGCGCGTGATGGTGTAGCGCTTCGTTATCCATTAATGCTCACTCTCATGCAGCGCATTCCACATCGCCTCAAAACCGAGGGCGATAAGCTCACGGGCGCGCTGCGGATCGTGGCTGGCGAACTCGATGGTGGTCTCGGCCAGCGACAGGAACAGGGCATCGCCGAAAGCGCGATAGGCGTCGCTAAGGAAAACCGCTTTCACCGATAGTTGGCACATCTCGTTAAGCTCGGGAAAACTCTCTTTGACCAGGCTGCGGGTTTCATCGGTGATGCGTTCGCTCAATGCCATACGGCGAATGGCGCGATATTCCATAGGGTTACGCATCCCCCAGTCGATATAGCTGTTCCAGATATTGCGCGCGTTTTCCTTTGGGCGTTTTTCGTCAGGGTTGAGCCCGGCGATCATGGTCTGCACCAGGCGCAGCTTAATAGCGAGGTATAACTCGTTGAGCAACTCATCTTTGGTGGCGAAATAGCGAAACAGCGTCCCCTCGGCAACCCCCGCGCTGCGGGCTATCGCCGATGTTGAAGCGGCAATGCCGGACTGGGCGAAAGCGGCCGTAGCGGCTTCCAGTAACGCTTGTTTTTTATCTTCACTCTTAGGACGAGCCACTACATTTTACCTCGCTGAAAGTTAAACCCCGATCTAATCACGGCGGACCGCGCAACTGCAACGGCAGATGTCAAAAATTGAAAATAGGCTTGACGATTTTCGACTCCTTCCTAATAATGAGTGCTTACTCACTCATAATCAAGTTATATCATAAAGTCCCCTGGATGGGGCTTTTGTCTGGTCAGGATATGAACCGTGTCACCTTTAGCGTGGTCGCCATTATGTTATTAGCAGCAACAACGACATTGCCGTTTGTTCTCAATGCCGGTTTTGGCAAAGCGCCAAAGGGTGCGCAGCTTAGTCTTGTCGAACAGTCGCCGAATTACCGTGACGGCCAGTTCCATAACCAACTGCCGACGCCGGGATTCACCGGGCAGAAAAACATGTTGGCCGCGTGGTGGGATTTCCTGGTGACTAAGCGAGAAAACGCACGCCCGCTGCAGCCGTTGCCGCTGGTGAATACCGATCTTGCCAGCCTGCCGTCTGGCGAAGACGTGATGGTCTGGCTTGGCCACTCATCGTGGTATCTGCAGCTGGCGGGGAAACGTATCCTGATCGATCCGGTATTTAGCGATTATGCCGCGCCATTCTCTTTCATCAATAAAGCCTTTCCCGGCGACTACCCGTGGAAGGCGCAGCAGATGCCGGAGATCGATGTGTTGGTAATTTCCCACGATCACTATGACCATCTCGACTACGCCACTATCAAAGCGCTGATGCCGAAAGTTAAACGCGTGGTGACGCCGCTCGGCGTCGGTTCGCATCTGCGCTACTGGGGAATGGATGCGGCGATTATCAACGAAGTGGACTGGAACCAGACGGTAAAAATCAGCGATGAACTGACCGTACACGCGCTGCCGGCTCGCCATTTTTCCGGCCGCGGGCTGAAACGCAACCAGACCTTGTGGGCCAGCTTCCTGTTCGTCACCCCGCAGCAAAAGATTTATTACAGCGGCGATAGCGGCTATGGCCCGCATTTTAAGGCGATTGGCGAGCAGTTTGGTCCTATCGACCTGGCGATCATGGAAAACGGTCAATATGACCAGGACTGGAAGTACATCCACATGATGCCGGAAGAAACGGCGCAGGCCGCCGATGATTTACGCGCCCGGTCGGTATTACCGGGGCATGCCGGACGCTTTGTGCTGGCAAAACACAGCTGGGACGATCCGTACCAGCGGCTGGCGGCAGCCAGTGAAGGACGTGAGTGGCATTTAGTCACGCCAATGCTGGGCGAACCGGTGTGGGTCGCTGATAAGACACAATCATTTAACGCCTGGTGGCGCTAACCGCCAGAGTGGTTCAGGAGGAGAGAAGAGATATGAATATATCCGCTCAGGTGATTGACACTATCGTGGAATGGATTGATGACAATCTGCATCAACCGCTGCGAATTGATGATATTGCGCGCCATGCCGGGTATTCGAAATGGCATCTGCAACGGCTGTTTTTACAGTACAAAGGGGAAAGTCTCGGGCGCTACATTCGCGAGCGTAAACTGCTGCTGGCGGCGCGCGACCTGCGAGATACCGACCAGCGGGTTTATGATATCTGCCTGAAATACGGCTTTGATTCGCAGCAAACCTTCACCCGTATCTTTACCCGTACCTTCAATCAGCCGCCGGGCGCGTATCGCAAAGAGAACCACAGCCGTGCGCACTGAGCGCCGGCCGCATACCAGTCCGCCTTTATCGGCGGGCTTTTTTTCTCTCTTACTGCTTAATCTGCCAGTGAGAACCAGCGGCGCCATACCCAGCGTAATACCAGGTACTCGACGACTCCCAGCGCTAAGAACCACAGGCAGAAGATCAAGGTATAGAGCTGGTTGAGATCCATCAGGTGGAAGGATGTGACTAGCTTTTGCGCCAGCGTCAGGCCGAGCGAGGGCGCCGGCAATAGCAAGCAAGAAATCAGGGCTAACAGCAAAATGCCGGCGGCGGATAATAGCGTTTCCAGCGGGTGTTTCATTATGATGTTAATCGTCAGTTAAAAAACATATTGTCCGGTAAAAAGTCCGTTAACGCAATATGCTTTATCCGCTGATTAATTTACGTCATTCATATTATTTCTAATACTATTAATTAAAACCCCCTGTTAATTTATTGAGTAATATTTGTGATTAAGTTAATTGCATCGTGATGTAAATTACCGTCATTTATTACCCCAGCATTTTTACAAAAGTATAAGTACTATATCCCACAATGGTGGCGATAATGATTGCCAGTACGACATACAGCGCCAGACGGCGTCCACGGTAGATTCCAAACATGTTTTACCTCGTTTAGAAATGGTTTAGAAATACTCTGTAATATTTGTTTTCAGAACCAACTTACCATGTATTTTTAAATTTGCGAGTAAATAAATGTTGTGGCTGGATAATTTGATCTTGCTCGCAAAACGCATTAATTCATTGGCCAGAAATGATTTCAGGCTTTCCGATTCACGGAATTTAAAAGGAAACTTTATTTTGACCAGCATGATTAATCCCCACAACATCACGCCCTCGGGCGACGTCGCGCCGCAGCAGGCTTATCAGCAAACAGTCGAGGCGGTACTGGCGCAAAAAAAGAGCCATGCCGACGGTCTCAGCACCGCTGAAGCCGCCGGTCGCCTGAAATCATACGGCCCTAACGCGCTGCCGGAAAAGAAAGGCAAACCGGCATGGCTGCGTTTTCTCGCCCACTTCAACGATGTCCTGATTTACGTCCTGCTGGCCGCTGCTGCGCTCACCGCGGTGATGGGCCACTGGGTCGATACTCTGGTTATTCTCGGCGTTACCGTCATTAATGCGTTGATCGGTCATATTCAGGAGAGCAATGCCGAAAAATCGCTGCAGGGGATCCGCAACATGCTCTCCAGCGATGCCCGCGTGCTGCGCAACGGCAAGCATGAAACCATCCCCACTCGTGACCTTGTGCCGGGCGATATTGTTATTTTGCGCGCCGGCGACCGCGTTCCGGCGGATCTGCGCCTGATTGAAAGCCACAATCTACGGGTCGAAGAGGCGATCCTCACCGGCGAGTCGACGGTGGTGGATAAAACCACCGTGACGCTACAGGGCGAACTGCCGTTGGGCGACCGCACCAATATGGTCTTCTCCGGCACCACTATCAGCGCCGGCAGCGGCGTCGGTGTGGTTACCGCTACCGGTCAAGAGACCGAGCTAGGCCACATCAATCAGATGATGGCGGCTATTGAAAAGCACCGTACTCCGTTGCTGGTGCAGATGGATAAACTGGGGAAAGCGATTTTTGTCATCATCCTCGCGATCATCCTCGCGATGATGGTGGCGCTGTTCTTCTTCAGCCTCGCGCTGCGCGATATCCCGCTGGGCGAGCTGCTGCTGTCGCTGATTAGCCTCGCGGTGGCGGCGGTACCGGAAGGACTGCCGGCGATTATCTCGATTATCCTGTCGCTCGGCGTACAGACGATGGCGCGTAAGCGGGCGATTATCCGCAAGCTGCCGACGGTTGAAACGCTTGGCGCGATGACCGTGGTGTGTTCGGATAAGACCGGCACCCTGACCATGAACGAGATGACGGTGAAAGCGATCATCACCGCCGACTGCTGCTACCGCGTTGAAGGCGACAGCTATGAGCCGCAGGGGCGCATTTTCCAGGAGGGCAGCGACGAGCCGGTGGTGGTCCAGCCGGGCAGCGTGCTGGAAACCTACCTGCGCACCATCGATCTGTGCAATGACAGCCAGATCGTTCAGGACGAACGTGGCCTGTGGAGCATCACCGGCGGCCCGACCGAAGGGGCGCTGAAGGTATTAGCGGCGAAAGCCCAGTTAGCGCCGGTCGTCACCCGGCTGGTGGCGAAAATTCCGTTCGACTCGCAGTACAAATACATGGCCACCCATCAGCAGATTGGCGATGAGGAGCGGGTACTGATTACCGGCGCGCCGGATGTCATCTTCGCCCTGTGCGGCCAGCAGATGAGCAAGCAGGGGCCAATGCCGTTTGACCGTCAGTACTGGGAAGACGAAATGGCGCGCTTTGCCCGCCAGGGGTTACGGATGGTTGCCGCCGCCTGCAAACCGGCAGCCGTCGGCAGCGCCGCGTTGACCCACGATGACCTGAGGGAAGGGCTGGTGTTCCTCGGCATCGCCGGAATGATGGATCCGCCGCGTCCGGAGGCGATTGACGCGATCCACGCCTGCCAGGCCGCCGGGATCCGCGTGAAGATGATCACCGGCGACCACCCGCAGACGGCGATGAGCATCGGTCAGATGCTGGGGATCGCCAACAGCCGCCAGGCGATGACCGGCTATCAGCTTGAGCATATGGATGATGCCGAGCTGGCGAAGGCGGCGGTGGAGTTTGATATTTTCGCCCGTACCAGTCCGGAGCATAAGCTGCGTCTGGTAAAGGCGCTGCAGGATAGCGGCGAAGTGGTCGGCATGACCGGTGACGGCGTTAACGACGCCCCGGCGCTGCGCCAGGCCGACGTGGGCATCGCCATGGGCATTAAAGGGACCGAGGTGACCAAAGAGGCCGCCGATATGGTGCTCACCGACGACAACTTCGCCACCATCGCCAGTTCGGTGAAGGAGGGGCGTCGCGTCTACGACAACTTGAAAAAGACCATCCTGTTCATCATGCCGACCAACCTCGCGCAGGGACTGTTGATCATCATCGCGCTGCTGGCGGGCAATATTATTCCGCTGACGCCGGTGCTGATTTTGTGGATGAACATGGCGACCTCGGCCACGCTCTCCTTCGGCCTGGCCTTTGAAGCCGCCGAGCGCAACGTGATGAACCGTCCACCGCGTAAGACCGGCCAGCACGTGATGGATGGGTTCGCCGTCTGGCGCGTCGCTTTTGTCGGTTCGATGATTGCCGTCGCCGCTTTTGTTCTCGAAGCCTGGCTGGCGCCGCGTGGCCACAGCGCCGAGTTCATCCGCACCGTGCTGCTGCAGATGCTGGTGACCGCGCAGTGGGTCTATATGATTAACTGCCGCAGCAGCGACAGTTTCTCCCTGAACAAAGGGTTGCTGCGCAACAAAGGCATCTGGCTGGTGACCGGCGTCCTGTTGCTGATGCAGCTGGTCATCATCTATGTACCGCTGATGCAGAACATGTTCGGCACTGAGGCGCTGCCGCTGCGCTACTGGTTCGTGACTCTGGTGATTGGTGTGGCTATGTTCCTGGTGGTTGAAATTGAGAAGCGGCTGACCCGCCGTTTCCGTAAAGCTGCCTGATCCCCTCCGGCGCCCCTTCAGGATTGAGCGGGCGCCATTTTCCTTTAGCCTGGTTTTTTGATTTCCACCGCGATCATGGTGACGAACGGATGGTACTGCCACGGTATGCTGCCGCCCTTTTGATACATTTTTGAGATGGTGCCGTCGAGGTAGAGCATCTGGCGCACGTGGAGTTTGGACTGCGCGTAACAGGCGAAATCGTAGAAATTGGTTTCACGCTCGCTAAGCATAAATACCACCCGTCCCTGCTTATCAATGCCGACGCCGTTGCGCAGTTTGCGCGAGCTGGCGGAGGGCTTCAGCCGCCAGTTGATGGCGCCGTTTTCAATCAGCATTGGCCCGGACTGCACGGCGTAGGTTATCTCAGGCGATGGCTTAAAGTTGTTGATAGGCGTTATTCCCGCCCGCTGGTCCTTTAGCCAGAATACGCCGCCGGGGCGGATGAAAAAGTTGCCGCCGCCGGAGGCGCGGTTGAGCGGCTTTAGCAGCTCGCCGTTTTCGATATACAAGCCCAGCGGTTCGTAGGCCTTATCGTATATCCCGCCGTTCATCGCCATCTGGACGCTGCCGTCTTTATCGATATCGGACAGCAGCGAACGCAACGATCCCCAGGCTTTACCATTTTGCTTTTGCCAGTACATCACGATGCGCTCCTGCTGCGGATTAACCGTATAGCTTTGCAAGGTCAGCGTCGGGTCGGTGAGCGTACAGGCGGCATGGGTAAAAGCGGTGAAGGGAAGAAGCGCAAGAGGGATCAGGCGGCGTAATAACATGAACATTCCTTTTAAATATCCTGCGCCGAGTATACCCGTTTCGCTTCCTTATGCCGCCCAAATCTCGCAATGCTTTTGTACCAGACCAATCAGCGAACCGCCGTTGGCGATGAATTCGCGCATCTGCTGCGCTTCGCTGATGGGGGACCTGGCCTGGCGCACAACCGACTCCAGCGCCGCGCTGGCATGCACCTTGTGGGCAAAAGGCGCCAATCGGTCGGCCAGCTGCAGAATGTTCGCGCGGATGCTCTGCTGTTCGCCGGACCAGACATCGGTTATCACCCCGTCGAGGCCGTAGCGACAGGCCTGATAGCGGTTGAAAGGGTAGAGGAGGTAATCCTCCGGCTGATGTTTAAACGGCCGTTCGCTTAACAGCCAGCAGGCCAGCGTCTGGATAAATCCGGCGATATTCACCGCCTGGCCTATCGTCAGCGGCGTATCCATTACCCGCACCTCGACGGTACCGAACACCGGGCTCGGGCGGATATCCCAGTGCAGATCCTTCATGCTGTCGATCATGCTGGTGTAGCTCAGGCGGCGGAATAAACGCTGAAAGGCATGCCAGTTCTCAACCCACGGCATTGGCCCGTTATCGGGATAGGAAGAGAAACGATTCAGACGCGAACAGGAAAAGCGGCTGTCGGTGCTGTCGAACCACGGCGAGGCGGCGTTGAGGGCAATAAAGTGAGGTACAAAGCGTGACAGCCCGTGCAGCAAATAGATGGCGTCATCGCCGTTCTGACAGCCGACGTGAACGTGCTGGCCAAATACCGTCGCCTGCTTTGCCAGATAGCCGAAGTGCTCGACGGTTTTCACATAGCGCGGATTATCGCTGATTTGCTGGCGCTGCCAGGCGTGGAAAGGGTGCGATCCGCCGCCGCAGATCTGCAGATGGTGACGGAGAGCGGCGCGCTGTACCGCCTGATGGATGGCGCCGAGCTGTGCGGTGGCGTGGCTAATATCGCGACAGATGCCGGTGGCTATCTCCAGCATGCTTTCGGTGATGTCGTGTTTAGCCTCTCCCGTCGTTAGTTCACTTTGCACATCGGCAATCAGCGTGGAGGCATCCTGGCTGAGGTCGTATCCCGGCGGGTTGACGACCTGTAGCTCCAGCTCAATACCAAGCGTAAAAGGCGCTGAGACGTGAAAATCGGGTAGCGTCATCGTCTTTCTCCTGTCCCCGCTTAAACTGCAAGTATAGGTGAAGCGCAGAGAGTGCGGGCGGGATGAGAAAACCCCGGTGGCGCAGTCGCTTACCGGGGCTACAGCGTTGTGCGATTTGGTAGCCCGGATGAGCGTAGCGCAATCCGGGGACCTGCTCGTTTAGCGGCGAACCGGCGCGTCGCCGGCGACATAGTAGGCCGCGGTGCTGCGCGGTAACGGCTGACGCCCGCGAATGGCATCGGCCATCTTCTCGCCAATCATGATCGTGGTGGCGTTCAGGTTGCCGGTAATAATCTGCGGCATAATCGACGCATCGACCACCCGTAACCCTTCCAGACCGTGGACGCGGCCTTCTCCGTCGACCACCGCCATGTCGTCGTACCCCATCTTACAGGTGCCGCACGGGTGGAACGCGGTTTCGGCGTGATTACGCACAAACTCATCTAACTCCGCATCGCTCTGGCACTCAACGCCAGGGCTGATTTCGCGCCCGCGATACTTATCCAGCGCCGGCTGGTTCATGATTTCGCGGGTAATACGGATGGCGTCGCGGAACTCCTGCCAGTCCTGTTCGCTCGACATATAGTTAAACAGGATTGCCGGATGGGCATGCGGGTCGCGCGATTTCAGGCGCACATGGCCGCGGCTTGGTGAACGCATCGAGCCAACGTGGCACTGGAAACCATGCTCTTTAACCGCATTGGAGCCATTGTAGTTAATCGCCACCGGCAGGAAGTGGTACTGAATATTTGGCCAGGCGAATTCCTCGCGGCTGCGGATAAATCCGCCCGCTTCGAATTGATTGCTGGCGCCAATCCCGGTGCCGCCGAACAGCCATTCCGCGCCGATTTTCGGCTGGTTCCACCACTGTAGCGCCGGATACAGCGACACTGGCTCTTTGCACTCGTACTGCAGATACATCTCAAGATGATCCTGCAGATTTTCACCCACGCCGGGCAGGGCGTGGACCAGCGGAATATCAAACTGGCGCAGTAGCTCCGGGTTGCCGACGCCGGAACGCTGCAGAATTTGCGGCGAGGCGATGGCGCCGGCGCACAGCAGCACTTCCTTATTGGCTGTCGCTTTTGACGGCGCGCTGCTATCGCCTTCCAGCCACTCGACGCCGACCGCGCGTTTGCCGTCAAAAATAATGTGATCGGTCATGGCGTGGGTGCGGATGGTCAGGTTTGCGCGGCTGCGGGCCTGATCGAGATAGCCGCGGGCGGTGCTGGCGCGACGCCCCTGCGGCGTCACGGTGCGATCCATCGGGCCAAACCCTTCCTGCTGATAACCGTTGAGATCGTCAGTGCGCGGATAGCCCGCCTGCACGCCGGCTTCCACCATCGCATGGAACAGCGGATTATTATTCTGTTTCGGCGTAGCGACGCTCACCGGGCCGTCGCCGCCGTGATAGTCGTTAGGGCCGATATCGCGGGTTTCCGCTTTTCGGTAATAGGGTAGGCAGTCGAGGTAGCTCCAGTGTTCCAGCCCCGGCGCGGCGGCCCAGTTATCAAGGTCCATGGCGTTGCCGCGGATATAACACATGCCGTTAATTAGCGAGGATCCGCCGAGACCTTTACCGCGTCCGCACTCCATGCGGCGGTGGTTCATATAGGGTTCCGGTTCGGTCTCATAGGCCCAGTTGTAGCGTTTGCCCTGCAGCGGGAAAGCCAGCGCGGCGGGCATCTGGGTGCGGAAATCAAAGCGGTAATCCGGACCGCCCGCTTCCAGCAGCAGGACGGTGGTGTTGGGATCTTCCGTTAAACGCGTCGCGAGGACGTTGCCGGCGGAGCCGGCGCCAATAATGATGTAGTCAAACTGCAAAAATGACCTCCTGGTTAAAATATGGATTGAAACTGACCCATCTCAACCTGGATGGATTTCACTTGGGTATAGCTCTGTAGCGTCATCACGCCATTTTCTCGGCCAATGCCGGAGTGCTTATAGCCGCCGACCGGCATTTCCGCCGGCGATTCGCCCCAGCTGTTGATCCAGCAAATGCCTGCTTCCAGCTGGTGGATGATGCGGTGAGCGCGGTTCAGATCCGGCGTGACGACGCCAGCGGCAAGGCCGTACTCGGTGGCGTTGGCGCGGCGAATCACTTCCGCTTCGTCGTCATAGCTGAGAATCGACATCACCGGTCCGAAGATCTCTTCGCGCACGATAGTCATGTCGTCGGTGCAGTCGGTGAAGACCGTCGGAGCGACCCATGCGCCATTATCGAAGCCTTCGCCTTTGAGCACATCGCCGCCGCACAGCAGGCGAGCGCCTTCGCTTTTGCCGCTCTCGATATAGCGCAGGACATTCTGGCGATGCGGGAAGCTGACCAGCGGGCCGAAGTTGGTATCGTCGGCAAACAGGTCTCCGGCGTGGATACGGCCCACGCGCTCCAGGATCTTGTGCTCAAATTCGGCTTTAAATTTCGCGGGCACAAACACGCGGGTGCCGTTGGTGCAGACCTGACCGGAGCTGTAGAAATTGGCCATCATGGCGATATCGGCGGCGAGGTCGAGGTTGGCATCTTCCGCGATAATCAGCGGTGATTTACCGCCCAGCTCCATGGTCACCTCTTTTAAAGAAGAGGCGGCGGAGTTGGCCATGACTTTTTTGCCGCTGGCGACACCGCCGGTGAAGGAGATTTTGGCGATGTCCGGATGCTCGGTCAGGTACTGGCCGGTTTCGGCGCCGATCCCCGGCAGGACGTTGAAGACCCCATCCGGCAGACCCGCTTCGCGGTAGATTTCCGCCAGCTTCAGCGCGGTGAGCGGAGTGACTTCGCTTGGTTTAAAGATCATCGCGTTACCGGCGGCCAGCGCCGGGGCCGATTTCCACAGCGCTATCTGGATCGGGTAGTTCCAGGCGCCGATACCGGCGACCACGCCAAGCGGTTCACGGCGGGTGTAGACAAAAGAACTGTCGCGCAGCGGGATCTGGCTGCCTTCCAGCGCCGGGATCAATCCGGCGTAGTACTCCAGTACATCGGCGCCGGTCACGATATCGACGGCGGCGGTTTCGCTCAGCGGTTTGCCGGTATCAAGCGTCTCCAGACGCGCCAGCTCATCGTTACGTTCGCGCAGAATATCAACCGCTTTACGCAGGATCCGCGAGCGCGCCATCGCGCTCATCGCCGCCCAGACTTTTTGCCCCTGTTGGGCGCTTTTTACCGCACGGTCGACGTCTTCACGCCCGGCGGCCTGGACGGTTGCCAGCACTTCCCCAGTGGCAGGGTTGATGGTCTCGAAAGTTTTACCGCTGGTGGCGGCGACAAACTTGCCGTGAATATAAAGCTGCTGTTCGGCCATTCGGGACATGGTTTCCTCCATTATTGCGAAGTCGGTGGCAGATACTGCCTGATGAAATGGTCCGCGAGCGCCTCAGCGCGGGCTTTGTCGAGCGGTTTACCGCTTAACGCCGCCCGCAGCCACAGGCCATCGATCAGCGCCGCCAGGCCATAGCCCGCTTCCTGCGCCTGCTCGCGCGGTAGCTGGCGCTGAAACTCATAGACGATATTCGATAACAAACGCTTACTGCTGACCTGCTGCAGGCGGTAGAGCATCGGCTGGTGCATACTGCTGGCCCAGAAGGCAAGCCAGGCCTTCATCGCCGCGCTGCTTATCTGGCTGTCGTCGAAATTGCCGGCGACGATGGCCCGCAGACGCCGTTCAGCGCTGGCGCCGGGTAGCGCCCGCAGCCGCTGTAACACCGCATGACGTAGCTGGCCGGTGATGTCGCGCATCGTCGCCTCCAGCAGGCCGTTTTTGTCCTTGAAATAGTGGCTGATGATGCCCGTCGATACGCCCGCCCGGCGGGCGATCTGCGCGATGGTGGCGTCATGCATGCCGACCTCATTAATCGCCGCCAGCGTAGCGTCAATCAGCTGTCGCTGACGTATCGATTGCATCCCCAGTTTTGGCATTTCCCGGACTCCATTCATCAGATTTGTTTATCTATTAAAGCGGTTTTTGATTGGACGTTCAATATAAAATGTGTCTTAATTGTTACCGATTTGCTTTTTAATAGTTGCAATAAATGTAAGGAGAATGGATGACAGACCTTTCGCCGAGCAGAGAAAAGGACAAAATCAATCCGGTGGTTTTTTACACTTCCGCAGGACTGATTTTGTTGTTTTCCCTGATGACTATCTTCTTCAGCGATTTTTCCGCGGCCTGGATTGGCCGTACCCTGAACTGGGTTTCTAAAACCTTCGGCTGGTATTATTTACTCGCCGCCACGCTGTATATCGTGTTCGTCGTCTGTATTGCCTGTTCCCGCTTTGGCTCGGTGAAACTGGGGCCGGAGCACTCGAAGCCGGAGTTTAGCGTGCTGAGCTGGGCGGCGATGCTGTTTGCCGCCGGGATCGGCATCGACCTGATGTTCTTCTCGGTCGCCGAACCGGTCACGCAGTATATGCAGCCGCCGGAAGGGGCGGGGCAGACCATGGAAGCCGCCCGCCAGGCGATGGTGTGGACGCTATTCCACTACGGGCTCACCGGCTGGTCGATGTACGCCCTGATGGGAATGGCGCTGGGATACTTTAGCTATCGTTATAATTTGCCGCTTACCATCCGCTCCGCGCTCTATCCTATCTTCGGGAAAAAGATTAATGGCCCCATCGGCCACAGCGTCGATATCGCCGCGGTGATCGGTACGATTTTCGGTATCGCCACCACCCTCGGTATCGGCGTGGTGCAGCTCAATTATGGCCTGAGCGTGCTGTTCCATATTCCTGATTCATTGGGGGCAAAGGCGGCGCTGATTGTATTGTCGGTGATTATCGCCACCATTTCGGTGACCTCCGGCGTGGATAAGGGCATTCGTATCCTTTCCGAGCTCAACGTGGTACTGGCGCTGGGGCTGATCTTATTCATTCTGTTTATGGGCGATACCGAGTTCCTGCTCAATGCGCTGGTGTTGAACGTCGGGGATTACGTCAATCGCTTTATGGGAATGACGCTGAACAGCTTCGCCTTCGACCGCCCGGTGGAATGGATGAATAACTGGACGTTATTCTTCTGGGCCTGGTGGGTGGCATGGTCGCCGTTTGTCGGCTTGTTCCTGGCGCGTATTTCGCGCGGGCGCACCATTCGCCAGTTTGTGGTAGGTACGCTGATTATTCCGTTCACTTTCACCTTGCTGTGGCTGTCGGTATTCGGCAATAGCGCGCTGTATGAAATTATTCACGGCAATGCGGATTTTGCCGCCGAAGCCATCGCTCACCCGGAGCGCGGTTTCTATAACCTGCTGGCGCAGTATCCGGCGTTTACCTTTAGCGCCTCGGTCGCCACCATTACCGGCCTGCTGTTTTACGTCACCTCAGCGGACTCCGGCGCGCTGGTGCTCGGCAACTTCACTTCGAAGCTGAAGGATATTAATAGCGATGCGCCGAACTGGCTGCGCATCTTCTGGTCGGTGGTGATTGGCCTGTTGACCCTCGGTATGCTGATGACTAACGGCATCTCCGCCCTACAGAACGCGACGGTGATCATGGGGCTACCGTTCAGCTTTGTGATTTTCTTCGTGATGGCGGGGTTATATAAGTCATTGAAGGTGGAGGATTATCGCCGTGAAAGCGCCAATCGTGATACCGCGCCGCGCCCGCTTGGCGTGCAGGATCGTCTGAGCTGGAAAAAGCGCCTGTCACGCCTGATGAACTATCCCGGCACGCGCTATACCCGCCAGATGATGGAGACGGTATGCTTCCCGGCGATGGAAGAGGTGGCGCAGGAGCTGAAGCTGCGCGGCGCTTACGTTGAGCTGAAAAGCCTGCCGCCGGAAGAGGGGGATAACCTTGGTCACCTCGATCTGCTGGTGCATATGGGCGACGAACAGAACTTCGTCTACCAGATTTGGCCGCAGCAGTACTCGATTCCCGGTTTTACCTACCGGGCGCGCAGCGGCAAATCGACCTACTACCGTCTTGAGACTTTCCTGCTGGAAGGAAGCCAGGGTAACGACCTGATGGATTACAGCAAAGAGCAGGTGATCACCGATATTCTTGACCAGTATGAGCGGCACCTGAACTTTATTCATCTACACAGGGAAGCGCCGGGGAATAGCGTCACCTTCCCTGGAATGTAAACCCGCTTTTACCAGGGCGTCATGTAATAAATGACGCCCTTTTCTTGCAATCTAATACATTGTCAATTTACAGCTTTAATTATTAAATAGCTATTTAATGTACTATTTGTGCTTAATTAAAATGTTTTATTTGTGTTATTACTGGTTGTCATATAGTCATGGGGGGATATCTACGCTTAAATATCATTATTTGCAAATAATGGAATGAAATAATGAGTCCTCCAGGATTGCTTCCAGGGGCGACAACGATATTTAACCGTATATCTGTTGAGCTTCCGATTGACGGACTTTCTTTCTGGAAATTGTCTGGAGATGCAGCAATTTCAACGCCATTTTCTTTTGAAGCCGTGTTGCTGGCGACGGATGCGCGTATCGATCGTAGCACCTTGCTGGGAGAGTCGGTTACGGTTGCTGTTCCAGTAAAAAACGCGTTAGAACCGCGATATTTTAATGGCAAAGTCACTGGGATTGGCGTGGGGGCGATAGAGCTGTCAGGGAAACGATATGCGGCTTATTCGCTGACGCTTGAATCAGATTTATGGCCGATGCAGCGCGATCGTAATTCGCGCATCTTTCAGGAAAAAACAGTTCCGCAGATTGTGGTCATGCTATTGGCTGAACACCAGGTAAATGTTGAAGATGCGCTGCTGGAACAATATCGTGTCTGGGATTACTGTGTTCAATATCAGGAAAGTAGTTTTGATTTTATCAGCCGCTTAATGGAGCACGAAGGTATTGCTTATTATTTTCGCCACGATCGTGATAAGCATACGCTGGTT
Organism: Klebsiella sp. 141162; assembly: GCF_050600755.1. Taxonomy (NCBI): domain Bacteria; kingdom Pseudomonadati; phylum Pseudomonadota; class Gammaproteobacteria; order Enterobacterales; family Enterobacteriaceae; genus Klebsiella; species Klebsiella sp. 141162. The sequence goes on along the minus strand of NZ_JAQIRI010000002.1, from coordinate 585,371 downwards.
CTGGTTGATGCCGCTGAAAGTTATCATTCGATTACTGGTTATGAAGACATTCCCTACCAGTACACATCATTGCGTGGAAGTACGCCGGCCGAGGGCATCTCACGCTGGGCGATGCAGGATAACGTCACTCCGGGGCTATATAGCCTTGATGATTATGATTTTCGTAAACCGAATGCCTGGTTGCTGCAGGCGCGACAAAATCCGCTCTCCCCACGGCCGGGAAAAATTGATGTTTATGACTGGCCTGGTCGCTTTGTGGAGCATGAACAGGGGGCAAACTACGCCCGTCTTCGTCAACAGCGCTGGCAGGTGGAACAGCATAAAATTAACGCTACCTCGACGGCGCCGGGCATTGTGCCTGGCGCGCGATTTCAATTAAGCAACGCGCCGTTCTTTGGCGACAATGGCGAATATCTTACCATCCAGGCGCATTATGAATTCGAGGAAAATCGTTACGCCAGTGGTGCTGATAATCAGGCCATTCAGCGCATTGATTTTGTCGTGATCCCGTCGTCTACCGTCTTCCGTCCGCCACTGGCGACACCCTGGCCGCGTACCTATGGTCCGCAGACAGCAAGAGTGGTGGGCCCTCGGGCTGAGAGTATCTGGACCGATAAATATGGGCGCGTCAAAATGAAATTCCACTGGGATCGAGAAGGAAATAACGACGATAGCAGTTCCTGTTGGGTACGCGTATCGAGCGTCTGGGCAGGACAGGGGTTTGGCGGGATACAGATCCCGAGGGTCAATGATGAAGTGATCGTTGACTTTATTAACGGCGATCCCGACCGCCCAATAATTATCGGGCGCGTTTATAACGAATCTAGTTTACCGCCGTGGGCGCTACCGAACGAGGCCACGCGGATGGGGTTTATGACCCGTAGCAAAGATGGGCATAAAGATAATGCGAGCTATCTTTTCTTCGAAGATCGGGCGGGCAGCGAATCGGTTGATTTACACGCTGAAAGAGATATGAATATTTCAGTAGAGAACGATAAAACTGCGGCTATTGATGGCCACTATCTCACAAAAATAGGCAAAACGCAGACCCATGAAGTGATGGATGACGCCGTTTTTACTTATCTGTCCAGGCGTACCACCAGGGTTGAAAAAGCAGAAGAATCCATTTTTAACCAGGGTGAAACCAAGACAATCGCGAAGGGGAGAAAACTGGCCATCACCGACGGTGGCGATTTTTCACAGATTAACGGTGATGTGACGACCACCATTAATGGTACTGCCTGCACGACAATAAACATCGGCGATCGGTACCTGACCCTGGAAGATGGCAGCATGTGGCTGAAGGTTTCCGCGGGAGGACGGCACGTTGAAATCCACGACGGCGATGAATTAATAGTCCGTAGCGGCGGGCGTAAAAATACCATCATCGGCGGATTAACAACAACCGTAGCTGGAGGTTGGGCCCAAAAAGTGACTACCGGTGATATCGAGATATCGACCCCTGATACCATGATATTGCGAGGAGAAAAGAAAATTGACCTCCAGTGCCCGGATTATTTTGAATATAAAGCGGCGGCGATGTCGGTCAAACTTAATGATACCGCGCTGGCCCTAACAGAAATTAGCGTCAAAGGATTAAAATACGAAACTAATCCCGTGGTGTTTAAGTTTCGCGGCGGCGGGGCGCATTTTGAGATCAATGGTAATAGGCTGGAGTATAATTTATTGTCTTTGCAGACCGCACTATTAACAATCATTACATGAGAAATATAATGGAAAAATATTCAGGGATCATCATTCGTGGGCCCTTCTATGCCTTGATGGCTGCGGTTGTCTTCTGCTTTGCCCGAGGTTTTTTCTTCTACTGGCTGATTAAAAGGGATCCCGTAGCGACTCGCGCTAGTATCGTCTCTTATTATCCTAAAACACCGAACGATCGTGGCGAGGTGAGTATTGTATTAACGTATAGCTTTAGTGTCGGAGGTAAAATTTATAGCAAGGCCAATCAGTTTATGACTATTAATTCGGTGGATCTCGATAAGGTTTATGTGGGAAAAGAGGTGCCCGTGATCTACTATCGGGCTAATCCGAAGTACAGTAAGTTAGATTATTATCATCAGGAGTTAAGACAGAGATGATAACCTTGTGGGGATAAATAACAGCAACCGGGTAGACCCGGCTACTATTTTAGTATCAGAGAGTAGAAATCGGTGAATACTATTTCGCCGCCAGCTCCCGGCGAATGATTTCCGCCCCGGCGCTTAGCGCATGCAGCTTACCGCTGGCGACCTGACGCGATAACGGCGCCATGCCGCAGTTGGTTGATGGATAGAGCTTGTCGGCGTCGACGAACTGCAGGGCTTTACGCAGCGTGCTGGCCACCTCTTCTGGCGTCTCAATGGCGTTGGTCGCCACATCGATTGCTCCGACCATCACTTTCTTACCGCGGATGAGCTCCAGCAGGTCCATCGGTACGCGGGAGTTGTGGCACTCCAGCGAAATAATATCGATAGAAGAGGTCTGCAGTTTCGGGAACGCCTCTTCATACTGGCGCCATTCGGAGCCGAGCGTTTTTTTCCAGTCGGTATTGGCCTTAATGCCGTAGCCATAGCAGATATGTACGGCGGTTTCGCATTTCAGCCCTTCAACGGCTTTTTCCAGCGCGGCGATCCCCCATTCATTGACTTCATCAAAGAAGACGTTAAAGGCGGGTTCATCAAACTGAATAATATCTACCCCGGCGGCTTCTAATTCCCGGGCTTCCTGGTTGAGAATTTTGGCAAATTCCCATGCCAGCTTTTCACGGCTTTTATAGTGATCGTCATACAGCGTATCGATCATGGTCATTGGCCCCGGCAGGGCCCATTTAATCGGTTTGTTGGTGAGTTGACGCAGATATTTCGCATCTTCGACAAACACCGGCTGCTGGCGCTCGACGGCGCTGACGACGGTCGGCACGCTGGCGTCATAGCGGTTGCGAATTCTCACCGTTTGCCGTTTCTCAAAATCGACGCCGCTGAGATGTTCAATAAAGGTGGTGACAAAGTGCTGACGCGTCTGCTCGCCATCGCTGACGATATCAATGCCTGCGCGCAGCTGATCGTCGAGCGATAAACGCAGCGCATCGCGTTTGCCCAATACTAACTCTTCATTCTGTAATTTCCACGGCGACCACAGCGTTTCGGGCTGCGCCAGCCAGGTCGGTTTCGGTAAACTGCCTGCGGTGGATGTCGGGAGCAATGTTTTCATACAGGTGACCTTTATTTTTTATGATTTAGAGAGCGTAATGAGCTGACCATTGCTCAAGAATATGCTGGTACGGCTTAATAAACTGTTGTTCGGTAAATTTGCCCTGTTCAATCGCCAGGCGGCTGCGCTCTTCGCGGTCATAGACAATCCGGGTAAACGAATGATCCTGATTATTCAGGTTCGGCTGATAGCACTGCCCGGCCGCGGAGTTGGCGTTGTAAATTTCCGGGCGATAAATCTTCTGGAACGTTTCCATGGTGCTAATGGTACTAGCAAGCTCAAGGTTGCTGTAATCGCTAAGCAGATCCCCCGCGCAGAAGAAGGCCAGCGGCGCTACGCTATTGGCCGGCATAAAGTAACGCACCTGCAGGCCCATCTTATTGAAATAGGCTTCGGTGAGGGCCACGCCATCCTGCTGGTATTCGACGCCGAGAATAGGGTGCTGATTACCGGTCCGGCGGTAAGTATGCTTATTGGATACGCTCAGGCAGATGACCGGCGATTTTTTAAAACATTCATGGTATTCGGCAGAGTGCGTGAAGTGCTTGAAGATATTGCCATGCAGAACGCCATAATCTTCCGGCACGCTGAAGGTTGCCTTGTCTTTATTATATTCCGGCAGTAATACGCTAAAATCATAATCGCGCACATAAGAGGAAAAGTTATTTCCTACAATGCCTTCGCTACGCGTATTGGTGGCTTTATCGATAATATTGGTTTGCAGAATCTCAATCACCGGGAATGCCGCATTCTGGCCGTTAGCGGTAATATTCATCTCGACTGAGATAATATCGAGTTCGACGGAATAACGGTCGCCGTGCGGATTATCCCACTGCACCAGGTTATTAAAGCGATTATCAATCATCGTCAGCGTGTTGCGCAGGTTCTGCTGACGGTTTTCGCCCCGCGCCAGGTTGGCAAAATTGGTGGTAATACGCGTATTTTTCGCCGGGTTATAGTGTTCATCAAAACGACTGCGTTTAATCGTAAAGGTAAAGTCTGTCATCGTCTCTTTCCACCCTGGGTTCTGATATAAAAATGCAGGTATTTCACATTCCCAGAATGACCTTGCGATTTATCTGGATTTATTATTCAGTAGCATTCATATTGTCTGCAGTTGCTGAAGACTATTTTTGCCAGAGTCATTGAGTGAGTGAAAGAGAGTTAATTTCAATACGGCATGAGCCATCTTCATGATCCGTCATGTGCTCTGCGTAGACGTGCAAGAGTGGAATGAAATAGCCCCGGCTTAGGCATCGTTAGCCGGGGCAAGACCGGTTTTACCAGCAGATAAACCCGCCATCGACCACCAGATCGACGCCGGTGCAGAATGAGGCGGCGTCGCTGGCGAGGAATAGCGCCGGGCCGGCCATCTCTTCAACCTTCGCCATGCGCTGCATCGGGGTCTGGCTTTCAAACTCGCGGGTCTGATGCACCATCTCCGGGCGGGTATTCATCGGCGTGGCGGTATAGCCGGGGCTGATGGCGTTGACGCGGATCCCTTTATCAACCCACTCCATGGCCAGGCTTTTCGACAGGTGGATAACGCCGGCTTTCGAACAGTTGTAATGCGCCTGATCGAGGCCACGGTTAACGATAATCCCCGACATCGAGGCGATATTAATAATCGACCCGCCGCCAGACTCGAGCATCAATTCCGCTTCTGCTTTGCAGGAGTTCCATACGCCGGTGAGGTTGATGTCGATAACCCGCTGCCACTGCTCGCTTTCCATCTCCAGGGCCGGATTGGCGTTGGCGATACCGGCGGCGTTAACGGCGATATCGAGGCGGCCAAAGCGGCTTTTGGCCAGCGCAACGGCGGCGCGCAGGTCGGCAAGCTGGCGGACATCGCCGGTATAAGAACAGGCCTGGCCGCCGATGGATTCAATATGGCCGACCGTTTCCGCCAGGCCGCCGTCGTCGCGAAGATCAAAACAGACCACCCGCGCGCCGGCGCTGGCGAGCGCGCAGGCGATGGTTTGGCCGATGCCGCTGCCGGCGCCGGTCACGAAAGCGACGCGCTCCTGCAGGTTAAACAGCTGCTGTGCAAAGTCTTTGCCGATCATAGTGATTACTCTCTTCAGTATAGTGTCGAACGTCAGGGTCCCGGTTTCCCGGATGGCGGAGCGTAGCGCCTTATCCGGGCTACCCTTCGGCGGTATTACGTAGCCCCGGTAAGCAAAGCGCCACCGGGGGCCGTCCCGGAGTGGTGGCGCCAATGCGGGATGCCTTATTCGGGCGATAGGGCCCGCTAACCTCGGGGGATTACGACATAATTAAACCGCCATCGATATTAATGGTCTGCCCGGTGAGGTAGCGTGCGTCGTCGGAGGCGAGGAAGGCCACCAGCCCGGCCACGTCTTCCGGCTTACCGGCACGCTTCATCGGGATCCCTTCGACCCATTCCGCCATCAGTTCGCCCTTGCCGTAGCGCTTCTGCTCGGTGCTGAGAATTTCTCCCCACACGCGATCGTTGTAATCCCACATTTCACTCTCAATGATGCCGGGGCAGAAGGCGTTGACGGTGATGTTCCACGGCGCCAGTTCGTGCGCCAGGCTTTGGGTAATACCGATCACGCCCATTTTGCTGGCGGCGTAGTGCGGCGTGTAGATAAAGCCCTGACGCCCCTGGCCGGAAGAGGTATTAATCAGGCTGCCGTGGTTCTGTTTCACCATATATTTAGCGGCCTCGCGGCAGCACAGCCACACGCCGGTGGTGTTAACCGCGAGCACTTTTTCAAAATCGGCCTTTGGCATCCGATCGTAGTAATCGATGGTGATCACCCCGGCGTTCTGAATGGAGACGTCAATGGCGCCGAAGCGCGCGGCGGCCTGCTCATACAGCGACTGTACCTGCGCTTCGTCGGTCACATCGACCTGCAGCGATAAAATATCCGCCTGATAGCGCTGACGCAGGGTTTCGGCGGTCTCGTGAACGCGCTCGGCGTTGGAGACCATCACCAGATTAGCGCCGTCGCGGGCAAAGCGCTCCGCAATACCTGCGCCGATGCCGCGGCAAGCGCCGGTGATAACTACCGTTTTATTATGGAAATCTCGTTGCATATTTTTTCCCTTTCGATAAGCCGGGCGCCGGGCCCGGCGGAATACGTGAATACGGTTGCGATTAGCTGGAGGTGGCGCCGTTCGGCGGGATCGCGGCCAGCTTCTCTTCGTGGCGGCGCATCAGAATGACTTTGTTCTGCAGCTTCTGCTGGAACTGGTCGACGACAACGGCGGTGACGATCACCAGGCCCTTAATGACCATCTGCCAGAAGTCGCTAACTCCCATCATCACCATGCCGTCGGCGAGGAAGACGATCACGAAGGCGCCGATAATCGAGCCGGTCACCCGACCGCGGCCTCCTGCCAGCGCGGTTCCGCCGAGCACGGTGGCGCCGATGGCGTCCATCTCAAACATGTTGCCGGTCATCGGGTGGGCGGTTTGTAGCTGAGAGGCGACGATCAAGCCGACGAAGGCGGCGCACAGGCCGGAGAAGGCGTAGACGAAAATTTTGGCTTTGACGATCGGTACGCCGGCGAGGCGAGCGGCGGATTCGTTGCCGCCGATAGCGTAGATGTAGCGACCAAGCGGCGTTTTGGTCGTCAGCCAGTAGCCCAGTACCAGGAAGCCGATCATCAACCAGATCGGCAGATAAACGCCAAGCAGCGTACCGGAGCCCAGCGTGGCGAAACCGGTATTGCCCAGCGCTTCCATGCCGTTGAGGTTCGGGTAGGTGCTGCCGTTGTTAAACAGCAGGGCCGAGCCGCGGGCGACGTACATCATCCCTAAGGTGCAGATGAACGGCGCGACGCCGAAGCGGGTAATCACCGCGCCGTTAACCAGCCCTACCAGCACGCCGAAGACCGCGACGCAAAGGATGACCTCCGGGACGTTAAAGAAGATGATATCGCCGTTCCATAGCGGTAGCCCGTTGGTCAGCAGCGCGCCCGCGACCATCCCGCAGATACCTGCCACCGCGCCGACGGACAGGTCAATGCCGCCGGTGAGGATCACCAGCGTCATACCGATGGCCAACAGGCCGGTAATCGCCACGTGCTGGGTCATGATCAGCAGGTTAGAGGCGGTCAGGAAGTTCGGTACCATCACGCTGAAGAATGCGATCAACAGCAGCAGGGCGATGAAGGTTCTGGCCTTCAGCAGGTACATATAAATCATATATTTCTGGTTCATGATGGATTCCAGCCTGATTAATCTTGAGGTGTTGAAGCCGCGATTAACTTTTCGCGGGTCACCGCATGGCGCGGTAAATCGGCGGTAATGCGGCCATCGGCCATCACCAGGATGCGGTCGGCCAGCGCCATCACTTCATCCAGCTCCGAAGAGGAGAACATGACCGCCAGCCCCTGCTGGGCCATTTTGCCGATCAGGTGATAGACGTCGGTTTTCGCGCCGACGTCGATGCCGCGCGTCGGTTCATCAAGGAACACCACCTGCGGCTGGGTCATCAGCGCCTTACCCAGCACCACTTTTTGTTGGTTGCCGCCGCTCAGCGAGGTGATGGGTAAATTGGCGTCGCTTACTTTGATCGCCAGTTGCTGAATCATCTCTTTTACGCAGGACTCTTCTTTCTGCGGATTCAGCCACCGCCAGGCGCGGCGGAAACCCTGCAGGCTAAAATCAGAGAGCGTCATGTTGGATTGAATCGACATCATCTGCACCACGCCTTCGCCCTGGCGGTCTTCCGGCACCAGCGCCAGCCCCTTTTTCAGGCGATGTTGAAAGCGAGATTTACCGATGCTTTCGCCGTTAAGATGTACCTCGCCGCTCTGGCAGGGCATCAGGCCGACCAGCCCTTTAAACAGCTCGGTGCGCCCGGCGCCCAGCAGGCCGTAAATACCGATCACTTCGCCCCTGCTGAGGGTGAAGGTGACATCATTGAGTTTGTAGCCGCCGCTCGGATGCAGCGCGGTCAGCCCCTTGACCTCAAGCACCGCGTTGCCTTTTGGCGCGGGCTGATAATCAAAGTGCTTTTTCTTGTCGCCGACCATCTGCTCGATGATCCACGGCACGCTGGCGTCGCTGACGTTACGCTCGCTGATAAAGCGGCCGTCGCGGAAAATGGTGATGTTGTCGCCAATCTCCATCAGCTCTTCGAGGCGATGCGAAATGTAGATAATGGTGACGCCGCGGCGCTTAAGCTGCTCGATAACCTTAAACAGCACTTTGACTTCTGACTGGCTCAGCGCCGAGGTGGGTTCATCCATAATCAGCACGCGGGTGTCTTTCGATAGCGCGCGGGCGATTTCAACCAGCTGTTGATGGCCAATCCCCAGTTCGCCCAGCTGCGTGTAGGGATCGACGTCGAGCTCCAGCCGCTCCAGTAGCGATTTGGCTAACGCATATTGATATTTTTCGTTGATGCGTCCTTTCTGAAAGAATTCATTAGCCATGAATATGTTGTCCATCACATTCATATTGGGGAATAAATTCAGTTCCTGGAAAATAATGCTGATGCCTAATTTCTCTGCCTGGTGGGTAGAGTTTAAAGTCACCGCTTCGCCATCGAGAATAATTTGACCGGAGGAGGGCGTTTCCACGCCGGCAAGCATTTTCATCATGGTGGATTTACCCGCACCATTTTCTCCGATCAGAACGTTAACCTTATTTCGATAGACCCGGTAATTCACGTTATCCAGCGCGGTCACGCCGGGATAAATGCGCGAAAGGCCGCGGGTTTCGATAATCACTTCAGATTCGACTGGTTGGGGAGCGACGATATCTTGCGGCGTCATATTATTGTCCCCCCGGATGAACGATTTTCGCCGGGGTGATTTCCGGAATAGTTTGTGGAATATCCCAGGCTGAGAAGACGCCATACACTTCTACGTTGTCGCCGGTTTTCAGGTTGGCCGCCTGAATCATTTTGACCGCCTGACTATTAATATTTTTGCTGTATTCGCCAAACAGCACCTGGTCGTTAAAGTCCTGGTAGCTGGCGCCGCGGTAACCGTCGCGCAGCAGGGTGCCGCGCAGAGTAGGGCCAATCTGCACCACTACATTACCGATGCTGCCATCGGCAAGGGTCATCTTGCCGCTGCGCGAGGCGCTATCCAGCTTGCTGACGGCGCCCGCCACCTTGACGTAAAAGATGCACGGGTTTTCGTCCTGGGCGCGGTAGCCCAGCGCTTTGCAGGCGCTATCGATATCTTTTTGCGCCTTCAGCGCGCTCATCAACTCCGCCGCCGGGCGGGCGTTGGCGACCACCTGCGGCACGATGCTCTGCTGCCAGGTTTTATCGATGTTCGCCATATGCGGATTGGGCGGGGATTTCAGGTCTGCCAGCTCCTGCTGCGAGACGATGCGGCAGCCGCCAAGCGCCAGAACGGCCAGCGCCAGACAGGTTTTCTTATACATAATGCTCTCCTCTGCGCCCCCGCAGGGGCGCAACCACCCGAACTCAGGACTTGATATTGAAGTCCTGAACTTTATCTGCGTTATCCTGGGTAATCAGAATGCCGCGGAACATCACGCGCTGCTTCGCCGGCTTTTCGCCTTTTTGCAGGTAGTTATCGAGATCGGTAACGCCCTGGGCGGCGATGGCCTGCGCCTGGAGCATCACGGTCGCCTGTAGCGTGCCTGCCTTCACCGCATCGCGTTCGTCGTTGCTACCGTCGATGCCGACGACAATCACATCGTTACGATTGGCCGCTTTCAGCGCCGCGATGGCGCCAAGAGCCACCGGGCCGTTACCGCAGATCACCCCTTTGACATCCGGGTGAGCCTGCAGAATGCTATCCATAATGCGTTTGCCGTCGATCAGGGTGCCTTTGGCATCCTGTTTTGCCACGCTGACCATATCCGGGTACTGGTCAATCACCTGGTGGAAGGATTTAGAACGGGTGACGCAGTTATTATCGGCGAGGTTGCAGGTCAGTTCGGCGTATTTGCCTTTTTCCGCCATTTTCTCAACAAATACGTTGGCGACTTCTGAACCGGCCTGGAAGTTATTGTGGGTAATTTGTTCCAGCGCGACATCATCAACCGGAATTTCACGGTTAATTAAGACCACCGGAATACCCGCTTTTTTGGCTTTTTCAATGGCGGCGACGCTGGCGGTGGAGTCGGCATTATCGAGAATAATTCCCTGCACCTTTTTACCAATGGCGGTATCAATCAGCTCATTTTGCTTTTTGACATCTTCGCCATGCGAAAGCACGGTCGTTTTATAGCCGAGGGCTTGCGCTTTTTCGCTGGCGCCTTTGGCTTCCGAGGCGTAATAAGGGTTATCCAGCGAGTTAACCATTATCATAATGGTGCCTTTTTCGGCGCTATGCGCGGCAAAGGAAAAGGCGGTCAGGGTCGCAGCGGTTAAAAGAGTTAAACGTAATTTCATGACTCTGTTCCTGTATTTTTATATTCGAACAAATGATCCCTGAGCGGGCAGGGTTTACGGTCTGAAATTTCCCCAGAATAAATTCGGGGGTTGCGATACATCGTTATGGGCCGGGGTTCTCCTGTAGTGGGTTAATAAGGTTCGTCGCCCAATCTGACGCCGATGGGCATCAGGCCGGCGAATCCGGTTTCCATAATGTTCTGTTTACCGCATGGCGCCACTCCTGCCAGCGCTGCTGTAGGCGCTGGTGGCGGGCCATGTCGGGTTGAAAAGCGCTGTGTTCGGTTAAGAAGGCTTGCAGGTCGGCGGTTTCACCCGGAGTGAGGGCTTTTCGCGCCAGCAGCGCCGCGCCGATGGCGGACAGTTCCGGGATATCGCTGCGCATCACCGGGCAGCCGAGCAGGTCGGCCTGGTATTGCATCAGCCAGTCGTTGTTGGTTGGACCGCCGTCGACCATTAATGCCGTCAGGGTGAATTCAGCGTGCTGGCGCATCGCCGCCACCACGTCGGCGATTTGATAGGTAATGGATTCCAGCGCCGCGCGGATCAGGTGCGCGCGCTTGACCCCGCGGCTAAGGCCGCAGATTACCCCGCGGGCGCTGTCGTCCCACCAGGGGGCGCCGAGCCCGGTCAGCGCCGGTACGAAGTAGACCCCTAAAGTCGAATCGACGGAGGCGGGCAGGGTATTCAGCTCATGGGCCAGGTCGGCTGCGGAGAGTTCGCTCAGTCCGGTGCTGTCCGCCATCCATGCTACCGCATCGCCGGTATGGGGGATGTTGCCTTCCAGTCCCCACACCAGCTGGTCGCCATCGTGCCAGGCGACGGTGGTCGCCAGGGCGGCAATATCGCACTGGGCCGATTGGACCGGCGCCATCACCGAGGAGCCGGTACCGTAGGTGGCTTTCACACAGCCAGCTTCGCCAAGGGCGTGGCCGAATAGCGCGGCGTGGGAGTCGCCAATCATCGCCATCACCGGGATACCGTCGGGGATCGCCGCCAGCCCTTTGGTGTAGCCGAACAGCCCGCTCGACGGTTTAATCTCCGGCAGCGCCGCGCGCGGAATACCAAACAGCGTCAGCATCTCCTCATCCCACTCGCCGCGGTGCAGATTCAGCAATTGGGTGCGGGCAGCGTTGGAGTAATCGCAGAAGAAAGATTGTCCGCCGGTTAAATTCCACAGCAGCCAGCTGTCGATAGTGCCGAGGCAAATCTCGCCGCGCGCGGCAAGCTGATAACCATCGGGAGTGGCATCCAGCAGCCAGCGCATTTTGGAGGCGGAAAACAGCGGTGCAATCGGCAGGCCGGTGGCGTGCTTAATGCGCTGCTCCTGACGATCGCGACGCAGCGTGTCGCAGAAAGCGGCGCTGCGGGTACATTGCCATGTGATGGCGGCGTTAATCGGTTCGCCGCTGGCGCGATACCAGCCGATAGCGGTTTCTCGTTGATTACTGATAGCCAGCGCCGCGACGTTTTCCGCGCCGACGTGCGCCACCGCTTTGGCGATCACCGCAATCGAGGCCGCCATCAGCGCCTCGCCGGATTGTTCCACCCAACCTTCGCGCGGGGTTTGGATCGCCAGCGGCTGCGAGAACTTGACGCTGACCTTGCCTTTGCCGTCCAGCACCACGGCTTTCGCGTTGGTGGTGCCTTCATCCAGCGCAATGATGAACTCTTTGGCTGTCGCCTGCATATGATGCTCTCCTCGGTCACACATTGTCCTGGAACGGCGGAAACAGAGATGGTCTCCGGCCATTGCATGCGTCTATGCAGGCCATGATGTGACATATCGTTATCGTTTTTTTAATCACTGAATATATATTCGATAGTGATTATTTATTTGATACCTTAAGCCACAAACCCGGTGATGGGCTACCTGAAAAATCATCAATTGTGCTGGCAATCACATTTCGCAGATTGGGAATATGACACGACGGTGGGGAAGTGAGTGGTTTAATTTGTTGAATTATAATGGGTTATTTTGCAATCCCTGTTGCTGAAAAAACAGCCTCAGGGATTGACGAGGCATAAAACTGCGGAGGATTAGTCGCTAACCAGCAGTCTGGCGGTGGGGTAATCGGTGATTAAAACATCGATATAGCCGCCGGTAAGCGCGCCTTTTATTGCCGCGACTTTGTCGGTGCCGCCGGCCAGCGCGACCACGTTCGGACATTTTTTGACTTTCTCCAGCGCCATGCCGATCACCGGATCTTCATCTTCGCGTAACACCGGCTGGCCGTATTTGTCGTAGTAGTGCAGGCAGATATCGCCAACCGCGCCCCGCGCCGCCAGCACCTGCAGCATATCTTCGTGATAATAGTTGCCCGACGTTTTCAGCAACTGGGAAGGTTCGAGAATGCCAATGCCGACAATGGCGATATCGACCTCGTCAAAGCGTGAAACCACGTCGGCGACATCTTTGCTGGCCAGCAGGCGGTTGCGCTCTTCCATGGAACCTTCGATGCTCTGCGACGGCAGCAGCCAGGCATCGCAATTAAGACGCTGGGCCAGCGTCTGGGTGAGGATCGTCGCCTGCACGTTGCCGTTGGGCCCGACGCCGCCAAGCAGTTGGATGACGCCGCTGGCCTTCAGGTTTTGCGCGTGAACCTCATCAACCATCGCGCGGATGGTGGAACTCCATGAAGAAACGCCAATCAGATCTTTTGGCCGCAGGCGGGTTTCCAGGTAGTGCGCGGCGGCTGAGCCAATCGCCCGCTTGATGGTATGGTCGCTGGCCTCTTCTTCGGTATCGACCACCACCGCCTGTTTAAGCCCGTAGCGATCCTCAAGCCCCTTTTCGAGATTGAGGAAGATATTTGATGGCTGTACGACGCTGATTTTGACAACGCCCTCTTTTTGGCAGCGGGTAATCGCGCGAGAGACAAATGACTGAGACAGCGAGAGAAGTTGGGCGATATCAGACTGCTTTCGTCCTTCCAGATAGTAAAGCGTGGCAATCTTCACCAATAGCCGTTGTTCATCCTGCTTAGCCATATTAATCCTCGAAAATCATTTATCGCCTTTCTTCAGGCGTTTAGCTGCAGCCATTATCGTAGTGACTTTTATCATACGCGAAAAAAAATCACACTTAAGTGTGATGATGGTCAAATTTTTACCACTCATCAAAATCGGCTATGGACAAAAACAAAACAGCCAGGCCATAATCGAATAAAGAATCATCATTGAATATATATTCAAGGCGGTTTTGAGTCAACGAGTTTATCCGGGCTTCGCCTGGAGCGGGAGGCAGAATGTTCCTGAGTATGGCGCTGGGGTGGAAGGCTAACCACCGGCATGGGGATATCTGGTTTTTTTAGTCCCTGACGGAATAAATATTCCATATTGAAAATAAATTCAGAGGTATTAAATGAATCCCTACAGATTTGATGTCCAGACGCTTGAGCGCAAAGCGCGCGCCGTGCGCCGCCACATTGTCCGCTTAAACGCCAATAGTCCGGCTGGCGGGCACACCGGGGCCGACCTGTCGCAGGTCGAGCTGTTAACCGCGCTCTACTTCCGTGTGCTCAATGCGGCGCCCGATCGCCTGGACGACCCGCAGCGCGATATCTATATCCAGTCGAAAGGCCATGCGGTGGGCTGCTACTACTGCGTCCTGGCGGAAGCCGGTTTCTTCCCGATCGATTGGCTGGAGACCTACCAGCATGCGAACTCGCATCTTCCCGGCCATCCGGTGCGGCAGAAAACGCCGGGCATTGAGCTCAACACCGGCGCGCTGGGCCACGGTTTGCCCGTTGCGGTGGGGCTGGCGCTGGCCGCGAAGAAAAGCAACAGCTCACGCCGCATCTTTTTAATCACCGGCGACGGCGAACTGGCGGAAGGCAGTAACTGGGAGGCGGCGCTGGCGGCGGCCCATTACGGCCTCGATAACCTGGTCATTATTAATGATAAGAACAATCTTCAGCTGGCCGGGCCAACCCGCGAAATTATGAATACCGATCCGCTGGCCGATAAATGGCGCGCCTTCGGCATGGAGGTCAGCGAATGCGAGGGCAACGATATGGCCTCGGTGGTCGCGACTCTCGAAGGGCTACAGCAGAACGGTAAACCTAACGTCATTATTGCCAACACCACGAAGGGCGCGGGCATCTCCTTTATCCAGGGGCGCCCGGAGTGGCACCACCGGGTGCCGAAAGGCGAGGAAATCGCACTGGCGCTGGAGGAACTGAAAGATGAGTAATGCAGAACACCTGGCGAACGTGATGGTCGAGGCGTTTATCGCCGCGGTGGAAAAGGGCGTCGATCTGGTGCCGGTGGTCGCGGACTCCACCTCAACGGCCAAGATCGCTCCCTTTATTAAGCAGTTCCCCGGACGGCTGGTTAACGTCGGTATCGCCGAGCAGAGCATGGTCGGCACCGCCGCGGGTCTGGCGCTCGGCGGTAAAGTGGCGGTGACCTGTAACGCCGCGCCGTTCCTTGTCTCTCGCGCCAACGAGCAGATTAAAGTTGATGTCTGCTACAACAACACCAACGTCAAGCTCTTTGGCCTCAACGCCGGCGCCAGCTATGGCCCATTGGCCAGTACCCACCATGCCATTGACGATCTGGCGGTAATGCGCGGTTTCGGCAATATCCAGATTTTCGCCCCCTCCACGCCGCGCGAATGTCGGCAGATTATCGACTACGCCCTGGCGTATCAGGGGCCGGTTTATATTCGTCTGGATGGCAAGGCGCTGCCGGAGTTGCATGACGAAGCGTACCGTTTTGTGCCCGGCGCGGTGCTGACCCTGCGCGAAGGCGAAGCGGTGGCGCTGGTGGCGACCGGCTCGACGGTGCACGAAGTGGTGGAGGCGGCGCAGCAGCTTGCCGACCTTGGTATTGAGGCTAAAGTGGTTAGCGTGCCGTCGATTCGACCCTGCGATACCGCGGCGCTGCTGGCGGCGCTGCGGTCATGTCGTTCAGTCATTACCGTCGAAGAGCATAATGTCAACGGCGGGTTGGGGAGCCTGGTCGCCGAAGTGCTGGCGGAAGCGGGGACAGGGATTGCCTTGCAGCGTCTGGGGATCCCGGATGGCGAATATGCGGCGGCCGCCGATCGCGGCTGGCTGCGTCAACATCACGGTTTTGACGCGGCGTCGATTGTCGCGCGAGTACAGAAGTCAGTACGGGGTTGAAGCACAACGCCCTCCATGGGGAGGGCGTCAGACTGCTGACAAACGTGCTTAAAAGTGAATGAGGGTTCTTTTTCTCCCTCTCCCTCCCAGGGAGATGGCCGGGGTGAGGGGGATAACGAGCTGACTAATCAGCAGATTTACCCTCTTCCTAACCCCCACCCGAAGGGGCGAGGGGAGCGTCCGTGCTCTTTGAGGGGGGCATCAGAAGTGGGTGTTGACGCTCATATACCAGGTACGGCCGGATTCGTTATAGGTTTCAGCGCCAGCGCCGTACATACTCCCTTTGTCGCCGCCGGTGGTTTGGGCGTTCCCCGCGCGCCAGTGGCGCTTGTCGAAGACGTTATCCACGCCGCCGGTCAGGCTGACGTTTTTGGTCACGTCCCAGGTCGCGCTCAGGCCGAGAATGCTATACGGGCTGACCTCGTTCTTCTCGCTGCCGGTGACTGGCTGGCCTTTGTAGTTGTACTTCTTCGGTTCCTGCTTGCCGTACCAGGTGAAGGTCGATTGCACAGAAACGTCCTGATAAACCTGCCAGCTCAGCGTCGAGTTCAGCGTGTATTCCGGAATAATCGACAGGCGATCGCCGGTCTCTTTGTTCTTACTCTGCAGCATGTAGGTGATGTTGTTGGTCCAGTTCACCGTCTCGCTGACCGGCACGTTCAACGTGCCTTCCAGCCCTTCAACTACCGCTTTCGGCACGTTTTCCCATTTGTACAGATCGGTGCCTTTGCCGTTGGTATAGACCGGAGCATAGCCTGCTTCAATCTTGTTGCGGTAGTCGTTACGGAACCAGGTGACGCCCGCCAGCCAGCCGTCGCGTTTGAACTCGAGGCCAATCTCTTTGTTGATGCTGGTCTCGGCTTTTAAGTCGTCATTCCCTTGCAGATAGCAGCCTTCTTTACTGGCGTAGCAGCCCTGACCTTTACTGTAGAGAATATAGTTGGGGTTGGTCTGATACAGGCTCGGCGCTTTATAGGCGCGGGCGATACCCATTTTCAGGGTAAAGTCGTCGCCCAGACCCTGCGACAGGTTCAACGACGGGCTCCAGTTATTACCGACAATACTGTGGTGATCGAAACGCAGCGCCGGCGTCAGCATGGTGGTATCGGTCACTTCCATGTTGTTCTCGGCGAACAGGGAGAAGATTTCCGCTTTCGAATACGGGCTGCGGCCGGTGCTGTCGTAGCCCGGAATTTCGCCGCCAGACAGAGCCTGAGTATTGGAGGCGTTGTCCTTCATGCGCTGCTGGTTCCATTCGGTACCCAGCGTCAGGTTCTGGTTAACCCACAGGTCGAACGGAATATTGACTTCGCTGTGCAGCATCACGTCCGACAGGTCGATATCGGTAAACTGGTTGCTGCTGAAGATCCCCTCGGTGCCGCCCGCCAGACCTTCGCCTTTACGCGAGTTGCGGGTGTGTTCGTACTGCGCCCAGTTGCTGGTGGTCACGCCGTTATCCCAGCCGCCGTTCCAGGTCACGGAGTAAGTATTGCGATAGAGACGGTTGGTCTCTTTACCGTAGTTCTCTTTCACCAGATCGTTGCTGTTGGTGTTTTGCGTATCACCGGCATACAGGTTGCCCTGGCGGCTATAGCCGGCTTCAAACTCCAGCGACTGCATCGGCGCGAAGTCCCAGCGCACCACGCCGTTGATGTTTTTATTTTCGACGCCTTCACGCCCGGCGGGCAGGGTATCGGCGTAAATGCCGGTGCGTTCAGACTGATGGCCCTGGTTGATATCCCAGGCATCAGCCTGGGTTTTATCGAGGTTGCCGTACATGCGGAAGCTGAAATCGCCGCCCAGCGGGCCGCTGAGGCTAAAGTCGGTACGCTTGGTCGCGCCTTCGTCTTTATGCTCCGGCATGTTCATGTAGGCGTTCCACGAACCATGCCACTGGTTGTCGAATTTTTTAGTAATGATGTTGACCACGCCGCCTGCCGCGCCGTTGCCGTAGCGCGCTGCCGCCGGGCCGCGGATAACGTCAATACGTTCGATCATTTCCGGCGGTACCCAGCTGGTATCGCCGCGGGTGTCGCGCTCGCCGCGCCAGCCGAGACGAATGGAGTTACGGCTGGTCACGGGCTTACCGTCAATCAGGATTAAGGTGTTTTCCGGGCCCATACCGCGAATATCAATCTGGCGATTGTTGCCGCGCTGGCCGCTGGTGGAGTTGCCGGTCAGGTTGACGCCCGGCATGGTACGGATGATTTCAGAGACGTCGCGCGCCGGCGGACGTTTGCGAATTTCATCGGCGGTAATGGTCGAAACGCCCGGCGCCTGCAGGTTTTGCACCTCGGCGGTGACGACCATCGTTTCTTCACCGGCGGCTTGTTTACTGTCGGTGGTTTCTTCTGCCGCGCACAGCGGGAATGCCACCCCGTAGATACCCAGATTGACCATTAAGGCCAGGGACTTAATCCTGTTATTCATTGTAAGTCAGTTCCGCTTTTCTTTGCCGCTTTCCCCAGAAGCCCCTTCCCACCGGGAGGGGAGACGGCATAAATGTAGCCAGTAGAAGGTGAACGCTTTCCGTAGCCCACCGAGCCAAACGCTCAGAAAAGACCCTCTCTGACCTTGATTTAATGTAATGAGAAGACGCGCTACCCATAGGCGCGTTAATACGCTATTGCAAATGCAAATAGTTATCAATAATATTATCAATAAATATTACCTTTGTTGATAAAAATCACGGTAAACATAGGGTTACTGACGGAATGCAAATAACGGGAAGTGATGACTGGTGGCGGGGGATCGCCGGCCCGCAGACTGAGGCGCTGGGCGACGCATATCGGGTGACCTTCTGGTGGCGCGATCCGGCAGGCAGCGAAACCACGTCGCCGATTCGGCGGGTGTGGATTTACATTACCGGCGTCACCGATCATCACCACAACGCGGCGCCGCAAACCCTGCAGCGCATCCCCGGTACCGATGCCTGGCGCTGGCAAACCACGCTCCCCGCCAGCTGGCGCGGCAGCTACTGTTTTATTCCCTCCGAACGCGACGACGATTTTTCCCCGCAGCTTTTTAACGGTGAAGCGCCGGACCGCGCGCTGCTGCGCGAAGGCTGGCGCAAACTGCTGCCACGGGCGATTGCCGATCCCCGCAATCCGCAAAGCTGGAAGGGGGGACGCGGCCACGCGGTCTCGGCGCTGGAACTGCCGCAGGCGCCGGAACAGCCGGGTTGGCATTATCGCGCGCCGGTTTCGCCTGCGCCGCGCTGTATTGAATGGCGCAGCCAGCGATTAGGTAACCAGCGACGAGTGTGGATTTACACCACCGGCAGTGGGACGGAACGCCCGCTGGCGGTCCTGCTTGACGGCCAGTTCTGGGCCGAAAGCATGCCGATTTTTGCGCCGTTGGCGGGACTGACGCGGGAAGGCCGCCTACCGCCGGCGGTCTATGTGCTGATCGACGTTATCGACAATCAACACCGCAGCGTCGAGCTGCCCTGCAACCGTGATTTCTGGCTGGCGGTACAGGAAGAACTGCTGCCGCAGGTGCACGCCGTGGCGCCATTCAGCGATCGCGCCGACCGGACGGTGGTGGCGGGGCAGAGCTTTGGCGGTCTGGCGGCGATGTATGCCGCGCTCCACTGGCCGCAGCGTTTTGGCTGCGTCCTGAGCCAGTCGGGGTCGTACTGGTGGCCGCAGCGCGGCAGTAGCCAGCCGGGGGTGATACTTGAACAACTGCAGCGCGGCGAACTTCGGCCGCAGGGGCTGCGTATCTGGCTGGAAGCCGGCGTGCGCGAACCGATTATTTTTCGCGCCAACCAGGCGCTTTTCGCGCAGCTGCGGCAGACCACGCCGTCCATTTTCTGGCGCCAGGTTGACGGCGGGCATGACGCGCTATGCTGGCGCGGCGGGCTGACGTCCGGGCTTATCCAGCTGTGGCAGTCTTTGCGCCGCGGGCAACAACACGCGCTTAACGAGGAGTGAGAGATGCAATTCAGCAACCCCTTCGATAATCCCCAAGGGCAGTTTTACATTCTGCGCAACGCACAGGGGCAATTTAGCCTGTGGCCGCATCACTGCGCGCTGCCGACAGGCTGGACGGTGGAGTGTCCGCCGCAGTCATTAGAGGCCTGTAACGCCTGGCTTGCCGCCAACTGGTCAACCCTTATTCCAGCGCACTACGCCTCCTGAGGAGCTTTCGATGAGTACACGTTTACCGCTGGTTGCGGCGCAGCCGGGGATTTGGATGGCTGAACGCCTCTCTACGCTACCCGGCGCCTGGAGCGTTGCCCACTATGTTGAACTGCGCGGCAATCTCGATCCGGCGCTGTTGAGCAAGGCTATCGTCGCCGGGCTTAAGCAGGCCGATACCCTGAGCATGCGCTTTTGCGAAGATAACGGCGAAGCGTGGCAGTGGGTTGATGACGCGCGCGAGTTTGCCGAACCGCAAAACGTCGACCTGCGCCAGCAGGCCGATCCGCACATGGCCGCGCTGGCCCTGATGCAAAGCGATCTCGGGCAGAATCTGCGTGTCGATAGCGGTAATCCGCTGGTCTGCCATCAGCTCATGCGCGTTGGCGACGATTGCTGGTACTGGTATCAGCGCTATCACCATTTGCTGGTTGATGGCTTTAGCTTCCCGGCCATTACCCGCCAGATCGCCACGATTTATCGCGCCTGGCAACGCGGGGAAGAGACGCCGGATTCACCGTTTACCCCGTTCGCCGAGGTGGTGGAAGAGTATCAGCGCTACTACGGCAGCGAGGCGTGGCAGCGCGATAAAGCCTTCTGGCAGGCGCAGCGTCAGGCGTTGCCGTCTCCGGCTTCGCTATCTGACGCGCCGCTGGCCGGGCGGGCGACCAGCAGTGATATCTGGCGCCTGAAACTGGAGGCCGATCCGGCTGTCTTCAGCCAGCTCGCCGCCAGCGCGCCGCAGTGCCAGCGCGCCGATTTGGCGCTGGCGCTGACGACGTTGTGGCTGGGGCGGTTGTGCGGCCGCATGGATTACGCGGCGGGCTTTATCTTTATGCGCCGCATGGGATCGGCGGCGCTGACCGCCACCGGCCCGGTACTCAACGTACTGCCGCTGGCGGTGAATATCGACGCGCAGGAGACGCTGGCGCAGCTGGCGACGCGTCTCTCCGGGCAGCTGAAAAAAATGCGCCGCCATCAGCGCTACGATGCTGAGCAAATTGTCCGCGATAGCGGCAAAGCGGCGGGCGACGAACCGCTGTTCGGTCCGGTGCTGAACATCAAAGTCTTTGATTACCAGTTGGATATCGACGGCGTGCAGGCGCAGACGCATACCCTCGCCACCGGCCCGGTGAATGACCTCGAGCTGGCACTGTTCCCGGACGAACGCGGCGGCCTGTCGCTGGAGATCCTCGCCAACAAAGCACGCTACGATGAGGCGACGCTGAACCGCCACGTATCGCGTCTGACATCGTTACTGGCGCAGTTTGCCGCCAATCCGGCGCTGCGCTGCGGCGAAGCGGAGATGCTGTCGGCGGAAGAAGGCGCGCAGCTGGCATTGATCAACAATACCGCGATGCCGCTGCCGACCACCACCCTCAGCGCGCTGGTGGCGGAACAGGCGCGGAAAACGCCGGATGCCCCGGCGCTGGCGGATGCCAACTGGCGCTTTAGCTACCGCGAAATGCGCCAGCAGGTGGTGGCGCTGGCCAACCTGCTGCGGCAACGCGGCGTGAAGCCGGGGGATAGCGTGGCGGTTGCCTTACCGCGTTCGGTGTTCCTGACGCTGGCGCTGCACGGCATTGTCGAAGCCGGCGCCGCCTGGCTGCCGCTGGACACCGGCTACCCGGATGACCGTCTGCGGATGATGCTGGAAGATGCGCGGCCTTCGCTGCTGATTACCTCTGACGATCAACTGGCCCGTTTTAGCGATATTCCTGGGCTGAGCAGCTTGTGTTATCAGCAGCCGCTGGCCGCTGAAGATGATACGCCGCTGGCGCTGTCAAAACCGGAACATACCGCCTATATCATCTTCACCTCCGGCTCCACCGGGCGGCCGAAAGGGGTGATGGTCGGCCAGACCGCCATCGTGAACCGCCTGCTGTGGATGCAAAATCACTATCCGTTAACCGCCGAAGATGTGGTGGCGCAGAAGACGCCGTGCAGCTTTGATGTCTCGGTATGGGAGTTCTGGTGGCCGTTTATGACCGGCGCGCAGCTGGTGATGGCGGCGCCGGAGGCGCATCGCGATCCGCAGGCGATGCAGCGGTTCTTCGCGCAGTACGGCGTGACCACCACCCACTTTGTTCCGTCGATGCTGGCGGCGTTTGTCGCCTCGCTGGATAGCGATAATGTGTCGTCCTGCCGGACGCTAAAACGCGTTTTCTGCAGCGGCGAAGCGCTGCCGACGGAACTGTGTCGCGAATGGGAACGCTTAACCGGCGCGCCGCTGCATAACCTGTACGGGCCGACGGAAGCGGCGGTGGATGTCAGCTGGTATCCCGCCTGTGGGCCAGAGCTGGCGGCGGTCACCGGCAACAGCGTGCCCATCGGTTGGCCGGTATGGAACACTGGATTACGTATTCTTGATGCCACCATGCGCCCGGTGCCGCCGGGCGTGGCGGGTGATTTGTACTTAACGGGCATTCAGCTGGCGCAGGGATATATGGGGCGCCCGGATCTGACCGCCAGCCGCTTTATTGCCGACCCGTTTGCTCCCGGCGAGCGCATGTACCGCACCGGCGATGTGGCGCGCTGGCTGGATAACGGGGCGGTAGAGTATCTTGGCCGCAGCGACGATCAGTTGAAAATTCGCGGCCAGCGCATTGAGCTTGGCGAGATCGACCGGGTGATGGCGGCGCTGCCGGACGTCGCGCAGGCGGTGTGCCACGCCTGCGTCTTCAATCAGGCCGCGGCCACCGGCGGCGATGCCCGTCAGCTCGTCGGTTATCTGGTGAGCGAGTCCGGCCAGCCGTTGGACGTGGCGGCGCTGAAGGCGCGTCTTAGCGAACAGCTGCCGCCGCACATGGTGCCGGTGGTGCTGATCCAACTGGAATCCTTCCCGCTCAGCGCCAACGGTAAGCTGGACCGTAAAGCGCTACCGCTCCCCTCCTTAAGCAGCGAGCGCAGCGGTCGCCCGCCGCAATCGGCTACCGAAATGACCGTTGCCGCGGCGTTCAGCCAACTGCTGGGCTGCGAGGTAAATGATATCGACGCCGATTTCTTCGCCCTCGGCGGCCATTCGCTGCTGGCGATGCGGCTGGCGGCGCAGCTTAGCCGCGAGCTGGCGCGGCAGGTGACGCCGGGGCAGGTGATGGTCGCTTCGACGGTCGGCAAGCTGAGCGCATTGCTGGCTTCCGACCTGAGCGACGAGCAGGCGCAGCGTCTTGGCTTTGATGCGCTGTTGCCGCTGCGCGAGAGCGATGGTCCGACGCTGTTCTGCTTCCATCCGGCTTCCGGTTTTGCCTGGCAGTTCAGCGTGCTGGCGCGTTATCTTAGCCCGCGCTGGTCGATTACCGGAATTCAGTCGCCGCGTCCGACGGGGCCCATGGCCTCCGCCGCCAACCTCGACGAGGTCTGCGAGCATCATCTGCGCACGCTTTTAGCGCAGCAGCCGCATGGGCCTTACTATCTGTTTGGCTATTCGCTCGGCGGAACGCTGGCGCAGGGGATTGCCGCCCGTTTACGCCAGCGCGGCGAAGAGGTGGCGTTCCTTGGCCTGCTCGATACCTGGCCGCCGGAGACGCAAAACTGGGCGGAGAAAGAGGCGAACGGCCTGGATCCCGAGGTGCTGGCGGAAATCGCCCGCGAGCGCGAAGCGTTTCTCGCCGCGCAGCAGGGGCAGGCTTCCGGCGAGCTGTTCAGCGCGATTGAAGGTAACTACGCCGATGCGGTGCGCCTGTTGACGACCGCGCACAGCGCGAAGTTTGACGGTAAGGCAACGCTATTTGTGGCGGAGAAAACGCGCCAGAAAGGGATGGATCCGCAGGTCGCATGGGGGCCGTGGGTTGGCGAGCTGGAGGTGTTCAGCCAGAACTGCGCCCACGTCGAGATTATCTCGCCGCAGGCCTTTGAAGCGATAGGCCCGGTAGTGCGGGAGATTCTGGGGTAACGGTAGAGCTCGGGCTACCCGTTTTTGGTAGCCCGGCTCAGCGCAGCGCAAGCCGGGGATGCGATGGTAAAGAAAAGATTATCGGCGTCCCAGCGGCACCACCAGCGGCGTATGCGCTACCGGATCCTCGATGATCGTGCAGCGCAGGCCATAGATACGCTCAATCAGATCCGCCGTGACGATCTCTTTCGGCGCGCCTTCGGCGACGATCTTACCGTCGCGCAGGGCGATCAGATGGGTGGCGTAACGACAGGCCTGATTGAGATCGTGCAGTACCGCCGCCAGCGTATATCCCTTCTCGCGATTCAGCTCGCTTAACAGCTCCAGCAGGTCGATCTGATGGCTGATATCAAGCCAGGTCGTCGGCTCATCAAGCAGCATAATCGCCGTCTCCTGCGCCAGTACCATTGCAATCCACGCCCGCTGGCGCTGGCCGCCGGAGAGGGTATCCACGCTCTGCAGCGCGAGGTCGACAATACCCGTCGCCCGCATCGCGTTATTTACCGCTGCTTCGTCCTCTTTACGCCAACGGGTAAACATCGGCTGATGCGGATAGCGCCCGCGCGCCACCAGCTCCTGTACGGTGATATCGCCGGGCGTGGTGGCATTCTGCGCCAGCAGGCCGATCCGCTTCGCCACCTCTTTGCTGGCGTAGTGCTGGATCTGCTCGCCATCGAGATAAACGTGTCCGCTGGACGGCGTCATCAGACGGCTAAGGGTACGCAGCAGGGTTGATTTACCACAGCCGTTGGGGCCGATAATCGCCGTAAAATGGCCGTCAGGAATTGTGACGTTCAGCGATTCGGCGATGGTCTTTTTACCGTAGGCCAGGGTCAACTGGTCGCCGCGCAAACGGGAGGTGACAGCGGTCATTTTTTGCGGGACTCCTGAATTAATAACGCGATGAGGTAGATACCGCCAAGGCTGACGGTGACCACCCCGACCGGTAACTGATAAGGCATGAACAGGCGCTGAGCGCAGTAATCGGCCAGCGCCAGCAGCAGCGCGCCGCACAGCGCCGACTGGGTTAATCCCCAGCGCGCGGTGCCGCTTATCCGCCGGGCGATATGCGGCGCGACCAGCGCGACGAAAGAAATAGGCCCGGCCAGCGCGGTGGCGGAAGCGGTCAGCAACACCGCCACCAGCATCAGCAGCAGGCGCGAACGTTCGACTCGAACCCCCAGCGCGCAGGCGGTATCGTCGCCCATCTCCAGCAGCCGCATCCGCCGCGCCAGTAGGGCGCTGCACGCCAACATCAACAGGATAAGCGGCGCCGAAGGCCAGGTTTTGCCCCACGTCAGGCCGTTGAGCGAACCGGCATTCCACAATCCGGCGGAAAGGGCGGTCTCAAGCGACGCGCGCAGCAGCAGCCAGGTATTGAATGCCACCAGCATGGCGCGCACGCCGATGCCGATAATGATCAGGCGGAAGGTTTCTATGCCGTTGCGCCACGCCAGTAGCCACACCACCAGCGAGGTCAGCACGCCGCCGAGCATCGCCGCCAGCGCGATGGCGGTTAGGTTCTGGCCGAACATCACCATTGCTACCAGCACGCCGCTCCAGGCGCCGGTGTTGAAACCCATTACGTCCGGGCTACCCAGCGGATTACGCATCAATGACTGAAAAATGGCGCCGCTGACGCCAAGCCCGGCGCCGATAAGCAGCGCCATCAGCACGCGCGGCAGTCGCCATTCGGTGACCACCATGCTGACGCTGCGCGGTGCGTCGCCGAGTAGCGCGGAAATCACCTGTTCAGTGCTGAGCGGCACCAGGCCATTACCCAGACCGAACAGGGACACCAGCAAGCTCGCGAAAATCAGCAGCAGGCAGCAGAAAATCAGGCGGCGGGAGGGAGCTATCACAGCGCACCTCCTCGCGGCTGACGGCGAACCAGCCAGATCAGCACTGGCGCGCCGATAAAGGCGCTGACCACCGAAACGCGCAGTTCACCAGGCACCAACAGGCGGCCAATCACGTCGGCAAACAGCAACAGGGCAGGGGTGGCGAGCAGCGTAACCGGCAATGACCAGCGGTGATCCGCCCCCACCAGCCAGCGCGCCATATGCGGCATCATCAGGCCGATAAAGGCGATAGGGCCGACCAGCGCCGTCGCGCTGCCGCACAGGACGGTGATCGCCAGCAGGCCGATCAATTGGGTACGTGCGACCCGGCTACCGAGCGCGGTGGCGGTGTCGGCGCCGAGGCTCAGGCTGTTCAGCGCCCGGCTAAGAAACAGGGTTACCACGGCGGCAATCAGCACCGGCAGCAGGACGATTTTCAGCGTTTGCAGGGTGCGAATATCCAGCGAGCCGGCCTGCCAGAAGCGCAGCTGGTCATACACGTCCGGGTTGAGCAGGGCGATGCCGTTAGATAAACCTTCCAGTACCGCCGCCAGCGCCACGCCCGCGAGGGTCAGGCGCACCGGGCTAAGCTGGCCGCCGCCCTGGCTGCCGGTAAACGCGACCAGTAGCGACGCGGCGAAGGCGCCGCAGAAGGCCATCAGCAACTGCTCCTGCGGCGATGTTATGCCGAACAGCGCCGCGCCGAGCACGATGGCGAAGCTGGCGCCGGAGTTGACGCCGAGCAGGCCCGGGTCGGCCAACGGGTTACGGGTGAGGGTTTGCATTAGCGCGCCGGCGAGGCCAAGCGCGCAGCCGGCCAGCAATCCGGCCAGCGTACGCGGCAGGCGGGCATCCAGTACGATGGTACAGTCGGCGCTCTGACAACTGCCGGAAAAGGCATCGATAATCACCGAAGGCGGCAACGGTTTGGCGCCGATAAGCAGGCTGAGCGCAATCGCAAGAGCCAAAAGTAACAAGAGACCCGGCACGGCGACGGCGCGCACCGTGGTCGTAGAAAACGACATAGTTCAAATCCCTGATATGATAATGATAGTAATTATCGTTATCGATTTTATTCAGGTATGTTACCATGAGAAACCATAAAAATGGTATGAAAAATAACGACAAGGCCCTTGCATGAATCGACCTTCCCGGCTGCTTGATGTCAGCCTCCTGCGCACCCATCCGGCGTTCCGCGCCGTCTTTATCGCTCGCTTTATCTCGATCCTGTCGCTTGGCCTGCTAGGCGTGGCGATCCCGGTTCAAATCCAGACAATGACCCACTCGACCTGGCAGGTCGGACTGTCGGTAATGCTGACCGGTTGTTCGATGTTCGTTGGGCTGATGGTTGGCGGCGTGCTGGCCGACCGTTATGAGCGTAAACACCTGATCCTGCTGGCGCGTGGCACCTGCGGCGTGGGCTTCGTCGGCCTGTGCCTGAACGCCATGCTGCCGGAACCGTCGCTGGCGGCCATTTACCTGCTGGGGATTTGGGATGGCTTCTTCGCCTCCTTAGGGGTGACCGCGCTGCTGGCGGCGACGCCGGCGTTGGTGGGCCGCGAAAACCTGATGCAAGCCGGGGCGATCACCATGTTGACCGTGCGTCTCGGTTCGGTGATATCGCCGATGATCGGCGGGTTGCTGCTGGCGACCGGCGGCGTGGCCTGGAACTACGGCCTGGCGGCGGCGGGGACGTTCATTACCACCCTGACGCTGCTGCGTCTGCCGCTGCTGCCTCCGCCGCCGCAGCCGCGCGAGCATCCGCTGAAATCTCTGCTGGCGGGGCTTAAATTTCTCTTTAATAGCCCGCTTATTGGCGGTATTGCGCTGCTCGGCGGCCTGTTGACGATGGCCAGCGCGGTGCGGGTGCTTTATCCGGCGCTGGCGGAGGGCTGGCAGATGTCAAATTCGCAGATTGGCCTGTTGTACGCCGCCATTCCGCTTGGCGCGGCGCTGGGTGCGTTAACCAGCGGACAACTGGCGCATACCGCCAGGCCGGGGGCGTTGATGTTGACGACAACGGTGGGGTCGTTTGTGGCGATTGCGCTATTCAGCGTGATGCCGTTCTGGGCGCTGGGCGCGCTCTGTCTGGCGCTGTTTGGTTGGCTGAGCGCGATAAGTTCGCTGCTGCAGTACACGCTGATTCAGACGCAAACGCCGGAAAATATGCTGGGGCGCATTAATGGCCTGTGGACCGCGCAGAACGTGACCGGCGATGCTATTGGCGCGGCGCTGCTGGGGGGGTTAGGGGCGGTAATGACCCCGGTGGCTTCGGCCAGCGCCAGCGGCTGGGCGCTGGTGATTGTGGGAATATTACTGGTTGGCTTATTGCGCGAGCTACGCCGTTTTCAGCGTCCGGAGATGGTCAGCGAAAGTTAAATGCAACAATAGCAAAAAGGCCCCGGATTACTCCGGGGCCTGGCTTCACTTATAACACTTAGTACGCGCCGAGATCTTTCCAGACGTCGAACTGGCCGCAGTTCAGGTCCGGCTGGTTGCCCTGAGACCACCATTTCACCTGGTAGTTATGGCCTTTCCAGCTCACGGTTTCAAAGGTACCCCAGTTGCCGCCATAAACAGTATTGGCATTCCACTGCGGGTAAGGCGCGGCGGCATCGTCAGAAGGAACAACGTCATCATCCTTTGCCGGCACGTCATCGGCATCTTTTTCGTCGTCAGCCGGTTCATCAGCCGGCTCATCGGCTGGCTTGTCATCGCTCTGGCCATTCTGGGAAGCCACGACCACGGAGAGGATAAAGCGCTGCTGGGTTGACGGTTCGCCCCAGGTATCGCGAACGAACAGCGTGAAAGTAAATTCAGTGTCCGCGGTGACTTCCGGTACGTCGAACTCAATGACCGCGGCGGTTTTATCAGCGACATCAATCGCTGCCGGCACGCCCCAGCTGTAGCTCAGCTCGTCGCTATCTTCATCAGATGATTTTTCACCGGACAGGCGAACGCGAGAGCCGCCTACGACCATCATTTCAATCGCCGCTTCCGGCGCATGGTTTACCGTTGGTTCGGTTGGCTCATCTTCTGACTTATCGTCATCCTGTTCATCAGCAGGCACAACGTTGATGCCTTCGAAATAGAACGGGTCCATATCGATAACTTCAGAAGCGATTTCATACCCCAGACCTTCACGGGCGGCGTTAACCAGCACGCCGTTATCATGGTCAATAGTCCAGGTAAACAGACCGCCCAGCCCCAGGCTGGCAGCGTATTCGCCTTTGGCTTTGACGGTGCGCGGGGTATCCAGCGACATGAAGAGTTTGGATTCCGGGTTGTAGAGGAAGTCAGCATCAGCTACCTGGTCGGTGTAGACGTTGAAGCCGTTACGGCCTTTCTGGTTTTCCAGGTCCAGGTAGTTATAAATGACGTCATACCATTCGTTGGTGCCGGATTCAAATGTACCGACAGTGGTACCGTTACCCGGGTTATAGGTGCCTTTCAGCGGCGACAGCGATTCCAGCTCGGCATTGCGGCCGTTACGGGTATAGCCGGCGTAACCGATGTTGATGCGCTCAGCCGGGAAACCTTCCGCCAGCAGGTGTTCAACAATGGTATTAATCGCCCAGTCGCCTTGCTCAATGGCTTTCAGGTTGGTGTGGTGTGTGATGCTTTCCGCCCACGGGGTGCCGAAGAAGTCATAGGTCATGACGTTGATGCCGTACAGACCGGCATTCATCAGCGCTTTGACGTTGGAATAACCAAACGTTTTTACTACCGCGGAGCTGGCAATGGAGATTTTGACATCGCTCAGGCCGGCGGAATCGAGCTGTTTACGCAGTTCGCCAATCAGCAGGGCGTAATTATCGCCATCTTCCGGGCCGTATGGGTTACCGGCGCCTTCGGCGTTCGGGTATTCCCAGTCGATATCCACTTCGCTGAACATCGGGAACTGTTTGAACAGTTTCACCACGCCTTTGGCGAAGGTTTTACGGGCGGAATCCGACGCCGCGGTTTCATGGAAACCGTTGCTCATGGTCCAGCCGCCGATGCTCATTGACAGCACCAGGTTGTGGCCCTGCTGTTTGGCTTTCGCCTGCAGGTCACGCAGACCGCCGAGCAGGCCTTTGGTGTTTGTCTGGGTTACGGTTTTCGGATCAACATCCCAGCCGCTGACGCTGTGGCCAACGTTAACGTAAGACTGGAAATCGCCCCACGGATCAAGGAAGGTCGGTTCATATTTCACTTTGCCGCACTGCTCTGCCCCTTCTGCCACCACATCACGCCACTGACCATCCACTTTATGGAAGCCGGTTACGCCGACGAAGCCAACGATGATTTTATCGTAAGCGGTAGGGGAGACGTTAGTCAGGTCGTAGCCGCGGCCGCGGTTATCTTTCGCATCGCTGCCCTGCAGGCGGCCATCGTACTGAGACCAGTCGGTGTAATAACCGAATACTTTAGGTTTGTTGGTTGCGCTTTTGTATTTGTTATACACCGGTTTGGCGACGCGGTCCGAAGTATAGCTGTAGTTGCTGACTTCCGTTGCCGGGTTAAAACCATCTGCAGCGTTACTGGTTTCGGTCAGGGTATCGCCTTTAATCAATTTGCTTGTCGTCACGGTAATTTCCTTATGAGTTGAATGTCCACCTCAAGTGGTGTGAGGCAGATATTCGAGGAACGCGGCGGCGATGGCTAATCACAAAACAACACCTCAAACGATGATGATTCGCGTGAGGCGCCGATGAGGTATCAAGTGGGGAAGGCAATAAAAAATTCTTTTATAACAAAAGGATGATGTAGTTGATGATGTGAAATGAGATCCCGGCCCCAGGGCCGGGAAGAGAATCAGGCAAAGAGCGCCGATAAACGTTGTAGCACCAGCATGGCGCTGTAGTAGTCAAGACGGAAGGTTTCCGTCCCCAGCGGATAAACGCGCTTTGCAGCAACGGCTGGCAAATGCGCCAGTAGCGGATTGGCGTAAATTGCCCCGGCGTCTTTCTCGTCGCCGGCGAACAGGAACAGGCTTTCGCCGTTAATTCCGGCGGCCAGGTTTTCGCCGCCCAACTGCACGATATCGTGACGCTTACCCTGGCTCTGGCTGGCGTGCAGACCACCCGGCAGCGTCGCCAGCTTAAAGCCTAACTGTTCCAGCATCTGACCCTGCGCTGATTCCGGCGTCCAGATATTGGCGCTATGCGCCGCGGCGGTATAAACCAGCGCGGTGACCGGCTGCGGCGGCAACTTCAGTTTCTCTTTTAACGAAACGAGCTGTTTATTGAACTCGGCAATGCGCGCGTCCGCCTGCTTTTCATGACCGGTAATATGTCCCAATTGGGTTAGAAGCGTCTGCCAGCTTTTATCGTCGTAGTTGATGATAAGGGTCGGCGCGATAGTCGAAAGCTGGTCGTACAGCGCCAGCGCGGAATCGCCGCCGGTGGCGCTAATCAGGATCAGATCCGGCATCTGCGCCGCTACCGCTTCGGCGCTGGGTTCGCCAATATACAGTCGCGCTAGTTTGCGCTTTTTAGCGATATCGCCCCACTGGCGCAGAAAGCCCTGTGCATCGGCCACGCGGTTATTCGGCGTGGTCGCGCCGCTGGCGACCACCGGCGCATCAATAGCCAGCAACGAACCGGTGAGGGTGACGCTGGTTGAGACTATGCGCAGCGGCTGGCTTTCCAGCGTATGGGTACCGCGACTGTCGGTGATCTGACGCGGCCAGTCCGCCGCCAGCGCTGAGGTAATTCCTAAAAGGCACAGCCCGCTGGCGAGTAAAGTACGACGGCAAAAAGTGGCAAAATTCACGAATTCGCATCCTGAGTCAGTTGTAGTAAATACGTCTCATTTTCAACTTTGTGTAACCCGGATGCAAGTTTAAGTCGCATAACCTGCTGTTTGTGCGGTTGACAAGGAGAGCAATACCTTTTAGGTTAGCCAACAAAAATATAAATGATAATTATTCTTAATATCTTTATCGTTTTTGGAGGATGATATGGAAACGTCACTGGCTGAGGATGTACAGGAAAAAACGCAGACCCTGTCGCCGCAAAGCTTCTTCTTTATGTCGCCGTACCGCAGCTTCAGTACCACCGGCTGTTTTAGCCGTTTTTCCCAACCTGCAGTCGGTGGTGATTCGCTGAACGGCGAGTTTCAGCAGAAAATGGCGGCCGCATTTGCCGAAGCCCGCGCGGCGGGGATCCGCAAGCCGGTCATGGTCGGGGCGATCCCGTTCGACACCAATCAGCCTTCCGAACTCTATATCCCCGAACGCTGGGAATCTTTCTCCCGTACCGACAAACAACAGTCCGCGCGTTACGCGGCGCCGCTCAAGGCTATGGATGTTGTCGATCGTCAGGAGATCCCGGAGCAGGACGAGTTTCTGGCGATGGTAGAACGTGCCGCCGCGCTGACGGCGACTCCCGAAGTCGACAAAGTGGTGCTCTCCAGGCTGATTGATATCACTACCCGCGACCGGGTCGATAGCGGCGCGCTGCTGGAACGGCTGATCGCCCAGAACCCGGCGAGCTTTAACTTCCATGTCCCGTTGTCAGACGGCGGGGTACTGCTGGGCGCCAGTCCGGAACTGCTGTTGCGTAAAGAAGGGCTGCACTTCAGTTCGCTGCCGCTGGCCGGCTCCGCCCGCCGCCAGCCTGACGATGTGCTGGATCGGGAAGCGGGCAACAAGCTGCTGGCGTCAGGCAAAGATCGCCATGAGCATGATCTGGTCACGCAGGCGATGAAGAGCGTGCTTGGCCCGCGCAGCAGTCAGCTGTCGCTACCGGAATCGCCGCAGCTGATTACCACCCCGACGCTCTGGCATCTGGCGACGCCGATCGAAGGTACGGCGCTGGCGGAAGAAAACGCCATGTCGCTGGCCTGTCTGCTGCATCCGACTCCGGCGCTGAGCGGCTTCCCGCATCAGGTGGCAAAGCGGCTGATAGCCGAGCTCGAACCGTTCGATCGCCAGCTGTTTGGCGGCATCGTCGGCTGGTGCGATGACGAAGGCAACGGCGAATGGGTGGTGACCATCCGCTGCGCGCGCCTGCATCAACGCTCGCTGCGCCTGTTTGCCGGTGCGGGTATCGTTCCGGCCTCCTCGCCGCTGGGCGAATGGCGCGAAACCGGCGTCAAATTGACCACCATGCTCAACGTATTTGGCTTGAATTAAGAGGCAAGGATGATTGCATTTACCCGTTGGCCGGAAGAGTTTGCGGCCCGCTATCGTCAAAAAGGTTATTGGCAGGATCTGCCGTTAACCAATCTGATTACCCGTCATGCGCAAAATGACGCCGTGGCGATTATCGACGGCGAGCGGCAGATTAGCTACCGCCAGTTTAACCAGCTGGTGGATAACCTCGCGTCCTCCCTGCAGCATCAGGGACTTAAGCGCGGAGAAACCGCGCTGGTGCAGCTTGGCAACGTCGCTGAGTTTTACATTACCTTCTTTGCGCTGCTGCGTATCGGCGTCGCTCCGGTTAACGCCTTGTTTAGCCACCAGCGCAGCGAACTCAACGCCTATGCCGCGCAGATTAAACCGGTGCTGCTGATTGCCGATCGTGAGCACGCGCTGTTTGCTGACGATAGTTTCCTTAATGGTTTTATCGCTGAGCATCCTTCGCTGCGCGTCGCGCTGCTGCGTAACGACGGCGGCGAGCGCGATCTGGCAACGGAAATTAACCGCACGGCGGATAACTTTGTCGCCAATCCGACGCCGGCTGACGAAGTGGCTTTTTTCCAGCTCTCCGGCGGCAGTACCGGGACGCCGAAGCTTATCCCGCGTACCCACAACGATTACGACTACAGTATCCGCCGCAGCAACGAGATCTGCGGTATTAACGCCGATACGCGCTATCTCAACGCATTGCCAGCGGCGCACAACTATGCGATGAGCTCGCCGGGCTCACTGGGCGTCTTCCTCGCCGGCGGCCGGGTGATCCTCGCCGCTGACCCGAGCGCCACGCTCTGTTTCCCGCTAATCGAAAAACACCAGATTAACGTCGCGTCGCTGGTGCCGCCGGCGGTCAGCCTGTGGCTGCAGGCTATTCATGAATGGGGCGGCAACGCGCAACTGCAATCGCTGCAGCTGTTGCAGGTTGGCGGAGCGCGCCTGTCCGCGACGCTCGCCGCGCGTATCCCGGCGGAAA
Source organism: Klebsiella sp. 141162 (assembly GCF_050600755.1). NCBI lineage: Bacteria > Pseudomonadati > Pseudomonadota > Gammaproteobacteria > Enterobacterales > Enterobacteriaceae > Klebsiella > Klebsiella sp. 141162. The sequence continues at coordinate 551,706 of NZ_JAQIRI010000002.1, read as the reverse complement.
TCGGCTGCCAGCTGCAGCAGGTGTTCGGCATGGCCGAGGGGCTGGTTAACTACACCCGCCTCAACGATAGCCCGCAGCGAATTATCAACACCCAGGGTTGCCCGATGTGCCCGGACGACGAAGTGTGGGTAGCGGATGCCGATGGCAACCCGCTGCCGCGCGGCGAAGTGGGCCGTCTGATGACCCGCGGCCCTTATACCTTCCGCGGCTACTACAACAGCCCGCAACATAACGCGGAAGCCTTTGATGCCGATGGATTTTACTGCTCAGGCGATCTGATTTCGATCGATGAAGATGGCTATATCACCGTCCAGGGGCGGGAAAAAGATCAGATCAACCGCGGCGGCGAGAAGATCGCCGCTGAAGAGATCGAAAACCTGCTGCTGCGCCATGAGGCGGTGATCCACGCCGCGCTGGTCAGCATTGAAGACAATCTGCTCGGCGAGAAGAGCTGCGCTTATCTGGTGGTGACCTCGCCGCTGCGCGCCGTCGCGGTACGTCGCTTTCTGCGCGAGCAGGGCGTGGCCGAATTTAAATTGCCGGATCGCGTGGAGTGCGTTGCCGCGCTGCCGCTGACGCCGGTGGGCAAAGTCGATAAAAAACAATTACGTCAGTGGCTGGCCGAAGGCAAGCTGGGCTGAAGGAGAACAGAAAATGGCAATCCCTAAATTACAGGCTTACGCGCTGCCGGAAGCCAGCGATATCCCGGCCAACAAAGTTAACTGGGCCTTTGAGCCGTCGCGTGCCGCGCTGCTGATCCACGATATGCAGGAGTATTTCCTCAACTTCTGGGGCGAAAACAGCGCGATGATGGAGAAAGTGGTGGCTAATATCGCCGCCCTGCGCGACTTCTGCAAACAAAACGGTATTCCGGTGTACTACACCGCCCAGCCGAAAGAGCAGAGCGATGAAGACCGCGCCCTGCTGAATGATATGTGGGGGCCGGGGTTGACCCGCTCGCCGGAACAGCAGCAGGTGATTGCCGCGCTGGCGCCGGATGAACAGGATACGGTGCTGGTGAAATGGCGCTACAGCGCGTTTCATCGCTCGCCGCTTGAAGAGATGCTGAAAGAGACCGGCCGCGACCAGCTGATCATCACCGGCGTTTACGCCCATATCGGCTGCATGACTACCGCCACAGATGCTTTTATGCGCGATATCAAACCGTTCTTTGTCGCCGACGCGCTGGCGGATTTCAGCCGCGAAGAACACCTGATGGCGCTGAAATACGTCGCCGGCCGTTCCGGACGCGTGGTAATGACCGAAGAGCTGCTGCCGCTGCCGGCCTCCAAAGCGGCGCTGCGCGCGCTGATCCTGCCGCTGCTCGACGAATCCGACGAACCGCTGGATGATGAAAACCTGATCGACTACGGCCTGGATTCGGTGCGCATGATGGCGCTGGCCGCCCGCTGGCGCAAAGTGCACGGCGATATCGACTTTGTGATGCTGGCGAAGAATCCGACCATCGACGCCTGGTGGGCGTTGCTCTCCCGCGAGGTGAAATAATGGCGGCGCTGGATTTTCGCGGTCAGACCGTATGGGTGACCGGCGCAGGTAAAGGCATTGGCTATGCCACCGCGTTGGCTTTCGTCGAGGCCGGGGCCAACGTCACCGGTTTCGACCTTGCCTTTGCCGGCGAAGGCTACCCGTTTGCCACCGAAACGCTGGACGTCGCCGATGCCGACCAGGTACGCGACGTGTGCGTGCGTTTGCTCAACGACATCGAACGACTGGATGTACTGGTGAATGCGGCCGGGATCCTGCGCATGGGCGCGACCGATCAACTGAGCGCGGAGGACTGGCAGCAGACCTTCGCGGTGAACGTTGGCGGCGCGTTTAATCTGTTTCAGCAGACGATGGCGCAGTTCCGTCGTCAGCGTGGCGGGGCGATCGTCACCGTCGCTTCCGATGCCGCGCATACGCCGCGTATCGGCATGAGCGCCTATGGCGCTTCGAAAGCGGCGCTGAAAAGCCTGGCGTTGACCGTCGGGCTTGAGCTGGCAGGGAGCGGCGTACGCTGCAACCTGGTGTCGCCTGGCTCTACCGATACCGACATGCAACGTACCCTGTGGATCAATGACGATGCGGAACAGCAGCGGATCCGCGGATTTGGCGAGCAGTTTAAGCTTGGCATCCCGCTGGGCAAAATCGCCCGCCCGCAGGAGATCGCCAATACCATTTTGTTCCTCGCCTCTTCTCACGCCAGCCATATCACGCTGCAGGATATTGTGGTCGATGGCGGCTCGACGCTGGGGGCGTAAATGGCCTGGAAACGAGAGCTCACGCTTGCGGCATTGAACGCCAGCAGCGAAAACACCATGGTGGCGCATCTTGGCATCGTCTACACCCGGCTGGAAGAGGGGCTGCTGGAGGCGGAGATGCCGGTGGATGCGCGCACGCATCAGCCGTTTGGCCTGCTGCACGGCGGCGCTTCCGCGGCGCTGGCGGAGACGTTGGGCTCGATGGCCGGTTGGCTGATGACCGAGGATGGGCAGTGCGTGGTGGGCACCGAGCTTAACGCTAGCCACCATCGTCCGGTCTCCAGCGGGAAAGTACGAGGCGAATGCCGACCGCTGCATCTTGGCCGCCAGAGTCAGAGCTGGGAAATTGTGGTGTATGACGAAAGGGGGCGGCGCTGCTGCACCTGTCGTCTGGGTACCGCGGTGCTGGGCTAAGAAGCCGCTATTTCCCCGGCTTGCGCTGCGCTGAGCCGGGCTACGGGCTGTTATCGGTTGGCAACCTAGTGGCACACGGGGCGGCGCGTTGCGCCTTCTCCGGGCTACCAAATCGCACAGCGCTGTAGCCCCGGTAAGCGGTAGCGCCACCGGGGGTTTTGAGGCCGCCACCCGACAAAAAAACGACACCGTTCACGGTAATCCTTTCATTTATTTTCCTGTCTTAAGTGATCCCGCTAGCAATGTGAGATAAATCTCCGCCGCGGTGCATCATCCGCGCTGTTTCGAAGTTGTTAAATTCTGCGTTGTGTTCTAGAAACAAACTGTAACATCCTGATTACCCTACCGGTGGACCACAACAATGAATAATTCAGGGAAATACCTCATCTGGACATTGCTCTCCGTGATCGGAGCCTTTGCCCTCGGCTATATCGCCTTAAACCGGGGTGAGCAGATAAACGCGCTGTGGATTGTCGTCGCGGCGGTCTGCGTTTATCTGATCGCGTATCGTTTCTACGGCCTGTATATCGCCAAAACCGTCCTCGGCGTTGACCCAACGCGAATGACCCCGGCGGTGCGTCATAATGACGGCCTCGATTATGTTCCGACTGACAAAAAAGTGCTGTTCGGTCACCATTTTGCCGCGATTGCCGGCGCAGGGCCGCTGGTGGGGCCGGTGCTTGCCGCGCAGATGGGCTACCTGCCGGGGATGATCTGGATCCTCGCCGGCGTGGTGCTGGCCGGCGCTGTGCAGGACTTTATGGTGCTGTTTGTTTCGACCCGTCGCGATGGCCGTTCGCTTGGCGAACTGGTTAAAGAGGAGATGGGGCCGACCGCTGGCGTACTGGCGCTGGTGGCCTGTTTTATGATCATGGTGATCATCCTCGCGGTACTGGCGATGATCGTGGTGAAAGCATTGACCCACAGTCCGTGGGGGACATACACCGTCGCCTTTACCATCCCGCTGGCGATTTTTATGGGCATCTATATTCGCTACCTGCGCCCGGGGCGCATCGGCGAGGTGTCGGTGATAGGCCTGGTGATGCTGGTGTTCGCGATCATTTCCGGCGGCTGGGTGGCGGAAAGCCCGACCTGGGCGCCGTGGTTTGATTACACCGGCGTACAGCTGACGTGGATTCTGGTGGGTTACGGCTTTGTTGCTGCGGTACTGCCGGTCTGGCTGCTGCTGGCGCCGCGCGACTATCTCTCCACGTTCCTGAAAATCGGCACCATCGTTGGTCTGGCGATTGGCATCCTGATTATGCGCCCGACGCTGACCATGCCGGCGCTGACGAAGTTCGTCGACGGTACCGGCCCGGTGTGGACCGGCAACCTGTTCCCGTTCCTGTTTATCACTATCGCCTGCGGCGCGGTTTCTGGCTTCCACGCGCTGATCTCCTCCGGCACCACGCCGAAAATGTTGGCCAACGAAGGCCAGGCCTGCTTTATCGGCTACGGCGGCATGTTGATGGAATCCTTCGTCGCGATTATGGCGCTGGTGGCGGCCTGTATTATCGATCCGGGCGTCTACTTCGCGATGAACAGCCCGATGGCGGTGCTGGCGCCGGCGGGGACGACTGATGTCGTGGCCTCGGCGGCGCAGGTAGTGAGCGGCTGGGGCTTTAGCATTACCCCGGATACGCTGAATCAAATAGCCAGTGAGGTCGGCGAACAGTCGATCATTTCACGCGCCGGCGGCGCGCCGACGCTGGCGGTGGGGATGGCTTACATTCTGCACGGCTCGCTGGGCGGGCTGATGGATGTCTCTTTCTGGTACCACTTCGCCATTCTGTTTGAGGCGCTGTTTATCCTGACGGCGGTTGATGCCGGCACCCGCGCGGCGCGATTCATGCTGCAGGATCTGCTGGGCGTGATTAGCCCCGGGTTGAAAAAAACCAGCTCGCTTCCGGCTAACCTGCTGGCGACCGCGCTGTGCGTCCTGGCGTGGGGCTACTTCCTGCATCAGGGGGTGGTTGACCCGCTGGGCGGTATTAATACCCTGTGGCCGCTGTTCGGTATCGCCAACCAGATGCTGGCGGGGATGGCGCTAATGCTGTGCGCGGTGGTACTGTTCAAGATGAAACGCCAGCGCTATGCGTGGGTGGCGCTGTTGCCGACAAGCTGGCTGCTGATTTGTACGCTGACCGCTGGCTGGCAGAAATCGTTTAGTCCGGATACCAAAGTCGGCTTCCTGGCCATCGCCAATAAATTTCAGGCGATGATCGACAGCGGTACCATTCCGCCGCAGTATACGGAATCGCAGCTGGCGCAGCTGGTGTTTAATAACCGTCTCGATGCCGGGCTGACTATCTTCTTTATGATTGTGGTGGTGGTTCTGGCGCTGTTCTCGATTAAAACCGCGCTGGCGGCGCTGAAAGAGGATAAACCGACGGCGAAAGAGACGCCGTATGAAGCGATGCCCGCGGATGCGCAGACCTTAACGGCGCAGGCGAAGCGCGTGCATTAACCTGTTTGCCGGGGGGCGCTAGCGCTGACCCGGCCTACCTTTCTTCTCCTCCCTCTCCCTGTGGGAGAGGGCTGGGGTGAGGGAAATAAGCGAGAAACTCATTATGTTCGACACCCTTTCCAAAGCAGGAAAATATTTAGGCCAGGCGGCGAAGATGATGATCGGCGTGCCGGATTACGATAACTACGTCGAGCATATGCGGCTGACCCATCCGGATCGGACGCCGATGACCTATGAAGAGTTCTTTCGCGAACGCCAGGACGCGCGCTACGGCGGTAAGGGCGGGGCGAAGTGCTGCTAGCCTTCTTTCGGTAAGTAGAGGTTGATTTTCTTTATGCATCACGTCGCATACTTCACCTGACAGCATTACGTCATCATAGCAATCGTGTTCGATTTCAATATCTTCCAGATCGTCGTCGGTTTCGTCGTCGATCTCTGCCATCTGTAAACGCAGGTAAGAGGCAAAACGCAACCCGTCGAGGCGGCGCGGGAAGGCCTCTGCCGGGCGACAGAGGCTTGCAGAAAATAGGCGATCAGGCGTTCAAGCCGCCATCCACGTCGAGCCCCGTACCGGAGATCTGCCCGGCGGCCGGGCTGGCCAGGAAGGTGACCGCCGCGGCGATGTCTTGCGGCTGGCCGTAGTGACCGACCGCAATCATCTGGCGCTGGGCTTCCGCCTGTTCCCCATCCTCCGGGTTCATATCGCTGTTAGTCGGCCCTGGATGGACAAGGTTAACGGTGATCCCGCGAGGGCCTAAATCACGTGCCAGCCCACGGGTCAGGGAGTTGAGGGCGGACTTGGTCATGGCGTAAACCGCGATACCCGGCATGGCTACGCGGTTGGCCAGACAGCTGCCGATGTTGATGATCCGTCCGCCATCGGACATATGCACCAGTGCTTCCTGGATGGCGATAACCACCCCACGAATATTGACGTTGATAAGGGCGTCAATGTCCGCCAGCGTCATGGATTCCAGTGGACCGCCGCGGGCGATGCCAGCGTTGTTGACCAGAATATCCAGTCCGCCGAGGGCCCGGGCCGCATGGGTGACGGCATCCTGAATGGCCTGCGCGCTGGCGCTGTCGGCCTGCACCGCTTCGCCGTACCGACCCAGGGCCTTTATTTCATCGGCGACCGCCTGGGCTTTATCGGCCGATTTTTCATACGTAATAACCACATCGGCGCCGGCGCGCGCCAGCGACAGCGCAATAGCGCGACCCAACCCACGGCTGGCGCCGGTAACCAGCGCCTTCTTACCTGTTAAATCGATCTGCATGATGACCTCGTTGCGAGAGTGGTGAGAATCATCATTAGGTATAGACGGTCGGGGTGATTAACGGCTGAAGTATTCCACCTTCTCGAACGCGGCGCGCAGAACGTCAGGGTTAACGTCATCGGCAGGCTAAAGCGCTACCCCGGTGGGAAGCAGTCCTTATAGGTGTTGGGCTAACCTGATGTTATGTCTGGACATCCAGATGGCTAATATTATTTGGTTTTATCTTATGCTTTTTACGCAGTTGTCAGGCATCGGCGGCTGTGAAAAATTCGTTAAATCAGAATATTAATTGCCCCGGGGAGGGTGATGAGCGTGAATCGCCTTGAGATGCATAACATTAGCCTGGCCTTTTCCGGTTTTCAGGCGCTGAGCAAGGTGGCGTTTACCCTTAAGGGCGGAACGGTGCATGCGTTGACCGGCGCCAACGGCGCTGGCAAATCGACGTTGATGGCGGTGTTGTGCGGGACGCATGCCGATTACGAAGGCGAAGTGGTGATCAATAACCAGCCGGTTAGCATTCGTTCGCCGCGCGATGCAAAGCAACTGGGAATTCATCTGGTACAGCAAGAGGTGGATGTTGCGCTGGTTCCGGGGTTGAGCATTGCCGAAAATATCATGCTGGACAGGCTGGCTGAGCCGGGTGCGGTTTTTCGCTGGTCGCATGTGCGTCAGCAGGCGCGCGATGCGCTGGCGCAGCTTGATATTGCGCTGGATGTTCGACGTTCAATCGATAGCTGTACCCTTGCCGAAAAGCAGCAAATTCTGCTGGCTCGCGCACTGTCGCACCATTGCCGTTTTTTGATTCTTGATGAACCCACCGCGCCCTTGGATCAGCACGAAAGCGAACGCTTATTTACGGTGGTTCGTCGTCTGCAGCAGCAGGGGATCGGCGTGGTCTTTATTTCGCACCGTATTCATGAACTCAAAGCGATTTGCGACACCCTGACGGTGCTGCGCGATGGCCGTTTAATCGAAAGCGGCCCGATGGCCGAGCTCAGCGGCGAGCAGATCGTCGAAAAAATGCTCGGTCACGAGCTGAGCGATATTTTCCCGCCTGCGCGTCCGCCGCACGGCGCAGAGGTGCTGTTGCAGGTTGAGGGTTTGCATGACGAGGCGCTGTTGCAGGATATCTCGCTACGCCTGCATAAGGGGGAAATTCTCGGTATCGCCGGCTTAGCGGGCGCGGGAAAAACTGAACTCTGCAAAGCCTTATTCGGCGCCAGTAAAAGCCGCCTGCGCCACGGCGAACTTAACGGCCGGCCGTGGCGGCCGCGCGACCCGGCTGATTCCGTCCTCCAGGGCCTGGCGCTGGTACCGGAAGAGCGGCGCAAAGAGGGGATATTCATCGATGAGGCGATCGCCATGAATCTGGCGGTCAGCGCCGATAACAGCTTTTCGCGCTGGAGCCTGTTCGGCCATCGGCAGGCGTGGCGGTGGGCGCAGGAAGTTATTGCCCGTATCGGCGTGCGCGCCACCGGGCCGGGGCAGACGCTGCGCCGTCTCTCCGGCGGTAATCAGCAAAAAGTGGCCATCGGCAAATGGCTGCGCGGCAGTGCAAACGTGCTGATTTTCGACGAACCGACGAAAGGGGTGGACGTGAAAGCGAAAACCGATCTGTTTCAGTTGATTGATGGCCTGGCGCGGGAAGGCCGGGGCGTGATTTACGCCTCCGGTGAATTTTCCGAGCTGGTAGGCCTGTGCGATCGCATCTGCGTGCTGTGGGATGGGCGCATTGTGGCGGAAATTCCCGGCGCCGAGGCGCGGGAAGAGACGATTCTTTATTACTCCACCGGAGGAGCGGCAGCGTGAGCAAGGCCCTGGCAGTCAACGCGACGGTATCGGGCCGTCAGCGGTTTTTCGATTTTCTCTATAAATGGGGCATGTTGCTGACCGTGGTACTGCTGGTTGGCGTCTTTGGTTTAGCCTCGGATAACTTTCTTGACCCGTTTAACATCATCAACATTCTGCGCTCCATCGCTATTGTGACGGTGATTGCCATTGGGGTGTCGATTTCGCTCACCATCGGCGGCTTTGATCTGTCGGTGGGGTCGACGGCGTCGCTGGCGAATGCGTTAGTGATTTCGTTGTTTGTCTGGCACGGCCTGAACACCACTGAAGCCATTCTGATCACCCTCGCGCTCTGTACGCTGGTGGGGTTATTCAACGCGTTTCTGATCGTAGTGCTGCGCATTCCTGACATGCTCGCCACGCTTGCCAGCCTGTTTGTGATTCAGGGCGTGGCGATGACCTACAGCTACGGCGGCTCGATCACCGAAAATATGGTGCTGCCGAGCGGCGAAATGGCCGAAGGCACGATCCCGGCGGCATTTGGCGCGCTGGGGCAGGTGCCGACCATCGTCATTATCATGCTGGTGGTGACGTTAATCGCGCAGCTGGCGCTGTCGTTCACCACCCACGGGCGGCGGATGTACGCCATCGGTGGTAATCCGGAGGCGGCGCGGCTCTCCGGGTTGCGGATCACGCGCTATAAAGTAGCGGCCTACGTGATTGCTTCGCTACTGGCCGGATTGGGCGGCATTTTATTGGCATCAAGAATTGGCTCTTCCCAGGTGAACGCCGGCGGCGGTTACCTGATGGATGCGGTCGCGGCGGCGTGGATCGGCTTTTCGCTGGCGGGCTCCGGCAAACCGAATGCGCTGGGGACGCTGGTGGGAGCGGTGATCCTCGGCGTGCTTTCCAATGGCCTGGTGATGCTCTCGGTGCCGTATTACGCGATGGACATTATTAAAGGGCTGGTGCTGGCTGGCGCGCTGGCACTGACCTATTTTCAGCGCCGTACCTAACATTTTACAGGGTAAACAAAATGAAAAAGATAGCACTTTCTCTCATGGCGCTGGGCCTGCTGCAGTCGATGGCAGCGCTGGCGCAGACCCCGACGCCGGTTCCGGCGGCGATCGCTGAGCATAACGGCCCGATCCGCATCGCGGTGATTCGCAATCTCGGTTCTGACGATAACACCACCCAGTTTGTCGCCGGGGCGATTCAGGAAGGTAAAAAACTCGGTTTTAAAGTTAGCACCTTCCTGAGCAACGGCGATGACGCGAAATTCCAGGACTTCGTCAATCAAGCTATTAGCCAGAAATACGACGGTATTATTCTTTCCCAGGGACGCGATCCCTACTCGACCGCACTGGTGAAAAAAGCGGTCGATGCCGGGATAAAAGTGGCGGTATTCGATACCGCGGTGCAGGGAACTATCCCCGGCGTGACGGTTAGCCAGCAGGATGACGCCTCGTTGACCGAGCTCTCTTTTGGCCAACTGGTAAAAGACTTCAACGGCAAGGCCAACATTATCAAGCTATGGGTGGCAGGATTCCCGCCAATGGAGCGCCGTCAGGCGGCCTACCAGACGCTGCTTAAACAAAATCCGGGGATTAAAGAGCTGGAGTCGATCGGTGCCGTGTCATCCGACGTGCAGGGCGACACCGCCAACAAAGTCGGCGCGATTCTGGCCAAGTATCCCAAAGGTAAAATTGACGCCATCTGGGGCACGTGGGATGCCTTTAGCCAGGGAGCCTATAAAGCACTGAAAGAAAACGGCCGTAGTGAAATCAAACTCTACAGCATCGATATTTCCAATCAGGATTTACAGCTGATGCGGGAAGCTGGTAGTCCGTGGAAGGTTAGCGTGGCGGTCGACCCGAAACTCATCGGCGCCACCAACGTCCGCTTGATCGCCAATAAAATTGCCGGGGAAAGCACCCCGGCTACCTACGATTTCAAGGCGGCGGCGATTCCGCAGGCGCTGCTGGCGGCACAGCCGGGGGCGGTCAACGTGGCGTCGCTGGGGAAAGTTATCCCTGGCTGGGGGCAAACCGAAGACTTTATCGCCCCGTGGTTTGCCACGCTGGAAGCCCAACATAAATAATCAAGCGATTAACTGTACTGGCGTACGCGGGCGATAAGCTCATCCACGCAATCAATACGCTCGGCGATGACGATCAGCGCTTTGCCGAGCGTTATCGCGTGGCGCAGACATTCGTGGCGCATGGCCGTGTCCTGAATCGAATCGATATCGGCGACGTGTGAAAGCCCGACGCTGCGGCGTATCAGTTCGGTACCACAGAATCCAATGGCATCGCACCATACTTTTTTCAGGAATACTGAGGCGTAACCGGGGCAGGTCAGCGCCGCATCGCGGGTTTTCTCCGCCGCCAGCGCCTGGAAACGCTCGCTGAAGGTGTGCCATAAGGTCTGAATATCGCTGAGCCGCTGTTCGCGCGCGGCGGCGGCATCGCGAATGCCGAGATGGCCCGGTAGACCGCAATAGTTAAGCAGCAAGTTGCCAATGGCGGTGCCGACGTCAAAACCGATAGGGCCGAAATAGCCAAATTCGGCATCGATGGCTTTAAGGCTATTTTCAGCGACGAAGATGGAGCCGCTATGAATATCGCCGTGCAGCAGGGCTTCGGCCTGTGAGAAAAAGCGGTGCTTCAGCGCCGCCACCGCCAGCTTAAGCTGAGCGTCCTCACGCAGGGCGGCAACCTCTGCTTCCAGCTCCGCCGGGTAGTTATTGCGCTCGTGGATCTGATACGGATCGTTAAAAAACAGATCCTCGGTGATCTCGCACATTTCCGGATTGATAAATTGCGCCACCTGCGCTTTTTTCTCATGCGGATGGAGATAGAAATCGCTGGTGTGGAACAGCGCCTGCGCCAGATATTCGCCCAACTGGCGCGCCGCCTGCGGATAGTAGACGTTGCCGATAAGCTCGCCGCGCCAGATACGGTGGTCGGACAGGTCTTCCATTACCATGACCGCCAGAGCGGGATCGAAATGGAGAATTTGTACCGTATGTTGCGGGCTGTGTTGGTAGTGCGCGACCAGGGTCTGCGCTTCGAGGCGCGCGCGGTCAAGGGTCAGCGGCCAGGATTCGCCGACGCAGCGCACATAGGGCAGCGCCTGCTTAACAATAATTCGGCTCACGCCCTGAGCATCGAAAATTTTGAACACCAGATTGAGGTTGCCGTCGCCCACCTCCTGCGCCGACACCAGCTCAGACGGATCGTCGAGCCCGCCAAATTGTTGTGCGTAAGCCACCGCATCGCTGGCCGTGAAGGTATGGTATTGCGACATTGCCTCGATCCTCAAAAGTGCTGAATTAAGCCGTTCAGACGTCTATACATCTGGATTTCATCCTGACACAATGTGATACAACAACGCAACAGGGATTTAACGATATGCAGACACTACAGACCACCAGCCTGCGGGTAAGCGAAAATCAGCTTTTTATTCTCGATCAACAGGCATTGCCGCAGGAAAAACGCTGGCTGGCGGCGGATAACGTTGCGCTGCTGGTGGACCATATTCATGCCCTGCGGGTGCGCGGCGCGCCGTTGATCGGTCTTTCCGCCAGCCTGCTGTTGGCGCTGTTAGCCCAGCGCGGTCTTTCCCGCGACGAGCTTGCTCAGGCGCTGGAAACATTGCGTGCGGCGCGGCCGACCGCGGTCAATCTGATGAACAATCTCGATCGGATGAAGCAGGCGCTGGCGCAGGAAAACTATCCGCAGGCGTTGGAGAGCGAAGCGCTGCGCCTGATTGCCGAAGATAAACAGCTGTGCGCCAGTATTGCCGAAGCCGGTAATACACTGGTGACGCCGGGTAGTCGCTTGTTGACCCACTGTAATACCGGCGGTCTGGCGACGGCCGGCGTTGGCACTGCGCTGGGGGTTATCGCCCTGGCCCATGAACAGGGCAAAGTGGCTAACGTCTGGGTCGACGAGACGCGGCCGCTGCTGCAGGGCGGGCGACTGACCGCCTGGGAGCTGGGTGAACTGGGCGTGCCGTATCAGCTGATTACCGACTCCATGGCTGCCAGCCTGATGGCGCAGGGGCAGGTTGATGCGGTATGGGTCGGTGCAGATCGTATCGCCGCCAATGGCGACGTGGCGAACAAAATCGGGACCTATTCGCTGGCGGTGCTGGCTCACTATCATCGCATTCCTTTCTACGTGGCGGCGCCGCAAACCACTCTCGATCGCCACTGCCCGGACGGCGCGGCGATCCCGATTGAACAGCGTGCGGCGCAAGAGGTGACCGGCGTAAAAGGCAGCTTTGGCGCGGTGCAGTGGGCGCCAGAAAACGCGCCGGTTTACAACCCGGCCTTTGACGTGACGCCAGCGTCGTTAATCAGCGGTTGGGTGCTGGATAGCGGCGTGGTTACGCCACAGCAGGTGGCAGACGGTATCTTCGCGCCGGTGGCGTAACGGTTAACCTCGATAAGGAACAATTATGTGGCAAGAGCGACTCGCACAACTGGTGACCACCTGTCACTGGATTGGCGCGAAAGGGTGGGCGCCGGCAACCGGCGGCAATATGTCAGTACGCGAGGATGCGCGCTGGTGTTGGTTAAGTGAATCGGGGCGCGATAAGGGCAGCCTGACCTGCGACGATTTTCTTCAGGTAGATATCCTAAACAATAATGCGCCGTCGGGGCGGAAACCGTCGGCGGAGACCGGGTTGCATACGCTGGTCTATCGTCTGTTTCCGGAAGCGAACGTCGTGCTGCACGTGCATACCGTGCACGCTACGGTGCTCTCACGCCTTGAAACCGGCAATACTCTTCAGCTGCAGGGCTATGAAATGCAAAAAACGCTGAGCGGGCAGCATAGCCATCTCGATAGCGTAGCGGTGGCGATTTTTGATAACGATCAGGATATCGAGGCGCTGGCGGCGCGGATTGAAGCGTATGCCCGTAGTCATCCTTTACGTTATGGATTTTTGATCCGCGGCCACGGTTTAACCTGTTGGGGCAGGGATGTTAGCGAGGCGCGGCGTCAGCTGGAAGGGCTCGAATTCCTTTTCGAATGCGAGCTGCTGCGCCGCCGCTATGCGTAAAGGCGATTAGGGTAAGCGCGGGTAGGCATCGGCGATAGCATCGCCGGTGAACTGCGCTATCCAGCCTTCCGGGTTGTCAAAAATGCGAATGGCGGTGAAATTCGGCTCTGACCCCATATCGAACCAGTGTGGGGTATTCGCCGGAACGGAGATCAGATCGTTCTTTTCGCACAGCACCTGAAAAACTTCATCGCCGATATGCAGGCAAAATAGCCCGGCGCCTTCGACAAAGAAGCGCACTTCATCTTCGCCATGGGTATGCTCATTGAGGAATTTTGCCCGCAGCGCCTCTTTCTGTGGATTATCCGCTCGCAGGCTAATGACATCCCAACTTTGGTAACCCTTTTCAGCGACCAGTTTATCGATCGCGTGTTGATAGGCCGCAATAACGGTTTCAGCGGTTGGCGCCGGGCCCAGGTAGCGATCGGCCTGCCAGCGCTCGAAGCGCACCCCTTTTGCGCTCAATTGCTGCTGGATTTCATCGGCGTTGCTGCTGTGCCAGCGTGGATGGCTGGCGTCGTTAACGGAAAAAATAGTTAATGCGCTCATGAGGGAAGTTGCTCCGGGTCGATGTCGTCAAAACGCTGAACCTGTGGATGATGGCTGGCCGGGTCGCGGTCGCCGCGTACCAGCTGCAGGGTGCGTAAACCTGCCGCTTCGGCGGCGTCCAGTTCCTGATGGATATCAGAGAGGAACAGAATGCTCGCCGGGTTATGCCCCAGTTGTTCGGCGATAGTGCGATAGGATTGAACTTCGCGTTTGGCGCCGACCAGGGTATCGAAATAGCCGCTGAAGAGATGAGTAATATCACCTTCGTCGCTGTAGCCAAATAACAATTTCTGCGCGGCGACCGAGCCTGAGGAATATACATATAAATCAATGCCCATTGCCTTCCATTTCTCCAGCGCCGGGAGAACATCGGGATAAAGATGGCCGGTAAAATCACCGTTCAGATAGCCCTCGCGCCAGATAATGCCCTGCAGCGCTTTCAGCGCCGTCGATTTACGATCCTCGTCCATGAAGCGGAATAGCGTATCGATAAGCTGGGCGGTGCTGGCTTCGGGAGAGGCGATTTCCGTACGCAGATTGTCGAGAATGGTACTGACCGGCTCGACGTACTGCTGCGCGTTGACAAACGCGGCCAGCCGCTCGCGGGCGTAGGGGAATAAGACGTTATGGACGAAGCGAATGTCGCTGGTGGTGCCTTCAATATCGGTCACGATAGCGCGGATCATGGTATCTCCAGAGTGGATAGTGCGCCGTGCTGCCGGTGGCGTCGGTTTGCCGCCTGCCTGCGGCAAGCGAAATAACGTTAGCATTTAGACGTCTAAGCGTCTTGATTGCCAAATATTAACATCGTGTTATAGTGGCTTCAACAACAGCATTACAATCGGAACAAAGAGAATGAGCAATAAGCCACTGATTCCTGAGAGTAAACTCCCTGCATTAGGCACCACTATTTTTACCCAGATGAGCGCGCTGGCGCAGCAGCATCAGGCCATCAATCTATCACAAGGTTTCCCGGATTTTGACGGTCCGCGTTACCTACAGGAACGGTTGGCCTGGCACGTCGCCCAGGGGGCTAACCAGTACGCTCCGATGACCGGCGTACCGGCGCTGCGCGAAGCCATTGCCGATAAAACCGCTGAGCTGTATGGCTATCACCCGGATGCGAATAGCGATGTCACCGTCACCGCGGGGGCGACTGAAGCGCTGTATGCGGCGATTACCGCGCTGGTGAGGGCGGGTGATGAAGCGATCTGCTTTGACCCGAGCTACGACAGCTACGCGCCGGCGGTAGAGCTTTCCGGCGGGGTGCTGAAACGGATTGCTCTGCAGCCGCCGCATTTCCGCGTTGACTGGCAGCAGTTTGCCGCCACGTTAAGCGACCGCACCCGTTTGGTCATTCTTAATACGCCGCATAACCCGTCCGCCACCGTCTGGCAGCGGGAAGACTTCGCCGCGCTGTGGCAGGCTATCGCCGGACGGGAAATTTACGTTATCAGCGACGAAGTATACGAGCATATCTGTTTTGCTGAGCAGGGGCATGCCAGCGTACTGGCCCATCCGCAGCTGCGGGAGCGGGCTGTGGCGGTTTCTTCTTTCGGTAAAACCTTTCACATGACCGGCTGGAAGGTGGGGTATTGCGTGGCGCCTGCCGCCATCAGCGCCGAGCTGCGTAAAGTGCATCAGTATTTAACCTTTGCCGTTAACACGCCGGCTCAGCTGGCGCTGGCGGATATGCTGCGCGCGCAGCCGGAGCACTACCGCGAGCTGCCAGCGTTTTATCGGCAGCGTCGGGATCTGTTTATCGATGCGCTACGCGATAGCCGGCTGGAGATTTTGCCTTGTGAAGGGACCTACTTCCTGCTGGCCGACTATAGCGCAATCTCTGATCTTGATGACGTCAGCTTCTGTCGCTGGCTGACGACTGAAGTCGGCGTGGCGGCGATCCCGCTGTCGGTATTCTGCGCCGATCCTTTCCCGCATAAGTTGATTCGTCTGTGCTTCGCCAAGCAGCCGGAGACCCTGCTGGCGGCGGCAGACCGTCTGCGTCGGCTGTAGCTATTTTACCGTCCACGCCTGAGAAAATTGACGGTCGCCGAATATCTCGGCCAGACCGTTAATTTGCTTCAGGCGCAGCACTTCATCGGCGTCCATCCCCAGCTCTTTACTGATTTTGCTATTGCTCCAGCCGAGATTGGCCAGCTCGCGGACAATTTCCGACATCGCGTGGATCTGATGGCGTCCGCGGGCCCGGTTGTGGCGGATAGTGGCGGCCATCAGGGCATCGCGCGGGTGGCTGTTCGCCGTCAGACAGGTTACCGGCAAATACCCCTTGAGCTGCTTTTTCAGCGACACTTTATTACTGGCCAGTTCGTGGCGGTGAAAACCGTCAACGATGGTATAACGCTTTGGCTGCTGATGCTGCACTACAATAGGTTGCGTAAAGCCGTTGGCCTCCAGCGAGGTTAGTAACAGCCGCTTTTCCGGTGGTGCAAGATTGTTAGGGTTGTAATCATTGGGAACCACTTCTCCCTCTTTAACCCATAGCACGCAGTCAACCGGCTGGTTGCGAAAAGGACTATGGCGATGCAAAGCCTGGCGAAAGCGGTTTAGTGCGTCGATTTTCTCCTCTTCCGGCAGAGCGGCCAGATACTCTTCTATCTGGGTTATTAGTCGTTGTTGCATAACAGTCCCCATTGTTGGCGTTTTTTACTTATACGCTCACAGTAGTTTTTATAGCGGGTGGCTTTAGTTGGGCTAAAAGAAAGCTGGCGACACCAGTAATCATTATTCAATAACACCTTGCAGACGCGTCGCCACGAAGGGATATCCCGGGTGCCGATGTCGCCCTCCTGGCAATCGGGAATATCGTCCATTCCCTGTTTTTGATACCAATGCAGGTAGACCGCGATTTTGTTGCGATAGTGCTCGGCAGTTGGTCGCGGCATGCTATCCAGCAGAAACAGGGCATAACTCTTCCAGCTGTGGTGCCCGGGTTTATCGAGTTTACGGTGACCATAAAATTTGTTGTCATATCCGGCATAAATACCGCCGCTGTGCACGCCGTTTACGCGCTGGCAAATGGCTGCCCAACGCTCAGGTTCCAGCACGTGATACAGCCAGAGCCCCTGGCGCTGCTCGGGGCCAAAAGGTTCGCAAATCCGCATATAGCGTGGCGGCACCCCGGCCTGATACATCAGATCGTAAAGGGGGTTATAGGTATGGCCGCTTTTGCTAAACCACGTCCAGATATCGGCGGTTTTCCAGTCATAGATCGGATAGATGTACCAGGTATGACCGCCCGGCGCCGATGTTGTCCATGGCTTGTCGTCGGCAAAGCGCAGTTTGCGCTGCGATGAGATGGTCATAAAACGATTAAGCGACTCATCTGCCCGGATACCCACCATCATCGCCGCCGGGCGGTTTTGCGAAAACCAGTCGGCGAAATCGCGAACGAACTCTTCGAAGCTCATTCCGCTACGATAAAACGGGAAATAGCCGGGATCGGTAATGGCGTCAGCGGGGGGCTGGCGTACCCAGTTGACGCCAGGTTCCCAGCATTGCCACTCCGGCGAAAACTGAGTCAGTGAATTTTGCGTGGTGAGCGGTAGGGCAACCCAATAAAATTTTTCAATAACATCCCGGTATTCGGCGCGGATATTTTCGCAATGCTGGATGGTACAGGAAAATTGCGCCTCCCAATCGATAAACAGCACGCTGAATTTTTTACCCATTTGCCGGGCGCAAAGCGCCGCCAGGTGCAGCATGGTGGTGGAGTCTTTTCCGCCGGAGAAAGAGATGCAGATGCGTGAAAAATTTTCTAATACCCACTGTATCCGCTGCTGGCTAGCCTGAAGAACGGACTCGGGTAATGGAATTTTTATTAATGACATTACCATTAATCCTTTAATGTGATAGGTACGCTTTTTCAGGTAGTGTAGAACACATTAATGGTAAGGTTAATATGAAATAGTAATGTTTTAAGCGAGGTCAATGTAATTCACACAAACATATTCACTTTGTGAATATGTTTGAAATGACAAATTAATTAGCTGCGGTACTTAGCGTAATAAATTCGGCGAATTTGGGGTTGTTCAATGATGAACGATTATAAATCATATAGGTTGTTATGGTAGGAATAGGGTGGGGAAGTGAAAGCTCACGAAAATTAAATGAAGCGCTAAAATAATCTATCGCATGCTTAGGTACAAATCCTAGCAGATCGCTCTGATTGATCATGGTTAAAATAGCTATCAGAGAGTTACTGCGAAACGCAATTCTTCTTTCAGGCATTCGTTCGTCGTTATTCTGTTGAAAGGCCTTTAATTTAGGATCTGAAGAAGCGTAAAGCGTAAATCCCTCACGTGAAATAGCTTCATATGAGTTAAGGTGGTCCGCACGGGGGTGACCTTCGCGGCAAACGAGCACAATCTGTAATTCCAGAAAAGGCTGGCAAATCGTACTATGATTTGACAGTGGGGTAACGCTATAGATTAAGTCTGCTTTACGGTAGGCCAGAAGATCTTCGACGCTTTCTGGCGACAGAAGAAGATCGCGGTGATCGATTTGCAAGTTAGGATCCATATTTAATCTATTTATTAAATCCATTGTTCCTGGTGATATAAGAAGTTGTGGGCTATAAATAACAAATTTTTTACTTAATTCAGAATGATTGGCAATATTAATCGTTTTTTCTAATTGGTTGAGATTCTGTTCCAAATGATGATGTAAATTCACACCAACGGTCGTCGGAGTTATCCCCTTCCCGGAACGGACAAATAGCGGATCGTTTAATTGATTGCGTAACCTTTGTAGCGACTGACTTACTGCAGAAGGCGTAATAAACAGCGTTTCTGCCGCTTTACTGATGCTAAGATGTTGATAAATACACTCAAAAATAACCAACAGGTTTAGGTCGAATTTTTTTAAGTCATAAAGGTTAGCCATGCTTAACGTCCTGTTTATGTTGCGTCGAGGCGAACGGATTACTATTACTTATCGTAATAAATTTGAAGTGATATCGTGAATTATCATTACTATAGCTAAATATACAATTAACCCCTACTTAATGTATACCAAGCGATCGCTTTCCGCCAGATCCTTTTGTGTCCTTAAGCTTCTGGCGGAAATGCGTTATTTTTTACTGCTGCTTTTCACCCATCATCACCTGCAGTTTCTCTTTATCGGGTAATCCCACCACCTGCTGCAGCATGCTGTCTTTATTCATATAGTAAATAGCCGGGGTGGCGTTAGCGCCGAGGTCATCCATCAACTGCTGATTGATATTTAGCGTCCTCATCAAGTCCGCAGGGATATCTGCCGGGACGTTGAGCTTCATTTTGCCGTTGGACTGTTCGTAATCATGCCAGGTTTGCGCCGGGTTTTTGCTTGCCAGAATCGCTGCCGCGGTGGCCGGGCTCTCAGGTTTTATCACGCCGACCAATAAGGTACGCAGTTGCACCTTACCGGATTCAACCCACGGCCGCGCCTGTTGCCAGAACTGTTTACAATAAGGACAGAAAGGGTCGGCAAACACATAAAGGACGATGGGGGCCTCTTTTTTGCCTTCCAGCAGCCAGTTAGCGGACTCGAGTTTTTTCCACATCGCCTGTCCCGCCGGGGTATAGAGCTCTTTCTGGAAAAGCTGTTCGCTCAGATTGTTGCCGTTTTCGTCGTACATGTAGCCGGAAATGGCGTGTTTACCGTCGGGAGTGAGATAAATAGCAACGCCCATATCCTGATACTTCCCGAGCCAGCCTTTGACGCCGCCCGGCGCCTCAAAGGGCTTAATGATAGTAATACCCTGTTTCTCTATTGCTTTTACGGGGGCGGGGAGGTCTTCGGCATAGCTACATAACGGCAGCAGGCTCAGGAAAAGTAGTCGTTTTAACATGAGTATTCCTTTTAAATCAGAAGATAATGCGAAGTAGTGGTCAAACCTATCGCAGTCATAGATAAGACCTGCCGGGCGTTTGGTTGCCCTTTAGTTCGGCGAATGATGTAATCCCTCATGCTGTTACATTAAGGTGTAGAGCGCAACATATTGCCAGCCATTCTGGCGCTGAAGCTACCTGCGGGTATTTCAGGTAACGGGGCCGCCTGAGAGGGCGGCCTTTTTACTTTCAGCGAAATGAGGCGAAAAACGGAGAAAAACCGCGATCGCGAAGGCAGGTTCACAAAGTTGTCTTGTTACGGTTGTTAGATAACGCTTATTGATTTGATAATGCAAACGCATTGGTCGAGTCAGGAAAAATTCGTTAACTTAGACCTCAACAAAAACACGGAGGAAGTATCGATGTCTTTAATTAATACCAAAATCAAACCTTTCAAAAACCAGGCATTCAAAAACGGTGAATTCATCGAAGTTACCGAAAAAGATACTGAAGGCCGCTGGAGCGTCTTCTTCTTCTACCCGGCTGACTTCACTTTCGTTTGCCCGACCGAGCTGGGCGACGTGGCTGACCATTACGAAGAGCTGCAGAAACTGGGCGTAGATGTGTACTCTGTTTCTACCGACACCCACTTCACCCACAAAGCGTGGCACAGCAGCTCTGACACCATCGCTAAAATCAAATACGCGATGATCGGCGACCCGACTGGCGCCCTGACCCGTAACTTCGACAACATGCGTGAAGATGAAGGTCTGGCTGACCGCGCGACCTTCGTCGTTGACCCGCAGGGTATCATCCAGGCAATCGAAGTTACCGCTGAAGGTATCGGCCGTGATGCGTCTGACCTGCTGCGTAAAATCAAGGCTGCTCAGTACGTTGCTTCCCACCCAGGCGAAGTGTGCCCGGCTAAGTGGAAAGAAGGTGAAGCGACCCTGGCTCCTTCTTTAGATCTGGTTGGTAAGATCTAATTCGTTTTATTCCCGCTAATCAACGGGCGTACCCGCGCCCGTTTTATTCCAACACCATGATGCAAGCGCATTCAGGCTGCCTGATAAAGGCCGCTTGCATGATGATGTTTTAAGCCCAGGAGATAAAAATGCTCGACACCAACATGAAAACCCAGCTCAAGGCCTATCTTGAGAAGCTGACCAAACCTGTTGAGCTGATTGCCACGCTGGATGACAGCGCTAAATCGGCAGAGATCAAGGAACTGTTGGCTGAAATCGCTGAACTGTCAGACAAAGTCACCTTTAAAGAAGACAACACGCTGGCGGTACGTAAGCCATCGTTCCTGATTACTAATCCAGGTTCTAACCAGGGGCCGCGTTTCGCAGGTTCTCCTCTGGGACATGAATTCACCTCATTAGTGCTGGCGCTGCTGTGGACCGGCGGTCATCCGTCGAAAGAAGCCCAGTCGCTGCTCGAGCAGATCCGCAATCTTGACGGTGATTTTGAATTTGAGACCTACTACTCGCTCTCTTGCCACAACTGTCCGGACGTGGTGCAGGCGTTGAACCTGATGGCGGTGCTTAACCCACGCATCAAACACACGGCGATTGATGGCGGAACCTTCCAGAATGAAATCACTGAACGCAACGTGATGGGTGTTCCGGCGGTGTTTGTGAATGGTCAGGAATTTGGTCAAGGCCGTATGACGCTGACTGAAATCGTTGCCAAAGTGGATACCGGCGCGGAAAAACGTGCGGCGGAAGAGCTGAACAAACGTGATGCTTATGACGTTTTGATTGTTGGTTCCGGCCCGTCTGGTGCCGCGGCGGCTGTTTACTCCGCGCGTAAAGGCATTCGTACCGGCCTGATGGGCGAACGTTTCGGCGGTCAGGTGCTGGATACCGTAGATATCGAAAACTATATTTCCGTACCGAAAACCGAAGGTCAAAAGTTGGCCGGCGCGCTGAAAGCGCACGTCAGTGAATATGATGTTGATGTGATTGATTCACAAAGCGCGGCAAAACTGATCCCGGCAGCTGTCGAAGGCGGCCTGCATCAGATTGAAACCGCCTCCGGCGCGGTGCTGAAAGCGCGCAGCGTGATCATCGCAACGGGCGCTAAATGGCGTAACATGAACGTCCCGGGTGAAGACCAATACCGGACTAAAGGCGTAACCTACTGCCCGCACTGTGATGGCCCGCTGTTTAAAGGTAAACGCGTGGCGGTGATTGGCGGCGGTAACTCCGGCGTTGAAGCGGCGATCGATCTGGCGGGCGTCGTTGAACACGTAACGCTACTGGAATTCGCACCAGAAATGAAAGCCGACCAGGTGCTGCAGGACAAAGTACGCAGCCTGAAAAATGTCGATATTATTCTCAACGCCCAGACCACCGAAGTGGTTGGCGATGGCAGTAAGGTGACGGGGCTGCAGTACCGCGACCGCGTCAGCGGCGATGAGCATCATGTCGCGTTAGCCGGTATTTTTGTCCAGATCGGTCTGTTGCCGAATACCAACTGGCTGGAAGGTACGGTTGAGCGTAACCGCATGGGTGAAATCATCATTGATGCCAAATGTGAAACCAACGTGAAAGGCGTGTTTGCGGCCGGCGACTGTACTACCGTGCCGTACAAACAAATTATTATCGCCACTGGCGAAGGCGCGAAAGCTTCTTTGAGCTCATTCGATTATCTGATTCGCACCAAAACCGCATAATCATAAAAAGTTGTAAGACATTCCCTGCACACAGCAAAGAGGCGACCTTGTGGTCGCCTCTTTTTTTTTGCTTATTTCACCGTTCCGTTATCTCACGACCATTACCGGAATATGCGCATGACGGATGACGCTTGACGCGTTTGAACCCAGCAAATGGGTGCTGATCGACGGATTGCGTGAGCCAATCACCACTACGTCAGCTTTTATTTCATTGGCCAGTTCATTAACCATATCGCGGACATTGCCGAAACGCACATGGCTCTTAATACGAGAGGGGTCGATGCTAAAATGGCCGACCATGGTCTGTAAGCGGGTCTCCGCTTCATGCTGCAGATGCTCTTCAAAGCGGCGCAGATCGGCAGTAAAACGGCTCATGGTGAAACTCGATGAACCGGGTAACACGTGAAGCAAATGAATAATGCCGTCCTGTTGGGCGAGAAACTCTGCATGGCGGACAGCCTTGTCGCTCAGCTCCATTTCAAAGACATCAACCGGCATAATGATAGTTTTATACATATGCATTTCTCCTTGTTTGTCTGTTTCTATATCAACATATTATACAAGGATAATGTGGCATTCAGGTCGCAAAACTGTATGCCCCGTCACGGGATGAGGTAAAAATTTGTCATAGCGGGAGGGAAACAGAAAGAGGATGGCGAGGCATCCTCTGAATAAAGCGTCAAACGCCTCAGGCAGCGGGAAACTTAGCGATGGAATTCGCCTGCGGCTTCCGGCTGGTACAACAATTCCAGTACTTCCAGGTGTGCCGATGCGCCACCGGGTAACTCCCAGTGAATGGAGGTGCCGACTTTCAGCCCAAGCAGCGCCGCGCCAACCGGCGCCAGAACGGAAAGCTGAGTGGCGCTATCGGTCGCCTGAGCCGGGAAGACCAGGGTCCGCACGCGCTCTTCACCGCTGGTTAAATCGCGGAAGCGGACTTTGCTGTTCATGCTCACGACATCGTGCGGCATCGCTTCCGGCGCCAACATTTGCGCGCGATCCAGTTCGTCGTTCAGGGCATCGGCGACCGGCGAATTCGCGTAAGCCGGTTGCTCAAGCAGTCTATCGATACGTTCAGCATCGAATTCATTAATAATGATTGCGGGTCTGGTCATTGCATACTCCATGTTATCCAGGAACCTTTTCCGTAAAAGAAAACCCTCGCCGAAAGGGGCAAGGGTTAATGTCCCTTCATCATACTGAGACTTGCCTGATGTTTGAAGTGATTAAGCGCACATTCAGCGCATCGTGAGCAAAAGCAGATGAAGTGGACGATAAGATGGCTGGTCCTGCTATCAAGAACCCACTTTATCCAGCACAAACTGCTTCCCACAGTTGCCCGGATGCGGCTGAGGCAGGAACGAATCTGCGCCCAACGGGGCATTGATAGCGCCAGCTTTAATGGAAATTTGCATTTCCGTTAAATAAGCCGGGTTGCCGTCGCAGGTTAATTTAAAGGCTTTGACGTTTTGCGCGCCATACGCTTTGGCGACGGCGGCATCAAAATCGCTACGGCTAACGGTTTGTCCGTAGTGCTTCGCCAGGAAATCACCGATTGCGCTTTGCTTCACTTCGCCATTCAGGCGCACCATCGTGCCGAAGTAGTTATCCGGATCGAAGCCGAAACAGACGCCATGCTTGGCATACTCATAGCGTTCCAGACAAGAGTTCCCGCCGGAACCCGGCATCACGCTGTTCAGCTTATTCGCCATTTCCAGCGACAGCCCGGTTTCCGCCGCCTGGCATTTACGCCCGGCTTTGACTTCCGGCATATTGGGGATAGGGCGCGTCGCGCAGCCATAGCGCATCCAGCGGCGCTCGTCGACGCCGCGCGAGGCGATCGACTTCGGCAGGCCCGGCCACAGGCCATGTACCGTCAGAAAATCGGCTTTATTACGTTCGTCCTGCTGTAGCCGACACTCCTCAGGCTCATTACGGTTACTATCCAGCATGCTTTGACAAAAACCGGTTTGCCAGGACAGTGCCAGCACGTAACGATCGAAATCACCGTATTTCGTCGCGGTAAGCGGTTCTGCGCCAACCTGCGTTGCGCCGAGTAAAAGGGCAATGGCGACGACATCCTTCCTGAACATTTTTATTCCTGATAGTGGGAGATGATTAATTGCTGGGATTTATTAAAGCATAAAAAAGGCGCCTGCTGGCGCCTTTTCAGTGTGGTTTGTGGTTTATTGAATCGCGGCGCCGGGGACCAGAATCTCGGTGGCGATGATCACCACCAACAGACCGACGATAACGGGAACCGAGGTGCGTTTAACGACTTCGAACGGAGAAATCTTCGCCATTCCCGCCACCGCGACCACCACGCCGGAAACCGGTGAAATAGTGCGGCCCAGATTCGACGCCTGCAGCATAGGGATCGACAGGTAGGCCGGGTTGATGCCGGAAGAGTGGGCAAGTTTCGGGATCATCTCAACGAAGGCGTAAAACGGCGCGTTGCCGGAACCGGTGGTCATCGCTGCCAGCATGGTCAGGATCACCAGCACCAGCATCAGAATGATACTGGCGGAACCGAACGAGGTGGCTATGGAGATAAGACCGTCGATAAAACCGATAGTGCTCAGCCCCTGGGCAAATACGCCCGCCGCGACCAATAGCATGACGACGCTGGCGAAGGCGTCAGCCATGCCGCGATAGGCGGCCTCCAGCCCGGCGAAGACCTTTTTTGTATCGAAACTGCGCAGAAATTCCAGTATCGAAGCCAGTACCATACAGAGCACCAGAATAGTGATGATGTGTAGCTCTGGCCCCCATTTGCCGTCAAAAATCAGCACCCCGATAATTGGCGTGAAAGGCAAAATGGCGTACAGCGCCGGGGCGGTGGTGGTTATCTCATTGACGTCGAGCATCTCGTGTGAGGCGTTCTCTTTTTTATCGAGGTAGCGCTGCCAGAAGAAGTGAGCGATAGCCATACAGACGATAGCGGCAATCGAGATAGGTAAAGTGGTTTTGAAAGCGAAATCTATCAGCGGCATTTCGGCAGCTTTGGCGGCCAGCACGACGTCACCGGAGGTCGGCGACAGGATCAACGCGGCAGGGGAGGCGCAAATCGCCGCCGCGGCGCCGCGGCTAATGCCGACGTTGACCATTACCGGGAACAGCGTCGCCATCAGCAGCACGCCGAGGCCGGTCGCCGAGGAGACCGCCAGCGACATCAGACAGGCGAGGAAGTAGGCGGCAATCATCAACAGATAAGGCGAGTTAATATATCGCAGCGGTTTAGAGGCCAGTTTAACCACCATATCGTTAGCGCCGATATGGGTCATGTAGGTGGCGAAACCGCAGAGCATCATTATCATCATGCCGAGGTCGCCGCCGCGGCTCATGAGCAGTATTTTAATATACTCAAAGATATCGGTCGCGGTATAACCCGTGCTGGCGGCGCTAGCCGGGAGAACCTTATGCCCCATGATGGCGCTGGCGATAAGCAAGATTAAACCGCCGACAAACAGCACGCCTGTCGCAGAATAGCCTTTTATAATGTAGCGGGCGACGCCCACAATAACCACGACCCCGATAAGGATCTCAACAAGCGTAAGCATACTTTACCCCTAAGCCATTAACCCAAAGAATCTGCTGATATCTAAAGCACTACAAAAATTAAGTGAGGGAATGTGCCCAAAAAACGGGCAGAACTTGCTGACCCAAATCAATAAAATACTGAGAATTGACTAATCGGAACCCGTGGCGCGGCTAACATCACAAAAGTCGTCTACCAGAGTGAAGTTTTTGCCACGGCGCAATTCAGGATTTTACCTTATTCCGTTAACAGTCTATTAAGATTACATTTGTTACTTTACTTCGTTTTTAAAATTGAAATCGGTAATAGAGAAGTGTTGAAACTACGCCAATTTGCATTGTTTATTGTCGCGCTGTCCGGCCTGTTGCTGTCGTCCGGCTATGCTAACGCTTCGTTCTCGTCAACGATCCGTGATGGCTACAATACGCTGACGGACAATGTCGCACAAACCTGGAACGAGCCTGAGCACTACGATCTGTACGTTCCGGCGATCACCTGGCACGCCCGCTTTGCCTATGACAAAGAGAAAACCGACAAGTATAACGAACGTCCATGGGGCGCGGGTTTTGGCATGTCGCGTTGGGACGATAAAGGTAACTGGCACGGCCTGTATCTGATGGCGTTTAAAGATTCCTTTAATAAGTGGGAGCCGATTGGCGGCTATGGCTGGGAGAAAACCTGGCGTCCGCTAGCCGATGACAACTTCCACCTTGGCCTTGGTTACACCCTTGGCGTAACGGCGCGCGACAACTGGAACTATATCCCGATCCCGGTGGTGCTGCCCCTGGCCTCGATTGGCTACGGTCCGGCGACGTTCCAGATGACCTACATCCCCGGGACTTATAACAACGGCAACGTTTATTTTGCCTGGGCGCGCATACAGTTTTAATCGTTATAACGTAGTGACAAAAGTGATAAGTTCTTTGTCTTGTTGAAAAACAATGACTAACGTAACTGTCGGCTATAAAGATAGAGACTTTTATCACTTTTTAAGAAAGTTACGCTGGACAAAAGGCATCACAATTGATGTACTGGTATCCGACACAGCATTAGTGTCGTTTTTTAATTTAAAGGTAATTTTGATGTCTAAGATTAAAGGTAACGTTAAGTGGTTTAATGAGTCCAAAGGATTCGGTTTCATTACTCCGGAAGATGGCAGCAAAGATGTATTCGTACACTTCTCTGCAATCCAGTCCAACGGTTTCAAAACTCTGGCTGAAGGTCAGCGCGTAGAGTTCGAAATCACTAACGGTGCCAAAGGCCCTTCTGCTGCAAACGTAATGGCTATCTAACCAACACGTCAGTAGAATATAAAAACCCGCTCATAGCGGGTTTTTTTTTGCCTGACGTTAACGGGCGGCTGACTGTGAAAACAGCCAGAATGCCGTCGCGGTCATGGCGAAAGAACCAAGCAGGTTGACGAGAACGTTTAGCAACGCCCAGCTGAAACGTCCCTGCTGGAGCAGAAACACGACCTCCGCGGAAAAGGTGGAGAAGGTCGTCAGGCCACCGCAGAAGCCGGTGGTAATAAGCAGTTTCCACATCGGATCAACATGCGTCAGGCGATTGAACCACGCCAACCCGGCGCCGATTATAAATGCGCCCAGCAGGTTAGCGACTAGCGTGCCAATGGGAATTGCATGATGCATTGGGTTAAATTTCATGCCCAGCCACCAGCGCAACACGCTGCCGGTTCCGCCGCCAACAAAAACGGCTAAAAGGAGTTGTAACACGGTCATTTCCTGCTATTTGGTTAGGTAGAGGGTCGAGTGTAGCGCGACAAAGGCGTTTTTGGCTATGGATTCGCAAGTGGGAGAAAGAGATGCGGGTAGCAGCAGGGCAATTCGCCGTCACGGCGCAGTGGCAAACTAATGCGCAGATCTGCGTTGAGCTGATGCGTCAGGCGGTAGACTGCGGCGCTTCGTTACTGGTCTTGCCTGAGGCGTTACTGGCGCGGGCCGATAACGATCCGGATATGTCGGTAAAATCAGCGCAGGCGCTGGACGGCGGTTTCATGCAGCAACTGCTGGCCGAAAGCCGGCGTAATGACTTAACCACGATATTAACGCTGCACGTGCCCTCTGCTGAAGGGCGCGCGAGCAATACGCTGGTGGCGATATGCCGAGGGGCAATTTGCGCACAATACCAGAAGCTCCATTTGTACGATGCGTTTAATATGCAGGAGTCACGGCTGGTGGATGCCGGTGAGCAAATCCCTCCTTTAATAGAGGTAAATGGGATGCGAATCGGCTTAATGACCTGCTACGATTTACGCTTTCCCGAATTAGCGCTATCGTTAGCGTTACAGGGGGCCGATGTCCTGGTGCTGCCGACCGCCTGGGTTCGCGGGCCTATGAAGGAACATCACTGGGCGACGCTGCTGGCGGCAAGGGCGCTGGATACTACCTGCTATATTATTGCGGCAGGCGAGTGCGGAACGCGTAATATCGGCCAGAGCCGGATTATCGATCCGCTCGGTTCCACTATTGCTGGCGCCGCCGCTCAACCGCAGCTGATTTTTGCTGAGATATCCGCAGATTATATTCGTCAGGTGCGTGAGAGTTTGCCGGTGCTGCGTAATCGCAGATTTGCGCCACCGCAATTATTGTGACGTTTTTTTAAACAAGGCTTGATTCACCTTGTTACAGATTGCTATTGTGTCGGCGCGTCAAATAGCCGTTAATTGTATGCGTATATGTGTATGATGGCGTATTCGCAGCTTGAGCTTGTATAGAGAAGAAGGTTAGCTATGGGTGAGATTAGTATTACCAAACTGCTGGTAGTCGCAGCGCTGATTATTTTAGTGTTTGGTACCAAAAAATTACGCACGCTGGGTGGAGACCTGGGTTCGGCTATCAAAGGCTTCAAGAAAGCCATGAATGATGACGATGACAGTGCCAAAAAGACCAGCGCTGAGGAAGAAGCGCCGGCACAGAAACTCTCTCATAAAGAGTAATTAATCACGGGCTCCCGATGAACGGGGGCGCGTCGCGGCCGGGTGTGAAGCTCTGGCGGCAAAGAGGCGGCAGCGTATTCGTTGTCGCCTTTTTTATTGCCGGTACTCTGGCGATGAAAAGATGAAACGAAGTGTGACAACGGGAAGTTGGAAGTTGGGGGGAACTGGAGAAATCAGGCCGCCGCGAACGACGGCCAGAGAAAGGCAGAGGTTATTTTACTTCCATACCTTTTGCCTGCAGATCGGCATGATAGGAAGAGCGGACGAACGGGCCGCAGGCGGCATGGGTAAAGCCCATCGCCATGGCTTCAGCTTTCATCTCTTCAAACTCTTCCGGGCTGACGTAGCGCTGTACCGGCAGGTGGTGGCGGCTCGGCTGCAGATACTGACCCAGCGTCAACATGGTAACGCCATGACGGCGCAGATCGCGCATCACTTCGATGATCTCTTCATTGGTTTCGCCAAGACCGACCATCAGACCCGATTTGGTCGGGATTTCCGGATGCGCTTCTTTAAAGCGCTCCAGTAGCTTCAGCGACCAGTTATAATCTGCGCCCGGACGTACCTGACGATACAGGCGCGGTACGTTTTCCAGGTTGTGGTTAAACACATCCGGCGGCGTCACTTTCAGGATATCCAGCGCGCGATCCATACGACCACGGAAATCCGGTACCAGCGTTTCAATTTTGATATTCGGGCTCTTCTCGCGGATAGCGCTGATGCAGTCGGCGAAATGCTGCGCGCCGCCGTCACGAAGATCGTCGCGGTCAACGGAAGTCACCACCACATAGCGCAGCCCCATATCGGCGATGGTTTGCGCCAGTTTTTGCGGCTCGTTGGCATCAGGCGTCACCGGACGACCGTGGGCCACATCGCAGAATGGGCAACGGCGAGTACAGATAGCGCCGAGGATCATAAAGGTCGCGGTGCCGTGGTTGAAGCACTCGGCAAGGTTCGGGCAAGAGGCTTCTTCGCACACGGAGTGCAGGCCATTCTTACGCATCGCTGCCTTGATCCCCTGAATACGGGACGAGTCAGCCGGAAGTTTGATTTTCATCCATTCCGGTTTTCTGAGCAGAGCTTCACGCTCAGTTGCCACGTTTTTCACCGGGATAAGGGCCATTTTATCGGCGTCGCGGTACTTAACACCGCGTTCCATCACAATGGGTTTACTCATAGCGTGCGTGTTCCAGTTGCGAGTCACGAAGGAAAGCGAATTAATTCAATCAAATGTTGTATTTATCAACTATTTTTGAACTAAGGACAGGCAGTATATCATTGATACGGGGTTGAAAGCAGCCTGGTTGCCCGGCAAATTGTAAAATAGTTGTTGTTTTATCCTTTTCCCTCGCGTGCGGTTAGCGGGAATAAGTTTGCAGAATAGTGTCGATAATCTCTTTCAGTAACGGCTCCTGGGCGCTTTGCCGGTTGTAATGTAGCGAGAAATCAATGCGCTGGTCTTGTAACGGCGGGAAAGGCATCGCCTGTAGAGGCCAGATCTTCGCCACCAGCGCGAACATACTCTCAGGCGTCAGCCCCAGCAAATCGCTATTATTCATCATCGCCGCCTGAGTCAACAGGTTATAGCTGCTAAAACCGCACCTCCGTTCCCCGATGAATTCATCAAGTTGCCGATGCAGGGCAGGGTAGCGCTGTCCTTCCGGCAGCAGCAGCGCAAACTCAAACTGCTGTAGATTTTCCCGCGTCAGCGGAAGAGGCAAAATTGGGTGATTTTCGCGGCAAAACATAACAACCGGCTCGGAAAACAGCACCTGATGCGCAATGGCCAGCCCGCTATGGTTATAGGTATCGATTAGCAAATCAACCTGCCGCTGGTTGAGCTGGCTGGCGGCATCGGTAATCGCAATATTGTGCAGCAATACTTGAGGAAACCGCGATTTTAACGCGTTGGCGATGGTTGGCATCACCAATGCGCCGATGGTCGGCGCGGTAGCGATGGTGAGCACGCGCTGCTGCTGCGAGCTGCTGCCCAAATCCAGCGCATTGAGAAAGGCTTCCATCCCCTGGCTGATATATTGATGCAGGTGAGTCGCAAAAGCCGTCGGCGTCACCCCCTGTCCTTTTCGAATAAAGAGAGGGTCGGGGAACAGAGCCCGTAGTTTATTGATCGACTGGCTAATGGCCGAAGGCGTGATATTGAGCACCTTCGCCGCATTGACGATGCCTTTATGCACGTACACGGCTTCGAAGATAGTTAACAGATTAAGATCGATATTACGCAGAATACGAAAGATCTGCCGATCTTCTGGCTGTTCGTTGTTTTCCAATGGGGGATGATTGTCGGCCACTCGCGGATCCGGTCGTTGGGTCATAGGCTTATTATAGCGGGCGATGATGTGGCGTTGCGTGACAATTGATTGCAAATATGAAGTATTAATAAGGAGTTGCGCTCTGAAGGTTCAGAGCGCGGTGCGCATCAAGCGGCGACATATTCATGCGGTGGGTTGTTCAGCAGCGCCAGCAGGTTGGCGACCAGCCGCGGCGCGACGTTTTCTGTAGCGGCCTGCGGCTGCCACTGGCGCATTTGCGTCATCTCCATGCCGGCATAGCCACACGGATTAATACGCAGGAACGGCGTCAAATCCATTGCCACATTCAGCGCCAGCCCGTGGAAAGAACAACCTTTACGAATACGCAGTCCCAGCGAGCAGATTTTCTGTTCACCAACGTAAACTCCCGGCGCATCGGCGCGAGGATGAGATTCAATCTGATACTCCGCCAGCGTATTGACCACGGTCTGCTCCAGCAGCGTCACTAATTCGCGCACGCCGAGTTTACGCCGTTTAAGATTCAGCAAGACATACATCACCTGTTGGCCTGGCCCGTGATAGGTCACCTGGCCGCCGCGGTCGCTCTGAATGACCGGGATATCACCGGGTACCAGTACGTGTTCGGCTTTGCCGGCCTGACCCTGAGTAAACACCGGGTGATGTTCTACCAGCCAGATTTCATCCAGCGTCGTGTCGTCACGACTGTCGGTAAATTCATGCATTGCCTGCGAGATGGGTTCGTAAGGTTGCAGGCCGAGTTGTCGAATAAGAATGGTATTGTGCTGCAAAACAACGTCTCCGCCGAGAGGGATGACTTAAGTGGGGAGAGTATATCACAGCGAAAGAAGGAGAATTACCCGGCGCTTGAGGCCGGGTAAGGCGAGGGATTACAGCACCATCCGCACGATTTCGATATTGCCCAACTCTTCGTACAGGGCTTCGACCTGTTCGATGTGGGTGGCGTTAATGGTGATGGAGACCGAGTGGTAGTTACCTTTGCTGCTCGGTTTTACTGACGGAGAGTAATCACCAGGCGCATGGCGCTGTACCACTTCCACCACCTGATCAACCAGCTCAGGCAACGCCTGCCCCATTACTTTGTAAGTAAATGGCGTAGGGAATTCAAGCAGTTCGTTAAGTTTGGTTTTCATGTCAGCTCCGGTGTGACGACTAAAATAATAACTCCCACGTGATGTGGGAGTTATCAGGTTTCTTTGATGAATAGTATATGGGGATAGAAATCACACTTTCAAGTGTTCAATTTTTAACCAAACCAGTGATGGAACATTAACTTAATGTAATCAATGATTTTGCCGAAGAAATTCCCTTCCGGAATTTCCTGCAGCACCACTAACGGACGCTGATCGATAGTTTTGCCATCCAGCTGGAAGTTAATGGTACCGACCACCTGGTTTTTCTGCAGCGGCGCGTGCAGTTCGGTGTTGTTCAGTACATAGCTGGCTTTCAGGTCTTTCATGCGCCCGCGCGGGATAGTCAGATAGACGTCTTTATCTACGCCCAGAGAAGCGCGATCGCTATCGCCGAACCAGGCCGGTTCAGAGGCGAACTCTTTACCTGCTTTAATGGGGTTCACGGTTTCGAAGAAGCGGAAGCCCCAGGTCAGCAGTTTCTTGCTTTCGGACTCACGACCTTTGTAAGTACGCCCGCCCATCACCGCGGAGATCAGGCGCATCTGGCCTTCGGTAGCGGAGGCAACCAGGTTGTAGCCGGCTTTGTCGGTATGGCCGGTTTTAATGCCGTCGACGTTGAGGCTGTTATCCCACAGCAGGCCGTTACGGTTCAGCTGGCGAATACCGTTGAAGGTGAACTCTTTTTCACGGTAGATGGAATACTCATTCGGTACGTCGCGGATCAGCGCCTGGCCGATCAGCGCCATGTCACGCGCGGAACTGTACTGGCCGTCGGCGTCCAGGCCGTGAACGGTCTGGAAGTGGGTATTTTTCAGGCCCAACGCGTTTACGTAGTTGTTCATCAGGCTGACAAATGCGTCCTGGCTGCCGGCGACGTAGTCGGCCATCGCCACGCAGGCATCGTTACCGGATTGCAGGTTGATGCCGCGGATCAGCTGCGAAACCGGCACCTGCATGCCCGGCTTCAGGAACATCAGGGAAGAACCTTTAAACACCGGGTTACCGGTTGCCCACGCGTCGTTACCCACGGTGACCAGATCGGATTCTTTGAATTTGCCCGCCTTCATGGCCTGGCCTATGACATAGCTGGTCATCATTTTGGTCAGGCTCGCCGGATCGCGGCGGGCGTCGGCGTTGTTTTCCGCCAGCACTTTACCTGAGTTGTAATCGATAAGAACCCAGGATTCAGCATCGATCTGCGGAGCGCCTGGGATCATGGTTTTCATATTCAGGTCATCGGCGCGGGCAGCGGTAGACAGTGCCGCAACGGAGAGGGCCGTAACGAGTAAACGAGCGGTGAAAGAGGTCTTCATGGTTAGAACAACGGCATCCGTGATGAAATTAAAAAAAGTGCCTTACTATAACAAATGCGTTTCGCAGCGGCATCCGACATTGCATATGACTTTGTTAACGACTTTTACATATGCTGTGGCGGGAGATACCGCGGCGTCACGTTTAGTTGGCGCGAGTAATAAATGATTGTAGCTGCGCTTCGTTTTGCAGACGCTGTTGTACCGTCGTCGCTTGCGACTTACTGGCAAATGGACCCAGTTGAATCCGCCATACGGCGCCGTTTTGCATCACACGGCCGGGAACGGCGAACTGTTGGCTCAGGCGCTGCTGATATTGCTGGGCGCGAGCCTGGTCGCTAACGGCGCCGACCTGCACGACGAACTCGCCGCTGGTGCCGGCGTTTGGCGCGGCCACAGCGGCGGTTGCTGCTGTTGCGGTCGCGGCAGGCGCGACGCTACCTTGAATCGAGCCAGGCGCGGTAACCGGCGCGCTGGGCGTTGCAGGTGTTGCGGCGACGGCGGCAGGCGCAGCAGTAGCGGGTTCGCTACCTTCCAGTACGCCATTATTAAGCGGCGTCGGCGCGCCGAGGAATCCACTACCGTTAACCGGCGCGCCCACGTTATCTTCAGGCTTAAGCGTTGAGTTGCTAATGGCATGAACGTTTGATTGGTCGGCCGGTGAGATGGCCGCGGAACCATCGCCATCAAGGTTTGGACGCGAAGGCAAGGCATAGGTCTGTTTGGCGACGGTGGTGCACGCCATACCAGGGCCGGATAACGCGCCGTCCTGAGAGACAATAATCGGATCGATACGAACTTTAGTATTGTTAGAAGTGTTCAGGCGGTCGGCTGAGGCGCGGGACAGGGAAATGACCCGGTCATTGCCGTACGGGCCACGATCGTTAATGCGCACTACGATCATCCGGCCATTGGCCAGGTTAGTGATACGCGCATAGCTTGGGATAGGCAACGTAGGATGCGCGGCGGTAAGCTGTGTCGGATCGAACGCTTCGCCAGAGGCGGTCAGGTTGCTGTTCGGTTCGGCATCATAAATTGCCGCCAGACCGGTCTGGGTGAAGTTAGCCGGATCCTGGACGATTTTATAGCTTTTGCCGTCGCGCTCATAATCCTGATTGGCCGTGGCATTCAGCGTTTCGAAATGCGGATCGGCGCCGCTGATTTCTACCGTCGGACCATTACAGACAGCCGGCTGCGGGACGCTAACCGTCTTCTGCTGAACGTCTTCACCTGAACATGCCGCCAGCAGCCCTGCTGCTATGCAGATCCCCAGCCATTGCTTACGCATTGCGAACCCCTTAAACGCTTTTCGACAACATTTTTCTGTGGGTATGGATCGACATAACGATACCAAACCCGGCCATCAATACGATTAGGGCTGAGCCCCCGTAGCTGACCAGCGGCAAAGGTACCCCCACCACCGGCAAAATACCACTTACCATACCAATATTTACGAAGACATAAACGAATAAAATCAACATTAAACCGCCTGCCATGACGCGGCCAAAGGTGGTTTGCGCCTGGGCGGCGATCCATAGTCCGCGCATGATAAGCAAAATGTACAATGCCAGCAGGATCAACACCCCGATGAGCCCCAGCTCTTCCGCCAGTACGGCGAAGATAAAGTCGGTATGGCGCTCCGGCAGGAATTCGAGCTGCGACTGAGTACCATGCAACCAGCCTTTACCGCGTAATCCGCCGGAACCAATAGCGATTTTGGACTGAATAATATGATAGCCCGCGCCCAGCGGATCGGTCTCCGGATCGAGCAGCATCATTACGCGCTGACGCTGGTAGTCGTGCATCAGGAAGAACCATAAAATCGGAATAAAGGCGGCGACAAGTACCACCGCGATGCCGATTAAGCGCCAGCTCAGGCCGGAGAGGAACAGAACAAACAGGCCGGAGAGGGCGATCAAAATAGAAGTGCCGAGGTCTGGCTGCGCCGCAACCAGCAGGGTCGGCAGGAAGATCAGGACCAGCGCGATGGCGGTATTCTTCAGTGAAGGCGGACAGACATCGCGGTTTATGAACCGCGCCACCATCAGCGGCACCGCTATTTTAGCAATCTCCGAGGGCTGAAAACGCACAATACCGAGATCGAGCCAGCGCTGTGCGCCTTTGGAGATAGCGCCGAAGGCGTCTACGGCAACCAGCAAAATAATACAGAAAATATACAGGTAGGGCGCCCAGCCCTCATATACCCGCGGCGGGATCTGCGCCATCACGATCATAATCACCACGCCCATGGCGATTTGGCCTATTTTGCGCTCCATCATGCCTACGTCCTGGCCGCTGGCGCTCCAGATAACCAGCGCGCTGTAGGTGAGCAGCGCCAGCAGAATGAGCAGCATCGTTGGGTCAAGATGGATTTTATCCCATAGCGATTTTTTGTTCGGATTATCGGTCATTATTGATCCTCCCCCGCCGTCACCGCCGGGTTCTCACTCGGCAGGTTGGTGTTGTTATCACCCAGCATGATGTGATCGAGGATCTGGCGCATAATGGTACCGACCGCCGGGCCGGCGCCGCCATTCTCCAGGATCATCGCCACCGCGACCTGGGGGTTGTTGTAAGGCGCAAACGCCGTCATGAGCTTGTGGTCACGCAGACGCTCGGAAATTCGGTGCGCGTTATAGGTTTCGTTGGCTTTCAGGCCGAATACCTGCGCGGTACCGGACTTCGCCGCAATCTTATACGGCGCGCTGGCAAAGTATTTGTGCGCGGTACCGTTGCCGCGGTTGGCAACGCCATACATCCCGTCTTTAGCGATTTCCCAATAGCCGGAATGAATATCGCCGACCGGCGGTTCATGCGGCTGAACCCACGGTACCTGTTTACCGTCTTCAAGCGTGCTTTGCAGCAGGTGAGGGACTTTAACCACACCGTCATTTATCAGGATCATCAGCGCTTTGTTCATCTGAATCGGCGTAGCGGTCCAGTAGCCCTGGCCGATACCGACCGGGATGGTGTCGCCCTGGTACCAGGGTTTCTTAAAGCGCTTGAGCTTCCATTCGCGAGTGGGCATGTTACCGGAGCGCTCTTCCGCCAGGTCGACGCCGGTGTAGTCGCCGTAGCCGAATTTACTCATCCATTCGGAAAGGCGGTCGATGCCCATATCATAGGCGACCTGATAGAAATAGGTATCCGCGGACTCTTCCAGCGCTTTAGTGACGTTCAGGTGACCGTGGCCCCATTTTTTCCAGTCGCGATAGCGTTTTTCCGATCCAGGCAACTGCCACCAGCCGGGGTCGAACAGACTGGTATTGCGGGTAATGACGCCGGCGCTTAAGGCCGAGACGGCGACGTAGGGTTTTACCGTCGAGGCGGGTGGATAGACCCCCTGCGTGGCGCGGTTAACCAGCGGGGTATTCGGATCGTTGAGGAGTCCGGAATAATCTTTGCTGGAGATACCATCGACAAACAGGTTGGGATCGTAGCTCGGGGTTGAAACCAGCGCCAGAATCGCGCCGCTGCGCGGGTCGGTGACCACTACCGCCGCGCGGCTGCCCGCCAGCAGCGTTTCGATATACTGCTGCAGCTTCAAATCAAGGGTTAAGTAGATATCGCGTCCGGCCTGCGGCGGCACTTCTTTTAACTGGCGAATAACGCGGCCGCGGTTGTTGACTTCAACCTCTTCATAACCGGTTTGCCCGTGCAGCACGTCTTCATAATAGCGCTCGATTCCCAGCTTACCGATGTCGTGGGTCGACGCGTAGTTAGCCAGCTTGCCCTCTTTATCCAGGCGATCGACGTCTTTATCGTTAATTTTAGAGACGTAGCCGATAACGTGGGTCAGGGCGGAGTTATAGGGATAGTAGCGGCGCTTGTAGCCTTTGACTTCGACTCCGGGGAAGCGGTACTGGTTTACGGCGAAGCGCGCCACCTGGACTTCATTAAGATTGACCTTCACCGGAATTGAGGTGAAGCGGTGAGAGCGCGCGCGCTCTTTTTTAAAGCCGGCGATGTCGTCGTCGGTCAGGTCGACGACGTCGCGCAGCGCATCCAGCGTCTGCTGCACGTTATCGACTTTTTCCGGCATCATCTCTAACTGATAGATGGTGCGGTTCAGCGCCAGCGGCGTGCCGTTGCGATCGTAGATAATGCCGCGGCTGGGCGGAATGGGGACCAGCTTAATACGGTTTTCATTGGAACGCGTTTGATAGTCGTTGAAACGGACAATCTGTACGTTGTAGAGGTTGGCAATCAGCACGCCGGTAAGCAACAAAATGCCCGTAAAAGCGACCAGCGCCCGGCGTACAAACAGCGAGGATTCAGCCGTATAGTCGCGGAAAGAATTCTGTAATTTCATTCGCTGCTTAGTCTACCCAGGTCATCATTACTCACGGTGGTAAGGGTGGTTAGTCGTAATGCTCCACGCACGATACAGGCTCTCAGCCACCAGCACGCGAACTAACGGGTGAGGCAACGTGAGCGTGGAAAGGGACCAACTCTGTTCCGCTGCCGCTTTGCAGGCCGGAGAGAGACCTTCCGGGCCGCCAATGAGTAAACTGACGTCCCGGCCATCCTGCTTCCAGCGTTCCAGTTCTCGCGCCAGCTGCGGCGTATCCCAGGGCTTACCGGGAATATCCAGGGTCACGATACGGTTCTTGCCTGCGGCCGCCAGCATCATTTCGCCCTCTTTTTCGAGGATGCGTTTGATATCGGCATTTTTTCCGCGCTTACCGGCAGGGATCTCTACCAGTTCGAACGGCATATCTTTTGGAAAACGGCGCAGATATTCGCTAAAGCCGGTCTGAACCCAGTCCGGCATTTTGGTGCCAACGGCCACCAATTGTAGCTTCACGCATTAACTCCAGAGTTTTTCCAGCTCGTACAGACGACGGCTCTCTTCCTGCATGACGTGAACCATCACGTCGCCCAGATCGACCACGATCCAGTCGGCGGCGGCTTCACCTTCAACGCCCAGCGGCAACATCCCGGCGGCGCGGGATTCCTGCACCACATGGTCGGCGATGGACATCACGTGGCGCGTAGACGTGCCGGTGCAAATAATCATGCAATCGGTGATGCTGGATTTGCCATGTACATCAATGGCGACGATGTCCTGACCTTTCAGGTCATCAATTTTGTCGATAACAAAATCCTGGAGTGCTTTACCCTGCAAGTGTTCCCCCTGGGTGCGTGAAGAGTGATAACAATAACGAGCCTGACAGTATACCCGAAGTCATGGCAATGTCGGGAGAAAAGTCAGCTTTCAGCCCTTGAAAGCGGGCTATCATCCCATCCCTTGCCGACGAATGCATCGCCATTTTTGTAAAACAATTTCTGTAAGATGCGTATAGCGGGTGTAGCCTGGCTGCGGAGAATAGCAGCCTGCTCGGGGCTGTCAATGGGCGGTCATGAATTCTTATTCCGCGCGCCACTGCGCCTGGCTATTTAATACCCGCAGGGTTGTAAAATCGTCGCGTCGTTCGATAAGGCTCCAGCAGCCGTGGGCGAGGGGAAAATGCCACATTGCTGAGGCAGGCATCTGCAATAAGAGTGCGATTAACAGGCTTAAAGCGCCCTGGTGGCCGACGATCAGCAGGTTATCCCGCGGCTGATATTGCCCGAGGGTGGCGACAAAAGCCGCGATACGCTGCGCGAAGGCCTGGAAGCTTTCGCCGTTGGTCGGCGCGGCGTTCTGCCAGTCTTTGCACCATGCGG
The DNA here is from genome assembly GCF_050600755.1 of Klebsiella sp. 141162. Lineage (NCBI taxonomy): Bacteria > Pseudomonadati > Pseudomonadota > Gammaproteobacteria > Enterobacterales > Enterobacteriaceae > Klebsiella > Klebsiella sp. 141162. Next base: position 512,453 of record NZ_JAQIRI010000002.1, on the reverse strand, counting down.
CGTAGTTCTGCGGATCTTCTTTTTGCAGATCGCGATGGTGGCGCATTTCCCAATCGCCAAAAAACATCTCATTCAACGAAGGAATCACTTGCCGTGGGATTAGCCGACCAGCGAGCACCAGGTCGGCGGTATGCTGGGTCCTCTCCAGCTCGCTGCACAATACCAGCTCGAAAGGTACCTCCCGCAGACAGTCACCCAGCGAGCGCGCCTGCTGGATACCGCGTCCGGTGAGCGGGGTGGGGGCGTGACCGCTATACAGCCCGTCGACGTTAGCCTGCGTTTCGCCGTGGCGAACCAGCCATAATTTCATGATGCACTCCGTGGAAATCGCGTAGCGTAACGATATCCCCGCAGCGGGTTCTCAGCAATAGAGCTTCTGCTGGTGAATGTAGTCCAGCACGGCCGCGGGCAGCATATCGGCGCAGGAGACCCCCTGCTGCAGACGCTGACGAATCAGCGTGGCGGAAATATCGAACCACGGCGTTTCCGCCAGATAGATAGCGCCGGCGGGGCGGTTATGTAACAGCTCGATATCGTGGGTGAGATGTTTATCGAGCCATTGCTGATCTTCTTCGCGCTTCATCGCCAGTGGATATCCCGGACGACGGCAGACGATCAGATGGGCGTTATCGAGGATCGTGGCGTAGTTATGCCAGGTGGGGAAGGTCAACAGCGAATCCTGACCAATAATAAACGCCAGCGGTCGGTCGGGACCCTGTTCCTGTCGCCACTCCTGCAACGTTTGCGCCGTCCAGGAGAGGGTATCGCGCCGCAGCTCGCGCTCATCGAGGACAAACAGCGGTTTATCCGCTATCGCCAGCTCGAGCATATGTACGCGCTGGGCGCTGGTGGCCTCCGGCTGCGGACGATGCGGCGGGACGTTATTGGGGACGATGATCACCCGGTTAAGACCGATCTGGTTCGCCAGAATTTCTACCGGCTTCAGGTGGCCATAATGCACCGGATCGAAGGTGCCGCCGTACATCGCCTGCAACTGAGTCATATCAACCATCAATGAAAACGTCCGCCAGCGCTTTATGGCAGAGCAGTAACGAAAGACTTTCCAGCTCGGGCCATATTGACTGGCCATAATCTTGTTTGAAGGTGAGCTCGGCGCGGGTTAATAACGTGACGGCCTGGCGCAGTTGCTCGGCGCTGAGGCGCGTGAGCGCGTCACCCACCAGTTGACGGCGGTTCTGCCAGACCCGGTGTTTATCAAACAGCGTACGCAGCGGCGTATGCGCCGACTGGCGCTTCAGGTTCACCAGCAGCAGCAGTTCGCGCTGCAGCGTGCGCAGCAAAATGGCGGGTTCGCAGCCTTCAAGGCGCAGTTGCTGCAGGACGTGCAGTACGCGCTTGCTCTTGCCGGCCAGCAGGGCATCGACCCAGTGATATGGCGTGAAGTGGGCGGCATCATTCACCGCCTGTTCAACGCGAGGCAACGTCAGCTTGCCGTCAGGCCACAGCAGCGAGAGCCGCTCCAGCGCCTGCGCTAACGCCAGCAGATTACCTTCATAGCAGTAGCACAGCAGTTGGCTGGCGGCTTCATCTAATTGCAGCTTGTTCTGCTTAGCGCGGGCGGCCAGCCAGCGCGGTAGCTGCGCGTATTCCGGCGTCTGACAGCTGACCTGTACGGCGCGGCTGGCAAGCGCGGTCACCCATGCTGCGTTTTCCTGGGCTTTGGTAAGCTTATTGCCGCGGACAATCAGCAGCAGATCTTCATGCAGCATACCGACCAGCGTGGCTAGCTGTTCGTTAATCGCCGCATTCGGACCGTTTTCCGGCAGAATAAGCAGAAGCGTCTGGCGGCTGGAAAAGAGGCTCAGCGCCTGACTTAAGGAGAAAAGGGCGGGCCAGTCGGTGCTGGCATCGATGGTCGCGGTGTGATGTTCGGTAAAGCCCTGGGCGGCCGCGGCTTCGCGGATGGCATCCTGGCTTTCCTGTAACAACAGCGGATCGTTACCAAGCAATAAATACGCCGCGCGCAGCCCTTCAGTGAGCTGCGCGCGGAGTTGTTCCGGGTACAACCGAATCATCAGTTACCCAGCGTAGTGGAAACGCGGTTGCCGGAGGTCGAGGCGGCCGGGGTTCCAGACACCGGTTGCTCAGCCTCTTTGGTGGCTTCGACATCCGCAACATGCACGCTCGGCAATTTGCGGATCAGCTGTTCCGCGGCCTTGTCGTACATCTCACGAACAATCATGTCCTGCTCGGCATCTTTCGCCAGCGCCGCCTGCGGGTTATCGAAGAATGAACGATAAACCTTGGTATTGATTGGGTAAATGTCATGACCCGGGATCAATACGGTGGCGTTAACGGTCAGCACCATCTGGTATTCAGCAGTACGACCATCCTGGAAAATGGATGCCGTATCTTTCTGAATGGATGAGTTACCCAGACGCAGGGACGGAACGTCCTTACGCAGCGTATCGGCATCGATCAGCTCAACGCCATTCAAACGCAGCTGATTACGTACCGCACGGCTTAACGGACCGTTCGGATCGCTTGACTGGAAAATCATAGTTTTCATTGTGGTTGGAACCTGCGTATTGCTACGCAGATGCCAGCCGCAACCGGCGGTGATTAACACCGCCAGAGATAACAGCATTGTTGCCAGATATCGCACGCTTCCTCCCGCGCTTAGCCAACGACCAGATTGAGCAGTTTGCCCGGAACGTAAATCACTTTACGTACGGTCACGCCTTCAAGGTATTTTGCGACCAGATGTTCCTGGCCTGCACGTTCACGAACCTGCTCCTCGGTTGCATCTACCGCAACGGTAATTTTACCACGAACTTTACCGTTTACCTGGACGACGACCAGAGTCGTGTTTTCAACCATTGCACTTTCGTCCGCTACCGGCCACGGCGCGTTGTCGATATCGCCTTCGCCGCCCAGTTCTTGCCACAGGGTGAAGCAGGCATGCGGGGTGAACGGGTTGAGCATACGTACGACTGCCAGCAGAGCCTCACGCATCAGCGCGCGATCCTGCTCGCCTTCCTGCGGCGCTTTCGCCAGTTTGTTCATCAGCTCCATCACCGCGGCAATGGCGGTATTGAAGGTCTGACGACGGCCGATATCATCGGTCACTTTGGCAATCGTTTTATGCACGTCGCGACGCAGCGCTTGCTGATCTTCGCTGAGGCTTGCCACATCCAGAGCGACAGCCGGGCCCTGAGAGGTATGCTCGTAAACCAGTTTCCAGACGCGTTTCAGGAAGCGGTTCGCGCCTTCTACGCCGGATTCCTGCCACTCCAGGGTCATTTCCGCCGGAGACGCGAACATCATGAACAGACGTACGGTATCCGCGCCGTAGCGTTCAACCATCACCTGCGGGTCGATACCGTTGTTCTTCGACTTGGACATTTTGCTCATGCCGGTGTACACCAGCTCGCGGCCCTGCGGATCGAAGGCTTTAACGATGCGGCCTTTTTCATCACGCTCAACGGTAGCGTCAATCGGTGATACCCAGTTACGCTCGCCGTTTTCGCCGACGTAGTAGAACGCATCGGCCAGTACCATGCCCTGGCACAGCAGCTGTTTGGCTGGCTCATCGGAGTTCACCATACCGGCATCGCGCATCAGCTTGTGGAAGAAGCGGAAATAGAGCAGGTGCATAATCGCGTGTTCGATACCGCCGATATAGATATCCACCGGCAGCCAGTAGTTCGCGGCATTCGGGTCCAGCATGCCTTTATCGTACTGCGGGCAGGTATAGCGCGCGTAGTACCAGGAAGACTCCATAAAGGTGTCAAAGGTGTCGGTTTCACGCAGCGCCGGCATGCCGTTAACGGTGGTTTTCGCCCACTCCGGGTCGGCTTTGATCGGACTGGTGATGCCGTCCATGACCACGTCTTCCGGCAGAATAACCGGCAGCTGATCTTCCGGCGTCGGCATCACGGTACCGTCTTCCAGGGTCACCATCGGAATTGGCGCGCCCCAGTAACGCTGGCGGGAAACCCCCCAGTCGCGCAGGCGGTAGTTAACTTTGCGCTCGCCAACGCCCATCGCGGCCAATTTATCGGCGATGGCGTTGAAGCCCGCTTCGTAATCCAGGCCGCTAAATTCGCCGGAATTAAACAGCACGCCTTTTTCAGTCAGCGCCTGCTCGGAGAGATCCGGCTCGGAACCGTCGGCGGCGAGGATAACCGGCTTGATGTTCAGGCCGTATTTGCTGGCAAACTCGTAGTCGCGTTGGTCGTGACCCGGGACGGCCATCACCGCGCCGGTACCGTATTCCATCAGCACGAAGTTCGCCGCCCATACCGGAATCGCTTCGCCGGTCAGCGGGTGAATAGCTTTAAAGCCGGTGTCGACGCCTTTTTTCTCCATTGTCGCCATGTCGGCTTCGGCAACTTTGGTGTTACGGCATTCGTCAATAAAGGCGGCCAGCGCCGGATTGTTAGCCGCAGCCTGCTGGGCCAGCGGGTGACCCGCAGCGACCGCCAGGTAGGTGCAGCCCATAAAGGTATCCGGGCGGGTGGTGTAGACGGTCAGCTTATCGGCGTAGTCGTTGACGTCAAAGGAGATTTCCACCCCTTCAGAGCGGCCGATCCAGTTGCGCTGCATGGTCTTAACGGTGTCTGGCCAGTGGTCCAGATTGTCCAGATCGTTGAGCAGTTCATCGGCGTAGGCGGTGATTTTAATAAACCACTGCGGGATTTCTTTACGCTCAACCTTGGTGTCGCAGCGCCAGCAGCAGCCGTCGATAACCTGTTCGTTAGCCAGCACGGTCTGGTCATTCGGACACCAGTTGACCGCGGAGGTTTTCTTGTACACCAGGCCTTTTTTATACAGCTCGGTGAAGAATTTTTGCTCCCAGCGGTAGTATTCCGGGGTGCAGGTCGCAATTTCACGGCTCCAGTCATAGCCGAAGCCCAGCTTTTTCAGCTGGTTTTTCATGTATGCGATGTTGTCGTAGGTCCACGGCGCCGGGGCGGTATTGTTTTTCACCGCCGCGCCTTCCGCAGGCAGACCAAACGCATCCCAACCGATCGGCTGCAGGACGTTTTTGCCCAGCATGCGCTGATAGCGCGCGATGACGTCGCCGATGGTGTAGTTACGCACGTGACCCATGTGTAGTCGACCAGAAGGATAAGGAAGCATCGACAGGCAGTAATACTTCTCTTTGCTCTCGTCTTCAGTTACTTCAAATGTACGATTTTCGTCCCAGTGAAGCTGGACTTTCGATTCTATCTCTTCCGGGCGGTATTGCTCTTGCATGGCAGCCAGTGGTCCTGTTTTCAATACAGCTACAAAATGTAGCCAATGGATGTGTTATTTCAGATCGGCATAGCATAGCCCAAACGTCCACGTCAAAACAGCCTTTCGCACATTAACATCGGCAAAAGCGAAGCAGAATTTTTCACGACTCTGTGGCGCGGCTGGCAAAGCAAACCGCAGATAACGTCTATTATTAGAAGCAGTTAATCACACCGGAGGCGAAATGATGAACAAGGTTGCTCAATATTACCGGGAACTGGTCTCCTCGCTCAGTGAACGGCTGCGCAATGGAGAGCGTGACATTGACGCGCTGGTGAAGCAGGCGAGGGAGAAAATCACCCAGGCAGGCGATCTGACGCAGAGCGAGGTCGAGTCGCTGATCGCGGCGGTAAAGCGCGATTTAGAAGAATTTGCCCGCAGCTACGAAGAGAGCCATGAAGACGATAGCGACAGCGTCTTTATGCGGGTCATCAAAGAGAGCCTGTGGCAGGAACTTGCGGATATTACGGATAAAACGCAGCTTGAATGGCGCGAAGTATTCCAGGACTTGAACCACCACGGGGTTTATCACAGTGGAGAGGTGGTGGGGCTGGGTAATCTGGTATGCGAAAAGTGTCACTACCATCTGGCGGTGTACACACCGGATGTGCTGCCGCGCTGCCCAAAATGTGGGCATGACCAGTTCCAGCGTCGACCCTTTGAACCGTAATCGGTAAAGCAGCGATGCGCATTGTGCTGCGCATCGCTGAGTTATTACAGAACGGTATTGATTTCCGCAATCTTAAAGTACTGATAACCGCCCATTTCATTGGTATAGTTATGCGATGAGTTTAGTATCAGCTTGTTAGTACGAATGGTGCCGATATCACAGGTACTCCACTTTAACCAGCCGCAGCCGCGACCGCTATTAACGATTTTTTTCGCGGTCAGGGTCAGGGTGTCATCCGCCTGTAGTAAATAATAGTTGTAGATATTCGCTTTGTTTTGCGTGTCCAGCAGCAAATCGCCGGTGCTGTAGATAGTGCCTTCGTTAACAATATCTCCGGTGCTGGTGATCGAAATTGTATTTGCTATTATGGTGCCGGTATTGTTTACCGGGCCGTGGTCGGTTGTAATACTGCCGGCGTTCATCGCGCCATTATTATTCAGCCAATAGCTGTGAGCGGTAATGGCGTTGGTGGCCGTCATTGTTCCATTGGCGCTTTGCGCCAGAGTCCCATTCGTTAGCATATCGATATTTTCACCGGTCATGCTGCCCTGATTATAAATCTCACCGGTGTTGGTGGTGTTGTCCTGATTTAACGACTTGACGGTAACCTTACCTGTCGCGCTGATAGCGCCGGTATTTTTAAAGTTGCTGCCGACAAAGTTCAATACGGTATTTTTACCGCTGATGGTGCCGGCATTGGTGAAATTACCTATTGATGTGGCGGTAATCTGGGCGCCCGAAGTGATTTTAGCCCCGGCGTTGTTGGTTATCGCTCCGTTGCTGGCGGCGATCAGATTGGAGGTAGCGCTAATCGTTCCACTATTTTGTAAATTGCCTACGGCACTCAGAACTAATTGTTTAGTGGAGCTGATAGTGCCCTTACTGCCGTTAGTGAGTGCGCCGTAGGTGGTGATTTTCGTCAAGTTTTTAGTCGTCAGCGTACCGTTATTGGTGAAGTTACCGGAGGCGGCGATGCTGGTGAGAAGGCCATTACTGGTGATGGACCCATCGTTGGTCAGTAATCCATTGTTGGTCATGGAAAGTGAAGAGTTGGCGGTGATAGAGCCTTTATTACGTACGCCGAAGCCTAGATTGTTTCCGACCATACTGATGCTGTTGGCTTTAATGCCACCAAGGCTGCTGATATCAATGCTATATACCGGATTGAGCATTTGCAGCATGGTGGCGGTTTTTCCTGCGGATGTCATAACGCCCGTGCTGTTATCGAAGGTGAAATTACCGCCGCCGACCACGGAACTACCGGCGTTGACCATACCATTGATGGCGACGGCGTCTGCCAGCAATGCGGCATAGCTGGTGGAAGCATCCATACCCTTTTCACCGATAGTGACTTTGCCCTTGGTAATGGTATAGCTGCCGATAGCGCCTTCATCGGTCAGATTGACCTGGCCGGTGGTTAATACCGCCTTGTTGGTGTTAACGAAACTACACCCGGAGCAGGTAATGCCATTGGGGTTGGCAATGACGACGTCGGCTTTTAGACCGGCGACTTCAATAAAACCATTCAGTGAACTGGCTTTATTGGAGGTGACTTCATTGAGGATCACCGACGCCCCGCCGTTGGTCAGATTGTTGTTTTTAGCGATATTGCCAAAAGTCGCGTGATCAATATCACTGCTGCTGTTATTGAGTATTAAACCGTTGCCGTCAACGTTAAATTCACGATACAGGTTGTGCGAAACGCCTGCAGCATTTGGCGCTTCAATATCCACTACCTTTGCGCCTGATAGATGGGTATAAGTCGTCGGGTCGGCATACACTACCGTCGAGCTTAACGCTGCTGCTAAAGCAACATAGGTTAATTTAAACTTAAACATGAATTCATTCCTTTAAATATGATTGGCAATATGTTGGTTTTAATACTTCCATTTCAATGCGAAGCCCATATTGATCGAGTCGCTCTGAAAGTTATCCGGCTTACTTAGCGGCGTACCGATAAAAAGATCATATTGCGTGGAAAGCAGCTTGCCACGTAATCCGCTAACCGCACCTGAAATCACTTTCCCTTGCCGATATTGTTCGCTGCCAATAATACGACCAATATCTAATCCTAAATAAAATTGCTGTTCCGGGCCGGCAATATCCCAGATAAAATCATTACTCCAGTACCAGCCCTGATTGCCTGAGAGAGTATATTCGCCATCAAATCCGCGGACCGTCCAGCGGTTGCCAATATTAAATTGGTTATCCGAAGAGAGAATATCCGGGCTGTATTGCGCATTAAAATGCGGTGCATAACTAAATTTGTTGCCGGTTAAATCGAATTTCATCAAAGCCTGCAAGTCGGCGTGCACGACGCGTGAACGCTTGCTGAACAGGCCTGCTTTTTCTTCTGGCGTGGCGACGGAGCTTAGCCATGGAAGGCGGCGTTGTAGCCCCAGACTGGCGGCGACGACTTTTTTATCGAAATAACGTTGCTGGCGTAGCGTCAGCTCCCATGTCGGGTTTTGTTTGCGCATCACCCCGAGCTCCTCACCGCCAAAGTAGTAGCGTGAAGCGCTTTTTGCGATGCGTAAATCCAGCGATGTCTGTTGCTGACGAGTATGCGACAGGAGTCGCGACAGCGTAGCGCTGTAGTAGCGGTTTTTACTTTTATAGTCCGTTTGCGACCAGGCGCCTTTGAACAGCTGTCTATATTGACTCTGCGAACCGTAAAGACTTAATGACCAGTAGCCGAAGGGGATCGAGTAATAAAGACTGCCATTCTGGTTGCCGTCATTATGCTGATTAAATTCAATATCGCCGCCGCCGGAGACATAGAAAATATCGTTGAGCGTGGTGACATCATACAAATAGAGCGCGCCGCCGGCCTGATAGCGGCCGCTGGCGCGGCTGCCAGCATCATCAACCCAGGCACCGACCTGCCACTTTTTATCCAGACGACGAGTAAGCATCAGATTGCTTTCCGCCTCCCGCTGTCCCGGCAAGATTTGCATATTCGCTGAACTTCCCGGCAGGCGAAGCAGGTTTTCCATCCCCTGTTCCAGGTCAGAGAGGCGCAGAATATCTCCCTCACGCGCGGGGATATTGTTCCAGATACTGGTGGTTTGCTCACTTGTCGTTGACCAGAGTATTTCACCGATTCTGCCATACGCCAGCTCGAGCTTTAGTGTCCCTTGCGTCAATGACTGTTCCGGGATAGTCACTAATGAAGTGATATAACCGCGGGCGATTAACTCATTTTGTAATGCCATGGCGAGGTACTGAATGCCGTTAATCCCAAGGCAACGATGCAGAGCTTGAGACGTGAGATTATCCAGTAGCTTATGTGTCAGCCCCGGCTCGGCGGAATTGATACGAATGGTGTTGATTAACCGACAGTTTTTTTCCTCGGGAAACGTTAGCGTTTGTCTGTCGGTATTAATTTGCGAAGCTTGAGTGCCCTGGTGCTGTGGCGTTAGCGCCGCCTGACGCGCTTTATCCTGCTCATTTTGATTCGTTGTGGCCGAGGCAATGGTGCTGGCAATAGCCTGCTGCTGATATAAAAATAAAATTAGCAGGGCGTGAATCAGATTGTGTTTATTAAACATGAAGCAAGATCCATTTGTTTCATTGAATGGGTGTGTCGTGTTTTTAAGCGCGCAGGTGCATCTTTAGAAAAATTATTTTTATTTAAGCGTAATGTTATGTAGAGAAATTTTCCCTGAAGCCGTTTTTAACGGGGGGGTATGTTAGCTGTGGCGGTAACGCTTAGCTATGCGAAGGAAACTGAATTTTATATGAATTAAACTAATTTAGAATGTGAATTATTGGGCGCGGCGGCTGATTCATTTACTGACTTAATAGAGATAGTCTTAAAATAAACCACTAATATATGTGTGCAATATTGCAGGGGGAAAGAAGGCGCGCACATGAGGTGCGCGCTGGGATTTTAGTGCAGGATTTTGGCGAGGAAATCTTTCGCGCGTTCTGATTGCGGGTTGGCGAAGAAGGCTTCTTTATCGACATCTTCGACAATTTTACCTTCATCCATAAAGATGACCCGGTTGGCTACTTTACGGGCAAAGCCCATTTCGTGCGTCACTACCATCATGGTCATGCCTTCGTTAGCCAGTTCGACCATGACATCCAGCACTTCGTTGATCATCTCCGGGTCAAGCGCTGAGGTCGGCTCATCGAACAGCATCGCAATCGGATCCATACACAGCGCGCGGGCGATCGCGACACGCTGCTGCTGACCGCCTGAGAGCTGCGCCGGATATTTTTCCGCATGCGCCGCCAGGCCCACGCGCTCCAATAATTTGAGACCCTTTTTACGGGAAGATTCTTTATCGCGATTAAGAACCTTAATTTGCGCCAGCGTCAGATTGTCGATGATCGACAGATGCGGGAACAGTTCAAAGTGCTGGAATACCATGCCGACGCGGGAACGCAATTTAGCAAGATTGGTTTTCTTATCGTTAACCTGGGTGCCATCAACGATAATTTCGCCTTGCTGGACCGGCTCCAGGCCGTTAACGGTTTTAATCAGCGTCGATTTACCGGAGCCAGACGGCCCGCAGACCACGACGACTTCGCCTTTTTTCACTTCGGTGGAGCAATCGGTCAGCACCTGAAAGTGACCATACCATTTTGAAATATTTTTCAGGGTAATCATTACACAGTCCTTTTCTTCAACCAGCTGACCAACAGCGATGCGCTGAGACTAAATATAAAATAAACGGCGCCTGCGAACAGGATCATTTCCACCTGGGTTCCGTCGCGCTCGCCAATAGTAGAGGCGGTACGGAAGAAATCGGCCAGACTCAGGACATACACCAGTGAGGTATCCTGGAACAGCACAATCCCCTGGGTTAATAGCAGCGGGACCATCGCGCGGAAGGCCTGCGGCAGGATCACCAGCTTCATCGATTGCCAGTGGGTCATCCCCAGCGCCAGCGCGGCGCTTGATTGACCGCGGGAAATGCTCTGGATACCGGCGCGAATAATTTCCGAATAGTAGGCCGCTTCAAACATCGAAAATGCCACCATTGCCGAAATCAGGCGAATATCGGTTTTCGGCGACAGCCCCAGCACGTTTTGCAGGAATCCGGGAACGATCAGATAGAACCACAGCAGCACCATCACCAGCGGAATCGAGCGGAAAACGTTAACGTAAGTTTTGGCAAACCACGCCAGCGGCAGGAAGCTTGACAGGCGCATCACCGCCAGAATGGTGCCCCAAACGATACCGAAAATAATCGCCGTGACGGTGATTTTCAGCGTAATGACCAATCCTGCCAGCAGGTAGGGCATGGAAGGAACAATTGAACTCCAGTCAAAATCGTACATTATTTGCCTCCCATATTGCCCGGCAGACGAACTTTACGTTCAACCACGTACATCACCAGCATAATGACGGCGTTGATGAAGACATAGGCGAGGGTGATCGCGGTAAACGATTCCCAGGCGTGGGCAGAGTAATCCAGTAACTTGCCGGCCTGCGCCGCCATATCCGCCAGGCCGATGGTGGAAGCGATGGCCGAGTTTTTTACCAGGTTCATCATTTCCGAGGTCATCGGCGGCACGATAACGCGATAAGCGTTCGGCAGCAGCACGTAGCGATAGGTTTGCGGCAGGGTCAGGCCCATCGCCAGGCCGGCATTTTTTTGCCCGCGTGGAAGGGACTGTATCGCGGCGCGGACCTGCTCGCAGACGCGGGCGGCGGTAAACAGCCCGAGGCACAGCATTGAGGAGACAAAGAACTGAATATTGGGATCCAGCTCGGATTTAAACCACATACCGACGTTTTCCGGCAGAAATTCCGGAATAACAAGGTACCAGGTAAAGAACTGCACGATCAGTGGAACGTTACGAAACAGTTCGACGTAACAGGTACCAATCCCGGCTAACCAGCGGTTAGGGACGGTACGCAGAATGCCGAACAGCGAGCCGACAAGGAAAGCGATAATCCAGGCGCTAATCGACAGTGCGACGGTAACCTGAAAGCCGCTCCATAACCAGCCTAAGTAAGTGGTGTTGCCGAACGGGGCGGGTTGCAGGAATATTCCCCAGTTCCAGTCTATTGACATAAATAAACTCCAGAAAAAAAAGGGTAGCAGCGCTACCCTCGAAGATTGTTGCCCTGCTTGTTTCGGTATTCGCGGCGGCTGGGGAACGACCAGCCGCCGTATAGTCTGTCCGTGCGAAGGCAACAATCGGGAGGGCTACTTTGTCGAGCCCCTGTTTTTTTAATTAGTTAAGAGCTTTATCATTCGGTGATTTGAACAGCGCCTTCATGTCGTCGGACAGTTCGAAGTTCAGGTTCAGATTTTTCGGCGGAATCGGGTTCTTGAACCAGGTGTCGAACCATTTTGCCGCTTCGCCGGAGGTCTGCGCCTGGGCGACGGTGTCATCGACCAGCGTTTTGAACGACGCGTCGTCTTTACGCAGCATGCAGCCATAGGCCTCTTTCGATTGCGGCGTACCGACGATTTCCCAGTTATCCGGTTTCTTCGCTTTTGCGCGCTCGCCGGCCAGCAGGGCATCATCCATCATAAAGGCCACCGCGCGGCCGCTTTCCAGAGTACGGAAGGAGTCACCGTGATCTTTCGCGCTGATGATGCGCATGTTCATTTTCTTCTCGTCGTTGAGCTTATGCAGCAGGACTTCCGAGGTGGTACCGGAGGTGACGACCACCGCTTTGTCTTTCAGATCCGGGAAGTCTTTAATCGGGCCGCCTTTTTTCACCAGCAGACGGGTGCCGACGACGAAGATCGTGTCAGAGAAGGCGGCCTGTTTCTGGCGCTCCAGGTTGTTGGTGGTGGAGCCGCACTCGAAATCATAGGTGCCGTTCTGCAGCAGCGGGATACGGTTCTGCGAGGTGACCGGAATCAGCTTCACCTGCAGATCGGGTTTGTTCAGTTTTTTCTTGATGGCTTCAACGATAGCGTTGGAGTAATCCTGAGAGTAACCCACCACTTTCTGTTGGTTATCGTAGTAGGAGAATGGTACGGAAGATTCGCGGTGGCCGACGACGATCACCCCATTTTTAGCGATTTTATCCAGCGTGCTCTGACCTGCGGCCGGGGCGGCATCTTCAGCGTGCGCCAGACCGGCGGTCACTCCCATGACCAGCATTGCGGCGGCCAGTTTACGTAATTGCATATCCAACTCCTTATCCTTAACGCCAGGGACGCTAGTGATACCCATTGTGATTGTGTGTATGTGTTGTTATTCCCGTTAGCTCTGCCGTAAGGCGGCGCTTTCGGGAATCGTCTGCAATCTTAAAGTGCAGTATTTGTATGAGCTTGTTAGCATTTAGTTTGGCTTAATGTAAAGATTTTGATGCGTTATTGTTTATTTTTGCGAAGCACTCCGCACCATTTATGGGCAAAAATGGTTTGTTGCACCAACATGGCGCGAAGTGCGAACGCTTTCGGTGCAACCCCGGTGCAACCGCGGTCAAAATCGTCTACAGGGGGAAATTAAGCAATGGGCGTGCCAGATTGGCGCAAGGGAGCGTAAAGCTGGGAAGAGTCACCGGCGACAAACGCCGCCGGGAGTTGGCCGGGCGGCAGCCCGGCGGAGAAGGTTAGCGACGACGCTGGCGCAGGCTCATCACCAGCGCGGCAAAGCCGAAGAGGGCGGTTAACGCCCACAGCGGCCAGTTGCCGGTACGGGCATACGGCGTCAGGCCGGTGGTTGGCGTGACCTTAGTGGTCAACACCGCGCGGGTAAACTGCGGGATCATGTCCTGAATTTCACCACGCGGGCCGATAACGGCGGTAATACCATTGTTGGTGCTGCGCAGCAGCGGGCGCGCCAGCTCCAGCGCGCGCATCCGCGCCATCTGGAAGTGCTGCCACGGGCCGATCGATTTACCAAACCACGCATCGTTGGAGATGGTCAGCAGGTAATCGGTATCCGGGCGGAAATTATCGCGGACCTGTTCGCCGAGAATAATTTCGTAGCAAATTGCCGCCGTGAGTTTCAGGTTATGCGCTACCAGCTGCGGCTGCACGTAAGGACCGCGGCTGAACGAGGACATCGGCAAATCGAAGAACGGCGCCAGCGGGCGTAAAATCGACTCCAGCGGCACAAATTCGCCGAACGGCACCAGATGGTTCTTGTTGTAGCGGTTGGTCGAGTCGTAGCTGTACGGATTATCTTTACCCAGCGTAATGATGGTGTTGTAGGTATCGTAGCGGTTTTGTTTATTGAGCCGCGCATCGACAATACCGGTAATCAGCGAGCTATTTTTGGCCCGCATCAGGTCATCAACCATGCTGAGGAAATGCTGCTGATTGATTTCCAGATCCGGGATCGCAGATTCCGGCCAGATAATCAGCTGCGATTTACCCATATGCGGCTGGGTGAGATCGAGGTAGGTTTTCAGGGTATTAACCAGCTGGTTTTCATCCCATTTCATCGCCTGCGGGATATCGCCCTGCACCAGCGAGACTTCCGTCGCGCGTGCCGGCAGCAACTGGTACCACTGAATGTAACGCAGCGGGAAGGGCAGGGCAAACAGCACCGCGGCGATCAGCAGCGGTTTCCAGCTGCGTTGCACAATAGCCAGCGCCAGCAGACCGCTGACCACCATTAACAGAAAGTTTATCGCCTCAACGCCCATCACCGGCGCCAGACCTTTTAGCGGGCCGTCAATCTGGCTATAGCCGAACTGCAGCCACGGGAAACCGGTCAATACCCAGCCGCGGAGAAATTCGGTAATTTGCCAGACCGCAGGCGCGGCGATGGCCAGACGGATCCAGTTGGTTTTCGGCCACAGTTTCGCGAGGAGCCCGGCGAAAAGGCCGGTATACAGCGATAGATAGGCCGCCAGGAGGGCAACGAGGAAAACGTTAACCGGGCCCGGCATGCCGCCGAACTGCGCGATGCTAACGTAAACCCAGTTAATACCGGTGCCGAATAGCCCAAGCCCCCAGAAGTAGCCAATCCAGGCGCTCTGTAGCGGGCGACGGTTAAGAGTGAGCGCCTGCAGACCAAACAGCGAGACGATGGCCGCCGGCCAGAAGTCGTAAGGTGAAAAAGCCAGCGTTCCGCTGGCTCCGAATAATAGCGCCAGCAGCAGACGTACGCGCTGGCGTTCAAGTAAAGAGGCAAATACCATTTAGGTTAATCGTCCCGTTAAATTAGTCTTCCAGCTTCGGCTGCGGCGCATCATCAGGAAGCTTTACATGGACCTGAATAATACGTCTGCTGTCAGCCATTGCGACCTTGAATTGGTAACCATCAATGTCAATCGACTCGCCGCGGGCCGGCAGATGACCAAAGGCCTGCATCACCAGCCCGCCGATGGTATCGACCTCTTCATCGCTGAAGTGGGTGCCGTAGGCTTTATTGAAGTCTTCAATCGATGCCAGCGCGCGTACCGTCCAGGTATGACGGCTTAGCTGACGGAAATCGATATCTTCCTCTTCGTCATACTCGTCTTCGATTTCGCCGACGATAAGCTCAAGGATGTCTTCAATCGTCACCAGGCCGGAGACGCCGCCGAACTCGTCGATGACGATCGCCATATGATAACGTTGCGAGCGGAACTCTTTCAGCATGCGGTCAACCCGCTTGCTTTCAGGCACGACAACCGCCGGGCGTAACACTTTTTCCATGCTGAAAGCTTCGGCGTCGCTGCGCATAAACGGCAGCAGATCCTTAGCCATCAGAATCCCTTCAATGTGATCTTTATCTTCGCTAATGACCGGGAAACGCGAGTGGGCGGATTCGATGATCACATCGAGGCACTCGTCCAGCGTCTGGTTGCGTTTCAGGGTAATCATTTGCGAGCGCGGGATCATAATATCGCGGACGCGCTGGTCGGCGATATCCATTACCCCTTCGAGCATGTCGCGCGTATCTTCATCGATAAGCTCGTTCTGCCCGGAGTCACGGATCAGCGCCAATAATTCATCACGGTTTTTGGGTTCACCGTGAAAAAGTTGGCTGAGTAAGAGGGAGAAAAATCCCTTTTTGCTGTTTACTGTGTCACTACTGTGTGAATTGTCGTCGCTCATGGCGTCGTATGGGTTCTCGTGTTGATTTAATTGTCGCTCGTCGCGCGTAAACTCAGCGTCGTACGGCATGTTTAGCCTGATGGCGCTACGCCTGTCAGGCCTTCGATACGCATGAATGTAGGCCGGATAAGGCGCTCGCGCCGTCATCCGGCAAGTTACTATTCAGCAATCTTCTCGGCAATGTACGGATCCTCATAGCCCAGAGCAAGCATTATCTCTGTTTCGAGGCCTTCCATTTCTTCCGCTTCGTCGTCTTCGATATGATCGTAGCCCAGCAGGTGCAGGCTACCGTGCACGACCATGTGCGCCCAGTGGGCCTCCAGCGGTTTTTCCTGCTCTTTGGCTTCCTGTTCAACCACCTGGCGGCAGATGATCAGATCGCCGAGCAGCGGCATCTCAATGCCCGGCGGGGCTTCGAAAGGGAAGGAGAGGACGTTAGTCGGCTTATCCTTGCCGCGATAGGTCAGGTTCAGCTCGTGGCTTTCGGCGACATCCACCAGGCGAATCGTTAACTCTGACTCTTCCTGGAATTGCGGGATGACGGCATCCACCCAGCGTTGAAAGAGGGCTTCGTCCGGTAGACCGCTGGTGTCTTCGCAGGCCAGCTGTAAATCGAGAATCACCTGACTCATTTTTGCTCCTGTTCCTGGGCTTCGCGTTTGCGCTCGGCGGCCAGTTCTGCTTTACGTTTTTGTTCGGCTTCTTCCCATGCCTCATAGGCATTGACGATGCGGGCGACCACCGGATGGCGAACCACATCTTCGCTGTGGAAGAAGTTGAAGCTGATTTCATCGACTTCCGCCAGCACTTCAACGGCGTGACGCAGGCCTGATTTGGTATTACGCGGCAGGTCAATCTGGGTAACGTCGCCGGTGATAACCGCTTTCGAGTTAAAGCCGATACGGGTCAGGAACATCTTCATCTGTTCGATGGTGGTGTTCTGGCTTTCGTCGAGAATGATAAAGGCGTCATTCAGCGTACGCCCGCGCATATAGGCCAGCGGCGCAACTTCAATCACGTTGCGCTCAATCAGCTTCTCGACTTTCTCAAAGCCGAGCATCTCGAACAGCGCGTCATACAGCGGGCGCAAATAGGGGTCAACCTTCTGGCTTAAGTCGCCCGGCAGGAAGCCAAGCTTCTCGCCCGCTTCGACCGCAGGACGAGTCAGCAGAATACGCCGAATCTCCTGGCGTTCCAGAGCATCGACCGCCGCGGCAACCGCGAGGTAGGTTTTACCGGTACCCGCCGGCCCGACGCCAAAGGTAATGTCGTGGTCGAGGATGTTGGCGATGTACTGCGCCTGGTTTGGCGTACGCGGTTTGATAACCCCGCGTTTGGTTTTGATATTGATGGCCTTACCGTATTCCGGCACGCTCTCGGCGCTCTGCTCGAGCACCCGAGCTTCTTTAATAGCCAGATGGATTTGTTCCGGTTCAATATCCTGAATCTGGCCGCGCATTGGCGCGGTATCGACATACAGGCTTGTCAGAATATCGGCCGCGGCGTGCACGCAGATCGCGCGGCCGGTCAGTTTAAAATGATTGTCGCGGCGGTTGATCTCAATCCCCAACCGGCGCTCCAGCTGTTTGATGTTGTCGTCAAACGGGCCGCACAGCGCTAACAGGCGGGTATTGTCCGCTGGCTCCAGGGTAATTTCACGGGTTTCTATGTTCAAACTGTTCCTCTTATTACGCGTGTTGCCGGAGGGCGTTCGTCATCCGGCCAATAAGGAAATTATTCACGTCACGGGAATATGGCGCAAGCATTGCTGTAGATATAGGGGCGAGGAGGGGAAATGCAAGGCCTGCCGGAACCGACAGGCCTGCGGGGATTACGGCTGATAGATGCCGACGCCCAGATCGTTTTCTTTACGCGTACGCGCAATGACCGACTCCGGCGACTCCACGACGCGCAGCCCCATCTCGTCTTCGGTGCGGACGATTTTGCCGCGTAATGAGTTAGTGTAGACATCGACGATTTCCACGTCGACGAATTTACCGACCATATCCGGCGTGCCTTCGAAGTTCACCACGCGGTTGTTCTCGGTGCGCCCGGAGAGCTCCATCAGGCTCTTACGCGACGTGCCTTCTACCAGAATACGCTGGGTGGTGCCGAGCATGCGGCGACTCCACGCCATCGCTTGCTGATTAATACGCTCCTGCAGAATGTACAGGCGCTGTTTTTTATCGGCTTCAGAAACATCGTCGACCATATCCGCCGCCGGGGTGCCCGGGCGGGCAGAGAAGATAAAGCTGTAGCTGACGTCAAAGTTAACCTCGGCAATCAGCTTCATAGTTTTTTCGAAGTCTTCCGTCGTTTCGCCAGGGAAGCCGACGATAAAATCGGAGCTAATCTGGATATCCGGGCGCGCTTCGCGCAGCTTGCGGATAATCGCTTTATATTCCAGCACGGTGTGGGTACGGCCCATCAGGTTCAGTACGCGATCGGAACCGGCCTGTACCGGCAAATGCAGGAAGCTCACCAGTTCAGGAGTATCGCGATAGACCTCGATGATATCGTCAGTGAACTCAATCGGGTGGCTGGTGGTGAAGCGAATACGATCGATACCGTCGATGGCGGCGACCAGACGCAGCAGATCGGCAAAGTTGCCGGTCGTGCCGTCGTAGTTTTCACCGCGCCAGGCGTTAACGTTCTGCCCCAGCAGGTTGACTTCACGCACCCCTTGCGCCGCCAGTTGGGCGATTTCAAACAGAATATCGTCGCACGGACGGCTCACTTCTTCACCGCGGGTATAGGGCACCACGCAGTAAGTACAATATTTGTTGCAGCCTTCCATGATGGAAACGAAGGCGGTCGGCCCCTCGGCGCGCGGTTCCGGCAGGCGATCGAATTTTTCGATTTCCGGGAAGCTCACGTCGATAACCGGTTTATGGTTGTTGCGCACCGCGTCGATCATCTCCGGCAGGCGGTGCAGCGTCTGCGGGCCAAAAATAATGTCAACGTAATGGGCGCGCTGGCGAATCAGCTTGCCTTCCTGGGAGGCGACACAGCCGCCGACGCCGATAATGACTCCGGGTTTTTTCTCTTTTAGCAGTTTCCAGCGGCCAAGCTGATGGAACACTTTTTCCTGCGCCTTCTCGCGAATTGAGCAGGTGTTGAGCAGCAGCACGTCCGCTTCTTCGGCCACTTCTGTGAGTTGATACCCATGGGTGGCATCCAGCAGATCGGCCATCTTGGATGAATCGTATTCGTTCATCTGACAGCCCCAGGTTTTAATATGGAGTTTTTTTGTCATCGACTTGCTCATGCTCAATTATAAAGACGGGTATAAGTTAAGAATTAGAATTCGTTTGCAGGGTACGCATTGTAATGCTTTGGTTGCCACCTGACCAGTGCGACCACGATCCCCGCAAGGCGCAAAAAATCCGGTAAACTTAAGGAAATCAGCTTTAAGGATAATTGCCATGACAATTCATGCAACAGATATCGCCATCGTCGGCGGCGGAATGGTCGGCGGCGCGCTGGCGCTGGGGCTGGCGCAACACGGGTTTTCGGTAGCGGTGATAGAAAAACACGCGCCTCCGGCCTTTGATGCCGCTGCGGCGCCGGATGTGCGTATTTCGGCGATCAGCGCGTCGTCGGTCGGCCTGCTCAAAAGCCTCGGCGTCTGGGAGGCGGTGCGCGCTATGCGCGCGCATGCTTATCGGCGTCTTGAAACCTGGGAGTGGGAAAGCGCGCACGTTGACTTTAATGCCGCCGAACTGAAGTTGCCTGAGCTTGGCTATATGGTGGAAAATAACGTGCTACAGCTGGCGCTGTGGCAGGGGCTCGAAGCCCATCCGCAGGTGACCTTGCGGGTTGGCGTGACGTTAAGCGAGCTTAATCGTGAGCCGCAGGGCGTTTCGCTGCGCCTGAGCGATGAGAGCGTTTGCGCGGCGCAACTGGCGATCGGCGCCGACGGCGCGAATTCGCAGGTGCGCGAGCTGGCCGGCATTGGCGTGCAGGCGTGGCAATATCAGCAATCCTGTATGTTAATTAGCGTGCAGTGCGCCGACGATCCCGGCGATAGTACCTGGCAACAGTTTACCCCCAGCGGGCCGCGCGCGTTCCTGCCGCTATTTGATAACTGGGCGTCGCTGGTGTGGTACGACACCCCGGCGCGCATCCGCCAGCTGCAGGCGATGTCGATGGCCCAACTGCAGCAGGAAATTACCGCGCATTTCCCAAAACGTCTGGGCAGCGTGACGCCAATGAGCGCCGGCGCCTTCCCGTTAACCCGCCGTCATGCGTTGCAGTACGTGCAACCGGGACTGGCGTTGGTTGGGGATGCGGCGCATACCATTCATCCGTTGGCGGGGCAGGGGGTCAACCTTGGCTATCGCGACGTGGACGCGCTGCTGGATATTTTGGCGGAAGCCCGCGGGCGCGGTGAGGCCTGGTCCAGTTTGCCGGTGCTGAAGCGCTATCAGGCGCGGCGCCGGGCGGATAACTTTATTATGCAATCCGGCATGGATCTGTTCTATGCGGGCTTCAGCAACGATTTAGCGCCGGTGCGCGTGCTGCGTAATATTGGCCTGATGGCAGCCGAACGTGCCGGAGTATTGAAACGCCAGGCATTGAAGTATGCATTAGGATTGTAGTAAGTCTATACCCATGGGACTGCGGGCAGGTTTTGCAGTCCCCGGCGGGGAAATAGCCATCAGCAGAAAGCAAAAAAGCTCACCGAAGTGAGCTTTTTTGCTAATAAGTGGCTGGGGTACGAGGATTCGAACCTCGGAATGCCGGAATCAGAATCCGGTGCCTTACCGCTTGGCGATACCCCAATTGTCTGCTGGTGTTTCGTGTGCCGGACTCAGCCCGGTGGCCTTACAGCCTGGCGATACCCCAACAGGGTGCGTTCACAGAGGAACGTCTTTTGAATTTGGCTGGGGTACGAGGATTCGAACCTCGGAATGCCGGAATCAGAATCCGGTGCCTTACCGCTTGGCGATACCCCAACAAATTTTTACGGATTTACCGATGTTAACCGATAGTCCTGAATATGGTGGCTACGACGGGATTCGAACCTGTGACCCCATCATTATGAGTGATGTGCTCTAACCAGCTGAGCTACGTAGCCAAATTGTCATGCTGTTTCTTCGATGGCTGGGGTACCTGGATTCGAACCAGGGAATGCCGGTATCAAAAACCGGTGCCTTACCGCTTGGCGATACCCCAATACCGTCGCGGCTAACCGCAAATATCGAAGAAATATGGCTGGGGTACCTGGATTCGAACCAGGGAATGCCGGTATCAAAAACCGGTGCCTTACCGCTTGGCGATACCCCATCCGTGCAACGCTTTTTAGTGAATGGTGCGGGAGGCGAGACTTGAACTCGCACACCTTGCGGCGCCAGAACCTAAATCTGGTGCGTCTACCAATTTCGCCACTCCCGCAAAAAAGATGGTGGCTACGACGGGATTCGAACCTGTGACCCCATCATTATGAGTGATGTGCTCTAACCAGCTGAGCTACGTAGCCATCTTTTTTTCGCGTTACCTTATCGGCGTTGCGGGGCGCATTATGCGTATTGGGCCTGCGAGCGTCAACCACTTTTTCAAGGAAAATCGTCGTAATGTGACTGTTTGGTTAGGTTGCGAACAGCATGCTGCAATAATCGGCAAGAATTGATTATTTATCGTTTTTATTTGCCAAATTCGGCATAAAAAAACGGACCCCGTAGGATCCGTTATTCGCCGGAATGGCTTACTTATAAGCCGACTGGTGGACGCCGACCGCGCGTCCTGATGGATCGTTCATGGTTTTGAACGCTTCATCCCACTCGATGGCTTTCGCCGAAGAGCAGGCGACGGACGGGCCGCCGGGGACGCATTCCGCCGCGCTTGGCAGCGGGAACAGCTCTTCGAAGATTTCGCGGTACAGGTAGCCTTCTTTAGAGGTCGGCGTGTTGTACGGGAAGCGGAAGCTCGCCGTCTCCAGCTGCTGGTCGCTAATCTGTTTTGCCGCCACCTCTTTCAGCGTATCAATCCAGCTATAGCCTACGCCGTCGGAGAACTGTTCTTTCTGGCGCCAGGCGACGCTGGCCGGCAGATAGGACTCAAAGCATTCGCGCAAAATATGTTTTTCCATTTTGCCGTTGCCGCACATTTTATCCTGCGGGTTGATGCGCATCGCCACATCGAGGAATTTCTTATCAAGGAACGGTACGCGGGCCTCTACCCCCCAGGCGGACATCGCTTTGTTGGCGCGCGCGCAGTCAAACATGTGCAGCGCCTGCAGTTTACGCACCGTTTCTTCATGCAGTTCTTTGGCATTCGGCGCTTTGTGGAAGTAGAGATACCCGCCGAATACTTCATCGGAGCCTTCGCCGGAGAGCACCATTTTAATGCCCATGGCTTTAATTTTACGCGACATCAGGTACATCGGCGTCGAGGCGCGAATGGTGGTCACGTCATACGTTTCGATGTGATAGATAACATCGCGGATCGCATCCAGCCCTTCCTGCACCGTAAAGTGAATTTCGTGATGCACGGTGCCGAGGTGGTTTGCGACTTCCTGTGCCGCTTTCAGGTCAGGGGAGCCTTCGAGGCCGACCGCGAATGAGTGCAGCTGCGGCCACCAGGCTTCGCTGCGCTCCTGATCTTCAACGCGGCGTGCGGCGTATTTTTTGGTAATGGCCGAAATCACCGAAGAGTCCAGGCCGCCGGAAAGCAGCACGCCGTAAGGGACATCGGACATCAGGTGGCTTTTCACCGACTCTTCCAGCGCCTGACGCAGTTCGTTTTTATCCGTGACGTTGTCTTTTACCGCGTCGTAGTCGAACCAGTCGCGCTGATAGTACTGGCGAATTTCACCATCCTGGCTCCACAGGTAGCTACCTGCAGGGAACTCTTTAATCGTGCGGCAAACCGGCACCAGCGCTTTCATTTCGGAGGCGACATAGAAGTTGCCGTGTTCGTCGTGGCCCATATACAGCGGGATAATACCGATATGGTCGCGGCCAATCAGGTAAGCGTCTTTCTCGCTGTCATACAGCGCGAAGGCAAACATTCCCTGCAGTTCATCGAGGAACTCCGGCCCTTTTTCCTGGTACAGCGCGAGGATCACTTCACAGTCGGAACCGGTCTGGAACTGGTAGCGGTCGCCATATTCGGCGCGCAGCGCCTGGTGGTTGTAGATTTCACCGTTGACCGCCAGCGCATGGGTTTTTTGTTGGTTATAGAGCGGCTGGGCCCCAGCGTTGACGTCGACTATCGACAGACGTTCGTGGGCGAGAATCGCTTTATCGCTGGCATAAACGCCGGACCAGTCCGGTCCGCGGTGGCGCATCAGGCGGGAAAGTTCCAGTGCCTTTTTACGCAGTTCGCCTGCGTCAGTTTTAATATCCAGTACGCCAAAAATAGAACACATAGCCTTCTCCGTTACCCTGTCATGTGGTGATGTTGTGCAGACCTCGTCTCTTGCAAGGTCTTAGTGCGTGTTAAAGAAAATGCCGTAAAGGAGAGTGGGGCGCAAGAGATTTACCGGCGGAAAAGTAAAAAGTGCAATACTGATTGTTGAATGTTGAAAAATGCGTATGTTTAGCGCAGCTTTATTGATGAATGTTTAGCAATAAGCCATTTTCATTAGATGAATCTATTTTTAGCAGCGCTATAAATAAAAAACCACGTCCTGGGACGTGGTTTCGGCTCAAAAAACGTCGATTTCGGCGACCGACGGATAAATCCACGACGGGCGGAACGGCATGCTATCGATATCGTCCAGCGTGGAGACTCCGGAGAGCACCAGAATGGTCTCAAGGCCCGCCTGGAAACCGGCGAGGATATCGGTACGCAGGTTATCGCCGACGATCACCGTTTGCTCGGAGTGTGCCTGCATTTTGTTGAGCGCGGAACGGATAATCCACGGGCTCGGCTTACCGACATAAAACGGTTTCCGGCCGGAGATTTTTTCAATCCCCGCACAGAGCGCGCCGCAAGCAGGGTAGTAGCCGCGGCCGTGAGTATCCGGGTTGGTAGCGATAAAGCGCGCGCCGTTGGCGACAAAGAAAGCCGCTTTATGCATCATTTCCCAGTTAAAGGAGCGGGTCTCGCCAACGATGACGAAATCAGGATTAACGTCGGTGATGGTGAAGCCGGCCTTATACAGTTCGTGGATGAGCGCGCCTTCGCCAACCACGTAGGCCTTCTTACCTTCCTGGCGACGCAGGAAATCGGCGGTGGCCATGGCGGAAGTGTAGAACGCGGTATCCGGCACTTCGATACCGGCGGTGGCGAAGCGGTTGGCCAGGTCCTGTCCGGTTTGCGAAGGATAGTTGGTCAGCATCACCAGCGGCATACCTTTATCCAGGATGCGTTTGATAAATTCAGCGGCGCCGGGAACAGCCACGTTATCGTGCATCAGCACGCCGTCGATATCACAAATTACGTTTTGAATGGTCATGAACAGTCCAACATCATTAACGAAAGGCGAAACTATAAAGCTGGATTAACTTTCCAGCAAATGCTGTAACAGGATGCCGTTGAGCATCGCGCGCTTGACCAGCGCAAAGGCGCCGATGGCTGAGCGGTGATCGAGCGTCGAGCGTACCACCGGCAGATTGTGGCGAAACGCTTTCAACGCCTGGCCGTTGATACAGCTTTCAATGGCCGGTAGCAGCACCTTTTCCGCCTCGACGATTTCACCGGCAATCACCACTTTTTGCGGGTTAAACAGGTTGATAGCGATGGCGATGGTTTTGCCCAGATGACGGCCAACGTATTCGACCACTTCGCAGGCCAGCGCATCGCCTTTATTTGCCGCTTTGCAGATAGTTTTGATATTGCAGTCATCAAGCGTGATACGGCTTTGATAGCCCTGCTCAAGCAGATGGCGGACACGGTGCTCAATAGCGGCGTTCGCGGCGACGGTTTCCAGACAGCCGAAGTTGCCGCAGTGACAGCGCTCGCCTAACGGGTCGACCTGGATATGGCCAATTTCGCCAACGTTGCCGTTACGGCCGATAAAAATACGCCCGTTGGAAATAATGCCCGCGCCGGTACCGCGGTGTACGCGCACCAGAATAGAGTCTTCGCAATCCTGGCTTGCGCCAAAATAGTGCTCGGCCAGCGCCAGGCTGCGGATATCGTGGCCGACAAAACAGGTGACGTTAAAGCGTTTTTCCAGCGCTTCGACCAGCCCCCAGTTCTCCACCTGAATATGCGGCATATAGCGGATAACGCCGCTTTCAGGGTCGACCAGCCCCGGCAGAATGACCGAAATGGCGATAAGCTCGCGGATTTTGCGCTGACAATTTTCAATAAAGGTGGCGATGATATTCAGCAGCGCGTGCTCGAGCGTTTCCTGGGTACGCTCCGGCAGCGGGAAGTGCTCTTCTTCCAGCGTTTTACTGCTTAATTCATAAAGGGTCAGGGTGGCGTCATAGCGGCCTAGCCGCACGCCGATAGCGTTGAAATTGCGGGTTTCCGCGATGATAGAGATGGCGCGGCGCCCCCCGGTGGAGGCCTGCTGATCGACTTCTTTGATCAGGCCGCGCTCAATAAGCTGACGCGTAATTTTGGTTACGCTGGCAGGGGCAAGCTGACTTTGTTCCGCTATCTGAATGCGCGAGATGGGACCATGTTGGTCAATCAGCCGATAGACGGCCGCGCTGTTCAGCTGTTTTACCAGATCGACGTTACCAATTTGAGCTTGTCCGCCTGCTGTCATACTTTTACTTACTCAGTGACGACCTCGTTACCATTAACGATGGTCTTGATGATTTTATAATCGCGGCTGAAAGCGGTCAGGTTAGCGACCATACCCGGCGCAATGCTACCGAGTTGCTTGTCCACGCCAATCGCGCGCGCCGGGTAGAGCGTCGCCATACGCAACACTTCATCCAACGCCACGCCGCAATGTTCAACGAGGTTACGTACCCCTTCAATCATGGTCAGCGAAGAACCGCTGAGAGTGCCGTTTTCATCCACGCACAGACCATTACGGTAGTATATTGTTTTACCAGCAAAAATGAACTGGTCAATATTAGCCCCTGCCGGCGCAGTGGCGTCGGTCACCAGGCATAGTTTATCGCCTTTCAGCCGTTTCGCGTTACGCACGTTGGCGTAGTCGACGTGCATGCCGTCAACGATGATACCGCAGTAGACATCCGGCTCGTCGAAAATGGCGCCGGCCAGGCCCGGTTCACGGCCGGTAATATATGGCATGGCATTATAAAGGTGCGTCGCAAAAGTGATACCGGCGCGGAAACCGATTTTCGCTTCTTTCAGCGTAGCGTTAGAGTGGCCTGCCGAAACCACGATGCCGGCGGCGACCAGTTTACGGATCACTTCCGGCTCGACGCGCTCAGGGGCCAGCGTCACTTTGGTGATAACGTCGGCGTTGTCGCACAGGAAATCAACCAGCGCGGCGTCCGGTTTACGCACGTAGTCCGGGTTATGGGTGCCTTTCTTGACGATATTCAGCCACGGTCCTTCCAGATGCAGACCCAGCGCCTGGTTGGGGTGTTTTTGCAGGTATTCGCGCATCACGCGGATGCCTTGCTTCATCAGATCATCGCTGGAAGTAATCAGCGTCGGCAGGAAGTTGGTGCAGCCGGAACGTTCGTTCGCTTTCTGCATAATTTCCAGCGTTTCGACGGTGACCGCATCCGGACTATCGTTGAACTGCACGCCGCCGCAGCCGTTCAGCTGGACGTCGATGAAACCGGGGGCAATAATCGCGCCGTTGACCGAGCGTTGCTCAATTTCAGACGGCAAATCAGCCAGCGGACAGAGACGTTCGATACGGCCATTGGCGATAACAACCGCATGGTCATCGAGAATTTCATGACCGGTGTAAACCCGGCCCTGGGTTAATGCATACATTACGACCCCCGGTATATACGCCCCACCAGCTCAACTCGCATTGTTCTGGCGTTGCATACAAAGAAAAAGATGGTCCCACGCCAGGGCGCGGGACGGACTACATTACAGACCTTTAATATTTTCAACTTCTAATTCGTTGAAATATTTCAGGGTCTTCACTTTCAGTTCCATCGTGGACGGCTCGTCGCAGACCACAACCGCTTTCGGATGCAGCTGCAGACAGGTGATGGTCCACATGTGGTTGACGTTACCTTCTACCGCCGCCTGCAGCGCCAGCGCTTTCTGATGGCCCAGCACCAGAATCATCACTTCTTCCGCATCCAGCAGGGTTCCCACGCCCACGGTCAGCGCATATTTCGGCACCAGATCCACGTCGCCGTCGAAGAAACGAGAGTTGGCCACGCGGGTGTCATGGGTCAGGGTTTTAATACGGGTACGGGATGCCAGAGAAGAGGCCGGTTCGTTAAACGCGATATGACCATCGTTACCTACGCCGCCCATGAATAGGTGGATTTTACCGTAGGAGCGAATTTTTTCTTCATAACGACGGCATTCTGCATCGATATCCGGCGCATTACCATTCAGCAGGTTGATATTTTCAGCTGGAATATCAACATGGTCAAAGAAATTGCGGTGCATGAAGCTATGATAGCTTTCCGGATGCTCTTTCGGCAGGCCAACATACTCATCCATGTTGAAGGTAACAACGTGCTTGAAGCTAACCTGGCCTGCTTTATGCATTTCAACCAGCGCTTTGTAAGCGGTAAGAGGCGTACCACCGGTAGGCAGACCCAGTACGAACGGACGGTCCGCGGTCGGTTTGAACGCGTTAATGCGGTTAACGATATGACGGGCAGCCCATTTACCTACTTGTTCAGCTGTTACCAGGGGGATCAGTCTCATTCTTCACCTCTATAGTTAAATTAGAACCTGGCGGATTGGCGCCAGCATACTATGAAGAGTATTGCAGCAACTGCGCCGACCGGGGTCAATCCGTGTTGATTTTTTGAATGATAAAATAAGTTTTCGATGTTAGCCAGTCAAAGGGAGGGGTGAATACGATATTTGGTGATTATAGTCACAAAAAATACCCGTTTAATTTGCGATACGAATTAATTTTTCACACACTTTGCCGGTAAGTGATAAATCCGACCTTGTTACACAATAAAAAAGTGGCTTTGAAATGAGCCTCATCGGGGTCTCATAGGGGGAATAAGATGAATATTTTAGGTTTCTTTCAGCGGCTGGGTAGGGCTTTACAGCTCCCTATCGCAGTGCTGCCGGTCGCGGCATTGCTGCTGCGATTCGGGCAACCAGATCTGCTGAACGTACCCTTCATCGCGCAAGCGGGTGGGGCAATCTTTGACAACTTAGCGTTGATCTTCGCCATCGGCGTGGCATCAAGCTGGTCCAAGGATAACGCGGGTTCTGCGGCGCTGGCCGGCGCGGTAGGTTATTTCGTGATGACCAAAGCGATGGTCACCATTAACCCGGAAATTAACATGGGCGTGCTGGCGGGTATCATTACCGGTCTGGTCGCGGGGGCTGTTTATAACCGCTGGGCCGGCATTAAACTGCCAGACTTCCTGAGCTTCTTCGGCGGCAAACGCTTCGTACCGATCGCTACCGGCTTCTTCTGTCTGGTGCTGGCTGCTATCTTCGGCTATGTCTGGCCGCCGGTACAGCACGCTATTCATGCGGGCGGCGAATGGATCGTCTCTGCGGGCGCGCTGGGCTCCGGTATCTTCGGTTTCATCAACCGTCTGCTGATCCCAACCGGTCTGCATCAGGTGCTGAACACCATTGCCTGGTTCCAGATTGGCGAGTTCACCAACGCCGCGGGCGCGGTCTTCCACGGCGACATCAACCGCTTCTACGCCGGTGACGGCACCGCGGGGATGTTCATGTCCGGCTTCTTCCCGATCATGATGTTCGGTCTGCCGGGCGCGGCGCTGGCGATGTATCTGGCTGCGCCGAAAGAGCGTCGTCCGATGGTCGGCGGTATGCTGCTGTCCGTCGCCATCACCGCGTTCCTGACCGGTGTGACCGAGCCGCTGGAATTCCTGTTCATGTTCCTGGCGCCATTGCTGTACCTCCTGCACGCAATCCTGACCGGTATCAGCCTGTTCATCGCAACGGCGCTGGGTATCCATGCGGGCTTCTCCTTCTCCGCGGGCGCTATCGACTACGTGTTGATGTACAGCCTGCCGGCAGCCAGCAAAAACGTCTGGATGCTGTTGGTGATGGGCGTGGTGTTCTTCTTCGTTTACTTCCTGTTGTTCAGCGCGGTTATCCGCATGTTCAACCTGAAAACGCCGGGTCGTGAAGATAAAACCGACGACGTCGTGACTGAAGAAGCTAACAGCAACACCGAAGAAGGTCTGACTCAGCTGGCGACCAACTACATCGCAGCCGTAGGCGGTACCGATAACCTGAAAGCTATTGATGCCTGTATCACCCGTCTGCGTCTGACCGTCGGCGACTCGGCGAAAGTCAACGATGCCGCCTGTAAACGTCTCGGCGCCTCCGGCGTGGTGAAACTGAACAAACAGACCATCCAGGTCATCGTTGGCGCGAAAGCGGAATCCGTGGGCGACGCGATGAAGAAGGTGGTGGCGCGTGGCCCGGTTGCCGCAGCGGCTACCTCGACTGACAGCGCGCCAGCCGCCGCGCCTGCGGCCAAACCGCAGGCGGTTGCCAACGCTAAAACCGTCGAAGCGCTGGTTTCCCCGATTACCGGCGAAGTGGTGGCGCTTGAGCAGGTACCGGATGAAGCCTTCGCCAGCAAAGCCGTCGGTGACGGTGTCGCGGTGAAACCGACCGATAACATCGTTGTCGCGCCGGCGGCCGGTACGGTGGTGAAAATCTTCAACACCAACCACGCGTTCTGCCTGGAAACCGATAACGGTGCGGAAATCGTCGTCCATATGGGCATCGATACCGTCGCGCTGGAAGGGAAAGGCTTTAAACGTCTGGTTGAAGAGGGCGCACAGGTGAAAGCCGGCGAGCCGATTCTGGAAATGGATCTGGCGTTCCTCAACGCCAACGCTCGCTCGATGATTAGTCCGGTCGTCTGCAGCAACAGCGATGATTACAGCGCGCTGGTGATTCAGGCAACGGGTAACGTTGTCGCCGGCCAAACGCCGTTGTTCGAGATTAAAGGCAAGTAAGGCTCCTGAGTAGAGTTTTGCCTCAGCGGCGCAGCGAAACCTGCGCCGCTTTTTTTTGCAGCAAATACCCCCATATCCAACAACAGATACGTATTTTGCGTAACTAATAGTTGTCTCTGCGTCCTGCTTGTAAGATCATGTGCCGTTATACGTTGTTTACGCTTTGAGGAACCCGTGATGAGTGAGGCAGAAGCCCGCCCGACTAACTTTATCCGTCAGATCATCGATGAAGATCTGGCTACCGGTAAGCACACCACCGTTCATACCCGCTTCCCGCCGGAACCGAACGGCTATCTGCACATTGGCCATGCAAAATCCATTTGCCTGAACTTCGGCATCGCCCAGGATTATCAGGGTCAATGTAATCTGCGTTTCGATGACACCAACCCGGTTAAAGAAGATATCGAATACGTAGAGTCGATTAAAAACGACGTGCAGTGGTTAGGTTTCCACTGGTCCGGCGATGTCTGCTACTCCTCTGATTACTTCGATCAGCTGCATCAGTATGCGGTTGAGCTGATCAACAAAGGTTTGGCTTACGTTGACGAGCTGTCCGCCGACGAGATCCGCGAATACCGCGGTACCCTGAAAGAGCCGGGTAAAAACAGCCCATACCGCGATCGCAGCGTGGAAGAGAACCTCGCGCTGTTCGAAAAAATGCGTACCGGCGGCTTCGAAGAGGGCAAAGCCTGCCTGCGCGCCAAGATCGACATGGCGTCGCCGTTCATCGTGATGCGTGACCCGGTGCTGTATCGCATTAAATTTGCGGAACACCATCAGACCGGCAACAAGTGGTGCATCTACCCGATGTACGACTTCACCCACTGCATCAGCGATGCGCTGGAAGGTATCACCCACTCGCTGTGTACCCTGGAGTTCCAGGACAACCGTCGTCTGTACGACTGGGTGCTCGACAACATCAGTATTCCGGTGCATCCGCGTCAGTATGAATTCTCGCGCCTGAATCTCGAATACACCGTGATGTCCAAGCGTAAGCTGAATCAGCTGGTGACCGAGAAGCACGTTGAAGGCTGGGATGACCCGCGTATGCCGACTATTTCCGGTCTGCGCCGTCGTGGTTATACCGCTGAATCCATCCGCGAGTTCTGCAAACGCATCGGCGTGACCAAACAGGACAACACCATTGAGATGGCGTCGCTGGAGTCGTGCATTCGTGAAGATCTGAACGAAAACGCCCCGCGCGCGATGGCGGTGATCGATCCGGTTAAACTGGTTATCGAAAACTATCCGCAGGGCGCAAGTGAAATGGTGGCGATGCCGAACCATCCGAACAAGCCGGAAATGGGCAGCCGCGAGGTTCCGTTCAGCGCTGAGATCTGGATCGATCGCGCGGACTTCCGTGAAGAAGCCAACAAACAGTACAAGCGTCTGGTGCTGGGTAAAGAAGTGCGTCTGCGCAACGCCTACGTGATCAAAGCTGAGCGCGTTGAGAAAGATGCAGAAGGTAATATCACTACCATCTTCTGTACTTACGATGCCGATACCCTGAGCAAAGACCCGGCCGATGGCCGCAAGGTTAAAGGCGTTATCCACTGGGTGAGCGCGGCGCACGCGCTGCCGGTTGAAATCCGCCTTTACGATCGTCTGTTCAGCGTACCGAACCCGGGCGCGGCGGATGACTTCCTGGCGGTAATGAACCCGGAATCGCTGGTCATTAAGCAAGGTTTTGCGGAACCGAGCCTGTCGAAAGCGCAGGCGGGTAAAGCATACCAGTTCGAGCGCGAAGGTTACTTCTGCCTCGACAGCCGCTATGCCACCGAGAGCCATCTGGTCTTCAACCGCACCGTTGGCCTGCGTGACACCTGGGCTAAAATCGGCGAGTAATGCTCGCCGTATTCATGAAACGCCGCACTCTGCGGCGTTTTTTTATTGCAGAATCAGTGGATTAAAAACTGATATTTTTTCGATGCGAATTAATCTTATTAAAACGCATTAATAATTACCCATCTCTTCCTGCCTGCATATTTACATTTAACCGTTTCAGCTTTCATCAATTATCAGTTTTTTTCCGATATAACCATGACTTATCGTTAAAAATACTGAGAAGTAAGTCTGTAACAAAACGACATAAATTATGTGCGCTTTGTCATAATCTTAAGCTTTGCTCTGCGAAAGAGATTGATAATTCGCGTCACGAAAAATAGTCTATCCATAGTGGTTTCGCGGCCTTTTAACCGCACCGCTTTTCAAATTTTTTTATTTTTTTAGCGAGCTGCCTTTGGCAATCGCAATTTTAAAACGTCAAAGAGGATATGCACATGCGTACGTTTAGTGGCAAACGTAGTACGCTGGCGCTGGCTATTGCCGCCGTCACCGCGATGTCGGGTTGGGTTGTGGCCCCACAGGCCAGCGCAGCAGGTTTTATCGATGATTCTACCTTAACCGGCGGTATCTATTACTGGCAGCGTGAGCGCGACCGTAAAAACGTAGAAACCGACAAATACGAAACTAACCTTTCTCATTCTACCTGGAACGCCAACCTGGATTTCCAGTCCGGCTACGCGGCCGACATGTTTGGTCTGGATATTGCTGCCTTCACCGCGATTGAAATGGCGGAAAACGGCGACAGCGGCCACCCGAACGAAATTGCTTTCTCCTCCAGCAACCGTGCCTACAGCGAAGATTATACCGGCGATAAGAGCGGGATAAGCCTGTATAAAGCGGCGGCTAAATTTAAATTCGGCCCGGCGTGGGCGCGCGCGGGCTACATTCAGCCGACCGGACAAACGCTGCTGGCGCCGCACTGGAGCTTTATGCCGGGTACCTATCAGGGGGCTGAAGCCGGGGCGAACTTCGACTACGGCGATAACGGCGCGCTGAGTTTCTCCTATATGTGGACGAACGAATATAAAGCGCCGTGGCATATCGAGATGGATGATTTTTACCAGAACGATAAGAAAACCAAAGTTGACTATCTGCACTCTCTTGGCGCGAAGTACGATTTTAAAAACGATCTGGTGCTGGAAGCCGCATTTGGTCAGGCCCAGGGCTATATCGATCAGTACTTTGCTAAAGCCAGCTACAAATTTGATATCGCGGGTTCGCCGTTGAGCACCAGCTATCAGTTCTACGGTACCCGCGATAAAGTCAGCAACGGCGGCGTCAACGATATCTACGACGGTACCGCGTGGCTGCAGGCGATCACTTTCGGCTATAAAGCGGCCGATGTGCTGGATCTGCGTCTGGAAGGGACCTGGGTGAAAGCCGATGGCCAGCAGGGCTACTTCCTGCAGCGTATGACGCCAACCTATGCCTCCTCTAACGGTCGTCTCGATATCTGGTGGGATAACCGCTCTGACTTTAACGCCAACGGCGAGAAAGCGGTGTTCTTCGGCGCGATGTACGACATGAAGAACTGGGATATGCCGGGCTGGGCGTTTGGCGCGTCCTATGTTTACGCCTGGGATGCGAAGCCTGGCAGAATGGCATCCCCGGATGCTTACTACGATCCTAACTATCGTCTGAAAGAATCCGCCTACAGCCTGGATGCCATCTACACCCTGCAGGAAGGCCGCGCGAAAGGAACGATGTTCAAACTGCACTTCACGCAATACGACAACCACTCCGACATCCCAAGCTGGAGCGGCGGTTACGGCAACATCTTCCAGGATGAGCGTGACGTGAAGTTTATGGTTATCGCGCCGTTCACCATTTTCTGATGCCTGCGCGGCGGGCGTGAGCCTGCCGCCCCTCCGGGAGAATAACTATGAAAAAACTGCTGCTCATCGCCATCATGGCATCGGGTCTGGTCGCCTGCGCGCAGTCGCCAGCGCCGAAAGAAGATTCCAAATTGAAAGATGCCTATAGCGCCTGTATCAACACGGCGGAAGGTAATCCGGACAAGATCGAAGCCTGCCAGAGCGTACTGAACGTATTGAAACAAGAGAAACCGCATCAGCAGTTTGCGACGCAGGAGAGCGTCAGAGTGCTGGATTATCAGGCCTGTATTCAGGCGACGCGCACCGGTAATGACCAGGCGGTCAAAGCGCGCTGCGATAAAATCTGGCAGGAGATTCGCAGTAACAACACCACGAAGTAAAGCAGACGGTTAAGCGAAAACGGGCGGAGCGCACACTCCGCCCGTGGCTATTTTAACGCGGTATTTCCGCCGGCTGATAGCCGCGGCTTAGACGCATGAACAGCATGGCGGTGGCGGCGAATCCGCATAGCGCCGCGCACATCAGCCACCAGCCCGGCGCGCTTTTATCACCGGTGATTTCGACCAGCGCGGTGGAAATAGCCGGCGTCAGCCCGCCAAAGATAGCGGTGGCGAGGCTAAATGCCAGCGAAAAGCCCACGGTGCGGACGTAAACGGGCATCACTTCCGTTAGCGCCGCCACCATCGCGCCGTTATACATACCGAAAAAGAACGAGAACCACAGCAGCACCAGCGTCATGCGGGTGAAATCCGGCGCGGCGGTGAGCCATTGCATCACCGGCCAGGTGGTCAACAGCGCCAGGATGGTAATTCCCATCAGCACCGGGCGGCGGCCTATCTTGTCTGAGAGCGCCCCGCCAATCGGTAACCAGATAAAGTTAGAAATACCGACCAGCATCGTGACCAGCAAGCTGTCGCGCGCGCTCAGATGCAGTACCGCTCTGCCGTAGGTTGGGGTATAGACGGTAATAAAATAAAAGGTGGTGGTGGTCATCGCCACCAGTAAGGTGCCCGCGCTGATGATGCGCCAGTTTTTAACAATAGTGGTCAGTATCTCTTTCGTATCGGGACGATGCTTACGCTGCAGAAACGCTTCGGTCTCCTGCAGCGAACGCCGGAGTACGAAAATCAGCGGGATAATCAGGCAGCCGATAAAGAAGGGGATGCGCCAGCCCCATTCTGCAATCTCGTCGTGACCCAGCGTTTCGTTCAGCGCGTAGCCAATCAGCGCCGCCATGACGATGGCCACCTGTTGGCTGGCGGACTGCCAACTGGTATAGAACCCTTTTTTCCCCGGTTTGGCGATTTCCGACAGGTAGACCGACACACCGCCGAGCTCGACCCCGGCCGAGAATCCTTGCAGCAAACGGCCAATTAAGACCAGCACCGGCGCCAGCACGCCGATGGTTTGGTAGCCCGGCACCAGCGCAATCAGTAACGTGCCACAGCCCATAATCGCCAGGGTGACCATCAGCCCTTTGCGGCGACCGATCCTGTCAATATAAGCCCCTAATACCACCGCGCCGATGGGGCGCATCAGGAAGCCGGAGCCAAACACGGCAAAGGTGAGCATCAACGCCGCGAACTCGCTCTCTGCCGGAAAGAAGGTTCTGGCGATATAGGTGGCGTAGAAACCAAACAGAAAGAAGTCGAATTGCTCGAGAAAATTACCGCTGGTTACGCGGAGAATTGCGCCGAAGGTACCGGCGCGCGAGGTTGGTTGGGTCATAGGGTTTGCTCTCCATTGTCTTTATCTTGTTGTTATAGAGGTAAGAGGGAGCGGGTTAGTCGCCTGCGACTGCCGCCTGTTTTCCGCGCCGCTTCTCAATCGCCCACTTGAGTAACGCCGCACAGCGATAAAATCCGTGGGCAAATTTTCCGTAAGGCAGCGTTAAAAACAGCGCCATCACCACCCCGAGATGGATAGCGAGCAGAATGCCCATCCACGAGGTGTCCCGGCCCGCCAGTAGCGCGAGCCCGGTAAAACTGGTCAGTAGCAACAGCAGGATAAAAGCGCGATCCATCGGTTTTTGCCGCGCGTCGCCGTGCAGCGGCGAGCGGCGCAGATTCAGCCATAGCAAACCCGCAGTGCCTACCAGCAGCCCGATGCCGCCGAGCGTGCCCAGCAGTACCGGTACGCTAAAGAACGGGTAGGGCGCCTCCCAACCGGCGAGATAGTGATAGCCCGTGGCCACAACCGTGGCGGCGAAACAGAGCATGAAACCGTAGAAAGTGAAGTGGTGAAAACGGCGGCGCATCAGGGTGAAGGCGTCATCGGCCTCGTTACAGCCTTTACCGTGTCCGCCGTCGAGATATTTCAACGTCAGCGCATCATGTGAGGCCCTGGCGATATCGCCAGCCTGCGGTTGGCCCGGCGAGATCTCGCGCCAGAAACGAATCACCCCGCTCATCAGTAAACCGATGGCCGCAATGAAAACCGAACCGAACATCCACGCCAGCAGGTTATGCGGGAAAATCTGGTAGAAATCACCGGCCAGCGGCGGGTGCAACAGAGAGCCTTTGAGCCCCATCGCCAATAGCAGAAACAGGACAAGACCCGCGACCAGCGCCAGCACCGTGGCGATCCCCGCACGGCGATATAAACTGCCGAAAGCGGCGGGCCGGGCGTAATGTTGATAGGTTTCCAGCCGCACTTCCGCCATCGCTTTGGGAACATTAATCGCAAACTCGTGCGGCGGGGCATACTGGCAGGCGTGCAGGCAGGCGCCGCAGTTGTGGCACAGGTTCGCCAGATAGTTAATATCCGCCTTGCCAAATTCCAGACGCTGGGTCATGGCCGGAAATACGGCGCAAAAGCCTTCGCAATAGCGGCAGGCGTTACAGACCTGCATCACCCGTTCGACTTCCGCTTCCGGCTCGGTGATGATTTGCGCCTCGATGATCAGCTTTTCAAGCGACTTCATGATGTTTCTCCTGCTGTGCCGCCAGGGCGGCTTGCTGACCGGCAATGCGGCCGAATGTGGTGCCAATCGACATGCCTACGCCGGCGGTATAGCCTTTGCCCAGTACGTTGCCGGCCATCATTTCGCCGGCGACAAACAGGTTGCGGCTCGGCTTACCGGCAAAGTGGACGGCGGCGTGTTGATTGACGTACAGCCCGAGGTAGGTGAAGGTGATCCCTGGACGCAGGGCATAACCATAATAAGGCGGCGTATCGATAGGCCGCGCCCAGTGGGTCTTCGGCGGCGTCAGGCCGGAAGTGGTGCAGTTATCAAGACGGGTATGGTCGAACTGGCCTGGCGTACAGGCGGCATTGTAGCTGGCGATGGTCTGTGACAAACGTTCGCCGTCCAGCCCCAATTGGCGCGCCAGTTCCGCGATGGTATTGGCCTGGGCGCCCGGAAATACCGGCGGCATAAATTGTCCAACGGCTTTGCTGTCGATGATCGAATAGCCGATTTGCCCCGGCTGGTGGGCGACCAGACGGCCCCAGATGGCGTAACGTTTGGGCCAGAAATCTTCCCCTTCATCATAAAAGCGCTCGGCATCGCGGTTCACCACCACCCCCAGCGACACGCAGTCGACGCGGGTACAGATGCCGCCGTCATAGAGCGGCGCCCGGGCGTCAATGGCGACGCAGTGCGACTGTGAAGGATCGCCGATGATATCGGCCCCGGCATCGATCATAAATTTGAGCAGCACTCCCTGATTAAAACGGGTGCCGCGGATGAGAAAGTTGTCTGCAGGCCATTCGCCGCGCTCATTTTGCCCCCAGGCTTCGCGCAGCCACTCGCGGTTAGATTCAAAACCGCCGGCGGCGAGCACGCAGGTTTTAGCGGCGATCCGCTCAGTGCCTGCCAGCGCGGCGACGAATTCGCCATCACGTAATTCAAGCGCCTGTACCGGGGTGTTATAGCGGATCTGTACGCCCATCTGTTCGGCGCTGCGGTAATAGGCATTGACCAGGGCTTTGCCGCCGCCCATAAAAAAGGCGTTAGTGCGGGCGACGTGCAGGGCGCCGGATAACGGCGGTTGAAAGTTAACGCCATGGCGGCGCATCCAGTCCCGACAGTGCGACGAGGTGCGGATCACCAGACGGGCCAGCGCTTCGTTGGTATTGCCGTCGGTAACGCGCAGCAGATCCTGCCAGTATTCTTCTTCCGGATAGCTGTCGACCAAGACATCCTGCGGCGCATTGTGCATACAACGCAGATTACGCGTGTGCTGAGAGTTACCGCC
Organism: Klebsiella sp. 141162; assembly: GCF_050600755.1. Taxonomy (NCBI): domain Bacteria; kingdom Pseudomonadati; phylum Pseudomonadota; class Gammaproteobacteria; order Enterobacterales; family Enterobacteriaceae; genus Klebsiella; species Klebsiella sp. 141162. The sequence continues at coordinate 474,671 of NZ_JAQIRI010000002.1, read as the reverse complement.
CCGCCATTCCCGCGGCGCGGCTTCCAGCAGCAGTACGGATGCGCCTGCTTCCCGGGCGGTTAAGGCGGCGCATAACGCGGCGTTGCCGCCGCCAATCACCAGTACATCCACCATTATCGGCTCCATTACGCTTTGACTAATTGTTAAATTTGTAATGGAAATGTAAGGTGCAGGGGCGGCAGGCGCTATGGCGTAAAGCTAAAGGGGGGTTTAGTGTGTGTAAAGACTGGCGCCCGGCCAGTTGCCGGATTCAACTAGCTGGCGCATGACTTTTGCCAGCATTACCCGTGCCGCAAGGCCTGCCGGGGTGAGTTCGTCATCGGAAAGACTGACCAGAAAATTCGGTCGGCTAAGTACCGGATTATCGACGCCGATCACTCTTAGCGCCTGGCTGTCGAGATGAGAAATCGCTGCGCCCGGCTGCAGCGTGGCGCCGAGCCCGTCACGAACGGCGCGCATCAGCAGGGCCAGGCCATCGATTTCAGCCACCACGTCAACGTTGATGGCGTGCTCCTGGCAAATAGCGTCCAGCCTGCCGCGCAGGCCATGCCCCTGGCTTGGCATAATCAGCGGGATGGCGGCCAGTTGGTTCGGGGAGATGCTATCGCCGGGCAGCGGCGCCAGCACGTCATGGGCGCCAATCAGGAACAGACGTTCCTCAAGAATGGGTCGGGCGCTCCAGCGCAGGATCTTCTCTTTCTGGAAAACGATGGCTAAATCGAGCTGGCGGGTGTTGATCATCCGTTCCAGATTGCCGGAGAGGCTCTCCACCAGGTGCAGGCGGACGTCGGCGTAGCTTTCGCGCATGGCGTTGATAAAAGGTACGCCCAGTACAGAAGCGGTGCTCGGCGCCATACCGACGCTGACGTGACCGGAAAGGCGCGCCTCGCGCGCGGCGAGAATAGCATCGTCAGCATGGCGCAGCGCCAGTTGCGCCTGCGAGTAAAAGGCAAGGCCGGCGCTGGTGGGCATTACGCCGCGCGAAGTCCGTTGCAGCAGGCGGATAGCGAGTTCATTTTCCAGACGCGCCATTTGCTGGCTGAGCGCAGAAACGCCAATATTCAGATCGAGCGCGGCGCGGCCCATACTGCCGGTTTCCACAATGCGGACAAAATAGCGTAGCTGGCGCAGCTCCATATTGACTCTCCGTACAAGGCGTTATGCACTGACAGAATACGCATGCCGGTGGATTTCGCCCATAAAAAAGCCAACCTTGAGGTTGGCTTTTTACGACAAACGAGACGGGAAATTATTTATTCACCGCATCGTGGGCATGTTCATCTTCGCGGCAGTCGCCTTCCGCACAGTGGCCGTACAGGTACAGGCTGTGGTTGGTTAAGCGGATGCCGTGTTGGGCAGCAATTTCACGTTGGCGGGATTCGATAGAATCATCGCTGAACTCGATCACTTTGCCGCAATCGAGGCAAATCAGGTGATCGTGGTGGTGCTGCTGAGTCAGCTCGAATACGGATTTACCGCCTTCGAAGTTGTGACGAGTCACGATGCCTGCATCGTCGAACTGGTTCAGCACGCGGTAAACGGTAGCCAGACCAATCTCTTCACCCATATCGATCAGGCGTTTATATAAATCTTCCGCACTGACGTGATGGTTATCCGGTTCCTGCAACACTTCCAGAATTTTCAGTCGGGGAAGTGTGACTTTCAGGCCAGCCTTCTTTAATGCGATATTGTTGTCAGTCATGCGGAATCTGTCCTGTTGCTAAAGATCGGCTTCCTTCAAAGGGAAGCAATACAGAGAATCACCCGATGTAATGCGTCTCATTATAGAGCTGCAACTCTGAAATGAAAACTGCAACCATCGCGCCTTGTAAGCTGTCAAAAACGAATTACCAGCTACAAACTGTGTCACGTGACCTCGTGGAATCAGAGGACATTGTACAGATATGTGATGAAAAGTTAAAAACTTGTAGCTATTAGTTTGATTGCTTTTATCTATTAATTCAGCGCAGCTTAATAGCTGCGCTGTTTGATTCTTAGGCGTTTTTGATTTCTTCCAGATGCAGCTCTTCGGAAATCTGCTTCACCCACTTCTCAACGCGCTCGTTGGTCAGTTCCGGCTGACGGTCTTCATCAATCGCCAGACCTACGAAGTGATCGTCGTCTGCCAGGCCTTTAGAAGCTTCAAAGTGGTAGCCCGCGGTCGGCCAGTGGCCAACGATGGTTGCGCCGCGTGGTTCAATGATGTCACGAATGGTGCCCAGCGCATCGCAGAAGTATTCTGCGTAATCTTCCTGGTCGCCGCAGCCAAACACGGCTACCAGCTTACCGTTGAAGTCGATCTCTTCCAGCGTCGGGAAGAAGTCGTCCCAGTCGCACTGCGCTTCGCCGTAGTACCAGGTTGGGATGCCGAGCAGCAGAATATCGTGGCTTTCCAGATCTTCTTTGCTGCTCTTGGCAATGTCGTGAACTTCAGCAACGTCTTTACCGAGCTGCTTTTGGATCATTTTTGCAATATTTTCGGTGTTGCCGGTGTCGCTGCCAAAAAAGATGCCGATGATTGCCATGAGTAAAATAACCTCTTGAAACTTAATGATGTGGTAGTGGCATTATGCCTACAGTTAACGGCAATCATAGCAGAACAGGGAAGGGCGCGGAAACAGCAATAACGTCCTGGTGCACACTCTGCTACATGAAAGCGATTTTTTTGCGTTTTTCAGACTTCGCCCTGGTTACGCAGGCAGGCCAGTTGGTGCATCAGCATCTCTTCGATAAGATCGCTGCGGCTCATGTTGCGGGCTTCCGCCAGCTCATTAAGCGCGTCGACCGCATCGGCGTTGAGCTTCAACTCAACGCGCTTCAAGCCGCGAACTTTATCGCGTTTGAGCTGATTGCGTTTGTTGATGCGCAGTTGTTCATCGCGCGAAAGCGGATTGGTTTTCGGTCTACCCGGGCGACGCTCATTTGCGAACAAATCTAATGTCGTTCGGTCCGTTTGTTCTTTTGCCATGATTCAGAGTGACTTCGGGGAAACAAGCTGCCGGGCTATAGCCGGCGCAGATAGCGCGCCATAATACATCAGGCGAACCGCTGCGCCAACGACCGCGGGCATTATGCCGCGCGGTCGGGCGTTTTTTAGCCACTCAGGCTTCAATTGTGCTCAGATAACGGCGAATTGCGCGTAAAACCGCCTCGGGTTTTTCCGCATGCACCCAGTGTCCGGCGCCGGCAATGACGTGAGCGCGGGCCTGCGGGAACTGCGCCAGCAGCGCGTCGCGGTATTCATCGGTAACATAAGGGGAGTTGCCGCCGGGAATAAATTGCGCCGGGTGCGGCCAGGCTGGCACCGTTTCCCAGCCGACAATATGCGGGTATTGATCCCACAGCGCCGGCACGTTGAAGCGCCACGCGCCGTCGACAAAGGATTTCAGCAGAAACTGAATGACGCCTTCTTCATTTATATGCTCGCGCATCACCTGCGCCGCCTGCTGGCGGGTGCTGGCGGCGGATTCGCTGACGGCGTTAATCGCCGCGAAGATCTCATCATGACGGCGGACGTGATAAGCCACCGGCGCAATATCAATCGCCACCAGCCCGGCGATGCGATCCGGCGCCAGCGCAGTCAGCGCCATCACCGCTTTGCCGCCCATTGAATGGCCGATAAAGGTCGCTTTCTCTATCTGATGATCGTCAAGAGTATCCAACAGATCCTGCGCCATCGCGCGGTAGGTCATCTCCGGCGAACGCGGCGATAAGCCGTGGTTGCGCATATCGACCTGCAATATATCGTAGTCGGCGACCAGATCGCGGGCGAGGATCCCAAGGTTGTCCAGGCTGCCGAACAGGCCGTGTACCAGGACGATTGGGGATTTATTGTGCGGGTTTTGTGCAGATTGCGCTCGGCTATTTAATTTCATGGCAAAGTTCTTTTTTTCGCTCCGTCGGGTTAGGGTATTATGTTGGACATTCTGCCATTAGGCTGCAAGACCCGGAAGCATTCTGAGTTTTACCGCCATCCTGGTTTGACGCTATTCGCGGTTGGGATTTGTCCTCTATCTGATGCCTTTTGCGCAGTAGTGTGAAAGACAAAGGATAGTTAATCCCGACGACTTGTATTCAGAAACAAAGAAATCGCACTGGATTAAGATGAAAACAATCGAAGTTGATGATGAGCTCTACCGCTATATTGCCAGCCACACTCTGCATATCGGCGAGAGCGCATCCGACATTTTACGGCGCATGCTGAAATTTACCGCCGTTTCTCAACCTGCATCTGGCGCGCCTGCGGCGAAAGCCGCGCCGGCGGCTGCTCCTGCGGCGGCGCCAGTCGTCGAAGCGAAGCCGGCCAACCCGGTTAAAGATAAAGTCCGCGCCATGCGCGAACTGCTGTTATCTGACGAATACGCTGAACAAAAGCGCGCGGTTAACCGCTTCATGCTGGTATTGACTACGCTTTACTCGTTAGACAGTAAGGCTTTTTCAGAAGCCACTGAATCTCTGCACGGGCGCACCCGCGTATACTTCGCCGAAGATTCACGGACGCTGCTGAAAAGCGGTAATCAGACCAAACCGAAACAGGTTCCTGGTACGCCGTGGTGGGTTATCACCAATACTAATACCGGCCGTAAATGCAGCATGATCGAACACATCATGCAATCAATGCAGTTCCCTGCGGAGCTGATTGAAAAGGTTTGCGGCACGATCTAGTTAATTAAACTTTGCACCAGAAGGATCAGGCAATGGCAATCGATAAACGTGCGGGTCAGCCGGCACAACAGAGTGATTTGATTAACGTCGCCCAGCTGACCGCTCAGTACTATGTGCTGAAGCCGGAAGCGGGTAATGCGGAGCATGCGGTTAAGTTCGGCACCTCCGGCCATCGCGGTAGCGCAGGGCGCCACAATTTCAATGAGCAGCATATTCTGGCGATTGCGCAGGCGATTGCGGAAAACCGCGCGAAAAACGGCATCACCGGCCCGTGCTACGTGGGTAAGGATACCCACGCTTTATCCGAACCGGCATTCATTTCCGTGCTGGAAGTGCTGGCGGCGAACGGTGTTGATGTGATCGTTCAGGAAAACAACGGTTTCACCCCGACGCCGGCGGTCTCCAACGCGATTCTGGTGCATAACAAAAAAGGCGGCCCGCTGGCGGATGGTATTGTGATCACTCCATCGCACAACCCGCCGGAAGATGGCGGTATCAAATACAACCCGCCAAATGGCGGCCCGGCTGATACCAACGTGACGAAAGTAGTGGAGAACCGCGCTAATGAACTGCTGGCCGCCGGTCTGCAGGGTGTGAAGCGTATCTCTCTCGACGCCGCGCTGGCGTCCGGCCACGTAAAAGAGCAGGACCTGGTGCAGCCGTTTATTGAAGGGCTGGCGGATATCGTCGATATGGCGGCTATCCAGAAAGCGGGCCTTAAACTGGGCGTCGATCCGTTGGGCGGCTCGGGTATCGAATACTGGAAACGTATCGGCGAGCACTACAAGCTGGATCTGACCATCGTTAACGATCAGGTCGATCAGACGTTCCGCTTTATGCACCTTGATAAAGATGGCGCGATCCGTATGGACTGCTCCTCCGAGTGTGCAATGGCGGGTCTGTTGGCGCTGCGCGATAAGTTCGATCTGGCCTTCGCCAACGATCCGGATTACGACCGTCACGGTATCGTGACTCCGGCTGGGCTGATGAACCCGAACCACTATCTGGCGGTGGCTATCAACTACCTGTTCCAGCATCGCCCACAGTGGGGCAAAGATGTTGCGGTTGGTAAAACGCTGGTTTCTTCGGCGATGATTGACCGCGTGGTTAACGATCTGGGCCGTAAGCTGGTGGAAGTGCCGGTAGGCTTCAAGTGGTTTGTTGACGGTCTGTTCGACGGCAGCTTCGGCTTCGGTGGTGAAGAGAGCGCCGGGGCATCGTTCCTGCGTTTCGACGGCACGCCGTGGTCCACCGATAAAGACGGTATCATCATGTGCCTGCTGGCGGCGGAAATCACCGCGGTCACCGGTAAGAACCCGCAGGAGCACTATAACGAGCTGGCGCAACGCTTTGGCGCCCCGAGCTACAACCGTCTGCAGGCCTCCGCCACTTCCGCGCAGAAAGCGGCGCTGTCTAAGCTTTCGCCGGAAATGGTGAGCGCCGATACGCTGGCGGGCGATCCGATCACCGCGCGTCTGACCGCGGCGCCGGGCAACGGCGCTTCTATCGGCGGGCTGAAAGTGATGACCGACAACGGCTGGTTTGCGGCCCGTCCGTCAGGCACCGAGGACGCCTACAAAATCTACTGCGAGAGCTTCCTTGGCGAAGAGCATCGCAAGCTAATTGAAAAAGAAGCGGTAGAGATTGTCAGCGAAGTGCTGAAAAACGCCTGATTGTCCTATCAGCATCAGGCCCCCTGCGGGCCTGATTTTTTTCGCAAGGAATGCGATGAAATTACAACGGAAGTCCCTTTTTTTGTTCTGGGCGTGGATGGATCTCTTTTTCGTCCTGCAATTCTTATGGTGGAATATTTCCCACCGCCGTCTTCCTTTCTACGACGATCTACTGGCGTATCTTCAGCTGCTGCACACTTACGGCGCAGCGGCGGCCTGGCTGTACCCGCTGAATGTTCTGCTGATTATCAGCATTCCGCTGTCGATGATCCTATTTTTCCGTCAGAGCCGCTATGCGCTGTGGTTGGCCTGGGGGCAGGCGCCGCTCAGGCTGGTATTTATGCAGCCTTCGCTGTCGCTGGGTCTGTGGCTGATTCAAGCCGCCGGCGTCAGGAATTTAGCGATCCTGGCAGGCTTCCTGCTGCTCTCTGAAGGGCTGAAAATCGCCACTCTCTGGTACTGCAGAGGCGAATTTCAGGGCATAAAGCGATAGCCAATCCCGGTTTCGGTCAGCAGGTGCTGCGGCCGCGCCGGGTCAACCTCCAGTTTTTGCCGTAAGTGCCCCATATAAATCCGCAAATAGTGACTGTGTTCGACGGCGTTAGGCCCCCATACCTGATTCAGAAGCTGGCGCTGGGTGAGCACTTTGCCCGGATTGTTCAGCAGCGCCGCCAGCAGGCGAAACTCGATGGGCGTCAGGTGAATTTCTTCACTGCCGCGCACGATACGGCGGGCGGGGATATCGACGCTAATATCGGCAAAACGCACCACCGGCTCATCGGCCTGCGCGCTGCCGTGACGGCGCAGCGCGACGCGTAGCCGCGCCTGCAGTTCACCAATGCCGAACGGTTTACTTAGGTAGTCATCGGCGCCGGCGTCAAGGGCGGCGATTTTGTCATGCTCTTCGCTGCGCGCCGACAGCACGATAATCGGCATTTGGCTCCACTGGCGGACTTCGCGGATAAAATCATTACCATCCCCGTCCGGCAGGCCGAGATCGAGGATCGCTAAATCCGGTTTGCGGGTGGCGGCTTCGATTAGCCCGCGCTGCAGGGTTTCGGCTTCAAATACGCGCATGCCGTCAGCTTCCAGCGCAGTGCGCAGAAAGCGGCGGATAGCGTGTTCGTCTTCGATGATTAAAACGTTAATCACAATTCCTCGGTTAACTCTTCCAGTTCTGGGGGCGCTTCTCGCGGCAGTGTAACACGGAAACAGGCGCCGCCCTCCGGACGGTTGCTGGCGGTAATGCTACCGTCGTGCACCTCGACAATGGCCTGGCAAATGGCCAGCCCCAGGCCGACGCCGGGGATAGCAGACTCTTTATTACCACGGGCGAATTTATCAAAGATAGCCTGTTCCTGGCCTGCCGGGATCCCAGGACCATTATCCCAGACTTCAATGATCAACTGCTGCCTATCCGCTTCGGCGTGAATGCCAATCTGCGCCTGCGCGCCGGCGTATTTATGCGCGTTCTCCAGCAGATTGATCAGCACCCGTTCAAACAGCGGGCCGTCAACGTGGACCAGCAGCAGCGGGTCCGGCAGCGACAGCTGGATGCGCTGGCCGCCAAGCCCAGGCTCCAGCATACGCAGGGCGCTGCCAACAACCTCTTCGAGGGTTAACCACTCTTTGTGCAGATTAAAACCGCCGGACTGGATACGCGCCATATCCAGTAGATTATTCACCAGCCGGGTGGTGTTGAGCACGTGCTGGCGAATTTCGTTGGCCTGCGGCGCGTGCTTCGAACCTTCGCTGGCCAGATCGAGAGTGAGGATCTCCGCCTGGCCGAACAGGACCGTCAGCGGCGTCCGCAGATCGTGAGAGAGGGCGGCCAGCAGTGAGTTGCGCAGGCTTTCGCGTTCGCTGGTCAAGCGCGCCTGTTCTTCGCTGGCGGTCAGGGTCAGGCGCTCAAGGGCGCTGGCCACCAGCAGGGTAAAGGTTTCCAGCAGTCGCTGTTGTTCCGGGATCATCAACTGACGCAAATTTTCCGGTTCGACCAGCAGCAGCCCCCAGGTGCGGGCGGCGCTTTGTAGCGGCAGAATTTGATATGGTACGCCGGGGAGAGTGTCGGTGCCGGCCCCGGCTGGCTGGCCTTTATCAAAACTCCAGCGGGCAATCGCATCATCCCACGAGAAAACGCCGGATTGCTGGGTCATCGGCTGCAGCTGCCCGTTCTCATCCGGCAGCAGTAGTTGGCTGCGGGCCTGAAAAGTGGAAGTAATAAAGCGTTCGCTGGTGGCGGCGATATCTTCGCGGCTGCGTCCGACCGCCAGCGCTTTCGACATTTCATACAGATGCCGGGTACGCCGCTCGCGATAACGCGCCACCCGCGCCTGGTAACGCATCCCGGCGGTCAGATTGCCGATCACCAGACCAACGGTCAGCATCACGCCGAACGTCAGCAGATACTGGACGTCGGAAACCGCCAGCGTACCGCGTGGGGCGACAAAAAAGAGATCGAAGCTAATGACGTTGATAAAGGTCGCCAGCACCGATGGCCAGCGGCCATACAGCAGAGCGATTATCACCACACCCAGTAGATAGAGCATCACCAGGTTGGCGGCCTCAAAGGCCATCAGCCACTGCATGGCAACCACGGTGATAATGGCGCACAGCGCCACGGCCAGCAGACAGCCCTTCAACTGCTGGCGCCACTTATCGATCGCCGTGCGGTTGTCGTTCGCGCGGGCGGGCAGAGAAGCCGGTTTTTCATCCAGCGCGATCACCACCAGATCGAGGTCCGGGGCGCGGCGCGCCAGACGGTCGGCAAATCCGGCTCGTTCCCACCAGCGTCGCTCCCCCTGGCGACCAATCACAATTTTGCCGAGGTTATGTTCGCGAGCGTAATGCAGTACCGCTTTTTCTTCCGATGGATCGGAGAGGGTGGCGGTTTCGGCGCCTAACTCTTGCGCCAGCTTCAGCGCCGCGAGGATCGCCCGCCGTTTGGCCTCCGGTAGACGGTGCAGCGAGGGGGTTTCCACGTATACCGCGTGCCAGACGCTGCCGAGCCTGGCCGCCAGCCGGGCGGCGGCGCGAACCAGTTTTTCGCTGCCGGTGTTGTGGCCGATGCACAGCAGAATGGCGTCGCGGGTGTGCCAGACTTTTTCCTGCCCCTGGCGGTCGCGCCAGGCGCGCATTTGTTCGTCTACACGGTCGGCGGTACGGCGCAGCGCCAGCTCGCGCAGGGCGATCAAATTACCTTTGCGGAAGAAGTTTTCGATGGCGCGTTCGGCCTGGCCGCCAATGTACACCTTGCCCTCATTCAGGCGCTGGCGCAGATCGTCCGGCGGTAAATCCACCAGAACTACATCATCGGCGGCGTCGAAGAAGGGGTCGGGGACGGTCTCGCGCACCTGCACGCCGGTAATACCGCTGACCACGTCATTGAGGCTTTCAAGATGCTGGACGTTGACGGTGGTGAAGACGTCGATACCGGCTTCGAGCAGCTCTTCGACGTCCTGCCAGCGTTTCGGGTGGCGCGAACCCGGCGCGTTGCTGTGCGCCAGTTCGTCCACCAGGATCAGCGCCGGACGGCGGGCCAGCGCGGCATCAAGGTCAAATTCATGGACGTAGCGTCCGCGATGGGAAATGCGTTTTTGCGGGAGGGTGCTGAGCCCCTCCAGCATGGCGGCGGTATCTTTGCGGCCGTGGGTTTCCGCCACGCCGATCAGAATATCCAGCCCCTGAGCGCGCAGCCGCTGCGCTTCCGCCAGCATTGCCCAGGTTTTGCCCACCCCGGCGCAGGCGCCGAAAAACACCTTCAGCTTGCCGCGATGCGGCGCAGCGGTTTGTTGCAGCAGACGGTCAGGGTCCGGACGCAGCGGCTCGTCACTCATTGATTAATCCTTTAGGGCATCCAGCGCCATATTCAGTTGCAGTATATTTACCACAGGTTGACCGAGAAAACTGAGCAACGGTTTTTGCGTCGCCTGATCCACTAGCTGTTTCACCTGCGCGTCGCTGAGATTGCGCGCTTTAGCGACGCGCGGTACCTGCCACAGCGCCGCGGCAGGGGTCAGGTTGTTATCCAGCCCGCTGGCCGATGCGGTAACCAACTCGACCGGCACCGTTGGGTTCGCTTGCGGGTTCGCGGCGCGTAACGCCTGTACCCGTTCGCTAATCGCTTTATCCAGCGCCGGATTGCTGACCGCCAGATTACTGCCGCCAGAGGCCAGCGGATTATCCGCCACCTCGGCCGTCGCGGAAGGGCGGCCGTGGAAATAACCGGCTGCGGTAAAGTTCTGCCCGATCAGCGCGGAGCCGCGCACTTCGCCGTCGATCTGGATCAGCGAGCCGTTAGCCTGCTGCGGGAACCACCACTGCCCTAAGGCGGTAGTCAGCAACGGATACAGGCCGCCAGTGAGCAGGGTTAACAGAATAAATAGCACAAATGCCGGACGAATCAATGACATGGTAGTTTCCTCACACCAGACCGGTCAGGGTCAGCAACAGGTCGATGGCTTTAATACCAACGAAAGGCACAATCAGGCCGCCGAGGCCGTAAACCCACAGGTTGCGGCGCAGCATCGCCGATGCCGACAGCGGACGATAGCTCACGCCCTTCAGCGCTAAAGGGATCAGGCAGACGATAATCAGGGCGTTGAAAATAACCGCGCTCATGATCGCCGAAGAGGGCGAGTGCAGATGCATCACGTTCAGCATCGCCAGCTGCGGATAGGCGGCGGCGAAGGCGGCCGGAATAATCGCGAAATACTTGGCGACGTCGTTGGCGATACTGAATGTAGTTAACGACCCACGGGTCATCAGCATCTGTTTACCGATATGCACCACTTCAATCAGCTTGGTCGGGTTCGAGTCGAGATCCACCATATTGCCCGCCTCTTTCGCCGCCTGGGTGCCGGAGTTCATCGCGACCGCTACATCAGCCTGCGCCAGCGCCGGGGCGTCGTTGGTGCCGTCGCCGGTCATCGCCACCAGCCGTCCTTCCGACTGATACTGGCGAATCAGCGCCAGCTTGGCTTCCGGCGTCGCTTCGGCCAGAAAATCATCAACCCCCGCTTCGGCGGCGATGGCGGCGGCGGTCAGGCGGTTATCACCGGTGATCATCACCGTTTTAATGCCCATTTTGCGCAGCTGGGCGAAACGCTCTTTAATGCCGCCTTTGACGATATCTTTAAGCGAAATAATCCCCAGTACGCGCTCGCCTTCCGCGACGACTAGCGGCGTGGCCCCCTGGCGGGCGACCTCTTCTACCTGCTTATCGACATCGGCCGGGAAGTGGCCGCCGTTAGCTTCGATATGGCGGCGAATCGCGTCTACCGACCCTTTGCGGATCATACGTTGGTCGATGTTGATACCGCTCATACGGGTCTGGGCGGTAAAGGGGACAAATGTGGCGTGCAGCGACTGCAGGTCGCGTTCGCGCAGATTAAAGCGCTGTTTCGCCAGCACCACGATGCTGCGGCCTTCCGGCGTTTCATCCGCCAGCGACGACAGCTGGGCGGCATCGGCCAGCACGCGCTCTTCGACGCCGCGCGCCGGCAGGAATGCCGAGGCCTGACGGTTGCCGAGGGTGATGGTACCGGTTTTATCCAGCAACAGTACGTCGACATCGCCGGCGGCTTCCACCGCGCGACCGCTGGTGGCGATAACGTTGGCGCCGAGCATTCTGCTCATCCCGGCGACGCCGATAGCGGAAAGCAGGCCGCCGATGGTGGTTGGGATCAGGCACACCAGCAGCGCCACCAGCACGGTAACGCTAACCGCATTACCGCTCCACGCCGAGAAGGGCCAGATGGTGGCGGTAGCCAGCAGGAATACCAGCGTCAGGGCGATCAGCAGGATCGTCAATGCGATTTCGTTCGGCGTTTTACGGCGCTGCGCCCCTTCAACCATGGCGATCATCCGGTCGAGGAAGGTTTCACCAGGGTTGACGCTGCAGCGGATCACCAGCCAGTCAGAAAGGATCCGGGTACCGCCAGTTACCGAGGCGAAATCGCCGCCGGACTCGCGGATCACCGGCGCGGATTCCCCGGTGATGGCGCTTTCATCTACCGAAGCGCCGCCTTCGATCACTTCGCCGTCGCAGGGGATAATGTCGCCGGCTTCCACCAGCACGATATCGCCTTTGCGTAACTCTTCCGCCGGGACGTGATCCATCGGGGCATCGTGCTGGGGCGCGCGCAGCTTACGGGCGAAAGCGGTTTTCTTCACTCCTTTCAGGCTATTGGCCTGCGCTTTGCTACGTCCTTCGGCCATGGCTTCGGCGAAGTTGGCGAACAGTACGGTAAACCATAGCCACAGGCTGACGGCGGCGGTAAAACCGGCGTGACCCGCGAGATACCCCCCGGCCATGGCGATCGCCAGCAGGGTGGTCAGCACGCTGCCGATCCAGACGATAAACATTACCGGGTTACGCCACTGCACCGAGGGGCTGAGTTTTTTCACCGCATCCAGCAGTGCCTGACGCACCAGCGTCGGCTCCAGCAGGGCTAATTGTTTGCGACTCATAACAGGCTGCTCCGCATCGCTTAAAGTAAAGAGAAGTGTTCCGCCACCGGGCCGAGCGCCAGTGCGGGGATAAAGGTCAGGGCGCCGACCAGCAGGACGGTGCCGATCAGCAGGCCGATAAACAGCGCATCGTGGGTGGCGAGCGTCCCGGAGCTGGCGGGCTGAATTTTCTTATTCACCAGCGACCCGGCAATCGCCATCACCGGGACGATCACCCCGAAGCGGCCCACCAGCATGCAGAACGCCAGCAGCAGGTTCCAGAAGGTCGTGCCGGCGCTTAAGCCGCCGAAGGCGCTGCCGTTGTTGTTGGCCGCCGAGGTGACCGCGTACAACACTTCGCTAAAGCCGTGCGGCCCAGGATTCAGCATGGCGCTGCGTCCGGCTTCGGTCATCATCGCCAGCGCGGTGCCGAGCAGTACCAGCGTCGGGGTCACCAGAATCGCCAGCGCGATCATTTTCATTTCGCGCACGTCGATTTTCTTGCCGAGATATTCCGGCGTGCGGCCAATCATCAGCCCGGCGATAAATACCGCCAGCATGACGAACAGCAGCATGCCGTACAGCCCGGAGCCCACGCCGCCGAAGACCACCTCGCCAATCTGCATCAGCCACATCGGCACCATGCCGCCCAGCGCGGTGAAGGAATCATGCATCGCGTTGACCGCGCCGCAGGAGGCCGCAGTAGTGACTACCGCAAACAGGCTGCTGGCGAGAATGCCAAAGCGGCTCTCTTTCCCTTCCATATTCAGGCTGCTGTCGGCGCCAAGGCTGAGCAGATGCGGATTTCCGCGGGTTTCCGCCCACATCACCACCGCCACGCAGACCACGAAAATCAGCGCCATCGCCCACAGGATGGCGCGTCCCTGACGGCGATCGCCGACCGCTTCGCCAAAGGCAAAACACAGCGCCGCCGGGATCAGGAAGATCGCCAGCATCTGCACCAGGTTGGTTAACGCCGTCGGGTTCTCAAACGGATGCGATGAGTTGGCGTTAAAGAAGCCGCCGCCGTTGGTACCGAGCATTTTGATTGCTTCCTGCGAGGCGACCGGTCCCATCGGCAGCCACTGGCGAACGCCTTCCAGGCTGGTGAACGGCTGATAAGCCTGCAGGTTCTGCGGCACGCCCTGTTGCACAAAGAACAGCGCGATCAGCAGAGAAAGAGGCAGTAGCAGCCACAGCGTAATGCGGGTCAGGTCGACCCAGGCGTTGCCGAGGGTGCTGACTTTCTGTCGCGCCCAGGCGCGGGTCAGCACGAAGATAACCGCAATACCGGTCGCGGCCGACAGGAAGTTTTGCACCGCCAGACCTACCATCTGGCTGAGATAGCTCATGGTGGTTTCCCCGGCGTAGGCCTGCCAGTTGGTGTTGCTGACGAAGCTTACCGCGGTATTCAACGCTAAATCCCAGGACAGATTGGGGAAGTGCTGCGGATTGAACGGCAGCCAACCCTGACACATCAGCAGCGCCATCAGCGCCGCGAGACCAATAGCGTTAAACAGCACAATGGCTATCAAGTACTGCCGCCAGTCCATCTCCTGGCTGCGAATCCCCGCCAGCCGCCAGATACCGCGCTCAACGCCGGCAAGCCCCGGGAGCGGAACATCGTTTATCATTCGCGCCAACAGCGAACCGAGTGGCCGCGCCAGCACCAGCAGTACCAGCAGGAAGCTGGCGATAAGTAAGAACCCTTGCGCGGCCATCAGAACGCCTCCGCATGTATCAGGGCATAGACCAGATACGCCAGCAGCAGGAACACCAGCGTTACGCCGGCAATGATGCCTGTAGTCACTTTCCACCTCCGGGTGTGTCTCTTATTGATATACCGAGAGGGTAGAAATTTCGGCGCAAAGATTTCGCAAAAATCGCCGCGGGCGGTGTAAAAAAAGTATAAAAATGGCTAAAGGCACAATTTAACTAATGATTAGTATTAATTTAACTTTTTTGTAACTCAATTACGCCGTGAATGTAAATTAAGTATAAATAAGTGCTTTTTAGTGGTCGGATGAGTAGTAAAATTACAACCAGCGCGGTACTATTTGTGCAGACAAACATTGTGACATTTACCGGCGTTGCTTGCCGGCCTGACAAAGGGGAGAGAAATTATGGCGTTGTACAAAGCTTATCCTGCTCACATTATCCTGATGCGTCGCGCTTTCGCCGTCGTGGCCGGGGTTGCTGCGCTGCCGGTGATGCTGTTCTGGAAAGATCGTGCCCGTTACTACAGCTGGCTGCATCGCGTATGGGCGAAAACCAGTGAGCAGCCGGTATGGATGGCGCAGGCGGAAAAAGCCGCGCACGATTTCTACTAATCCGCGCTGCTACGACGAATATAGAAACCGCCGGTTGACGACCGGCGGTTTTTTTTCGTCTGCTGTCTACACTTAGCTTTCACGCGCCGTGGCAGAATTGGCAGGTGCTTATTTTGCCGCAGCGCGCTATTTTGCCGGCCTGAGTGATGAGTTTTGCTTACGGAGAGTGAGGAGTTTTATGGCCACCCATCTGGTCTGGTTTCGCATGGATTTACGCCTTCACGATAATCTGGCGCTGGCCGCCGCCTGCCGCGACCCGCAGGCGCAGGTGCTGGCGCTGTATATCGCCACGCCAGAGCAGTGGCGCCAGCATCATATGGCGCCGCGCCAGGCGGCCTTTATCGCCAGCCATTTACGCAGCCTGCACGCGGCATTAGCGGAACGCGGTATTCCGCTGCTGGTAGAAGAAGCGGACGATTTCGCCGCCAGCATCGAGCTGCTGACGCGCTTCTGTAAACAGCACCAGGTGAGCCATCTATTTTATAACTATCAGTATGAGTTTAATGAGCGCCGGCGCGACGCCGGTGTTGAGAAAAGCCTGACAGAAGTTACCTGTCAGGGGTTTGACGACAGCGTGCTGTTGCCGCCGGGCAGCGTGATGACCGGCAACCGCGAGATGTATAAAGTCTTTACGCCGTTTAAAAATGCCTTTATCCGCCGCCTGCGTGAAGGGCTGCCGGAGTGCGTGGCGGCGCCTAAACCACGCCCGTCAGCCGCCCGTCAGGCGCCGCCGCTGCCTGAAATCAACTATCCGCAAACGGCATTTGACACCGATCTGTTCGCGGCGGATGAAAAAACAGCGCTCGCTCGATTGCGCGCGTTTTGCCAGCAGCCGGCGGCGGATTACGATCAGCAGCGCGATTTCCCGGCAATAGAAGGAACCAGCAGGCTATCGCCGTGTCTCGCGGTAGGCGTACTGTCGCCGCGCCAGTGCCTGCATCGCTTGCTACGGGAGCAGCCCGGCGCGCTGGATGGCGAAGCGGGCGCAAGCTGGCTGAACGAGCTTATCTGGCGCGAGTTCTATCGTCATCTGATGGTTTACTACCCGAAACTGTGTAAAGGCCGGCCCTTTGTCGCCTGGACCGACAAGGTCGCCTGGCGCAGCAATGAGGATGAACTGCGGGCCTGGCAACAGGGGCAAACCGGTTTCCCCATCGTCGATGCCGCCATGCGGCAGCTTAACGCCACCGGCTGGATGCACAACCGCCTGCGGATGATTGTCGCCAGCTTCCTGGCGAAAGACCTGCGCCTCGACTGGCGGCAAGGCGAGCGCTATTTCATGAGCCAACTGATCGACGGCGATTTGGCGGCCAACAACGGCGGCTGGCAGTGGGCGGCCTCGACCGGTACCGACGCAGCCCCTTACTTTCGTATTTTCAATCCGACGACCCAGGGGGAGAAATTTGATAAGCAGGGCGAGTTTATTCGCCGCTGGCTGCCGGAACTGGCGGAAGTACCAGAGAAAGCGCTGCATCAGCCGTGGCTGTGGGCGGATAAACAGGGGGTAGCGCTGAAGTATCCGCGCCCGCTGGTTGACCATAAGCAGGCGCGGCTGGAGACGCTGGCGGCCTGGGAAGCCGCCAGATAGTTTTTATTCTACCGCCAGTTGGCGGGTTTTGACCTTCACGGAGTGATACAGCCAGATGACCAGCACCAGGCCGACGCAGACCAGCGCGCCCCAGGTGATCTGGCTGAAGACGTCGATATAGGCTTCAATCGAATAGTTAACCGCGCCGGCGGCATCAAACGACGCCTGCGACGTCTGGTCGGCGATGACGCCGGCCAGATAGTTGGCGATCGCCCCGGAAAGCAGCATATAGATACCGGTCAGCACTCCGGTGACGCCGGGGATTTCGATACGGGTGATTTGCGACATCGCTACCGGATCGATAAACAGTTCGGCGAAACCCATCACCGCCAGCCCCAGTACCATTAGCGGCATGGAGGAGTGGCCATACGCGGCCGACCAGCGGGCGCTTAAGGTCAGAATGCAGAAGCCAGCGCTCATTAGCCCGAGACCGAGGGCGAATTTTCCCCAGATACGCACGGTGCGGTTGCCCTTGATGTTTTCTTTGACCAGCCATGCCAGCACCATACCGCAGAGCATCACCGCAAAGGCGTTAACCGACTGGAACATCGCGGTTGGTACTTCATAGCTCATGACGTGGCGGTTCACGAAACGGTCGATATACAGGCTGATGGAGCTGCCGCCCTGCTGGGCGAAGGCCCAGAACAGCAGGCTAAAACCGGTGAGGACGATAATCAGGCGCAGCTCTTTACGCTGTTTGTCGTTCTCCGCGCGCAGATAAATGCGCGCCAGTACCGCCAGGCCAATCACCGTCGCGACGATCAGCGCATACACCGACCACTCCTGCCAGAACAAGACGGTAATCAGCAGCGGCGTCGCCACCAGCAAAACCAGCAGCCAGCCCCAGTTTGGCAGGACAAAGGTCCGCGCGCGCAGCGCCTCGCGGTTAACGCCGGTGGTATGGCGGAAGTGGCGACCGCCGCAGAGGAAAATCACCAGTCCGGCAATCATGCCGACTGCCGCCAGCGCAAAGCCCATCGCCCAGCTGTACTCTTCCTGCACGTAGCCGCAGGCGATAGGCGCGATGATCGAACCAATATTCCCCGCGGCGTACATCAGCGAGAAGCCGCCATCGCGGCGCGGATCGGTCGGCTCGTACAGTTCGCCAAGCAGGCAGCTAACGTTGGATTTAAACAGTCCGTAACCGCAAACGATAATCGCCAGCGACAGATACAGGAAGGTGGGAGCGACTTCGCTGGCGCCGAGCACCAGGTGACCGATAGCCATGAGTAGCGCGCCGAGCATCACCGCCATGCGGTTGCCGAGCAGTTTGTCGGCGAGGAAGCCGCCGAGAATAGGGGTGACGTAGACCAGGGAGCAGTAGGCGCTAAACAGGGTGTAGGCGTGGTTATCGTCGTACTTGAGCTGGTTGGTGAGGTACAGGATTAACAGCGCCCGCATGCCGTAAAAACTGAAGTATTCCCAAATTTGCAGCGCAACGACGTAATAAATCGCCCGTGGCTGTGAAGTTTGTCTGTTCATGTAACGTTCATTTCCTGGCCGTAAAACGAAAGTCGATCTTTCTGCATGAATAGCGTTTGTCTGGTGTTATTCATGGCCTAAATGGCTTTCTGGTTATTTAATATGCTTTATAAGTGCATAAATATACACTAATGCGCGGTGAGGGGAAGAGGCAATTTGGGCGATTACGCGAATGGCTGAAATGGACCCTTTGGCGTCGCTATCGACGACTCGGGCGGATGTGGTTATGTTATAGGTTTGTGCAAACTGATTTTCTGATGGAGCGGCAATGAAAAATAGCGAACTGGAACAATTAATTAACGAAAAACTGAATAGCGCGGCCATCAGTGATTACGCCCCGAACGGCCTGCAGGTGGAAGGGCGGGAGACGGTGCGGAAAATCGTCACCGGCGTGACCGCCAGCCAGGCGCTACTTGATGAAGCCGTTCGTCTGCAGGCGGATGCGGTGATTGTGCATCACGGTTACTTCTGGAAAGGCGAGTCGCCGGTGATCCGCGGCATGAAGCGCAATCGGCTGAAAACGCTGCTGGCCAACGATATCAACCTTTATGGCTGGCATTTACCGCTGGATGCGCATCCGGAACTGGGCAATAACGCCCAGCTGGCGCAGCTGCTGGGGATCAATGTAATGGGGGAAATCGAACCATTGGTGCCGTGGGGCGAGCTTTCTATGCCGGTATCCGGGCTGGAACTGGCATCGTGGATTGAAGCGCGATTAGTGCGTAAACCGCTGTGGTGCGGCGATACCGGGCCGGACAAAGTTACCCGCGTCGCCTGGTGTACCGGCGGCGGCCAGAGCTTTATCGATAGCGCGGCCCGCTTTGGCGTCGATGCCTTTATTACCGGCGAAGTGTCTGAGCAGACGATTCATTCCGCCCGTGAGCAGGGGTTGCATTTTTATGCCGCCGGCCATCATGCCACCGAGCGCGGTGGTATTCGCGCCCTGAGCGAGTGGCTGACGGAAAATACTGACCTGGACGTCACCTTTATTGATATCCCTAACCCGGCCTGATGAGAGAGAAAAAAGTGCAGCGAGCGCGTTGTTATCTATTAGGTGAAACGGCGGTGGTCCTGGAGCTTGAGCCTCCGGTGACCCTGGAGAGCCAAAAACGTATCTGGGGCCTGACGCAGCGGTTGACCGATCGCGAAGAGGTGGTTGAAGTGATTCCGGGGATGAACAACATCACCGTTGTGCTGCGTCGTCCGCAGGAGATGGCGTGGGAGGCGATTGACAAGCTGCAGCGCTGGTGGGAAGAGAGCGATGCGCTGGAGCCGGAATCCCGCGAGATAAGTATCCCGGTTATCTACGGCGGCGAGGCGGGGCCAGACCTTGGCGATGTCGCGCGCCATAGCGGGTTGAGCGAAAAGCAGGTGGTCGAACTGCACTCTTCGGTGGAGTACATGGTGTGGTTTCTGGGTTTCCAGCCGGGGTTTCCGTACTTTGGCGGCCTGCCGGAGCTGCTGGCGATGCCGCGTCGCGCCGAGCCGCGCGTGCTGGTACCGGCGGGATCGGTTGGTATCGGCGGATCGCAAACCGGTATCTATCCGCTGGCGACGCCGGGCGGCTGGCAGCTGCTGGGTCGCACGCCGCTGGCATTATTCGATCCAAAACGTGAAGAGCCGGTGCTGCTACGTTCTGGCGATCGCGTGCGCTTTGTGCCGCAGAAGGAGGGGGTATGTTGAAATTTATCCGCGCCGGCATGTACACCTCGGTCCAGGATGGCGGCCGGGAAGGCCAGCGCCAGTGGGGGATTAGCCGCTGCGGCGCGCTGGATAAACCGGCAATGACCATTGCCAATCTGCTGGTGGGCAATGCGCCGGAGACGGCGGCGCTGGAAATTACGCTGGGTCAGGTCGATGTACAGTTTACCCGCCATTGCTGGTTCGCGTTGACCGGAGCCGCCTGTGAAGCGACGCTCGACGGCGCGCCGGTCTGGTTGGGCTGGCGAATGGAAGCGAAGGCCGGGCAGCGGCTGGTGTTGAAAACTCCGCAGCATGGGATCCGCAGCTACCTGGCGGTGGCGGGCGGTATCGACGTGCCTGAAGTTTTAGGTTCCCGCTCTACCGATCTGAAAGTCGGTATCGGCGGAATCGAAGGGCGCCGGTTGCAGGATGGCGATCAATTGAAGATTGGGAAATCCTCCCGCCGCTTTAGCGCCTCGCGCGGCGTTAAACAGCTACCGACCGGTAATATCATTCGCGCGCTGCCGGGGCCGGAGTATCACGAATTCGACAGCGTGTCGCAGGAGTCTTTCTGGCGTTCGCCGTGGCGCCTTAGCCCGCAGAGCAACCGGATGGGCTACCGCCTGCAGGGCCAGCCGCTCAAACGCACAACCGACCGGGAAATGCTCTCCCATGGCCTGCTGCCCGGGGTGGTACAGGTGCCGCATAACGGCCAGCCGATTGTGTTGATGAACGATGCGCAGACCACCGGCGGCTATCCGCGTATAGCCTGCATTATTGAAGCCGATATGTACCAACTGGCGCAAATTCCGCTGGGTCAGCCGATCCATTTCGTCCCCTGTTCGCTGGAAGAAGCGCTGAAAGCGCGCGCCGACCAGCAGCGTTACCTTGAACAACTGGCCTGGAGATTAAGCGATGAAAATTGATTTAAATGCCGACCTCGGCGAAGGCTGCGCCAGCGATAGCGCGCTGCTGCAGCTGGTCTCTTCCGCCAATATCGCCTGCGGCTTTCACGCCGGTGATGCGCTGCTCATGCAGCAGTGCGTGCGCGAGGCGCTGAAAAACGGCGTTGCTATTGGCGCGCACCCAAGCTTCCCGGACCGGGAAAATTTCGGCCGCACCGCGATGCAGTTACCGCCAGAGACGGTCTACGCCCAGGTGCTGTACCAAATTGGCGCGCTGGCGGCGATTGTACATGCCCAGGGCGGCGAGCTGCGGCACGTCAAACCGCACGGCATGTTGTACAACCAGGCGGCGAAAGAGCCACCGCTGGCCGATGCCATCGCTCGCGCGGTGCGCGATGCCGACGCCGGGCTGGTGCTGGTCGGGCTGGCGGGGAGCGAGCTTATCCGCGCCGGACAGCGCTATCAGCTGACGACGCGCCAGGAAGTCTTCGCCGATCGCGGTTATCTCGCTGACGGTAGCCTGGTGCCGCGCAGCCAGCCGGGCGCGCTGATTGAGAGCGAAGAACAGGCGTTGGCGCAAACGCTGGAAATGGTGCAGCACAACCGGGTGCGCAGCCTGGGCGGCGAATGGGCGCATGTGAAGGCGGAAACGGTCTGCCTGCATGGCGATGGCGCTCATGCGCTCGATTTCGCCCGACGCTTGCGCGCTGCTTTCGCAGGGCGCAATATCGACGTCAGCGCGGACATTGATTAATAGTCCGCCTTAGTATTATTAATAATAATTAAATCAAATAACTAACAACACTCACAACTCAACAGGACGTTATTATGCAAGAGGTGATATCCCTCTGGCCGCTGATCGGCATTGCCGTGATTGTGGTCGGTTTTCTATTACGCTTTAACCCGGTGCTGGTGGTGATTATCTCCGGGATCGTCACCGGCGTGGCGGCGCATATGCCAATAGCCACTATTCTGGAGAAACTGGGCGAGGGCTTCCTCAATACCCGTAATCTGCCGTTTATTCTGCTGTTGCCGCTGGCGGTGATCGGGCTGCTGGAGCGCCATGGTCTGAAAGAGCGGGCGCAGGCGTGGATCGCGAAGATCCATAGCGCGACCGCCGGACGTCTGCTGATCGTCTATCTGTTTGTGCGCGAAGCCACCGCCGCCCTGGGCTTGACCAGCCTCGGCGGACATCCGCAAATGGTGCGCCCGCTGCTGGCGCCAATGGCGGAGGGGGCGGCGGAAAAGCGCTTTGGCCCGCTGCCGGGTCATGTGCGCTACCGCCTGCGCGCGATGTCGGCGGCGACCGATAACGTCGGCCTGTTTTTCGGTGAAGATATTTTTGTCGCCTTTGGCGCGATCATCTTCATGCACAACTTTATGCTGGAGTCGGGCGGGATCCAGACGGAACCGTTGCATATTGCCCTGTGGGGGATCCCGACGGCGATCTGCGCCTTCCTGATCCACGCCGCGCGCCTGTGGCGCCTCGATCGCCATCTCCAGCGCGAGCTGGACCGGGTTAACGCCGGGCAGGCGAAAGGCGGTGCGGCATGAACTTCCAACAAACGTATTTATATTGGCTGGCCGGCGCGGTACTGCTGGTCGTGGCTATCATGTCCTGGCGCGACAAAAGCAATCCGCGGCGCCTGACAACCGGCCTGTTCTGGGGCCTGTACGGGCTGGTGTTCTTGCTCGGCGACTGGACGTATCAACTGGTGGGCGATAAGCGTACGGTGAATATCGCCGTCGGCGGGGTGGTGGTGGTACTGGCGCTGATCGCTGGCTTTGGCGGTGTGCGCCTCGGCAGCTACCATCAGCGTACCCAGGAAGAGAAAACCGCCAGCGCGAAACGCCTCGGCAACAAACTTTTCTATCCGGCGCTGGCGATTCCGGTCGTCACCGTCATTGGCGTACTGCTGTTTAACAATCTGCCTTCATGGCAGGTGGCGCTCTTCGGGCCGGGCAACCACGCGACGCTGATTACCCTGTTCTCGATGACCGTCGGTACGCTGATTGGCCTGGCGATGGCGATTCGTATGACCCATGAAACGGTGGCGCAGCCGATGCAGGAAGCGCGCCGTTTGCTGGATTCCGTCGGCTGGGCCTTTATCCTGCCGCAAATCCTCGCGGTGCTGGGGCTGCTATTTACCGCGGCGGGCGTCGGAACCAGCATTTCATGGCTGACCGAGCACTATCTGGCGGTAGATAACCGCTTTATCGCCGTGGCCGTGTACGCCATCGGCATGGCGGTGTTGACGATGGTGATGGGCAACGCCTTTGCCGCTTTCCCGATCGTGACCGCCGGGGTTGGCATTCCGATTTTAGTCCTGCAGCATGGCGGCAATCCGGCGGTAATGGCGGCGATTGGTATGTTTTCCGGCTACTGCGGCACGCTGATGACGCCGATGGCGGCGAACTTTAATATCGTACCGGCGGCGCTGCTGGAACTGCCGGATAAAAACGCGGTGATTAAAGCCCAGGTACCGACCGGTATCCTGCTGCTGATCGTCAACGTATTCTTACTCTATTTCCTGATGTTCCTGTAAGGAGGGATGATGGCTGGCGTATTAATTACCGGTTTTGAGCCGTTCGGCGGCGAAACGGTTAATCCTTCATGGGAAGTGGTTAAGCAGCTTGATGGCGTGATTATTCGCGGGCAGCAGGTGGTGGCTAAACAGTTACCCTGCGTGTTCGGCGAGGCGCTAACGGTGCTGAACGCCGCGCTTGAAACCTATCAACCGCAGCTAACGATTGCCGTCGGGCAGGCCGGCGGCCGTGTCGATATTACCGTCGAACGTGTGGCTATCAACGTCGATGATGCGCGGATCCCCGACAATAAAGGCCAGCAGCCGATCGATGAGCCGATCGTCGCAAACGGTCCCGCGGCCTTCTTCAGCACGCTACCGATCAAAGCGATCGTTAACATGCTGCGCCAGCAGGGGATCCCGGCCTCGGTGTCGCAAACCGCGGGCACTTTTGTCTGCAATCACGTGATGTATGGTTTGCTGCATCAGTTGCAGGGAAAAAGCGGGCAGAAGGGCGGTTTTATCCATATTCCGTATCTGCCTGAACAGGCGGCGGCCCACCCTGGCGAGGCGAGTATGTCGGTCGCGACGGTACGCGCGGCGCTGGAAACGGCAATTGCCGTCGCTCTTGAACAGAATGACGATGTCAAAATTGGCGGCGGCGCCACGCACTAACAAAAGGACGAAACTATGCCTGAAGGCCCGGAGATCCGCCGCGCGGCGGATACCCTGGAGGCGGCTATCAAAGGCGAACCGTTAACCGAAGCCTGGTTCGCCTTTCCACAGTTGCAACCTTATCAAAATCAGCTAATTGGCCAGCGGGTGACCCATATCGCCACCCGCGGCAAGGCCCTGTTAACCCACTTCTCCGGCGGATTGACGCTGTATAGCCATAACCAGCTGTATGGCGTCTGGCGCGTGGTGGATGCCGGCGTTGAGCCGCAATCGAAGCGCGTGCTGCGCGTCAGGTTACAGACCGCACGCAAGGCGATTTTGCTCTATAGCGCCTCTGAGATTGAGATACTGACGGCGCAACAGCTGGCCCATCATCCGTTTTTACAACGGGTCGGGCCGGATGTGCTGGATATGACGTTAACCGCCGGGCAGGTCAGAGAGCGGCTGCTGTCGGCGAAATTCCGCAATCGCCAGTTTTCCGGCCTGTTGCTGGACCAGGCGTTTCTCGCCGGGCTTGGTAACTATTTGCGGGTAGAGATCCTGTGGCAGGTGGGGCTGACCGGGCAGCATAAAGCCGCCGAGCTCAATGAAACGCAGCTCGATGCGCTGGCGCACGCGCTGCTGGATATCCCGCGCCTTTCTTACCGTACCCGCGGCCAGGTGGATGAAAACAAACATCATGGCGCGCTGTTCCGCTTTAAGGTCTTTCATCGCGAGGGCGAGGCCTGCGAACGCTGCGGCAGTATCATTGAGAAAACGATGCTGTCATCGCGACCCTTTTACTGGTGCCCTGGCTGCCAGCACTAATGCCAGTTGTTGAGCGATTCAAATTTATTTGCACGTTTAAATAAAAAAAATCGGGGAAGATCCCCGATTTTTTTATTGCTAACCCCGACAGGGTTAAAATTACTTCTTGAGATCGGACTTGAAATCACGCTTCTGGTAGCCGGTATACAGCTGACGCGGACGGGCAATTTTCATACCGTCGCTGTGCATTTCGTTCCAGTGGGCAATCCAGCCGACGGTACGCGCCATCGCAAAGATGACGGTAAACATCGAGGATGGAATACCCATCGCTTTCAGGATGATGCCGGAGTAGAAATCGACGTTCGGATACAGTTTCTTCTCGATGAAGTACGGGTCGTTGAGCGCGATGTGCTCAAGTTCCATCGCCACTTCCAGCAGATCGTCCTTGGTGCCCAGCTCTTTCAGCACTTCGTGGCAGGTTTCACGCATTACGGTGGCGCGCGGATCGTAGTTCTTGTACACGCGATGGCCGAAGCCCATCAGGCGGAAAGAGTCATTCTTGTCTTTCGCGCGGCGCACGAATTCCGGAATGTGTTCAACGGAGCTGATCTCTTCCAGCATTTTCAGTGCGGCTTCGTTGGCGCCGCCGTGCGCCGGTCCCCACAGGGAGGCGATACCCGCAGCGATACAGGCGAACGGGTTAGCGCCGGAAGAGCCTGCGGTACGGACGGTAGAGGTTGATGCGTTCTGTTCGTGGTCAGCGTGCAGGATCAGGATACGGTCCATCGCGCGTTCCAGCACCGGGTTAACCTCATAGGTTTCACACGGCGTGGAGAACATCATATTCAGGAAGTTACCCGCGTAGGAGAGATCGTTGCGCGGATACACGAAAGGCTGGCCGATAGAATACTTGTAACACATCGCTGCCATGGTCGGCATTTTGGACAGCAGACGATAAGCGGCGATTTCCCGGTGGCGCGGATTATTCACGTCCAGGGAGTCGTGATAGAACGCCGCCAGCGCGCCGGTAATACCGCACATCACCGCCATCGGGTGAGAGTCGCGGCGGAACGCGTGGAACAGACGGGTAATCTGTTCGTGGATCATGGTGTGGCGGGTAACGGTAGTTTTGAATTCGTCGTACTGCTGTTGGGTCGGTTTTTCGCCGTTCAACAGGATGTAGCACACTTCAAGATAATTTGACTCGGTAGCCAGCTGATCGATTGGGAAACCGCGGTGCAGCAGGATCCCCTCATCGCCGTCGATAAAAGTAATTTTAGATTCACACGAGGCTGTTGAAGTGAAACCGGGGTCGAAGGTGAAGACACCTTTTGAACCAAGACTACGAATATCAATAACATCCTGACCGAGCGTGCCTTTTAGCACATCAAGTTCAATAGCAGTGTCACCACCCAGGGTGATTTTTGCTTTAGCATCAGACATTTATGGTCTCCTTAGCGCCTTTTATTGCTTAAGACTGCCGGGTGGTGGATTTGCATTCGGCCCGAACCTGACTACGTTACCAGATTGTTATGTTGCTCACAGCTCTGTGTCGCGAAAATTGCAGGGTACAGAGCGCAGGCGCTTGATGGTACGTCTTCAGCCCGGGAGTGAAACGGCAGCAAATCAGCGTTTTAGCAGCCCGAATATTAAAACCTGTATACCACTAATAACTGTCCTGATTACATCGGTCAATACCATCACACTGTTACATAACTTATTCTCAGGTGAAAGAGTGACCCCATAACTTTTGGGCATTATTGCATTAATCTAGTAATGGTTGTAACAAGAATGTTTAATATTTGTCAAATCAGGTGATTAAAATTTAAAATAATGTTGTAATCGTGACCTTGATCACTGTTCCGGACAAAACCCGACAAACTATATGTAGGTTAATTGTAATGATTTTGTGAACGGCCTATACTGCCGCCAGGTCTCCGGAACACCCTGCAATCCCGAGCCACCCAGCGTTGTTTGGTCACGCTTTTACTCCTGGAAAGGGGTTTTAACATGACTTCTGGTTATAGAAAGGACGCTGTCTGACCCGCAAGCAGACCGGAGGAAGGAAACAATAAGAACAGCATGTGGGCGTTATTCATGGTAAGAAATGTGAAAAAACAAAGACCTGTCAATCTGGATCTACAAACGATTCGATTCCCAATCACGGCGATAGCGTCCATTCTCCATCGCGTATCCGGTGTGATCACTTTTGTGGCGGTCGGTATTCTGCTTTGGTTGCTGGGCACCAGCCTTTCCTCTCCGGAGGGCTTCCTGACGGCCGCTTCCATCATGAATAGCTTCTTCGTGAAGTTCATCATGTGGGGCATCCTCACCGCGCTGGCTTACCACGCCGTTGTCGGTATCCGCCATCTGCTGATGGACTTTGGCTATCTGGAAGAAACCCTCGAAGCAGGGACACGCTCCGCCAAAATTTCTTTTGTTATTACTGTCGTGCTTTCACTTCTCGCAGGAGTCCTCGTATGGTAAGCAACGCCTCAGCACTGGGACGCAACGGCGTACATGACTTTATTCTGGTCCGTGCTACCGCCATCGTTCTGACCCTCTACATCATCTACATGGTTGGCTTCTTCGCCACCTCCGGTGAGATCTCCTGGGAAATCTGGACCGGATTCTTCTCCTCCGCGTTCACCAAAGTCTTTACCCTGCTGGCTCTCGTTTCCATCCTGATTCACGCCTGGATCGGTATGTGGCAGGTGTTGACGGACTACGTTAAACCACTGGCCGTGCGCTTAGTTCTGCAACTGATTATCGTTGTGGCGCTGGTGGCTTACGTTCTTTATGGATTTGTTGTGGTGTGGGGTGTGTAATGAAATTGCCAGTCAGAGAATTTGATGCAGTTGTAATTGGTGCCGGCGGCGCAGGTATGCGCGCGGCGCTGCAGATTTCCCAGAGCGGACAGACCTGTGCGCTGCTCTCTAAAGTTTTCCCTACCCGTTCCCATACCGTTTCCGCGCAGGGTGGCATCACCGTCGCGCTCGGTAATACCCATGAAGATAACTGGGAATGGCACATGTACGACACCGTAAAAGGGTCGGACTATATCGGCGACCAGGACGCCATCGAATATATGTGTAAGACCGGCCCGGAAGCGATTCTTGAGCTGGAACATATGGGCCTGCCGTTCTCCCGTCTTGATGACGGCCGTATTTATCAGCGTCCGTTTGGCGGCCAGTCGAAAAACTTCGGCGGCGAGCAGGCGGCACGCACCGCGGCGGCGGCCGACCGTACCGGTCACGCGCTGCTGCACACCCTGTATCAACAGAACCTGAAAAACCACACCACTATCTTCTCCGAATGGTATGCCCTCGATCTGGTGAAAAACCAGGACGGCGCGGTGGTTGGTTGTACCGCATTGTGCATCGAAACCGGCGAAGTGGTGTACTTCAAAGCCCGCGCTACCGTGCTGGCGACCGGCGGCGCAGGCCGTATTTATCAATCCACCACCAACGCCCACATCAACACCGGCGACGGCGTCGGTATGGCTCTGCGCGCGGGCGTTCCGGTGCAGGATATGGAAATGTGGCAGTTCCACCCGACCGGTATCGCCGGGGCAGGGGTGCTGGTCACCGAAGGTTGCCGCGGCGAAGGCGGTTACCTGCTGAACAAACACGGCGAGCGCTTCATGGAGCGTTATGCGCCGAACGCGAAAGACCTGGCGGGTCGTGACGTGGTGGCGCGTTCCATCATGATCGAAATCCGCGAAGGCCGCGGCTGCGATGGTCCGTGGGGCCCGCACGCTAAGCTGAAACTGGATCACCTGGGTAAAGAAGTGCTGGAATCCCGTCTGCCGGGCATTCTTGAACTGTCTCGTACCTTTGCCCACGTTGACCCGGTTAAAGAACCGATTCCGGTTATCCCAACCTGCCACTACATGATGGGCGGTATTCCGACCAAAGTAACTGGCCAGGCGCTGACCGTGAACGAGAAGGGCGAAGATGTGGTGATCCCGGGCCTGTTCGCCGTTGGCGAAATCGCCTGCGTATCGGTACACGGCGCCAACCGTCTGGGCGGCAACTCGCTGCTGGACCTGGTGGTCTTCGGCCGCGCGGCGGGTCTGCATCTGCAGGAATCCATCGCCGAGCAGGGCGCGCTGCGCGCTGCCAGCGAGTCCGATGTCGAAGCTTCCCTGGACCGCCTCAACCGTTGGAACAACACCCGTTCCGGCGAAGACCCGGTCGCTATCCGCAAAGCGCTGCAGGAATGTATGCAGCATAACTTCTCGGTCTTCCGTGAAGGCGATGCGATGCATAAAGGTCTGGAACAGCTGAAAGAGATCCGCGAGCGTCTGAAAAATGCGCGCCTGGACGACACTTCCAGCGAGTTCAACACCCAGCGCGTTGAGTGCCTGGAGCTGGATAACCTGATGGAAACCGCGTATTCCACGGCGGTATCCGCTAACTTCCGTACCGAAAGCCGCGGCGCGCATAGCCGCTTCGACTTCCCGGAACGTGATGATGAAAACTGGCTGTGCCATTCCCTGTATCTGCCAGAGTCGGAATCCATGACGCGTCGAGCGGTCAACATGGAACCGAAACTGCGTCCGGCATTCCCGCCGAAGATTCGTACTTATTAATGCGGAGACAGGAATATGAAACTCGAGTTTTCAATTTATCGCTATAACCCGGATGTTGACGACGCTCCGCATATGCAGGATTACACCCTCGACGCGGAAGAAGGTCGCGACATGATGCTGCTGGATGCGCTTATCCAGCTGAAAGAAAAAGATCCGTCGCTGTCGTTCCGCCGCTCCTGTCGTGAAGGGGTGTGCGGTTCCGATGGTCTGAACATGAACGGTAAAAATGGTCTGGCGTGCATCACGCCGATCTCCGCGCTGAATCAGCCGGGTAAGAAAATTGTTATCCGTCCGCTACCTGGATTGCCGGTTATCCGCGATTTGGTGGTAGACATGGGGCAATTCTACGCACAATATGAGAAGATCAAGCCTTACTTATTGAATAATGGGCAAAATCCTCCGGCTCGCGAGCATCTGCAGATGCCTGAGCAGCGCGAGAAACTCGATGGTCTGTACGAGTGTATTCTGTGCGCATGTTGTTCGACCTCTTGCCCGTCGTTCTGGTGGAACCCGGACAAGTTCATCGGCCCGGCAGGCCTTCTGGCCGCGTATCGCTTCCTGATCGACAGCCGCGATACCGAAACCAGCGAGCGTCTGGAAGGTCTGAGCGATGCTTTCAGCGTATTCCGCTGTCACAGCATTATGAACTGCGTCAGTGTTTGTCCTAAGGGATTGAACCCAACGCGCGCCATCGGCCATATTAAGTCGATGCTGTTGCAGCGCAGCGCGTAAGCAACACGGTCTGTCCCGGATGGCGCTTGCGCTTATCCGGGCTACCAAAGCAGTAGCCCCGGCAAGCGTTAGCGCCGCCGGGGGACAGATAGCAGGAAATCTTTAAAAACCGCCAAATATGTACCAGTAATGCGTAGGCCTGATAAGCGAAGCGCCATCAGGCAATAGAGATAGCAGGAAACCTCTAAAAACTGCCCCTGATAGTTAGACAGTTTTTAAAGGTTCCTTAGCGGATAGAAACCACAACTCGTCCGCAACAAGTGAACCCCGGCACGTGCACTCGGTGTGCGTGGTAGTTTCTACGGCGAAATAAGCATAAAAATGCTTAAGGGATCACGATGCAGAACGGCGCAATGAAAGCCTGGCTGGACTCTTCTTACCTCTCTGGTTCGAACCAGAGCTGGATAGAACAGCTCTATGAAGACTTCTTAACCGATCCTGACTCTGTTGACGCCAACTGGCGTTCGATGTTCCAGCAGTTACCTGGCACCGGAGTTAAACCGGATCAATTTCATTCGAAAACACGTGATTATTTCCGTCGACTGGCGAAGGATGCCTCACGTTACACTTCTTCGATATCCGACCCTGATACCAATGTGAAGCAGGTTAAAGTCCTGCAGCTCATCAACGCATACCGCTTCCGCGGTCACCAGCAGGCGAATCTCGATCCGCTGGGACTGTGGCAGCAAGAGAGAGTGGCGGATCTCGATCCGGCTTACCACGATCTCACCGAGGCCGATTTCCAGGAAAGCTATAACGTAGGTTCTTTCGCCATCGGAAAAGACACGATGAAGCTGGGCGACCTGATCGCGGCGCTTAAGCAAACCTACTGCGGCTCCATCGGCGCGGAATACATGCACATCACCTCTACTGAAGAAAAACGCTGGATCCAGCAGCGCATTGAGTCAGTAGCAGGCAAAGCGAGCTTCACCGCGGAAGAGAAAAAGCGCTTCCTGAGCGAACTGACCGCCGCGGAAGGCCTGGAGCGCTACCTCGGCGCCAAATTCCCGGGCGCGAAACGCTTCTCGCTGGAAGGTGGCGATGCGTTAATCCCGATGCTCAAAGAGATCATCCGTCACGCCGGTAAGAGCGGCACCCGTGAAGTGGTGCTGGGCATGGCGCACCGTGGTCGTCTGAACGTACTGGTCAACGTGCTGGGTAAAAAACCGCAGGACCTGTTCGACGAATTCGCGGGCAAACATAAAGAACACCTCGGCACCGGCGACGTGAAGTACCACATGGGCTTCTCTTCCGATATGGAAACCGAAGGCGGTCTGGTTCACCTGGCGCTGGCGTTTAACCCGTCGCACCTGGAAATCGTCAGCCCGGTGGTTATCGGCTCCGTACGCGCCCGTCTGGATCGTCTGGACGAGCCGAGCAGCAACAAAGTTCTGCCAATCACCATCCACGGCGACGCCGCGGTAGCCGGCCAGGGCGTAGTTCAGGAAACCCTGAACATGTCCAAAGCGCGTGGTTACGAAGTGGGCGGTACCGTGCGCATCGTTATCAACAACCAGGTTGGCTTCACCACGTCCAACCCGCTGGATGCGCGTTCTACGCCGTACTGCACCGATATCGGTAAGATGGTTCAGGCACCGATTTTCCACGTTAACGCGGATGACCCGGAAGCGGTCGCTTTTGTTACCCGTCTGGCGCTGGATTTCCGTAATACCTTCAAACGCGATGTCTTCATCGACCTGGTGTGCTACCGCCGTCACGGCCACAACGAAGCCGACGAGCCGAGCGCAACCCAGCCGCTGATGTACCAGAAAATCAAAAAGCATCCGACTCCGCGCAAAATCTATGCTGACAAGCTGGAGCAGGACAAAGTCGCGACGCTGGAAGACGCTACCGAACAGGTTAACCTCTACCGCGATGCGCTGGATGCCGGCGATTGCGTGGTAGAAGAGTGGCGTCCGATGAACATGCACTCCTTTACCTGGTCTCCGTACCTCAACCATGAGTGGGATGAGAGCTACCCGGATAAAGTTGAGCCAAAACGCCTGCAAGAGCTGGCCAAACGCATCAGTACGGTGCCGGAAACCGTTGAGATGCAGTCTCGCGTAGCGAAAATCTACGGCGACCGCCAGCTGATGGCCGCCGGTGAGAAGCCGTTCGACTGGGGCGCGGCGGAAAACCTGGCGTACGCCACCCTGGTTGACGAAGGGATTCCGGTACGTCTGTCCGGCGAAGACTCCGGTCGCGGTACCTTCTTCCACCGTCATGCGGTTATCCATAACCAGAGCAACGGCTCTACCTATACGCCGCTGCAGAACGTACACAACGGCCAGGGCCAGTTCCGCGTCTGGGACTCCGTGCTGTCTGAAGAAGCGGTGCTGGCGTTCGAATACGGTTACGCCACCGCGGAACCACGCACCCTGACCATCTGGGAAGCGCAGTTCGGCGACTTCGCCAACGGCGCGCAGGTCGTTATTGACCAGTTCATCAGCTCCGGCGAGCAGAAATGGGGCCGGATGTGTGGCCTGGTGATGCTGCTGCCGCACGGCTATGAAGGCCAGGGCCCGGAGCACTCCTCCGCGCGTCTGGAACGCTATCTGCAGCTGTGCGCTGAGCAGAACATGCAGGTTTGCGTACCGTCCACTCCGGCACAGGTTTACCACATGCTGCGTCGTCAGGCGCTGCGCGGTATGCGCCGTCCGCTGGTGGTGATGTCGCCGAAATCTCTGCTGCGCCACCCGCTGGCGGTTTCCAGCATGGATGAACTGGCGAACGGCACCTTTATGCCGGCTATCGGCGAAATCGACGAGCTCGATCCGCAAGCCGTGAAACGCGTCGTACTGTGCTCTGGTAAGGTTTACTACGACCTGCTGGAACAGCGCCGTAAAAACGAGCAAAAAGATGTCGCCATCGTGCGTATCGAACAGCTCTATCCGTTCCCGCATCAGGCGGTGCAGGAAGCGCTGAAAGCTTATTCGCACGTCCACGATTTTGTCTGGTGCCAGGAAGAGCCGCTCAACCAGGGCGCATGGTACTGCAGCCAGCACCACCTTCGTGAAGTAGTTCCATTTGGGGCCTCTCTGCGTTATGCAGGCCGCCCGGCCTCCGCCTCTCCGGCGGTAGGGTATATGTCCGTTCACCAGAAACAGCAACAAGATCTGGTCAATGACGCGCTGAACGTCGATTAATTAAAGGATACACAATGAGTAGCGTAGATATTCTGGTTCCCGACCTTCCTGAGTCCGTAGCTGACGCAACCGTCGCCACCTGGCACAAAAAACCGGGCGACGCGGTAGTCCGCGACGAAGTTCTGGTCGAAATCGAAACTGACAAAGTGGTACTGGAAGTACCGGCATCAGCGGACGGCATTCTGGATGCAGTACTGGAAGACGAAGGCGCCACCGTGCTGTCTCGTCAGATTCTGGGCCGCCTGCGTGAAGGCAACAGCGCCGGTAAAGCCGCTGATGCGAAAGCTGATACTAAAGAGTCCACCCCGGCTCAGCGTCAGCAAGCGTCTCTGGAAGAGCAAAGCAACGACGCGCTTAGCCCGGCTATCCGTCGTCTGCTGGCTGAACACAGCCTCGACGCGGCGGCGATTAAAGGCACCGGCGTTGGCGGCCGTCTGACCCGCGAAGACGTTGAGAAGCATCTGGCGAGCGCGCCGGCGAAAGCTGAAGCGAAAGCGCCAGCCGCTGCTGCGGCGCCGGTTGCGCAACTGGGCCACCGCTCTGAAAAACGCGTACCGATGACCCGTCTGCGCAAACGCGTTGCCGAGCGTCTGCTGGAAGCGAAAAACTCTACCGCCATGCTGACGACGTTCAACGAAGTCAACATGAAGCCGATTATGGATCTGCGTAAGCAGTACGGCGAAGCGTTCGAAAAACGTCACGGTATCCGTCTGGGCTTCATGTCCTTCTACGTGAAAGCGGTGGTTGAAGCGCTGAAACGCTACCCGGAAGTGAACGCTTCCA
Source organism: Klebsiella sp. 141162 (assembly GCF_050600755.1). Classification (NCBI taxonomy): domain Bacteria; kingdom Pseudomonadati; phylum Pseudomonadota; class Gammaproteobacteria; order Enterobacterales; family Enterobacteriaceae; genus Klebsiella; species Klebsiella sp. 141162. The sequence goes on along the minus strand of NZ_JAQIRI010000002.1, from coordinate 440,693 downwards.
TCGATGGCGATGACGTGGTTTATCACAACTACTTCGACGTGAGCATGGCAGTTTCTACGCCGCGCGGCCTGGTGACTCCGGTTCTGCGTGACGTTGACCTGCTGGGCATGGCGGATATCGAAAAGAATATTAAAGAGCTGGCAGTGAAAGGCCGTGACGGCAAGCTGACCGTAGATGACCTGACCGGCGGTAACTTCACCATTACCAACGGCGGCGTATTCGGTTCTCTGATGTCCACGCCGATCATCAACCCACCGCAGAGCGCCATCCTGGGTATGCATGCCATTAAAGACCGTCCGATGGCGGTGAATGGCAAGGTAGAAATTCTGCCGATGATGTACCTGGCGCTCTCCTACGACCACCGTCTGATCGATGGACGTGAATCGGTAGGCTTCCTGGTAGCGATTAAAGAGCTGCTGGAAGATCCGACTCGTCTGCTGCTGGACGTGTAGTCAGTAAGAGTATTACCTACCGTAGGCCGGATAAGGCGTTCGCGCCGCCATCCGGCGTTGATGAGATGCCTGATGGCGACGCTTGCGCGTCTTATCAGGCCTACAGGTTTAAAGATAATTATTACCTGAAGGATGGACTGAACACATGAACTTACATGAATATCAGGCAAAACAACTTTTTGCCCGCTATGGCTTACCGGCGCCGGTGGGTTATGCCTGTACTACTCCGCGTGAAGCAGAAGAAGCCGCTTCAAAAATCGGCGCGGGTCCGTGGGTAGTGAAATGTCAGGTTCACGCTGGTGGCCGCGGTAAAGCGGGCGGTGTGAAAGTAGTTAAGAGCAAAGAAGAGATTCGCGCTTTTGCTGAGCATTGGCTGGGCAAACGCCTGGTGACTTACCAAACAGATGCTAACGGCCAGCCGGTAAACCAGATTCTGGTTGAAGCGGCGACCGACATTGATAAAGAGCTGTATCTGGGCGCGGTTGTTGACCGTAGCTCCCGTCGCGTGGTGTTCATGGCGTCTACCGAAGGCGGCGTGGAAATCGAAAAAGTGGCGGAAGAAACCCCGCACCTGATCCACAAGATCGCTATCGATCCGCTGGCGGGCCCGATGCCTTACCAGGGTCGTGAACTGGCGTTCAAACTGGGTCTGGAAGGCAAACAGGTTCAGCAGTTCACCAAGATCTTCATGGGTCTGGCGACCATCTTCCTGGAGCGCGATCTGGCGCTGATCGAAATCAACCCGCTGGTTATCACCAAGCAGGGCGACCTGATCTGCCTCGACGGCAAACTGGGCGCTGACGGCAACGCGCTGTTCCGCCAGCCGGATCTGCGTGAAATGCGCGACCAGTCTCAGGAAGATCCGCGCGAAGCTCAGGCGGCGCAGTGGGAACTGAACTACGTTGCTCTCGACGGCAACATCGGTTGCATGGTTAACGGCGCAGGCCTGGCGATGGGCACCATGGACATCGTTAAGCTGCACGGCGGCGAACCGGCTAACTTCCTCGACGTTGGCGGCGGCGCCACCAAAGAGCGCGTAACCGAAGCGTTCAAAATCATCCTCTCTGACGACAACGTTAAAGCGGTTCTGGTTAACATCTTCGGCGGTATCGTTCGTTGCGACCTGATCGCTGACGGCATCATCGGCGCGGTTGAAGAAGTGGGTGTTAACGTACCGGTTGTTGTACGTCTGGAAGGTAACAACGCCGAACTGGGCGCGAAAAAACTGGCTGACAGCGGCCTGAATATTATTGCAGCGAAAAGTCTGACGGACGCAGCACAGCAGGTTGTTGCCGCAGTGGAGGGGAAATAATGTCAGTTTTAATTAATAAAGACACCAAGGTTATCTGCCAGGGCTTTACCGGTAGCCAGGGTACATTCCACTCTGAACAAGCGATCGCTTACGGCACTCAGATGGTTGGCGGCGTAACGCCAGGTAAAGGCGGCACCACTCACCTGGGCCTGCCGGTATTTAACACCGTGCGTGAAGCCGTGGAAGCCACCGGCGCCACCGCGACCGTCATCTACGTTCCGGCACCGTTCTGCAAAGACTCCATTCTGGAAGCTATCGACGCGGGCATTAAGCTGATTATCACTATCACTGAAGGTATCCCGACCCTGGATATGCTGACCGTGAAAGTGAAGCTGGACGAAGCTGGCGTTCGCATGATCGGCCCGAACTGCCCGGGCGTTATCACTCCGGGCGAATGCAAAATCGGCATCATGCCGGGTCACATCCACAAGCCGGGTAAAGTGGGCATCGTTTCCCGTTCCGGTACCCTGACCTATGAAGCGGTTAAGCAGACCACCGACTATGGCTTTGGCCAGTCTACCTGCGTCGGTATCGGCGGCGACCCGATCCCGGGCTCCAACTTCATCGATATCCTGAAAATGTTCCAGGAAGACCCGCAGACCGAAGCGATCGTCATGATCGGTGAAATCGGCGGCAGCGCGGAAGAAGAAGCGGCAGCTTACATTAAAGAGCACGTGACTAAGCCGGTTGTCGGCTACATCGCGGGCGTTACCGCGCCGAAAGGCAAGCGTATGGGCCACGCAGGCGCCATCATCGCTGGCGGTAAAGGTACTGCTGATGAGAAATTTGCTGCGCTGGAAGCGGCCGGTGTGAAAACCGTTCGCAGCCTGGCGGATATCGGCGAAGCGCTGAAAGCTATCATCAAGTAAACCCTCACTGCTCTCAGGAGCAGACTAATGTCCGATTTCGACATGGTTGGCCACCGTCAGGTGGCCTTTTTTTTGCCTTGTCGTCTGCCGCAGGCGCTCTCTTACGTTAAAAAACGCTATTCTATTGATTTGATGAATATTATTGGGAATAATCACTCGCCGCTTGTCCGGGGGAGGGGAGGTGGTTAATTTTATGTGAAAATAAACAGGAAAACGCAGACGTTATTTTTTTGCATTTCGATTGGGAAAAATAGTGTGACCGGTCTAACATTATTAGGATCGCATCATTTCTTGCCTTAAATTGGTTAAAGTTAAAATTATATTACCTATAATTCTCATTTCCCCCTTTTTAGTAACCGCTAGCGGCAGACTTTAAACACATTTTTAACATCAATTTCACCGTTATTCTTTATTGCGCCACATAATTAACATAAGAAGAAAAAATTGATTTATATCAATGCTTAATCCTTGGAAAAAATCACCAAAAAACGTTAAATTGTCGCAAATCAAATTGGCCTATTCCGGGCATTTTCGCTATATATTGATCACCGTCGAAAAATGTAAAGCTGGAACAATAAAATCCTATTTATTGTAAGGTTATTGCGGCGTAATATATTAGAGAATCATTTGGTTTTTTCGTTAACGTATTTGTAACCTTTGCGAGGGCACTGTTTCATCGCCAGATGAGCAGTAACGTACCAGGGAGCAAATAATTTTGTATTGGGGCATGCGTATGAACCTGAATTATTGGGTTCGTTCTCGGAGTCTTCATGCGATGAGCAAGGAGTCATGATGTTAGATATAGTCGAACTGTCGCGCTTACAGTTTGCCTTGACCGCGATGTACCACTTCCTTTTTGTGCCGCTAACGCTCGGTATGGCGTTCCTGCTGGCCATCATGGAAACGGTCTACGTCCTTTCCGGCAAACAGATTTATAAAGATATGACCAAGTTCTGGGGCAAGTTGTTTGGTATCAACTTCGCTCTGGGTGTCGCAACCGGTTTGACCATGGAGTTCCAGTTCGGGACTAACTGGTCTTACTACTCTCACTATGTGGGCGATATCTTCGGTGCGCCGCTGGCCATTGAAGGTCTGATGGCCTTCTTCCTCGAATCTACCTTTGTAGGTCTGTTCTTCTTCGGTTGGGATCGTCTGGGCAAAGTTCAGCACATGGCGGTGACCTGGCTGGTCGCTCTGGGGTCTAACCTCTCCGCGCTGTGGATCCTGGTGGCCAACGGCTGGATGCAGAACCCGATCGCATCGGATTTCAACTTTGAAACCATGCGTATGGAGATGGTCAGCTTCTCCGAGCTGGTCCTGAACCCGGTTGCTCAGGTTAAATTCGTCCACACCGTGGCTTCCGGCTATGTGACTGGCGCGATGTTCATCCTTGCCATCAGTTCCTGGTACATGCTTAAAGGCCGTGATTTCGCCTTTGCTAAACGCTCCTTCGCGATTGCTGCAAGCTTTGGTATGGCCGCTATCCTCTCCGTTATCGTCCTCGGCGATGAGTCCGGTTACGAAATGGGTGACGTGCAGAAAACCAAACTGGCGGCGATTGAAGCGGAATGGGAAACTCAGCCGGCGCCGGCTGCCTTTACCCTGTTTGGTATTCCCGACCAGGAAGCGCAAACCAACCACTTCTCCATCCAGATCCCATACGCGCTGGGTATCATCGCTACCCGCTCGGTGGATAAGCCGGTTATCGGCCTGAAAGATCTGATGGCGCAGCATGAAGAGCGTATTCGTAACGGGATGAAAGCCTATGCGCTGCTGGAACAGCTGCGCGCCGGTTCGACTGACCAGGCGGTTCGCGATCAGTTCAATAACGTTAAGAAAGACCTCGGTTATGGTCTGCTGCTCAAGCGCTATACCCCGAACGTCGCTGACGCCACGGAAGAGCAGATCGCCAAAGCGACCAAAGACTCTATTCCGAGCGTAGCGCCGCTGTACTTCGCCTTCCGTATCATGGTGGCGTGCGGCGTACTGATGCTGTTGATTATCGGCGCCTCTTTCTGGACCGTGATTCGCAACCGTATTGGCGAGAAAAAATGGCTGCTGCGCGCCGCGTTCTTCGGCCTGCCGCTGCCGTGGATTGCCGTTGAAGCGGGCTGGTTTGTTGCCGAGTATGGCCGTCAGCCGTGGGCGATTGGTGAAGTGCTGCCAACCGCGGTGGCGAACTCGTCGCTGACCGCGGGCGATCTGATCTTCTCGATGTTGCTGATCTGCGGTCTGTATACGCTGTTCCTGGTGGCTGAACTGTTCCTCATGTTCAAGTTTGCCCGCAAAGGACCGAGCAGCCTGAAAACGGGTCGCTATCACTTTGAACAGTCCTCCGCGGCTATTCAGTCGGCACGCTAAGACAGGAGTCGTCAAATGATCGATTATGAAGTATTGCGTTTAATCTGGTGGCTACTGATCGGCGTTCTGCTGATTGGCTTCGCCGTCGCCGACGGTTTCGACATGGGGGTGGGCATGCTCACCCGTTTCCTCGGTCGTAATGACACCGAGCGTCGAATCATGATCAACTCCATCGCCCCGCACTGGGACGGAAACCAGGTGTGGCTCATCACCGCCGGCGGCGCGCTGTTTGCTGCCTGGCCGATGGTGTACGCCGCCGCGTTCTCCGGCTTCTATGTGGCGATGATTCTGGTGCTGGCATCTTTATTCTTCCGTCCGGTGGGCTTTGACTACCGTTCTAAGATTGAAGATACCCGCTGGCGTAACATGTGGGACTGGGGCATCTTCGTGGGGAGCTTTGTGCCGCCGCTGGTAATCGGCGTGGCTTTCGGCAACCTGCTGCAGGGTGTACCGTTCCATATCGATGAGTATCTGCGTCTGTACTACACCGGCAACTTCTTCCAGCTACTGAACCCGTTTGGTCTGCTGGCCGGTATCGTCAGTGTGGCGATGATCCTGACGCAGGGCGCGACCTACCTGCAGATGCGTACCGTAGGCGAACTGCACCTGCGCACCCGCACCGTCTCCACGGTGGCGGCGCTGGTGACGTTGGTCTGCTTCGCGCTGGCGGGCGTTTGGGTCTACTACGGCATCGACGGCTACGTGGTGAAATCGGTGCTGGATCATACCGGCCCGTCTAACCCGCTGACCAAAGAAGTGGCGCGTGAAGCCGGCGCGTGGATGGTGAACTTTAACAACATGCCAGCGCTGTGGGCCATTCCTGCCCTGGGCGTGGTGCTGCCGCTGCTGACCGTCGCGTCAACAAAAGCAGATAAAGGCGCCATGGCGTTCCTGTTCTCCTCGCTGACGCTGGCCTGCATCATCCTGACCGCGGGTATCGCGATGTTCCCGTTCATCATGCCGTCCAGCACGATGCTGAATGCGAGCCTGACGATGTGGGATGCAACCTCCAGCCAGCTGACGCTGAATGTGATGACCTACGTGGCTATCGTGTTTGTGCCGATTATCCTCGGCTACACCACCTGGTGTTACTGGAAGATGTTTGGCCGCATTACCCGCGAAGACATCGAAAAGAACACCCACTCGCTGTACTAAGGTAAGGAGCTATATATGTGGTACTTCGCATGGATTTTGGGAACGCTGCTTGCCTGTGCCTTTGGGGTGATTACCGCGCTGGCGCTTGAGCACGTGGAAGCAACCAAAGCAGGTAAAGAAGAGCATTGATGAAAATTATCGCGACCCTTTACGCGATGATGGACAAGCGCCCGTTAAGGGCGCTTTCCTTATTAATGGCGCTGCTGCTGGCAGGCTGCATCTTCTGGGATCCGTCGCGCTTTGCGGCGAAGACCAGTGGGCTTGAAATCTGGCATGGTTTCTTGCTGATGTGGGCGGTGTGCGCCGGCGTCATTCACGGGGTGGGCTTTCGTCCGAAGGCCGTGCACTGGCAGGGGATTTTTTGTCCGCTTATCGCTGATATCGTTCTCTTTGCAGGCCTGATCTTTTTCTTCTTTTGAAAGATAAGAGTATAAGAGAAGTCTGTTAACCGCATGGGCTTGCATAAGCCCATAAAAATTTACTCGCCGTTTACTTTCTCCCATTCCAAACCACGATTCCCGCGCGTATAGTAGCGAAGTTTGAAAGCACTACTCTTTTTTTGCATTACCGGGATGTAAAGTGAATACAACGCTGTTTCGATGGCCGGTCCGGGTCTACTACGAAGATACCGATGCCGGTGGTGTGGTTTACCACGCCAGTTACGTCGCTTTTTATGAAAGAGCACGCACAGAGATGCTGCGCCACCATCACTTCAGTCAGCAGGTTCTGTTGGCTGAACGAGTTGCCTTTGTCGTTCGCAAAATGACGCTGGAGTATTTTGCGCCCGCCAGACTCGACGACATGCTCGAAATCCAGACGGAAATTACCTCGATGCGAGGCACCTCTTTGGTTTTCACGCAGCGAATCGTCAACGCCGAGAATACAGTTTTGAACGAAGCTGAAGTTCTCATTGTGTGCGTTGATCCACTCTTAATGAAGCCTCGTGCGCTTCCCAAGTCTATTGTCGCGGAGTTTAAGCAGTGACTGACATGAATATCCTTGATTTGTTCCTGAAGGCGAGCCTTCTGGTTAAACTTATCATGTTGATTTTGATTGGTTTTTCTATCGCTTCCTGGGCTATTATTATTCAGAGAACGCGTATCCTCAATTCCGCCAGCCGCGAAGCCGAAGCGTTTGAAGATAAGTTCTGGTCCGGCATTGAACTGTCTCGCCTGTACCAGGAGAGCCAGGGCCGTCGCGATAGCCTCGCCGGTTCCGAGCAGATTTTTTACAGCGGCTTTAAAGAGTTCGCGCGTCTGCATCGCGCCAACAGCCATGCGCCGGAAGCGATTGTCGAAGGGGCATCGCGCGCGATGCGTATCTCGATGAACCGCGAACTGGAAACGCTGGAAACGCATATTCCGTTCCTTGGCACCGTGGGTTCCATCAGTCCGTATATTGGCCTGTTCGGTACCGTCTGGGGGATCATGCACGCCTTTATCGCCCTCGGCGCGGTGAAGCAGGCGACGCTGCAGATGGTTGCGCCGGGGATCGCGGAAGCGCTGATCGCCACGGCAATCGGTCTTTTCGCCGCCATCCCGGCGGTTATGGCCTACAACCGTTTGAACCAGCGCGTGAACAAACTTGAACTGAACTACGACAACTTTATGGAAGAGTTCACCGCCATTCTGCACCGTCAGGCGTTTACCAGCAGCGAAAGCAATAAGGGGTAAGCCATGGCCAGAGCACGTGGACGCGGACGTCGCGAACTGAAGTCCGAGATTAACATCGTTCCGCTGCTGGATGTCCTGTTGGTGCTGTTGCTGATCTTCATGGCGACAGCGCCGATCATTACGCAGAGCGTGGAAGTCGATCTGCCGGACGCCACGGAGTCGCAAGCGGTGAAAAGCAACGATGAACCACCGGTTATCGTTGAAGTCTCCGGAGTAGGGCAGTACAGCGTGAAAGTCGGTCAGGAAACGTTGTCCCAACTGCCGCCGGAGCAGGTCATTGCTGAAGCGAAGCGCCGACTCGAAGCGAATGAGAAGACGGTGTTCCTTATCGGCGGCGCGAAAGATGTGCCTTACGATGAAATTATTAAAGCGCTTAACCTGTTGCATAGCGCAGGGGTTAAATCGGTTGGCTTAATGACCAAGCCTATTTAATCGGCCCGCGAAGCGAGCGGCGGTGGATATCGATAGCATTCCGCCGCTGCTTTTAAGCGGCAACAGGCGAACAGTTTTTGGGAACCGATAGTGTCAAAGGCAACCGAACAAAACGATAAGCTTAAACGAGCGATCATAGTTTCAGTGGTGCTGCACATCATTCTGATTGCGCTACTGATCTGGAGTTCGTTCGATGAGCATCTGGATGCTTCTGCCGGCGGCGGCGGAGGTTCGTCCATTGATGCGGTGATGGTCGATCCTGGCGCGGTAGTCAACAACTACAACCGCCAGCAACAGCAGCAGTCCAGCGCGCGTCGCGCGGCCGAGCAGCGAGAAAAGCAGGCTCAGCAGCAGGCTGAAGAGCTGCGGGAAAAACAGGCCGCCGAGCAGGAACGCCTGAAGCAAATGGAACAAGAACGTCTGCAGGCGCAGGAAGCGGCGAAAGAAGCGAAAGAACAGCAGAAACAGGCTGAAGAGGCTGCAGCTAAGGCTGCCGCCGCGGCAAAAGCGAAAGCGGATGCCCAGGCGAAAGAGGCGCAGGAAGCTGCCGCCAAAGCCGCCGCCGATGCCAAAGCGAAGGCCGATGCTCAGGCGAAAGTCGCGGAAGCGGCTGCCGCTAAGGCGGCTGCTAAAGCGGCTGCCGACGCCAAGAAGCAGGCGGAAGCCGAAGCGGCGAAAGCCGCCGCGGATGCGCAGAAGAAAGCCGAAGCGGAAGCGGCGAAAAAAGCTCAGCAGGATGCAGAGAAGAAAGCGCAGCAGCAGGCCGAGAAGAAAGCTCAGCAGGAAGCGGCGAAACAGGCTGCGGCAGAAAAGGCCGCCGCTGAAAAAGCCGCTGCCCAGAAAGCTGCCGCGGAAAAAGCTGCAGCCGAGAAGGCCGCTGCTGAAAAAGCCGCAGCTGCCGAAAAAGCCGCTGCCGCCAAAGCAGCCGCCGCAGAAAAAGCGGCGGCTGATAAAGCGGCCAAAGCCGCAGCCGCGAAGGCCGCCGCGGCCAAGAAAGCTGCTGCTGCTAAAGAAGCAAGCGGGGTTGACGATCTGCTCGGCGATCTGAGTTCAGGTAAGAATGCGCCGAAAGGTAACACCAGCGGTAGCGCTGGGGGCTCTTCTCCTGCTAAAGGAAGTAAGCAGGGGCAGGGTGGAGCATCTCAGGCTGAGATTAACAACTATAGTCAACTGGTTCAGAATGCCATTAGAGGCCATCTCTATGACTGGGATACCTATAAGGGCAAAACCTGTACTTTGCGTGTGAACCTGGCTCAGGATGGAACATTGTTGAGTGTGAAATCTGAAGGCGGCGATCCGGCGTTCTGTCAGCAAATGCTGGCGGCGACAAACCGGATGACGAAGTTCCCTAAACCGCCGTCACAGGCTATTTATGAAACATTCAAAAATGCGCCACTGGACTTTAAACCATAAGTAGAAAATTCCCCGTGCAAGCGGGGAAAAACAATCTATGGTAGTCACAGGGTTTTGGTAGTTTTGTGTATTTGGGTTTGTTAACATTCTGCTAAATTATCGTGGGCTTTCCGCCCGGATAAGGGAGATATGATGAAGCAGGCATTACGAGTAGCATTTGGTTTTTTGATGCTGTGGGCGGCGGTGCTGCACGCAGAAGTACGCATCGAGATCACCCAAGGGGTGGACTCGGCGCGCCCCATCGGCGTGGTGCCATTCCAGTGGGCTGGCCCGGGCGCTGCGCCTGAAGATATTGGCGGCGTGGTAGCGGCTGACCTGCGCAATAGCGGCAAGTTTAATCCGCTGGATCGCTCGCGCCTGCCTCAGCAGCCGGGTAGCGCTCAGGAAGTGCAGCCTGCGGCATGGTCCGCGCTGGGCGTTGACGCCGTGGTCGTAGGCCAGGTGACGCCAAACCCTGACGGTTCTTACCAGGTTGCCTATCAGCTGGTGGATACCGGCGGTGCGCCGGGTACCATCCTGTCGCAAGGCTCTTTCAAAGTGACCAAGCAGTACCTGCGTTATGCCGGACATACCGCCAGCGACGCGGTATTCGAAAAGCTGACCGGGATTAAAGGCGCTTTCCGTACCCGTATCGCTTACGTGGTTCGCACCAACGGCGGCCAGTTCCCGTATGAGCTGCGCGTCTCTGACTACGATGGCTACAACCAGTTCCTGGTTCACCGTTCATCGCAGCCGCTGATGTCGCCGGCATGGTCTCCGGACGGTTCTAAACTGGCCTATGTGACCTTCGAAAGCGGCCGTTCCGCGCTGGTAGTCCAGACGCTGGCGAATGGCGCAGTCCGTCAGATTGCCTCCTTCCCGCAGCACAACGGCGCGCCGGCCTTCTCGCCGGATGGCAGCAAACTGGCATTCGCACTGTCGAAAACCGGTAGCCTGAACCTGTACGTGATGGACCTCGGATCCGGCCAGATTCGTCAGGTGACTAACGGTCGCAGCAATAACACCGAACCGAGCTGGTTCCCGGATAGCCAGAACCTGGCGTTTACTTCCGACCAGGCTGGCCGTCCTCAGGTGTATAAAGTCAACATCAACGGCGGTACGCCGCAGCGTATTACCTGGGAAGGTTCGCAGAACCAGGATGCTGACGTCAGCGCTGATGGTAAAATTATGGTAATGGTAAGCTCGGCCAACGGTCAGCAACACATTGCTAAGCAAGATCTGGAAGCGGGTGGTGTACAGGTTCTGTCATCAACGTTTTTAGATGAAACGCCAAGTCTGGCACCTAACGGCACTATGGTAATCTACAGCTCTTCTCAGGGGATGGGATCCGTGCTGAATCTGGTTTCTACAGATGGGCGTTTCAAAGCGCGTCTTCCGGCAACTGATGGACAGGTAAAATTCCCTGCCTGGTCGCCGTATCTGTGATAATAAATAATTGATTATTAAAGGAATCAAAGAAATGCAACTGAACAAAGTGCTGAAAGGGCTGATGATCGCTCTGCCGGTTATGGCAATCGCGGCGTGTTCTTCCAACAAGAACGCCAGCAACGACCAGAGCGGTGAAGGCATGCTGGGTGCCGGCACTGGTATGGACGCTAACGGTAACGGCGGCAACATGTCTTCCGAAGAGCAAGCGCGTCTGCAGATGCAGCAGCTGCAGCAGAACAACATCGTTTACTTCGATCTGGACAAGTACGATATCCGTTCTGACTTCGCTGCAATGCTGGATGCGCACGCTAACTTCCTGCGTAGCAACCCGTCCTACAAAGTGACCGTAGAAGGTCACGCGGATGAGCGCGGTACTCCGGAATACAACATCGCTCTGGGTGAGCGTCGTGCTAACGCCGTTAAGATGTATCTGCAGGGCAAAGGTGTTTCTGCTGACCAGATTTCCATCGTTTCTTACGGTAAAGAAAAACCTGCAGTACTGGGTCATGACGAAGCGGCATATGCCAAAAACCGTCGCGCCGTACTGGTTTACTAAGAGAATTGCATGAGCAGTAACTTCAGACATCATTTATTGAGTCTGTCGTTACTGGTTGGCATAGCGGCCCCCTGGGCCGCTTTTGCTCAGGCGCCAATCAGTAGTGTCGGCTCAGGCTCGGTCGAAGACCGCGTCACTCAACTTGAGCGTATTTCCAATGCTCACAGCCAGCTTTTAACCCAACTCCAGCAACAGCTCTCCGATAACCAAAGCGATATTGATTCCCTGCGCGGTCAGATTCAGGAAAATCAGTATCAGCTCAATCAGATTGTCGAACGCCAGAAGCAGATTCTGCAACAGATCGACGGACTGACGAGCGGTGGCGGAGCAGCGGCAGCAGGCGCGCAGGCGCAGGCTCAGTCATCTTCCGGCGATCAGAGTTCGGCTACCGCCAGTACAGCGCCAGCGGCCTCTGGGGCGCCAGCGATGACCGGGGATGCCAACACCGATTACAACGCGGCTATTGCGCTGGTAAAAGATTCGTCCCGCCAGGATGACGCGATGGTCGCGTTTCAGAACTTCGTCAAGAAGTACCCGGATTCAACTTATCAACCGAACGCCAACTACTGGCTCGGACAGTTGAACTACAATAAGGGGAAAAAAGACGATGCGGCATACTATTTTGCCTCGGTGGTGAAAAACTATCCGAAATCCCCGAAAGCGCCGGATGCGATGTTTAAAGTCGGCGTCATCATGCAGGACAAAGGCGACACCGCGAAAGCGAAAGCGGTTTACCAGCAGGTGGTCAGCAAATTCCCTGGCACCGATGGTGCGAAACAAGCGCAAAAACGTCTTAACGCCCTGGGTTGATTATGGCATGACCAGAAATCGCGTTATTTCTGGTCTTGTCGCGCGAATCCCAAGCAGTTAAGTGATCTTTATCGAAATTTTAGTTGCGCTGAAATCTGAAATCAGTAATATATGCCGCCGTTGCCAAGGGATATCGAACAAGCCCAAAGCGACGCCAGAGTGGGTCGTTAGCTCAGTTGGTAGAGCAGTTGACTTTTAATCAATTGGTCGCAGGTTCGAATCCTGCACGACCCACCAATCGTTCTGGTGGAACGCGATAGTAAAACGTGAAGGATAACGTTGCGTCAGCAACGGCCCGTAGGGCGAGGCAAAGCCGAGTCATCCTGCACGACCCACCACTTAGTAGAAGTATCCAGCGCAGTATCGGGTGATTAGCTCAGCTGGGAGAGCACCTCCCTTACAAGGAGGGGGTCGGCGGTTCGATCCCGTCATCACCCACCACCGGGTCGTTAGCTCAGTTGGTAGAGCAGTTGACTTTTAATCAATTGGTCGCAGGTTCGAATCCTGCACGACCCACCATCTTTAGCATCGAACTTCGATGTTAAACGTGAAGGATAACGTTGCTTCAGCAACGGCCCGTAGGGCGAGCGAAGCGAGTCATCCTGCACGACCCACCATCTTAATGATGGGGTCGGTGGAAGCAGTATCGGTAGTATCCAGCGCAGTTTCGGGTGATTAGCTCAGCTGGGAGAGCACCTCCCTTACAAGGAGGGGGTCGGCGGTTCGATCCCGTCATCACCCACCACTCGGGTCGTTAGCTCAGTTGGTAGAGCAGTTGACTTTTAATCAATTGGTCGCAGGTTCGAATCCTGCACGACCCACCATCTAAAATGATGGTGCCGAGTACAAAATCTTTCAGGTAACACCCTTAGGGTCGTTAGCTCAGTTGGTAGAGCAGTTGACTTTTAATCAATTGGTCGCAGGTTCGAATCCTGCACGACCCACCAATCTTTAACGGTGGTTTCTGGTAGAACGTGAAGGATAACGTTGCGATAGCAACGGCCCGTAGGGCGAGGCAAAGCCGAGTCATCCTGCACGACCCACCATCCTGAATGATTACAGCAGTAAAATCCCGCAAGGGGTCGTTAGCTCAGTTGGTAGAGCAGTTGACTTTTAATCAATTGGTCGCAGGTTCGAATCCTGCACGACCCACCATTCAACATTGAACTTTGATGTTGAACGTGAAGGATAACGTTGCGTCAGCAACGGCCCGTAGGGCGAGGCGAAGCCGAGTCATCCTGCACGACCCACCAATGTAAAAAGGCGCCCTAAAGGCGCCTTTTTGCTATGCGTCATTCTCCACAATCAACTCCATGTTCGCACCACGCTTACCGTGGCTAAATAAGGCACGAACCGGTAGCCCGGGAAGATGCGCAGCATCGTCCCCGGGGAATACAAAATTCATCACGACATTTCGCTTGCGATCGGCTATCTTGTTTAGCATATAAAACATAGTAACCGTATTATGGCGATACATAGCGATATTTACGGTTTCAAAGTTAAGCCAGTAAAACGAGATTGCATGATGAGCGTAATGTTTGATCCTGAAACGGCGATTTATCCTTTCCCGCCAAAACCACAACCGTTGAACCGTGACGAAAAAGCGTTTTACCGCGAGAAAATTAAACGCCTGCTGCGTGAGCGCGACGCCGTGATGGTGGCGCATTACTACACCGATCCCGAAATTCAGCAACTGGCCGAAGAGACCGGCGGCTGTATTGCCGACTCGCTGGAAATGGCGCGTTTTGGCGCGCGTCACCCGGCCTCCACGCTGCTGGTTGCCGGAGTGCGTTTTATGGGCGAAACGGCCAAAATTCTTAGTCCGGAAAAGACCATCCTTATGCCGACGCTGAATGCGGAGTGCTCGCTGGATCTCGGCTGTCCCATTGATGACTTTAATGCGTTTTGCGATGCTCACCCGGATCGCACCGTGGTGGTCTATGCCAATACGTCGGCGGCGGTAAAAGCGCGCGCCGACTGGGTGGTGACCTCCAGCATCGCGGTGGAATTGATTGAACATCTCGATAGCCTCGGACAAAAGATACTTTGGGCGCCGGACCGCCATCTTGGTCGCTATGTACAGCGCCAGACCGGGGCCGACGTGTTGTGCTGGCAGGGCGCCTGCATCGTCCATGATGAATTCAAAACCCAGGCGCTGGCGCGCATGAAGGGGCTCTACCCCGATGCGGCGATCCTGGTGCATCCGGAATCACCGCAGGCGATTGTCGACATGGCGGATGCGGTAGGATCAACCAGCCAATTAATTGCCGCGGCGAAAAGCCTGCCGCAGCGCCAGCTTATCGTGGCTACCGATCGCGGGATCTTCTATAAAATGCAGCAGGCGGTACCGGAAAAAGAGCTGCTGGAAGCGCCTACGGCAGGTGAGGGCGCAACCTGTCGCAGCTGCGCCCATTGTCCATGGATGGCGATGAACGGCCTGAAAGCGATAGCGCAAGGGTTAGAGCAGGGCGGCATTGAACACGAAATTCACGTCGACGCCAAACTGCGTGCCGGGGCATTAATTCCGCTTAACCGTATGCTGGAATTTGCGGCTACACTACGGGGATAACTCATTACCGCGTCGCGTTACGCTTAGGGGATAAAATGGATTTTTTCAGTACGCAGAATATTTTAGTGCATATACCGATCGGCGCCGGCGGCTACGATCTGTCGTGGATTGAGGCGGTGGGGACCATCGCCGGCCTGCTGTGCATCTGGCTGGCGAGCCTGGAAAAAATCAGCAACTATGCCTTCGGCCTGGTGAACGTAACGCTTTTTGCGATCATCTTCTTCCAGATCCAGCTGTACGCCAGCCTGCTGCTGCAGCTGTTTTTCTTCGCGGCGAACGTTTACGGCTGGTACGCGTGGTCAAGGCAGACCAGCGATAACGAAGCGGAACTGAAAATTCGCTGGCTGCCGCTGCCAAAAGCGCTGGCCTGGCTGGCAGGCTGCGTAGTGGCTATCGGCCTGATGACGGTGTTTATTAACCCGGTATTTGCCTTCCTGACCCGCATCGCCGTCAACCTGATGCAAATGCTCGGGCTACAGGTGGCGATGCCGACGCTGGAACCCGATGCTTTCCCATTCTGGGATTCCTGCATGATGGTGCTGTCGATTGCTGCGATGGTGTTGATGACGCGTAAATACGTGGAGAACTGGCTGCTGTGGGTGATCATCAACGTCATCAGCGTGGTGATTTTCGCTCTGCAGGGCGTGTACGCGATGTCGCTGGAGTATTTGCTGCTCACGTTCATTGCCCTGAACGGCAGCCGGATGTGGATTAACAGCGCGCGTGAGCGAGGTTCTCACGCGCTTTCACGTTAATGGTGATGATGATGCTCATGTCCGGAATGCGCCAGATTCAGGTGGCATTCCGGGCCGCTGCAGGGGCGATACTCCATCTGTACCGTCACATGCTCAATTTCATATTTATGCTCAATAAAATGCTGGATGCTATCAAGTAGCGCATCATGATCGTGTGGCGGCACGACCTGTACATGTAGCGTCATCACCGGTTTTTCCCCTACCAGCCAGACGTGAACGTGGTGAACGTCGCGGACTTCAGGTATCGAGCGGCGTAGATCGCGGCCTAATGCTTCGACATCCAGCGAGCGCGGCGCCCCTTCCAGCAGCTCATTCATACTCTCCTGCAGCAGCCGCCAGGCGCTACGCAGCACTAAACACGACACCAGCACCGAGAGGATCGGGTCAATCGGCGTCCAGCCGGTCATCAGAATCACGATAGCGGCCACGATGGCGCCGACGGAACCCAACAAATCGCCCAGTACATGTAGCGCCGCCGCGCGAACGTTAAGATTACTTTCGGCGCTGCCGCGGTGCAGGATCCAGAAGGCGAGAATATTGGCCAACAGTCCGGCGACGGCGATAACCATCATGGTTTTTCCCGCGACAGGCTGCGGATGGTTAAAACGCTGTACCGCTTCCCAGAAGATGAAAATGGTAATGACTACCAGGGCGATGGCGTTGACGAAGGCGGCGAGAGTGGTTAAACGCAGCCAGCCAAAGGTGTGGCGGCTATTTGGCGGCCGGCTGGCGAAGCGTACCGCCAGCAGAGCGAACAGGAGGGCGGCGGAGTCGGTGAGCATATGTCCGGCATCGGCCAGCAGGGCCAGCGAACCGGAAATGACGCCGCCGATGGCCTCAATAATCATAAAACCGGCGGTTACGATAAAAGCCCAAAGCAGCCGGTTGGCGTTACTGTTTTCGCCAGCAGGGGTCGGTGAATGTGCATGCGCCATGATGTCATCCTTTAATAGTTATCATTATTACACTATGACATCTTACCGAAATTCAGCGAACAAAGGGATCGAGGTGAACGTTGGTCACCTCGATCCCTTTTCTTACCCGTTTCAATTACTGCGTAGTGCCATCCGTTTTGCTGGCATCGTGGTTCATACCATTGCCGCTTTCCATTTTTTTATCCGTATCCGGACAGCGTCCATCTTTGCACATGCTGTTTTTATGGACCTCGTCGCTCGACATTCCGTCATGATTCATCGTCGAACCATCAGGGTGAAGCATGGTGCCACCGGAGTTAATTTTGTCGTTATCGACATTATTAGGCGCCACGTTTTCACGGGCATCGGGCGCAACCTGTCCGGCATCAGCGGCGGAATTGGCCTGGCCGTTGTTCGATTGCGCGCCGCTATCGGCGGCCAGTGCGGCGCCGCTGGCTAAGCTTAAGGTGGCGGTGATAAGTAGGGCTGTGAGTTTATTCATATTCATCGGATACTCCTGCTTAGTCGATTTGTTGGCTAAACGCGGCCAACAGAGATGTGCCAGGGATCTGCGGTGCTATGGTTTAACACTCCGCCTTAGCGTGAGGATTTAAAATATAATACTGAAAATAAACATTTAATTGGATGTTGCAGTTAAAAATTGTAGTTGGCTGGCGGGATTTCGCTACTTTATGGCGTATTTTTCCCTAATTCCAGGATTATTCCATCGTCAGTGTAAAATCACGTTTACACTTTTTGACCGAAGAGATAGATTGGAAGGATTGCATTTCATTGTATAAGTATGGCAACGCCTGGAAAGAAGATGAATTATCAGAACGACGATTTACGCATTAAAGAGATCAACGAATTATTACCTCCCGTTGCGCTCCTGGAAAAATTCCCCGCTACCGAAAATGCTGCCAATACCGTTGCACATGCTCGCAAAGCGATCCACAACATCCTCAAAGGCAACGACGATCGTCTGCTGGTGGTAATTGGTCCGTGCTCTATTCACGACCCTGCCGCGGCGAAAGAGTACGCCAGCCGCCTGCTGACGCTGCGTGAAGCGCTCAAAGGCGAGTTGGAAATCGTTATGCGCGTCTATTTTGAAAAACCGCGCACCACCGTCGGTTGGAAGGGGCTAATTAACGATCCGCATATGGATAACAGCTTCCGCATCAACGACGGGCTGCGTATCGCGCGTAAGCTGCTGCTGGAAATCAACGACAGCGGTTTGCCTGCGGCGGGCGAGTTCCTTGATATGATCACCCCGCAATATGTGGCGGACCTGATGAGCTGGGGCGCAATCGGCGCGCGTACCACTGAATCCCAGGTGCACCGTGAACTCTCTTCCGGCCTCTCGTGCCCGGTTGGCTTCAAAAATGGCACCGATGGCACCATCAAGGTCGCTATCGATGCGATCAACGCAGCTGGCGCGCCGCACTGTTTCTTATCGGTAACGAAGTGGGGCCATTCCGCTATTGTGAACACCAGCGGCAACAGCGATTGCCATATCATTCTGCGCGGCGGTAAAGAGCCGAACTATAGCGCTCAGCACGTTGCCGAAGTGAAAGTGGGTCTGGCAAAAGCCGGTCTGCCGGCGCAAATCATGATCGACTTCAGCCACGCTAACTCCAGCAAGCAGTTTAAAAAGCAGATGGAAGTCGGCGCCGACGTGTGCCAGCAGATTGCCGGCGGTGAAAACGCGATTATGGGCGTGATGATTGAAAGCCACCTGGTGGAAGGCAATCAGAGCCTGGAAAGCGGCGAACCGCTGACCTACGGCAAGAGCGTGACCGACGCCTGCATCGGCTGGGAAGATACCGAGACCATCCTGCGCCAGCTGGCGGATGCGGTTAAAGCGCGCCGCGGCTAGCCTGTGCTTTACCATCGCTGGCTGCCTTCGCGTTGCGCCAGCGATAGCTAAAAATAAAAAAGCGTGGAAAATTCCACGCTTTTTTGTTGCCGAAATAATTCAGTTGCGTATTACTTCGCTTTACCCTGGTTGGCGACGGCCGCGGCCTTCGCAGCGATTTCGTCAGCATTGCCCAGGTAGTAGTGTTTGATCGGCTTGAAGTTTTCATCGAACTCATACACCAGCGGTACGCCGGTCGGGATGTTCAGTTCGAGGATTTCGTCTTCGCCCATGTTGTCGAGGTATTTCACCAGCGCACGCAGGGAGTTACCGTGAGCGGCGATAATGACGCGCTCGCCGCTTTTCAGGCGCGGCAGAATAGTTTCGTTCCAGTAAGGTACGACGCGGTCGATGGTCAGCGCCAGGCTCTCGGTGGTCGGCAGTTCCGCATCGGTCAGCTTCGCGTAACGCGGATCGTGGCCCGGATAACGTTCGTCATCTTTGGTCAGTTCCGGCGGGGTGACGGCAAAGCCGCGACGCCACTGTTTAACCTGCTCGTCGCCATACTTCTCAGCGGTCTCCGCTTTGTTCAGGCCCTGCAGCGCGCCGTAATGACGTTCGTTCAGTTTCCAGGATTTCTCAACCGGCAGCCAGGCCTGATCCAGTTCGTCCAGCACGTTCCACAGGGTGTGGATGGCACGTTTCAGCACGGAGGTATAAGCAAAATCAAAGCTGAAGCCTTCTTCCTTCAGCAGTTTACCCGCCGCTTTCGCTTCGCTAACGCCTTTTTCAGACAGGTCAACGTCGTACCAACCGGTGAAACGGTTTTCGTTGTTCCATTGGCTCTCGCCGTGACGGACTAGTACCAGCTTAGTTACAGCCATTCTCTTACTCCTCCTACACGCAACCCGACTACTGTGGTGTATGTGTTTATTGATTGATAACTATTCTCATTATATTGCCGTGATTTACCTCACGGCAATGCTTATCCCTAACCATAGCGAAAATAGTGACGCAGTGTAAGATGCTTGTAAAACACAGGTTAGCTTTTTGTCTTTTAGCGGTGCAAATTACAGCAAAAAGGCGAAAAAAAACCCTCCGCAGGGAGGGTTATGGCGTTATCTGGCGATCAACTGATATTCCGTCAGGCTAACGTACTCGGCGCCGGGTCGTAATACGCAATCTGGCTGCGGCCAATGCGGATGATTGGGGGAGTCCGGCAGGAACTCGCTCTCCAGCGCCAGCCCTTGCCAGTCGCCGTAAGGTTGACTGCCGCGCGATGGCGTGCCGCCGAGATAGTTACCGGAATAAAACTGCAGCGCCGGGGCCGAGGTATACACCGTCAGCTGTAGCTTTTCATCCTGCGACCAGACATGCGCCGCCGGCTGGCGGGCGTCGCCTTTGGCCTGCAGCAGAAAGGCGTGATCGTAACCTTTCACTTTTTGCTGGTCAGCATCGGCAAGAAACTCTCCGGCAAGCACTTTTGGCGCGCGGAAATCAAAACTGGTGTACTCCACGTCGCGCAAATCGCCATACGGAATACCGTCGCTCTCTACCGGCAGATACCGATCGGCGAAGATCTGCAGGCGGTGGTGGCGCACATCGCCCTGCACGCCGTCGAGATTAAAATAGACATGGTTAGTCATATTGACCGGGCAGGGCTTATCAACGGTGGCGCGGTACTCAATGGCGATACGATTATCGTCAGTCAGGCGATAGCGCGCGGTTGCCTGCAGATGGCCCGGGAAGCCCTGATCGCCATCGGCGGAGTCGAGCGCAAATAGCGCCTGGCTGTCGTCGTGGCTGACAATTTGCCAGCGGCGCTTGTCGAAGCCGTCCGGCCCGCCGTGGAGCTGGTGGCCGGCCTCGTTCGACGGGGTTAAATTCACGATTTCGCCATCGAGCGTGAAGCGGCTGTTGGCGATACGGTTAGCGTAGCGGCCGACGGACGCGCCCAGAAATGCCGCCTGCTGGCGATATTGCTGCGGCGTGGCGCAGCCAAGTAACGCTTCGCGCAGGCTGCCATCGGCAAGGGGCACTTGCGCGGAGAGTAGCGTCGCGCCCCAGTCCATCACCGTTACGGTCATCCCGGCGTTATTACGCAGCGTTATCACGTTCCACGGCTGTCCGTCGGGCGCGAGTTCGCGGGTTGGCGTTAGCATTGGCCGGCTCCCTGGGATGGTTTGCAGACGTAAAAAGTCTCTTTAATGCCGGTTTTCGCTTCATACTGAGCGGCTACCGCCTGCTGTACTTTTTCAACCAATGCTTCCGGCATCAGGGCAACGATACAGCCGCCAAAGCCGCCGCCGGTCATCCGCACGCCGCCCTTGTCGCCGATAACCTCTTTGACAATCTCAACCAGCGTATCAATTTGCGGTACGGTGATTTCAAAATCATCGCGCATGGAAGCGTGAGACTCCGCCATCAGTTCGCCCATACGCTGCAGGTCGCCGTTTGCCAGCGCCTTCGCCGCTTCAACGGTACGAGCGTTTTCGGTTAATACATGACGCACGCGTTTCGCCACAATCGGGTCCAGCTCGTGGGCCACGGCATTAAACTGCGCAAGCTCAACGTCACGTAGAGCGGGCTGCTGGAAGAAACGCGCGCCGGTTTCACACTGTTCGCGGCGGGTGTTGTATTCGCTGCCGACCAGCGTGCGTTTAAAGTTGCTGTTGATAATCACCACCGCGACGCCTTTCGGCATCGACACCGCTTTGGTGCCAAGGGTACGGCAGTCGATCAGCAGCGCATGATCTTTTTTACCCAGCGCCGAAATAAGCTGGTCCATAATGCCGCAATTACAGCCGACGAACTGGTTTTCCGCTTCCTGGCCGTTAAGGGCGATTTGCGCGCCGTCGAGCGGCAGATGATACAGCTGCTGGAACACGGTGCCGACGGCGACTTCCAGCGACGCCGAGGAGCTTAACCCCGCGCCCTGCGGTACGTTGCCGCTGATGACCAGATCGGCGCCGCCGAAGTGGCTATTGCGCTTTTGCAGATGTTTGACCACGCCGCGGACGTAGTTTGACCACTGTTGGGTGTCGTGGCTAACGATGGGCGCATCGAGGGAAAACTCGTCGCGCTGGTTGTCATAATCGGCGGCAATGACCCGCACGATACGGTCGGAACGCGGCGCGCAGCTGACTACGGTTTGATAGTCAATGGCGCACGGCAGCACGAAACCATCGTTGTAATCGGTATGTTCGCCAATCAGGTTGACGCGGCCCGGCGCCTGAATGACGTGACTGGCAGGGTAGCCAAACTGTTCAGCAAACAGCGCCTGGGTGTTCTCTTTCAGACTCATTGTTCAACTCCTGATTCACGAAAATGGATATCGCTAACGGCACGTAACTTTTCGGCGGCTTGTTCCGCCGTGAGATCGCGCTGGGTTTCGGCTAGCATTTCGTAACCGACCATAAATTTGCGCACCGTGGCGGAGCGCAACAGCGGCGGGTAAAAGTGAGCGTGCAGCTGCCAGTGTTGATTATCTTCGTTATTAAACGGCGCGCCGTGCCAGCCCATGGAGTAGGGGAAGGAGGTCTGGAACAGGTTGTCGTAACGGCTGGTCAGCTTTTTCAGCGCCAGCGCCAGGTCGTGGCGCTGGGCTGCGGTTAAATCGGTCAGGCGCTGAATATGCGCTTTTGGTAGCAGCAGCGTCTCAAAGGGCCAGGCTGCCCAATAGGGGACCACGGCCAGCCAGTGTTCGGTTTCTACAACGGTACGGCTGCCGTCGGCCAGTTCGCGTTGCACATAATCCACCAGCATCGGTGAACCCTGCTCAGCGAAATATTTTTTTTGCAGACGGTCTTCACGTTCCGCTTCATTAGGCAGGAAGCTGTTGGCCCAAACCTGGCCGTGAGGGTGCGGGTTGGAGCAGCCCATCGCCGCCCCTTTATTTTCGAAGACCTGGACCCAGGGATAACTTTTCCCAAGGTCCGCGGTCTGCTCTTGCCACGTTTTAACCACGCCTTCCAGTGCTTCAATGCTCAGTTCCGGCAGCGTTTTGCTGTGGTCTGGCGAGAAGCAGATAACCCGACTGGTGCCGCGCGCGCTTTGGCAGCGCATCAGCGGATCGTCGCTCTCCGGGGCGTCCGGCGTATCGGTCATCAATGCCGCAAAATCGTTGGTAAACACGTAAGTGCCGGTGTAATTCGGGTTAGTGTCGCCGGTGACGCGGGTATTACCCGGGCACAAGAAACAATCCGCATCGTGCGCGGGCAACGTTTGTTTTGCCGGCGTCTCCTGCGCCCCTTGCCAGGGGCGCTTGGCACGATGCGGTGAAACCAGAATCCACTGCCCGGTTAACGGGTTATAACGACGGTGCGGATGGTCGACGGGGTTAAATTGCGTCATGGTATTTCCTTAGAGCCTTTCCTTTAGGCGATTAGTCCGGATAACCCTGCGGATGACGGGACTGCCAGTGCCAGGTGTCCTGCGCCATTTCGTCAAGGTTGCGCGTCACGCGCCAGTTCAGCTCGCGGTCGGCTTTGGCGGCATCAGCCCAGTAGGCTGGGAGATCGCCATCGCGGCGCGGCGCGAAGTGATAATTAATCGGTTTACCGCAGGCTTTGCTGAAGGCGTTGACCACGTCCAGCACGCTGCTGCCGACGCCTGCGCCAAGGTTGTAGATATGCACGCCGGCTTTATTCGCCAGTTTTTCCATGGCGGCGACGTGGCCGTCGGCGAGGTCCATCACGTGGATGTAGTCGCGCACGCCGGTGCCGTCTTCGGTCGGGTAGTCGTTACCGAAAATCGCCAGTGATTCGCGACGGCCAACGGCAACCTGCGCGATATACGGCATCAGGTTGTTCGGGATACCCTGCGGATCTTCGCCCATATCGCCT
This sequence comes from Klebsiella sp. 141162, assembly GCF_050600755.1. Taxonomy (NCBI): domain Bacteria; kingdom Pseudomonadati; phylum Pseudomonadota; class Gammaproteobacteria; order Enterobacterales; family Enterobacteriaceae; genus Klebsiella; species Klebsiella sp. 141162. Next base: position 417,295 of record NZ_JAQIRI010000002.1, on the reverse strand, counting down.
GATGGATGCGCGCCGACCGGGTTGAAGTAGCGCAGCAGCGCGATGCTCCAGTCCGGTTGGGCTTTCTGCAGGTCGGCGAGGATCTGCTCAACCATCAGTTTGCTTTTACCGTAGGGGCTTTGCGGGGTACCGGTCGGGAAACTTTCAACATAAGGGATCTTTGGCTGGTCGCCGTAGACGGTCGCGGAGGAGCTAAAAATAAAGTTTTTAACGCCAGCCGCGCGCATAGCGGAAACTAATTTCAGTGTACCGGTGACGTTATTGTCGTAATATTCCAGCGGCTTGGCGACGGACTCGCCGACGGCTTTCAGGCCGGCAAAATGGATCACCGCTTCAATGGCGTGATCGTGCAGAATTTCCGTCATCAGCGCTTCATTACGAATATCGCCTTCGACAAAGGTGGCTTTCTTGCCGCCGAGACGTTCAATGACCGGCAATACGCTGCGTTTACTGTTGCAGAGATTGTCGAGAATAATCACATCATGTCCCTGCAGCAGCAGCTGTACGCAAGTATGACTTCCAATGTAACCGCTACCACCTGTGACCAGTACTTTCATGATTCGCTCCAATAGGCTTATCGTGTGAGAAGAAGATAGCATACCAAAGAAGGCAAAAGTGTGACACAGGCTAAAATAGTGGAATCGTTTACACTTGGTGCAGCATTAAGACTGATTTTATATAATCTTTTATAAAACAGTTAGTTGTTGTGATTTTTGGTTATTTCTCTGAAAAAATACAGGGATCCGCAGACCCCTGTATAGCGCTATTCTGCCAGCGTGCCGAGGTGGTAAGTGTAACCGTCTCCACTACGAATAAACTCCAGACGGTGGGTAATGCAGTCAGGGGCATCTTCGGCATGATGCGATACAAACAGCAGCTGCGTGGCCCCTTCGCCAATCAAAACATCAACGAAACGACGTACCAGTTGACGATTCAGCGGATCTAAACCCTGTAAAGGTTCATCGAGTATCAGTAAGGTCGGGTGTTTAACCAGCGCGCGAACGATCAGCGCCAGCCGCTGCTGTCCCCACGACAAACTATGGAACGGGGCGTCGGCGGTGCGTTTATCAATGCCCAGAATATCCAGCCAGCGCTGAACCAGCTTGTGCTGTTTATCAGAGACCGCCTGATAAATGCCGATCGAATCAAAATAGCCGGAAAGGATCACGTTACGCACGTTAGTGCTGACGCGGTATTCCAGATGCAGGCTGCTACTGACATAGCCAATATGTTTTTTGATATCCCAGATGGTCTCGCCGCTGCCGCGGCGGCGGCCAAACAGCGTCAGGTCGTTGCTGTAACCCTGCGGATGGTCGCCGGTGATCAGGCTCAGCAATGTGGATTTGCCCGCGCCGTTGGGACCGACAATTTGCCAGTGTTCGCCGGGATTCACCGTCCAGCTTAGCTGATTAATGATCGCTTTATCGTTATACGACACCGTGCCGTCGTTAAGAATGATAAGCGGAGCGTTCTCCGCTAAGTCGTGCCGCGCGGCGGGAGCATCCGGTTCCGGGAGCGTCATGCCAGTAAGCTTCTCGCTGTGCGCCAGTTGGGCAATCAGCGCCTGTTGCAGTAAGGCCTGTTTCTCGCCGATTTCGCTCAGCGTGCAATCCGCCAGCACGCCGGCATATTCAATAAATTCCGGGATCTCATCAAAGCGGTTGAGAACCAGTACCAGGGTGATGCCATCCTGATGCAGGCTGGCCAGCAGGTCGGCCAACTGTTGGCGAGAAGCGACATCCAGGCCATCAAACGGTTCGTCGAGGATCAGCAGGTCGGGATCGCTCATCAGCGCCTGACAGAGGAGCGTTTTGCGGGTTTCGCCCGTCGACAGATATTTAAAGCGCCGCGTCAGCAGGTGGCTAATACCAAACTGCTCCGCCAGCCGGGCACAGCGTTCCGGGTCGCGTTTTTCATCTTCGATGATTTCTGCGGTAGTGCGTCCGGTGTCTTCTTCGCCGGGGCTAAGCATATCGGTGTTGTTGCGTTGCCACTCGTCGCTGACCAGTTTCTGCAGCTGTTCGAAGGAGAGGCGAGTCGTACGCTGAAATGTGCTTTCGCGCTGCCCGTTGAGTAGAGTCAGTTCGCCGGCCAGCGCTCTGGCCAGCGCCGATTTACCGCTACCGTTACTGCCGACGAAAGCCCAGCTTTCGCCAGCACGTAGCGTGAGGCGATCGATATATAAGGTTTTTATATCGCTAAGGCGAAACGTGCCTTGCGAAATTTGCAATGATGACATTGTGTATCCCACTTTTTGCAGCGTTGTACTTCAGGGATACGTCTTCACGGCAATAAAGTCAATGCCATTAGCATAAGGTGGCCAGAATGATGCGATCGGCATTGAAGTAAGCGATCGCCTGCGCGCCCTCCTGCAAACCGTCAATTTGCGCCGTTGACAGCGTGGCGCACAGGTTTTGCCCATCCGGCAACGCCATGATGACTTCACACCGATCCGGGCCGCGTTCAATGCGGCTAATGCGCCCGGTAAGCTGGTTGTCCGCCTGCTGCGCCACGGCGTTATCCAGCGTGATGCCGACCCACGGCGCTTTCAGCAACACCAGCACTTCCTGGCCTTCATCGAGCCCGAGACGGTCGGCGCTTTGTGCGGTAATGGCGACTTTAAAACGGGTTTGGCCGTCCGCCAGCAGCACGTCGACATGTTGCTGTACCTGCTGGTGGTCGCGACCGGTGATGGTGCCGAACCACTGGTTGCGGGCGCTGGTTTGTAACGAGAAGCGGGAAATCGCCGCCAGCAAACTGTCGAGGGGCAGGGCGTCATCGTCGCTTAGTACGTCGAAGGCTTTTTGTTGAATCTGCGCCAACAGATCGTACAACTGAATCAACCGCTGGCCATAGCGGGTCAGCACCGCGCCGCCGCCGCCTTTACCGCCGGTGGCGCGGTCGACCAGCGACTGTTCGCTGAGCTGGTTCATTTCGTTGATCGCATCCCATGCGCTTTTATAGCTGATACCGGCGTTCTTCGCCCCCTGGCTAATTGAGCCAGTCCGATCGATCTGCTTGAGTAGGGCGATCCGGCGAGGATCGGCGAACAGGCGCTGCTGAAGTTTAAGCGTAAGAAGGATTTCGGCCTGCATAATCAATTCCTGACGTAAAAAGCGTATTGTGAACGATAGCGCCTATCTTGCAACAGCCATCTGCCGCGGCGGCGAGGCACCGCACAAATGGGGCGTGTTTTTCCGGCCAAAATGGTTACAATGAAATATTCGTACTATCTGGAGCCAACCATGTTAGAGCTGTTGAAAAGTCTGGTATTTGCTGTCGTCATGGTACCTGTGGTGATGGCGGTCATCCTCGGTCTGATTTACGGTCTCGGTGAAGTGTTCAACCTTTTCTCCGGCGCCGGTCATAAAGACAGCAGCCAGCAAAACCACTGATTTCCCCAACGCCCGGCCCGCCGGGCGTTTTCTTTTGTCCCCATCCTGATTACCCCTAATTGGCGCTGTGAAATTCTCACCATAGTCGTTATATTATTCATTACATAACGAATAAACAGGAGTTTCCAATGGCAGGTCAATGGTCGCGTTTACTTACCGGGGCGGTATTAACGCTCTGCGTTTCTGGTCATGCGCTGGCGCAGGACGGCAAAATAACCGTTTTTGCCGCGGCGTCGTTAACTAACGCTATGCAGGATATCGCCCAGGCGTATAAAAAAGAGCGTCATGTCGAGGTGGTTTCTTCCTTTGCCTCTTCCTCCACGCTGGCGCGCCAGATTGAAGCCGGCGCGCCTGCCGATCTATTTATTTCTGCGGATCAGAAATGGATGGACTATGCCGTAGACAAAAAATCAATCGATACGGCTTCCCGCACCACGCTGCTGGGCAATAGCCTGGTGGTGGTGGCGCCGAAAGCCAGCGATCGCGGCGATATCGCCATTAATGATAAAACCGACTGGGTCAGCCTGCTGCAAGGCGGGCGTCTGGCGGTCGGCGATCCGGATCACGTGCCGGCGGGGATCTACGCGAAAGAAGCGCTGCAGAAACTGGGGGCCTGGGAGACGTTGTCGCCGAAGCTCGCGCCGGCAGAAGACGTGCGCGGCGCGCTGGCGCTGGTGGAGCGCAACGAAGCGCCGCTGGGCATCGTCTACGGCTCTGATGCCGTCGCCAGCAAGGGGGTTAAAGTGGTGGGCACCTTCCCGGAGGATTCGCACAAAAAAGTCGAGTATCCGCTGGCTATCGTTGATGGGCATAAAAATGCTACCGTAACCGCGTTTTACGACTACCTCAAAGGCCCGGAAGCCTCGGCTATCTTTAAACGTTACGGATTCACCACACAGCAATGATTTTAAGCGATCCCGAATGGCAGGCGGTACTGCTGAGCCTGAAAGTTTCATCCCTGGCGGTGGTTTGCAGCTTACCTTTTGGGATCTTTTTTGCCTGGCTGCTGGTGCGCCGCCATTTTCCCGGCAAAGCGTTACTCGATAGTATTATACATCTACCGCTGGTGCTGCCGCCGGTGGTGGTCGGCTATCTGCTGCTGATTTCCATGGGGCGGCGCGGCTTTATTGGCAGTTGGTTATACGACTGGTTTGGTCTGACTTTCGCCTTCAGCTGGCGGGGGGCGGTACTGGCGGCGGCGGTGATGTCATTCCCGCTGATGGTGCGGGCGATTCGCCTCGCCCTTGAAGGGGTGGACGTAAAGCTTGAACAGGCGGCGCGCACCCTCGGGGCTAATCGCTGGCGGGTATTTTTCACCATCACGCTGCCGTTGACTCTGCCGGGCATTATTGTCGGTACGGTGCTGGCTTTCGCCCGTTCGCTGGGGGAGTTTGGCGCGACGATCACCTTTGTCTCAAACATTCCTGGCGAAACGCGCACCATTCCTTCCGCGATGTATACCCTGATTCAAACGCCAGGCAGCGAAGGCGCCGCCGCGCGGTTGTGCATCATCTCTATTGTCCTGGCGCTGGTATCGCTGCTGGTCTCCGAATGGCTGGCGCGCCTTAGCCGTAAGCGGATGGGAAAATAACTATGCTGGAGCTCGATTTTAGCCAGACGCTGGGCAACCACTGTCTTGAAGTACATGAAACCCTGCCCGCCAGCGGCATTACCGCAATTTTCGGCGTCTCGGGCGCGGGCAAAACCTCGCTGATTAATGCGATCGGCGGGCTGACGCAGCCGCAGCAGGGGCGCATTGTGCTCAATGGTCGGGTACTCAATGACGCGCGACAGCGTATCTGCCTGGCGCCGGAGAAGCGGCGCATCGGCTACGTGTTTCAGGACGCGCGGCTGTTTCCGCACTACAAAGTGCGCGGCAACCTGAAATATGGGATGGCCAAAAGCATGGCCGCGCAATTTGATAAGCTGGTGGCGTTGTTGGGCATTGAGCACCTGCTTGAACGACTGCCCGGTAGTTTGTCCGGCGGGGAAAAACAGCGGGTGGCGATTGGCCGCGCCCTGTTGACCGCGCCGGAATTGCTGCTGCTGGATGAGCCGCTGGCCTCGCTGGATATTCCGCGCAAGCGCGAATTACTCCCCTATTTACAGAGACTGGCGCGCGAGATCCACATCCCGATGCTATATGTCAGCCACTCGCTGGATGAAATTCAGCACCTGGCCGATAACGTGCTGGTGCTGGAGGCGGGGAAAGTGAAGGCGTTTGGCGATCTCGAAACGGTCTGGAGCAGCAGCGTGATGCATCCTTGGCTGCCGCAGGAGCAGCAGAGCACAATTCTTAACGTCTCGGTCATCGCGCAGCATCCGCAATATGCGATGACCGCGCTGGCGCTGGGCGATCAGCAACTATGGGTTAATCAACTGGCGCGGGAGCCGGGCGAAGCGGCGCGTATTCGTATTCAGGCGTCGGATGTGTCGCTGGTGCTGGAGCATCCGCGACAGACCAGTATCCGGAATATTCTGCGCGCACAGGTTGTTGGCTGCGTGGAAACCAACGGTCAGATTGAGGTACAGCTTACGGTCAGCGGCAAAACGCTATGGGCGCGAATTAGCCCGTGGGCGCGGGATGACCTGGGTGTCAGCCCAGGCCAGTGGCTGTATGCGCAAATTAAGAGCGTGTCGATCGCGGCCTGATTACAGCAAGTTACGATTGATAAAGTCGGCAATGCTGGTGGTTTCGTTTTCGCCGATCACCACGTTGGCCCGCGCTTTTACTTCCTCAACCGCGTTACCCATCGCCACGCCGGTCCCGGCGGCTTCCAGCATGCTGAGGTCGTTGTAGTTATCGCCAAAAGCGATGACGTCCTGCATGGATAATCCTTGCGCGGCGACCCACTGTGCCAGGCGTTTGCCTTTACTATTGCCGGCGCGGGCGATATCAACCTGATCGTGCCACGACCATTCGCATTCCAGGCCCAGTTTCTGGCCGACGGTCTGCGCGAAGGCCTGCAGTTTCGGGATATTTTCGTCGGTAAGGGCGAATTTCCATACCGCTTGTACTTCACGCGCCGCCTGCGCCAGAGAATTCACCTGGGTGAAAACCGGGCGTTGTTCAACCGGCAACGACTGCGCCCAGTTAGTGGTGCGGATCACGTGGCCGGTCGGACGTTCATAAAGCATGGCGTTATCGACGTACATCAGACCGTGAATATCGTGTTCGGCGAGCATGTTGGTCAGGCTGAGGGCTTTATCCACCGGCATCGGATCGGACTCGAGAACCTTTTTTGCATGATAATCATACAAATAGGTACCATTACAACAAATTGCAGGTGTATCGAGAGCCAGTGCCTGATAAAAAGGATGGATAGCGACGTGATGTCGGCCGGTTACGACGATCACCTGATATCCAGCCTCCCGGGCGCGAGCCAGCGCATCGAGCGACGCCGGAAGAATCGTTTTTTTCGAGGTCAGTAGGGTGCCGTCTAAATCGAGGGCGATCACGCGTGAGGTCATGTGTTGGTTCCGGTAAATGATGAAAAGTTGTCTGCCATGATGGTACACGGCTTCGTCTCAGGGGCAAATTTTTCAGCATCTACCGTTAAAAACGTCTATACCATTCATCGTTGCGTCGCGCGCCGGATGAAATGTATAACGATGTCCACGAGCAGTTTCACGAGCAGTGAGGAAAGGAGTAGTCATGAAACAAACCGTATATACCGCCAGCCCGGAGAGCCATCAGATTCACGTCTGGAGCCTCAATGCTGAGGGAAATCTGACATTGGTTCAGGTTGTTGATGCCCCGGGCCAGGTGCAGCCGATGGTGGTAAGTCCGAACAAAGAGTATCTCTATGTCGGCGTTCGTCCGGAGTTTCGCGTCCTGGCTTACCGCATTGCGCCAGATAATGGCGCGCTGACTTTCGCCGGTGAAGCTGCGCTGCCGGGGAGCCCGACGCATATCTCCACCGACCATCAGGGCCGTTTTGTTTTTAGCGCTTCCTACAATCAGGGTTGCGTGAGCGTGACGCCATTGATTGACGGCCTGCCGGGCGAAACGGTCACCGTCGTCGAGGGGCTGGAAGGCTGTCACTCGGCCAATATTTCGCCGGACAACCGCACGCTATGGGTACCGGCGCTGAAGCAGGATCGTATTTGCCTGTTTAACCTGAGCGACGACGGCTATCTGGCCGCACAGGAGCCGGCGGAAGTCACTACCGTTGAAGGCGCCGGTCCGCGGCATATGGTGTTCCATCCGAACCAGCAGTATGGCTACTGTGTGAATGAACTGAACAGCTCCGTTGACGTGTGGGAGCTTAAAGATCCGCACGGGAAAATTGAGTGCGTGCAGACGCTGGATATGATGCCGCCAGATTTCACCGGCGTGCGCTGGGCTGCGGATATTCATATTACGCCGGATGGCCGTCATCTTTATGCCTGCGATCGTACCGCCAGCATTATCACCATCTTCAGCGTTTCTGAAGACGGTAGCGTACTGTCTATTGAAGGCTACCAGCCGACCGAAGCGCAGCCGCGCGGCTTTAATCTCGATCACAGCGGTAAGTATTTGATTGCCGCCGGGCAGAAATCGCATCATATCGCAGTATATGAAATTGCCGGCGAGCAGGGGCTGTTAAAAGAGAAAGGGCGTTATGCCGTTGGTCAGGGACCGATGTGGGTAGTGGTTAACGCGCATTAATGTGCTACTGATGGAATAAAAAAACCTCGCGCCGCGAGGTTTTTTTATTCGGACTGACAGGCTTAAATATCATCCATCGTATAGCCGACGACAATTTCCAGCGTCTTGCGAATCACATCCGCGGTGACCACGTTATCGGTGGTTTCCAGGGCATTGATCAACCATAAAATAAGCGCCTTATTGCTCAGATGCCCATCTGAGCTGAGGATGCTGTCGATTGCCAGCGACATTACCGCAGATTCATCGACTAATTTATCTCCGGCGGCGCGGAAATATTCTGAGAGCGCTCTATCCTGCAGTCCTGCGTAAATATCTGATTGCTGATGCATAGTCTGTCTCATCATATTCTCACTTGTTTATTAAACTTGATTGGGGATCAGTGTATTTTTTTACCCGTCGGTTCGACGTTACCATCCACAACAACGGCTCTGTTTTCCCACTGGCCGTTAATCTTTTTAATGACCGGAGCGTGATTGCCGCGCGTCGTGAGTCTGACGCTAATTTCATCAATAACGGCAATAATTGCATTCCTTCGCTGGTGGTTCGTTTCCGCTGCCTGCATTAACCGAAGTTTGACTAGCAGCGTCGGAATATTAATTGGCCGGTTTGTTTTAAGAAGGGATAAAACCGCCTCGCCAATAATCTCATCGCTAACCCGTTCTGATTGACTGCTTTTCATCATCGTCCCTCTGCATGCCTCGTTGTTCCTGTAAGCCAGGTCAGGTGCAGGCCGACAGTCAGCGTTTACTCCTGACGCTCAAACAGCAGGCCAATCAACGTTTGATAATGATTTTCTTCTTCCGGAGCTCGTGCGACGTCAAGACGGCTCAGTAACTTGGTGCAGAGCGCTTTGCGGTTTAAATGCCGCCCTTCGGTGAGTATGTCCATCACGATTTCGCCCAGCGTCTCCTGCTGGGAAGGTAACGATGCTTTGTTGAAATACTGGGCTATCGCGTTCGCTGTATCTGGAATGTAACCATTCTGCTGCATATGCGCTCCTTTAATTTCACTCATCTGTTAACTGTGAGTAAACTTATACAATAATCTTTAACTTGTACATAGCGTGTTGCGCAATAAATTGTGATTGGAGTATAGTTTGTTGAAAACTAACGATAAATTTGTTGTTTTTTTATTTTGTGTAAAATTGCGATGAGGATTCTAAGCGTGACAATCTGTACAAGATTATGCGGCCAGGCGGCGTCGTGTGTTCAATTTTTGTTAATATAAATACTTGTTTCGCAAGACGTATCGAGCAGTAACTGCTACTGTGAATGCTTATACCTCTCATCTGGAACCGCTATGCTCACCACCATCATTTATCGCAGCCATATCTGCGACGATGTCTCATTCAAATCGCTCGAGTCGATGGTTGCTGCGGCTAACGAGAGAAATGGTCAGGCGGATGTCACCGGTATTTTACTTTTTAACGGCACGCATTTTTTCCAACTCATTGAGGGGCCGGAAGAAAACGTACAGCAAATTTATCGGCATATTTGCGCGGACCCGCGTCATTACAATCTGGTGGAGCTTCTGTGCGATTACGCGCCGTCTCGCCGTTTTGGTAAGGTCGGCATGGAGCTGTTTGATTTAAGGGAACACGATCGCGACGCGGTATTACAGAACGTGCTGGATAAGGGGACGACAAAATATCAGCTGACTTACGACGACCGGGCGCTACATTTTTTCCGTACCTTTGTCGAAGCGACGGAAAAGGAGAATTATTATGAAATTCCGTCAGCTGATAGCTGGGATTTTACTGCTGATGAGAGCTCGTTTTACCCGGCCGCGCCCTGTATCGACCGCGCTGAATCATGTTGTTTTGCTTTTCAGCCGGTGGTTGACCCTTTTGCCTGTGAAATAGTCTCCTGGGAAGCGCTGCTACGCACCGTTGACGGAGAGCCGCCTGCGGCCTATTTTGCCGGTTTGTCCAGCGATGAGGTTTACGTCGCGGATTTGCAATGTAAACGGGTTGCGTTGGCCATTGCCGGTAAATTAGGCCTGCGTGAACGTACGCTGACCATCAACCTGCTGCCGATGACGCTGGTGAAAGTGGCGGATGCGGTGCCATTCCTGCTAACGGAAATTCAGCGCAACGATCTGATCCCGGAACAGATTATTGTTGAATTCACCGAGCGTGAAGTGATCTCGCGAATGGATGAGTTTACCGATGCCGTACGCAAATTGAAGGGGGCGGGAATTCGCGTCGCTATCGATCACTTTGGCGCCGGTTTTGCCGGGCTATCGCTGCTGGCGCACTATCAACCGGATCGAATTAAAATTGATCAGCAGCTGATCCGCAACATCCATCGTGACGGGCCGCGTCAGGCTATCGTGCAGGCGATTATTAAATGCTGTCACTCGCTGGAAATTTCCGTATCGGTGGTTGGCGTTGAGCAGGCGGAGGAGTGGATGTGGCTGGAGGCGGCGGGTATTTCTCATTTTCAGGGAAATCTGTTTGCCAGTCCGCGACTGGGTGGCCTGCCGGCTATCGCCTGGCCGGGGAAAATATGATCCATTCTGAGATAGCGTAAACGCACTTTCATCCTTTTTCCCGCAAGCTGTGAGCTGCAACCTGATATCTTTATCTGTACAAGAAAAGAGAGTTGTACAGTATGCCTAAATTCGTTAGTTTAGGCGCTAAAGTATCAGGTTGAGAAAAGGCGGCTTATGGCTTTTTACAGTATCGGTGAAGTAGCCGAGCGTTGCGGAATCAATCCGGTCACCCTTCGAGCCTGGCAGCGGCGTTATGGTTTGCTGAAACCGCAGCGTAGCGAAGGCGGGCACCGTCAGTTTGATGAAGAAGATATTCAGCGAATCGAAGAAATTAAGCGCTGGATAGAGCGTGGCGTTTCAGTGGGCAAAGTGAAGGCGCTGCTTGAAGGCCAGCTACCTGCCGCCCGTGACGAATCCGCACAGTTGCAGGAAGAGATGATGAGTATCCTGCGCTATATGCAGCCGGCAAAAATCCGCGCCAAAATCACCGCATTAAGCCATCAGCATCCCGTCGACACCCTGCTTGATAGCCTGTTCGCGCCGGTGCGCCAGCGGCTGAAACTCGATCAAAATACCTCAATGGTCATTAGTAGCATGTTGGATGGCATATTGATTGATTGCGTGGCGCTGTTTTTAGCGGAATCGCGTAAAAAAAATGGTAAGGAGACGCTGCTGGTGGGGTGGGGGAATGAAGACCGCACCGGCCTATGGCTGGAAGCCTGGCGCCTTTCTCAGCGTGGCTGGCACGTCAACGTGCTGGCGGAACCGTTAGAATCTCCTCGCCCGGAGCTGTTTCCTGGGCAACATATCTTCGTCTGGACCGGGCGCCCCGCTTCGCCGCTGCAACTGGAGCTGCTGGGCCACTGGCAGGAACAGGGTTTCAGTATTCACTTCCACGGTAACGAATAAAAAAACCTGCCTTTTAAGTGAGGCAGGTTTCTGTTTGCTCACGCCACGCGCGCTTACAGATGGATTTGACTCCAGGACTTAAATGTTTCGCTACGGCTGATATTAAAGAAATCTGTCCTGCCGCTGCAGCCAAGTTTTTTTATCAGATTCAAGCGGATTTGATAAATTGTCTTAATATGCAAATTTAGCGAGCGACCAATACTGGCAATGGCTTCGCCATTACTGATGAGCTGAATGACTTTCTTTTCTCGCTCGGTAAACTGTATCAGTTCGCCAGGAGAAGTATGCGATTTATAATATCGGGTCGGTTGATTGAGAAATGTTTTTAATTCAGCAGGGGTCGATCTGGCGGGGATGCGTAACATTGGCAGTTCGCTAAGGAAATTAAGATCGTTGCCTTCAGTTAATAAAACAAAAACCGTCTCCCGGCGATTGTATTTATGCTGTAATACCGAAAAATAACTGTCGCTGGTAAAAAAGACATGTTTTTTACTGAAGCATCTTTCTGGCAGCGTACGCAGAATGAGGCTGATGCCGCTCAGAAGATAGTGGTTGTCAATCCACAGGTCATAGCGTTCGGAACAAATGTGCGTGTGTTTACTGAACATTTTGGTCTCCACGAAGCGGATGGACGGATTAATGATGAACACCACAGCGCAGAATATCCAGCGCCTGTAAATAGAGGTCGGCAAGGATTTCATTACTTTCTATTTGTAACCGTTGATTAATCTCGCTAATTAATTGAAGGTCATCCACGGTTTTATTTTCCTGCAATAAGCTATTTTCAATGTTTTTCAGCAATGCGCAGTTAGCTATAAACTGCACAGGGATCGTATTTTTGATATGCATAACCCTGAATCTCCCACGCGATAAATAAAAGCCGCTGGCGTAAACGATTTGCACATCGTTTACGCCAAAACATTGCGGACAGGCAACGGTAAAGCAGGAACCACCTCAAAATAACCGCGGCGTTGGCGCAGAGTGCTGACCCGAGCGCGCGCGTAAAATCGAGCTACCCGTCAACTATAGACGCTCAGGGAAAAGTTGTACAAATTTCTGCGAATTAATTTGTACAAATTAGCGATGGGTTAATGTGTTTTTGTTTATATTGTTGATATGTATGATTTTTATTTTCTTCTTTCTTGTACAGGCCAGGCGGTAAATCTCTCTGAAAAACGACGAATGCTCTCTGCGCGGGGTTATACTTGTCTGCCAGGAAAGAGAAAAAGGAGGGAATGCGATGAAACTATGGCCAATTCTGACCGGGGTTGCGGTATCGCTGGCGTTAGTCGCCTGTAAGACTCCCACGCCGCCTCACGGAGTAAAACCGATAAACCACTTTGACGCCAGCCGCTATCTGGGGCGCTGGTATGAAGTCGCGCGCCTGGAAAACCGTTTCGAACGAGGTCTGCAGCAGGTAACGGCAACTTACAGCATGCGTGATGACGGCGGCATTCGCGTACTTAATCGAGGATTTGATCCGCGAAACAACCGCTGGCGCGAAAGTGAAGGCAAAGCCTATTTCACCGGCGCTTCCACCACGGCAGCGCTGAAAGTCTCGTTCTTCGGTCCCTTCTATGGCGGATATAACGTGATCGCGCTCGACGAGGATTATCAATACGCGCTGGTGAGTGGGCCTAACCGCGACTATTTATGGCTGCTTTCGCGCACCCCGGATATTCCGTCCCACATCCGACAACAGTACCTTGCCCTGGCCGCTGAGCTCGGTTTCGCGGTTAACAAACTGGTCTGGGTGCCGCAGGCGAAGGCTTAAACTATCGCCTGCAGCAGGGTGTGCGCCGCATCGTTGAGCGCGGGCGTCGGCATACGGCCGATCAACGCAAACTGGTAGCCGCCGTGGCGCCACCAGCGCAGGTTCATGCCCTGACGCTGCTCATTTTGCGGCGGCGAGGCGGTTTGCCGGGCGGCGGGTGAAATACACAGCGCGACCGGGCCGTAACCGGTATGCAGCCAGAGAATTTGCGTGATGGAGGTACTTTCGTAGCGCAGCATACGGACCATTTTCAGCTCCGCCTCAGGCAAGGCGAGCTGGCGTCGTTCTAGCAACAGTCCTGTATCCTGCGCCGAACGACGCAGGCCACGGTCGAGCATCTCAGGTGAATTATCAACATCGGCCACGGTTTCCGCGCTATATAGCGACATGTACTGGGCTTCAAGACGACGAATATTCTCGTCATCGTCCTCCTGCGGCGCAGGCCGCCAGAAGTAACTTGTTGCGCTACCAATAACCAACAGGCCCAGTGAGGCGGCGATCAGCGCGCGGCGGCTGAAGCGCGCCTGATTTTGCGCTTCACTTTCCGGCGCGGCGAGATAGGGCCCCAGTTTCGCCTGCATCCGCGCCACGGGTGCTTCATCAAGCAGGGCGGCGAAAGCATGTTGATAAGGCTGATGATTATTCATCAACGTGGCGGTGCGGCTGGCGAGCTGCGGGTCGCGGGCAAAGGTTTCGCTAAAACGGCGGGCGTCCTCCGCGCACATTTCGCCATCAAGCCAGGCGACAATGGCCTCGTCCTGCCAGGGTGGGGAAAAGCGAATAGGGTTCATGAGCGTTTCTCCTGCGCCGGGGGGGAAATCGCCGGCGTTTTGGCCAGCGTTTCCCGCGCGGCGGCCAGCCGACTCATAATGGTGCCAATAGGTACCGATAGCGTCTCGGCGGCTTCCTGATAACTAAACCCCTCGACATACACCAAAAAGACGGCATTACGCTGCGCCTCGGGCAGTTGATTAACCCGCAGCATAAGTTGCCGATAGCGCCACCGCGTATCGTCCTGTTCGCCCGGCTCGGGGGCGGCCAGCTCCTCACACTCGACAAACCCCTGGCCGAGGCGGACCTGGCGGGCGCGCAGCTCTGAAATCCAGATTGAGTGCAAAATGGAAAATAGCCACCTGTCGATGCGGGTACCGGGGGTAAACTGCGCGCTCTTTTCGAGCGCGCGAAGGCAGGTGGCCTGCACCAGTTCCTCGGCGACGTCGCGGTTGTGCGAGAGTACGAGGCCGTAGCGCCACAGGCGAGGAAGATGGGCGGCCAGTTGGCTATCAACGATACGGTTAGCGATGTTCTTATCCTTATTGATTCTGGCGAATCACGACTATCAGGATTCAGGGTGTCCGTTTATTGCCGACTGAAGATCGCGGTACTCTTCGCAGCTTTGGCCGCAAATGCCGGCAATCGCCGCCAGCTGCTGCTTAGCCAGATCGGGGCGTCCTTTAACCATCCATGCCTCGCCAAGGTATTCGCGGGCTTTCGCGTAGTCCGGTTTCAGCGCCAGCGCCCGCTGATAATAGCCAATTCCTTCATCGGTTCTGCCGAGCTTACGCGTGGCGTAGCCGCGATAGTTCCACGCCTCAGGCGTATTGGCGTTGTGCAGCGTATCCAGCAGGTTAAGCGCGGCCTGATATTCCCCTTTTTTCGCCAGATGCCAGGCATAATTGGTTTTATCTTCATCGCTAAGGCTGCTGGTTTTTTGCGGAACGCATTTTTGGCTCACGCTGTCGTAGGCTTGACCGCTCGGGCAATCCGGGGTTTGTTTGCTCGGGCTGTTATCGCCCATGGCCAACGCCGCCGGGGTATATAACAAAAATAGCAGCGCCGGAACGACTAAGCGCCTGATGGGAGAAATTTGTGCGTTCATGGTGACCTCCTGGAGGGCGAGAGACGCGATAAAGCATCGCGTTGTCGGTTCTGAGGAGTAAACGCGCGAGCGGGAGGATTTATTCGCCGTTGGCGAAAATTATTAATTGGGGTTGTGGTGAGAGTATGCGTTAACAAGAAAAGCCCGCGCCTGGGGAGAGCGCGGGCCGATAATATTACTGTTTCGGAGCGGCAACCACAAAGCTGCCCACGCCGCGGTTGTTATATTCCCACATGCGGTTGAAGCCGTTGTCGTTAAGGTTACGCTGCGGGTTGCCTTTATCATCCTGCGCGCCAACGTTACCGCTGAAAGCGCGGTTAGAACCGACCGCCGCCGCCCATGGTTGAGCAATGTTAAAGCCTTCATTGATGACGCTATCGCGAATCACCACCTGGCCATTGCTGTTGCCGTCGACGTCCAGCGCGCGGCCCAGCTGCGCGACGTTATCGCCGGACGCGGTGAAGCGGCTGTTGGTCGCCAGGAAGCCGTAGGTTACGCTTTTCAGCGTTGCCGGCGCGAAAACGTAGGCTTCTTTCTGCGTACGCGAGTTCACGACGCGGAAATCGGTATTATCGAATACCACCGCGCCGCGACCGGAAACGATATCCACATCGCCTTCAATATAGCTATTGGTCACCAGCGTGCGGGTCTGACGGTTGTCCTGCAGACGGTTCTGCACGCCGCTATTGGTCACAAAGAAGGTGTTCTGGCGGCCAAGAATGTTGACCTTGTTGATCTGCACCTGGTCGCCATCGCTGCGCAACGCCACCGCCTGGTGGGTACCGGCATCGACGCTATCGCCGAGATTGTTGGCGATAGTCAGGTTCTGCAGCTGCAGGCCATTGTTCTGCGACCAGAAGACCGCGGAACACATCACGCCCACGGTGGCGGCGGATTTGCTCTGGCAGCTGTCGAACATATACCACGCGGGCTTGCCCGGCATGTATTTGCCGCCCGGATTGACCAGGTGACGCCAGCTATTGCGGTCCATTTCGGAATCAATCGCTTCGCTGATTTTGACGTCGACAGGGTTTTCACCGGTACCATAAATGGTCAGCGCGCCTGGCGCGGCAGGCACATAGACGGTACCCGCATATTCGCCCGGCATAACGGCGATAAACAGACGACGCGCGGAGTGGCGGGCAATCGCCGCATCGACCGCGGCCTGAATAGTCGTGTGGGTCACGCCCTGGGCGCCCGCCGGGCCGACGATGAAATCAGGCTGCGCCGGCAGGCTGATCGCGGATGGCGTCCACGCGGCGGCATTCGGCGTCAGCGACTGGAAATAAGCTGCCTGAGTGAAGTTTTTCGCTTCATCGGCGCTAAGAATTGGCCGTGCGGTATTGCCCGGTGCAGTCTGCGTTGAGGGCTTTTGATCGGCAGGCGTCGAGCTACAGGCGGACAGCGTCACGCCGAAGGCCAGCGCCAGCGCCAGACGGGAAACGGAATATGTGTTCATGTTGCTCCGGGCGATAATATGCAAAGTTACATACCCTTTGTGCGCGACAGGGTATAAGTCCTTTAAAACCTGCTGTTTTATACTAACTTGAACGAAACGGGAAGATGCCAGTTCAAAAACTTCACTTCTTTACGCAATACCTGGTGACAGTGGAACGTCTGTAGTCACAAAAAAATAACATTTACCCGCGCTTTTATTGACATTACCGGCGTTATGAAAATAAATGTCTATACAACCCATGACAAGTTGAACGCTATGACTGAAGCCACCTCTGAACTCGTTATCTGGCGAAACGCGCGTCTCGCCACCCTGAACCCTGATTATTCCCAACCGTACGGCCTGCTGGAGCGCCATGCGCTGCTGGTGCGTAACGGCCGCATTGAGGCGATCGTCGACGATGCTGATGCCCCGGCGGGGCGTCGTATCGACCTCCAAGGCCGGCTACTGACGCCGGGCCTCATTGACTGCCACACTCACCTGATTTTTGGCGGTAGCCGGGCTCAGGAGTGGGAGCAGCGGCTGAACGGCGTGTCGTATCAAACCATCAGCGCCAACGGCGGCGGCATTAACTCCACCGTGCGCGCCACGCGCGAAAGCAGCGAAGCAGAACTACTGGCGCTGGCGCAGCCGCGTCTTGCTCGCCTGCTGCGTGAAGGGGTGACAACGCTGGAGATTAAATCAGGCTACGGTCTCGATCTGCAAAACGAACGCAAAATGCTGCGGGTCGCCCGACAACTGGCCGACGACAATGGCGTAGAACTGTCGGCGACGCTGCTCTCCGCCCACGCCACGCCGCCGGAATATCATGGCGACGCCGATGGCTATATCTCGCTGGTCTGCGAGACCATACTGCCGACGCTGTGGCAAGAGGGACTGTTTGAAAGCGTTGACGTCTTCTGTGAAAACGTCGGCTTCAGCCCACAGCAAACCGAGCGCGTCTTTCAGGCCGCGCAGGCGCTGGGCATTCCGGTAAAAGGCCACGTTGAGCAGCTCTCGTCGTTGGGCGGCGCTCAGCTGGTGAGCCGCTATCACGGGCTTTCCGCCGACCATATCGAGTATCTGACGGAAGAGGGCGTGGCGGCGATGCGCGAAAGCGGCACCGTGGCAGCGCTGCTCCCCGGCGCGTTTTACTTCCTTAACGAAACCCGCAAACCGCCGGTGGAACTGCTGCGCAAGTACCAGGTGCCGATGGCGGTGGCGACCGATTTCAACCCGGGCACCAGCCCCTTCGCTAGCCTGCATCTGGCGATGAACATGGCCTGCGTCAAGTTTGGTTTAACGCCGGAGGAGGCCTGGGCCGGGGTGACTCGCCATGCCGCGCGGGCGCTGGGGCGACAGGAGAGTCATGGTCAGCTGGCGGCGGGCTTTGTCGCAAACTTCGCTATCTGGGATGCAGAACATCCGGTCGAGATGGTGTATGAGCCGGGGCGCGCGCCGCTCTGGGGGCGCGTGGTACGAGGAGAACTGCAATGATGCTGTGGCAAGCTACGCCCGCCAACCTTTGGCAGGGGCGTGATGATAGCGCGGAAGCGCCCAATGCGCTGCGCCTGTTCCAGACCATCGCCCGCGCGGAACGCTTCGCGCCGCAGGAGATGCCCGGCGATATCGCGCTGCTCGGCTTCACCTGCGACGAAGGCGTACGGCGTAATAAAGGTCGTACCGGCGCCGGACATGGTCCGGAAACGCTACGCCGGGCGTTGGCCAATATGGCCAGCCATCAGGGCCATGACCGCTGCGTGGATATGGGCACGATTAGCGTCGACGGTGAACAGTTAGAAGCCGCGCATCAGGCGCTGCGCGAGGCGGTGGCCGCCTGTCAACGCGCCGGCAAACGCACGCTGGTGCTGGGCGGCGGCCACGAGACGGCCTTCGGCCACGGCGCTGGGGTACTGGATGCCTTCCCGGGCGAAAACGTGGGCATTATTAATCTCGACGCGCATCTGGATTTACGCTTTGCCGAATGCGCCAGCTCCGGGACGCCGTTCCGCCAGCTGGCGCTGGAGTGTGAGGCGCAGCAGCGAGGTTTTCACTATACCTGCATCGGCGTGAGCCGGGCGGCGAACACCCAGGCGCTGTGGGATGAAGCGGCGCGCCGCCAGGTGGCTATCGTTGAGGATCTGGAGGTGCTGGAGGCCTTCGAAACTCGCGTGTTGCCGGAGCTTGAGCGCAATATCGCGCAATTCGACCGTCTGTATCTGACTATCGATCTCGACGTGCTGCCGGCGCGCGAAATGCCGGCGGTTTCCGCGCCAGCGGCGCTGGGCGTGCCGCTGGCGACCCTGCTGTGGATCGTAGAGCCGTTGTGCCGCAGCGGTAAGCTACAGGCGGTGGATTTGGTCGAGTTTAATCCGCAATTTGACATCGACGGACAGGGCGCCCGCGCGGCGGCCCGTCTGGCATGGCAAATCGCCCATTGGTGGCGCTAGCGATCCGCGCTATTATTTTCGTTTCGCCGCTCCGCTTATTACGCATAAGGAAAGCCAGGCCATGTTTGCACAACAACCTCGTTCCGCGCCCGCGCCTTTCTATGAAAAGGTGAAGCAGGCGATCAGCGAAAAGATCCACCGCGGCGAGTGGCGTCCGCACGACCGAATTCCCTCGGAGGCTGAACTGGTCGCCCAGTTCGGCTTCAGCCGCATGACCATCAACCGCGCGCTGCGCGAGCTGACGGATGAAGGCTTGCTGGTGAGGCTACAGGGAGTCGGTACCTTCGTCGCTGAGCCGAAAGGGCAGTCGGCGCTGTTTGAAGTGCGCAGCATAGCCGATGAGATTGCCTCCCGCCGTCACCAGCACCGCTGCGAGGTGCTGCTTTTAGAGGAGACCGAAGCGGATGTTATCCAGGCGGAGGCGCTCAACGTCGCCGAAGGCACGCGTATCTTCCATTCGCTGATGGTGCATTTCGAAAACGAGGTCCCGGTACAAATTGAAGATCGCTGCGTCAATGCCGCGGTGGTGCCGGACTATCTACTACAGGATTACACCGCCACCACGCCGCATGATTATCTGTCGCTCATCGCGCCGTTAACCGAAGGCGAACATATCGTCGAGGCGGTGCAGGCGACGTCAGAAGAGTGCGCGCTGCTGCGCATCATGCCGCACGATCCCTGTCTGCTTATTCGCCGCCGCACCTGGTCGACGACGCATATTGTCTCACACGCTCGCCTGCTGTTCCCCGGCGCGCGCTACCGCCTGCAGGGCCATTTCAGCTCGTAATTTACCCTGGCGTCAGCAAAACGTGATTGCTGACGCAATATAACAAAATTGTATCATTTCTGTTAAATCCTGGCTTGCGTAGAGTTGTATAGACAAGTATATGTATCTACGTACACAACGTTAATTGTCAGGAGAAACCCCGATGTCGCAAAGCAAATATCGCCAGCTGGACGTACGTGCCCCGAGAGGCACGACGCTGACCGCCAAGAGCTGGTTGACCGAAGCGCCGCTGCGTATGTTAATGAATAACCTCGATCCCGATGTCGCCGAAAACCCGCATGAGCTGGTGGTCTATGGCGGTATTGGTCGCGCTGCGCGCAACTGGGAATGCTATGACGCTATCGTGAAGGCGCTGAAAAACCTGGAAAGCGATGAGACCCTGCTGGTGCAGTCCGGTAAACCGGTCGGCGTATTTAAAACGCATGAAAACTCGCCGCGCGTGCTGATCGCTAACTCCAACCTGGTCCCGCACTGGGCCACCTGGGAACACTTCAACGAACTGGATGCCAAAGGGCTGGCGATGTACGGCCAGATGACCGCCGGCAGCTGGATCTACATCGGTAGCCAGGGCATCGTGCAGGGCACCTATGAAACCTTCGTCGAAGCCGGTCGCCAGCACTATCAGGGCAGCCTGAAAGGCCGCTGGGTGTTAACCGCCGGTCTGGGCGGTATGGGCGGCGCGCAGCCGCTGGCCGCGACGCTGGCAGGCGCCTGCTCGCTGAACATTGAATGTCAGCAGAGCCGCATCGATTTCCGTCTGCGTACCCGCTACGTGGATGAACAGGCCACTTCTCTGGATGACGCCCTGGCGCGCATCAAAAAATATACCGCCGAAGGCCGCGCTATCTCTATCGCGCTGTGCGGCAACGCCGCGGATATCGTTCCGGAACTGGTGAAACGCGGCGTGCGCCCGGATATGGTCACCGACCAGACCAGCGCCCACGACCCGCTGCACGGCTATCTGCCGAAAGGCTGGAGCTGGGAAGAGTATCAGCAGAAAGCCGAATCCGATCCGCAGGGCACTATTCTGGCGGCCAAACGTTCGATGGCCGACCACGTTCAGGCGATGCTGGCCTTTAATGAAATGGGCGTACCGACCTTCGACTACGGCAACAACATCCGCCAGATGGCGCAGGAAATGGGCGTCAGCAACGCCTTCGATTTCCCGGGCTTCGTGCCAGCGTATATCCGCCCGCTGTTCTGCCGTGGTATCGGCCCGTTCCGTTGGGTGGCGCTGTCCGGCGATCCGCAGGATATCTACAAAACCGACGCGAAAGTGAAAGAAATCATTAAAGATGATAAGCATCTGCACCACTGGCTGGATATGGCGCGCGAGCGCATCAGCTTCCAGGGACTGCCTGCGCGTATCTGCTGGGTAGGTCTGGAGTGGCGGCAGAAGCTGGGGCTGGCCTTTAACGAAATGGTGCGTAGCGGCGAAGTCTCCGCGCCGATCGTGATTGGCCGCGATCACCTTGATTCCGGCTCCGTCGCCAGCCCGAACCGCGAAACCGAAGCCATGCGCGACGGCTCGGATGCGGTATCCGACTGGCCGCTGCTCAACGCACTGCTTAACACCGCCAGCGGCGCGACCTGGGTGTCGTTGCACCACGGCGGCGGCGTAGGCATGGGCTTCTCGCAGCACTCCGGGATGGTTATCGTCTGTGATGGTACCGATGAAGCGGCGGCGCGTATCGCTCGCGTCCTGCATAACGACCCGGCGACCGGTGTGATGCGTCATGCCGATGCGGGTTACGATATCGCCATTGAATGTGCGGCGGAACAGGGTCTGAATCTTCCGATGGTTGCGGCAACGCAGGGGAACGCTAAATGAAATCTTTAACGCTAATTCCGGGGCAACTGAGCCTGTCGCAGCTCCGCGACGTTTACAGCCACCCGCTGAACATCACCCTCGATAGCAGCGCGTTTGCGGCAATCGATGAGAGCGTGGCCTGCGTTAACGCCATCCTTGCCGAAGGGCGGACCGCCTACGGTATTAACACCGGTTTTGGCCTGCTGGCGCAGACCCGTATCTCGACGGAAGATCTGGAGAATCTGCAGCGTTCGCTGGTGTTATCCCATGCGGCGGGCGTTGGCGAGCCGCTGGACGATGACCTGGCGCGCCTGATTATGGTGCTGAAGATTAACAGCCTGTCCCGCGGCTTCTCCGGGATCCGCCTGAGCGTGATCCAGGCGCTGATTGGCCTGGTCAATGCCGGCGTGACACCGTGGATCCCGGCGAAAGGTTCCGTCGGCGCCTCCGGCGACCTCGCGCCGCTGGCGCATATGTCGCTGACGCTGCTTGGCGAAGGCAAAGCGCGGGTACGCGGCGGCGAATGGCTGCCGGCGACGGAAGCGTTACGTCAGGCGGGGCTGGAGCCGATTACCCTGGCGGCGAAAGAAGGTCTGGCGCTGCTGAACGGCACCCAGGCGTCGACGGCTTTTGCGCTGCGCGGCCTGTTCGAAGCCGAAGATCTGTTCGCCTCCGCGGTCGTTTGCGGAGCGTTAACCACCGAAGCGGCGCTGGGTTCGCGTCGTCCGTTCGACGCACGTATTCACGAGGTGCGCGGCCAGCGTGGCCAGATTGATGCGGCGGCGCTGTATCGCCATCTGTTGACCGATGACAGCGCGATTTCGCAGTCGCACCATAACTGCGCCAAGGTGCAGGATCCGTACTCTCTGCGCTGTCAGCCGCAGGTGATGGGCGCCTGCCTGACGCAGATTCGTCAGGCGGCGGAAGTATTGTTAGCCGAAGCGAACGCGGTCTCCGATAACCCGCTGGTCTTTGCCGCAGAAAATGACGTCATCTCCGGCGGTAACTTCCATGCCGAACCGGTAGCGATGGCGGCGGATAATATCGCGCTGGCGATCGCGGAAATCGGCTCACTCTCCGAGCGCCGTATCGCGCTGATGATGGACAGCCATATGTCGCAGCTGCCGCCGTTCCTCGTCAAAAATGGCGGCGTCAACTCCGGCTTTATGATTGCTCAGGTCACGGCGGCGGCTTTGGCCAGTGAAAACAAAGCGCTGTCGCACCCGCATAGCGTTGACAGCCTGCCAACATCCGCGAACCAGGAAGACCATGTTTCCATGGCGCCGGCTGCCGGTCGTCGCCTGTGGGCGATGGCGGAAAACACCCGTGGGGTGCTGGCCGTCGAGTGGCTGGCGGCGGCGCAGGGGCTGGATATGCGCGAAGGGCTGACCACCAGTCCGCTGCTGGAAGAGGCGCGTCATCTGCTGCGCGAACGCGTGCCGCACTATACGCAAGACCGTTTCTTCGCTCCTGATATTGAAAATGCCACCGAGCTTTTGGCCGCACGTCACCTGACGCGTCTGCTGCCTGCCGTATTGCCTGGCCTGAATTAATCACCGTTGTTCTCTGTACCCGCGTCGGGGGGATGTCATCCCCCCGGCCGTCCTACATCGCATATTTGTCGTCATATAAAAAAACCAGGACACCTGTATATGCAACAACAACACAAACCGCATCTGCTGCGCGGGCTGAATGCCCGACACATTCGTTTTATTGCGCTCGGTTCCGCTATCGGCACCGGGCTGTTCTACGGTTCGGCCTCCGCCATTAAGGCGGCGGGGCCGGCGGTACTGCTGGCCTATCTGATAGGCGGCGCGGCGGTCTTTATGGTGATGCGCGCGCTGGGTGAAATGGCGGTGCGCAATCCGGTTTCCGGCTCTTTCGGCAGCTACGCCCGCCAGTATCTTGGGCCGCTGGCCGGATTTATTACCGGCTGGACCTATACCTTTGAAATGGTGATCGTGGCGCTGGCCGACGTCACCGCATTCGGTATCTATATGGGGTTGTGGTATCCCGATGTGCCGCGCTGGATCTGGATCCTCAGCATCATCTTCTTTATCGGCGCGATGAACCTGTGCAACGTGCGGGTGTTCGGCGAGATGGAGTTCTGGCTGTCGCTGATTAAAGTGGTAGCGATTATCGCCATGATGGCGGCGGGCGCGGGGATCATCTTCTTTGGCTTTGGCCATAGTTTCCCGGCCACCGGGCTGGAAAATCTGTGGAGCCACGGCGGCTTTGCGCCAAATGGCTGGCAGGGGATCATCGCTTCCCTTGGCATCGTGATGTTCGCTTTCGGCGGCGTGGAAATTATCGGCGTCACCGCGGCGGAAGCGCAGAACCCGAAGAAGGTCATCCCGCAGGCCATCAACACCATTCCGCTGCGTATTATTCTGTTTTACGTCTGCACCCTGGCGGTGCTGATGGCGATCTTCCCGTGGAATAGTTTTGGCGAGCAGGGCAGTCCGTTTGTGCTTATCTTCGATGGTCTCGGGATCCCGGCGGCGGCGACCGTGCTGAATATCATCGTGATTAGCGCCAGTATCTCGGCGATTAACAGCGATATTTTTGGCGCCGGACGCATGATGTACGGTATGTCGAAAGAGGGGCTGGCGCCGAAGTGCTTCCAGCGGATCGCCAGCAACGGCGTACCCTGGATGACGGTCGTGGTGATGGGCGTGGCGCTGCTGGTGGCGGTGGTGCTTAACTATCTGATGCCGGAACAGGTATTTGTCCTGATTGCCTCGCTGGCGGCGTTCGCCACCGTCTGGGTGTGGCTGATGATCCTGCTCTCTCATTTCTCGATGCGCCGCGGTTTGTCGGCTGAAGAGCGCAGTAAGATCGAATTCCCGATCCCCTTCTGGCCGGTTGGCCCGCTGTTGACGCTACTGTTTATGGGGCTGGTAATCGCCGTGTTGGGAATGGTGGAAGAGACGCGCGTGGCGCTGTTAGCCGGGCTGGTGTGGCTGGGGCTGCTGACGGTGGTGTGGTACGCGCGCGTGCGTAAAACCGCGTTGCAGGTGGCCACTGAACAGTAAGGTCAATTTCCCCGGTGGCGCTGCGCTTACCGGGGCTACAAATGGCACTGACCATAGCGAGTAGCCCGGATAAGGCGCAAGCCGCTATCCGGGGGGATAATTAACTGAACAGGGCGGTGATGGAAGCGCTGGCGAGCGAATGGAAATGGACATTAAAGCCGACCATCGCGCCGCTCGCCTCGGCGTCGACATCAATCTTATCGATATCCAGCGCGTGTACGGTAAATATGTAGCGGTGGGTTTCCCCCTTCGGCGGCGCGGCGCCGCCGTAGCCGGCCTTACCAAAATCGGTGCGGGTCTGAATGGCCTCTTCCGGTAGCTCCGCCTGACCGGAACCGGCCCCTTGCGGTAAAACCCGGGTATCGGCAGGCAGGTTGGCTACCACCCAGTGCCACCAGCCGGAACCGGTCGGCGCATCCGGGTCGTAGCAGGTGACGACAAAGCTTTTGGTTCCTGCGGGAACGTCGTCCCACATCAGATGCGGCGAAAGATTATCGCCATCGTACCCCATACCGTTGAATACGTGACGATTAGGCAGCTTGCCGCCGTCTTGCAGATCGTGACTGGTCAGTTTCATGCTTCATCCTCATTGATAATGCGCTGATTAACAAAGAAGTGTAGCTTTCCCGACGGCGCAATTCCGCTGTTTATTCGCTAAAAAATGTTTCTTCTTGTACCGCCATATTGACCGCACGGGTCAGGCGAGTCAGCTGTTGTGGGCTGATGATGTACGGTGGCATCAGATAAATCAGGCGGCCAAACGGGCGGATCCATACCCCTTGCTCAACGAAAAAGCGCTGCAGAGCGGCCATGTTGACCGGATGACGGGTTTCAATCACGCCAATCGCGCCGAGTACGCGCACGTCGGCGACCCATTCTGACTCGCGCGCCGGAGCCAACTCGGCCTTCAGCTGGGCTTCAATCGCCGCTACCTGCTGTTGCCATTCGCCGCTCTCCAGCAGGCGCAGGCTTTCGCTTGCCACCGCGCAGGCCAGCGGATTGCCCATAAAGGTGGGGCCGTGCATAAAGCAGCCGGCTTCGCCATCGCTGATGGTTTCAGCTACCGTTCGGGTGGTGATGGCGGCGGAAAGGGTCATGGTACCGCCGGTCAGCGCTTTACCCAGACAAAGGATATCGGCGGAGATACCGGCATGCTCGCAGGCGAACAGTTTGCCGGTACGGCCAAAGCCGGTGGCAATCTCATCGGCGATCAGCAAAATCCCTTCCCGGTCGCACATTTTACGCACTCGCTTTAGCCACTCCGGATGGTACATGCGCATCCCGCCTGCGCCCTGGACTACCGGTTCGAGGATCACCGCGGCGATTTCGTGGCGATGCGCGGCCATCAGGCGGGCAAACGGCACCATATCCATCTCGTCCCACTCGCCGTCGAAGCGGCTTTGCGGCGCGGGGGCAAACAGGTTATCCGGTAGGTAGCCCTGCCACAGGCTGTGCATTGAATTCTGCGGATCGCAGACCGACATCGCGCCGAAGGTGTCGCCGTGATAGCCGTTGCGGAAGGTCAGGAAACGACGGCGCGGCTGGCCCTTAGCCTGCCAGTACTGCAGCGCCATTTTCATCGCCACTTCTACCGCCACCGAACCGGAATCGGCGAGGAAAACGCACTCCAGCGATTCCGGCGTCATCGCCACCAGCTGGCGACAGAGCGCCACCGCCGACGGATGGGTGATCCCGCCGAACATCACGTGCGACATCTGGTCGATCTGCGCTTTCATCGCCGCATTCAGGCGCGGGTGATTGTAGCCGTGGATCGCCGCCCACCAGGAGGACATGCCGTCAACCAGCTGTTCGCCGCCGGCGAGGGACAGCTCGCAACCGTGGGCGGAAACCACCGGGTAGACCGGCAGGGGGGAAGTCATAGAGGTGTAGGGGTGCCAGATGTGGCGCCGATCGAAGGCGAGATCGTCCAGTGTCATAAGCGACTTGTAAACCATTTTGAAAACATTTAGGTTTACGAGTATAAACCGAACCGTAAATTAACAAAACCCTTTGGAGAGGCTAATGGCTCACCACGCACGTTGGACAATGTCGCAAGTAACTGAGTTATTTAATAAACCGCTCATCGATCTGCTATTTGAAGCGCAGCAAATCCACCGTCAGCATTTTGACCCGCGTCAGGTGCAGGTCAGTACGTTGCTATCGATTAAAACCGGCGCTTGTCCGGAAGACTGTAAATATTGCCCGCAAAGCGCACGCTACAAAACCGGCCTTGAATCCGAGCGCCTGATGGAAGTCGAGCAGGTGCTGGAATCGGCGCGTCAGGCGAAAAACGCCGGCTCGACCCGTTTCTGCATGGGCGCGGCGTGGAAGAACCCCAACGACCGCGATATGCCGTACCTGGAACAGATGGTGAAAGGCGTCAAGGCGCTGGGGCTGGAGTCCTGTATGACGCTCGGTACCCTTACCGATAGTCAGGCGCAGCGTCTGGCCGGCGCGGGGCTGGATTACTACAACCATAACCTCGACACCTCGCCGGAATTTTACGGCAACATCATCACCACCCGTACCTATCAGGAACGTCTGGATACGCTGGATAAGGTACGCGATGCCGGGATTAAAGTGTGCTCCGGCGGCATTGTCGGGTTGGGGGAAACCGTGAACGATCGCGCCGGGCTGCTGCTGCAGCTGGCCAATTTGCCAACGCCGCCGGAAAGCGTGCCCATCAATATGCTGGTGAAGGTCAAAGGTACGCCGCTGGCGGATAACGACGATGTCGACGCCTTCGATTTCATCCGCACGATCGCTATTGCGCGCATCATGATGCCAACCTCCTACGTGCGTCTCTCCGCCGGGCGCGAGCAGATGAACGAGCAGACTCAGGCGATGTGCTTTATGGCCGGGGCGAACTCGATTTTCTATGGCTGCAAGCTACTGACGACGCCTAACCCGGAAGAAGATAAAGACCTGCAGCTGTTCCGCAAGCTGGGGATCAATCCGCAGCAGACGGCGGTGCTGGAAGGCGATAATGAGCAGCAGCAGCGCCTGGAGCAGGCCTTACTTACCCCCGACACAGAGGAATACTACAACGCGGCGGCGCTATGAGTTGGCAGCAACGAATCGATCGGGCACTGGATGAACGGCGGGCGGCGGAGGCTTTACGCCGCCGCCTGCCGGTAAGCCACGGCGCCGGACGCTGGCTGGAGCGTGAAGGGGAGCGCTGGCTCAACTTCTCCAGTAATGACTACCTCGGCCTGAGCCAGCATGGCGCGATTATCGCCGCCTGGCAGCAGGGGGCGGAACGTTATGGCGTCGGTTCCGGCGGGTCGGGCCACGTTAGCGGCTATAGCGAGGCGCATCGCGCGCTGGAAGAGGAACTTGCCGACTGGCTGGGCTATCCGCGCGCGTTGCTGTTTATCTCCGGCTTTGCCGCGAATCAGGCGTTGATTGCCGCGCTGGCGGAAAAAGACGATCGGATTGTGGCCGATCGCCTGAGCCATGCCTCCCTGCTGGAGGCGGCAAGCCTCAGCCCGGCGCAGCTGCGCCGCTTTACCCACAATGACCCGCAACAGCTCGCTCAACTGCTGGCGAAACCGCTGGACGGCCAGCAGTTAGTCGTTACCGAAGGGATTTTCAGCATGGACGGCGACAGCGCGCCGCTGGCTGACATTCAGGCGGCAGCCCGCAGCGCCGGAGCATTATTACTGGTTGATGATGCTCACGGAATCGGGGCGATTGGCGATGAAGGGCGCGGAAGCTGTCATACGCAGGCGGTTCGTCCGGAGCTGCTGGTGGTCACCTTCGGCAAGGCGTTTGGGGTGAGCGGCGCGGCGGTACTGTGCAATGAATCGATGGCCGACTATCTGCTGCAGTTTGCCCGTCATCTTATCTACAGCACCGCGATGCCGCCGGCGCAGGCGGTGGCGCTGAGCGCGGCCCTGCGGGTCATTCGCAGCGATGAGGGCCAGCAGCGGCGGGAAATCTTAGCCGCCCGCATCCGTCAGTTCCGCGCAGGAATGGGCGATGTTGCGCTGGGGCTGACCGATTCCCGGAGCGCGATTCAGCCGCTGATTGTCGGCGACAACGCGCGAGCGCTGGCCCTGGCCTCCAGCCTACGCGGGGCCGGCTGTTGGGCTACCGCTATTCGCCCGCCGACGGTTCCCGTCGGCGGCGCTCGCCTGCGCCTGACTCTGACTGCCGCTCATCAGGCTGAGGACATTGCTCGTTTACTGGAGGTGCTGCATGACCACGGTGAATAAGCTGGCGGTCGCCGCGGCGTTTGGTCGGGCGGCCAGCGGCTATACGCAACATGATGAGCTGCAGCGCCGCAGTGCTGAATTGCTGCTGCGCCAGTTGGCGAGGAGCGATTTTTCCCGGGTGCTCGATGCCGGCTGCGGCCCCGGCAGCATGAGCCGTTACTGGCGCGAAGCGGGAAGCGAAGTTACCGCGCTGGATCTCTCCGCCGGGATGCTGGCGCAGGCGCAACGCAACGACGCCGCGCAGCATTATCTGCAGGGCGATATCGAAGCGCTGCCGCTGCCGGATGCCTGCTTCGATCTGGCATGGAGTAACCTGGCGGTGCAGTGGTGTGACGAGCTAAGCGCGGCAATCGGCGAGCTGTACCGGGTGGTGCGGCCCGGCGGGCGAGTAGCGTTCACCACGCTGCTCGCCGGATCGCTACCTGAGCTCAATCAAGCGTGGCGGGCGGTCGATAAACACCCCCACGCCAACCGTTTTCTCAGCGAACAGGCGGCAAGGGCGGCGCTGAGCGGCCTGCGCGCCGAAGGCGTCGTGCATCAGATTAGCTTACCGTTCGCCGACGCGTTAAGCGCCATGCGCTCGCTAAAGGGCATTGGCGCCACCCATTTACACCAGGGGCGGTCGTCTGCGCCGCTTAGCCGCGGCAAGCTGCGCGAACTGCAGCTGGCCTGGCCGCAACAGCAGGGCCAGTGCCCGCTGACGTATCATCTTTTTACAGGAGTCATTGAACGTGACTAAACGTTTCTTCGTTACCGGAACCGATACTGAAGTCGGTAAAACGGTCGCCAGCAGCGCGCTGCTGCAGGCGGCGAATCAGCTGGGATTTAACACCGCGGGCTATAAGCCGGTGGCTTCCGGTAGCGACCTGACCGCACACGGGTTACGCAATGAAGATGCGCTGGCACTCCAGCGCAATAGCCGGGTAGCGCTGCGCTATGAACAGGTTAACCCTTATACCTTTGCCGAGCCGACCTCGCCGCATATTATTAGCGCCGATGAAGGACGACCAATCGCCGCGACCACGCTTTCCTGCGGCTTACGCGAGCTGGAACGCCTGGCCGATTGGGTGCTGGTGGAAGGGGCGGGCGGCTGGTTTACGCCGCTCTCGGAAACCCTGACCTTCGCCGACTGGGCGCAGCAGGAACAACTGCCGGTGATTTTAGTCGTCGGCGTTAAACTTGGCTGTATCAATCACGCGATGCTCACCGCCCAGGCGGTACGCAAGGCAGGGCTGCCGCTGGTGGGCTGGATCGCCAACGATATCCAGCCGCCGGGTAAACGCCATCGCGAATATCTGCAAACCTTAACGCGGGTATTGCCAGCGCCGCTGCTGGGGGAAATTCCCTGGCTTGCCGACGCATCGCAGCGTAAGGACCTCGCGCAGTACCTGGATCTGAGCCCACTGCAATAACCCCGCATAAGCCTGCGAGACGGCTCTATTTTTTGTTGACAGGACGATGAAATGTGGTCCAGAAAACGCAAAAAATCCAGCCGTCTTTAGCTGATAAATATCAAAAAAAATTCGATAATTTTTTTTAGCCGCGGGCTTTGGTCCGATGAGACTTTTCTGCCGGGTGGCAGACCTCGCGGCCTGCAGACAGTTATCCACTATTCCTGTGGATAACCTTGTGTATTAGAGTTAGAAAACTTGCGGTAAGCTAGAGAGTACGCGGCCTGCGAGCAAATTGGCGCGAAACCCGTCTTTTGGTAAATTATGTTTTATTTCAGCAAGTTAAATAAAAGCAATGGCTGTCAGAAAAGTGTCACCGGCTGCCATAAAAGATTCATTACCTTGCTTGACAAATGTTAAATGATAAATGTTTCTGGGGATAACCACACAGGCTGGTGGATTATTCCGCAAAGCGCGCATTTTACGCCCGCCGTCAGAGTACAACGCGTCCGTTTACCGCCATACAATAATGCGATACTGTTTTTATATCCAGTATTATTTATTGGCAAAAGTCAAACTGAAGGGTAGAATTAAACACCTGCTGGCCAATCCCATCTTCAGGTCCTGAAATATGAGCAAACCGTTCAAGCTGCACTCCGCATTCCGTCCTTCCGGCGATCAGCCCGAAGCCATCCGCCGCCTGGAAGAGGGGCTGGAAGATGGCCTTGCGCATCAGACCCTGCTTGGGGTAACCGGTTCGGGGAAAACCTTCACCATCGCCAACGTTATCGCTGATTTACAGCGCCCGACGATGGTGCTGGCGCCGAACAAAACCCTGGCGGCGCAGCTGTATGGCGAGATGAAAGAGTTCTTTCCCGAGAATGCGGTGGAGTATTTTGTCTCCTATTACGATTATTATCAGCCTGAAGCCTACGTTCCGAGCTCGGATACCTTTATCGAAAAAGACGCCTCGGTGAACGAACACATTGAGCAGATGCGTCTGTCGGCCACCAAAGCGCTGCTCGAACGGCGCGACGTGGTGGTGGTGGCTTCGGTTTCCGCCATCTACGGTCTTGGCGATCCGGATCTGTATCTGAAGATGATGCTGCACCTGACCACCGGCATGCTGATCGACCAGCGGGCGATCCTGCGCCGGCTGGCCGAACTGCAATACACCCGCAACGATCAGGCCTTCCAGCGCGGCACTTTCCGCGTGCGCGGCGAAGTTATCGATGTCTTCCCGGCGGAATCCGATGATATCGCGCTGCGTATTGAACTGTTTGACGAAGAGGTCGAACGGCTATCGCTGTTTGACCCGCTGACCGGCCACGTTGAATCTTCCATTCCACGCTATACCATCTATCCGAAAACCCACTACGTTACGCCGCGCGAGCGTATCGTTCAGGCGATGGAAGAGATCAAAGACGAGCTCGCTGACCGCCGCAAGGTACTGCTGGCGAACAACAAACTGCTTGAAGAGCAGCGGCTGAGCCAGCGCACTCAATTCGACCTCGAGATGATGAACGAGCTGGGCTACTGCTCGGGAATTGAGAACTACTCGCGCTTTCTCTCCGGCCGCGGGCCGGGCGAGCCGCCGCCGACGCTGTTCGACTACCTGCCGGCGGATGGCCTGCTGGTTATCGATGAATCGCACGTGACTATCCCGCAAATCGGCGGTATGTACCGCGGCGACCGGGCGCGTAAAGAGACGCTGGTGGAGTATGGCTTCCGCCTGCCGTCGGCGTTGGATAACCGGCCGATGAAGTTCGAAGAGTTTGAAGCTCTGGCGCCGCAGACTATCTACGTTTCGGCGACGCCGGGCGCCTATGAGCTGGAAAAATCCGGCGATGAGGTGGTAGATCAGGTCGTCCGCCCAACCGGGCTGCTGGATCCGGTCATCGAGGTGCGTCCGGTGGCGACGCAGGTCGACGATCTGTTATCAGAAATCCGTACCCGTGCGGCGATTAATGAGCGCGTACTGGTGACGACGCTGACCAAACGCATGGCGGAAGATTTAACCGAATACCTGGAAGAGCACGGCGAGCGGGTGCGCTATCTGCACTCCGATATCGATACCGTCGAGCGCATGGAAATTATTCGCGATCTGCGTCTTGGCGAGTTCGACGTGCTGGTGGGTATCAACCTGCTGCGCGAAGGGCTGGATATGCCGGAAGTATCGCTGGTGGCGATACTTGATGCCGATAAAGAGGGCTTCCTGCGTTCCGAGCGATCGCTTATCCAGACCATCGGCCGCGCGGCGCGTAACGTTAACGGCAAGGCGATCCTTTACGGCGATAAAATCACGCCATCGATGGCGAAGGCGATCGGTGAAACCGAACGCCGCCGCGAGAAGCAGCAGCGTTATAACGAAGAGCACGGTATTGTGCCGCAGGGGCTTAATAAGAAAGTGGTCGATATTCTGGCGCTGGGTCAGAACATCGCGAAGACCAAAGCCAAAGGCCGCGGTAAAGCCCGTTCTCCGGTGGAAGCCGATAGCGTCGAACTGACGCCGAAAGCGCTGCAGCAGAAGATCCACGAGCTGGAAGGGCAAATGATGCAGCACGCGCAGAACCTTGAGTTTGAGGAAGCGGCACAGATTCGCGATCAATTGCATCAGCTACGCGAACTGTTTATTGCGGCATCGTAAGGGCGATACGAGGAACGGTTAAAAAATGACGGCAATGCGTAATTTGCAATTGCCGTCACGCTATTATCTTAGGGTCTTAATGTTGGCTTAATTTTCTTCAGCCAAACTATCCTCAGTTTAATGAGGATAGCGCCATGCAAAAACTGACCAACCGTGAATATCTGGCCATTGCGACCGCCTTTGTGATTGTGATCGCCTTCTTACATCAATGGGTATTAACCTTCTGACGCGAACTGCGTGGGAACAGCACCCAGGCGCGGACGCCCGGCCCGGGCTGGCGGTTATGTAAAAAGAATTGCGCATCGTGAAGTTGAGCGATGCGGGTGACAATGCTTAAACCGAGGCCTATTCCGCCATAGCGGCTGTCCATGCGGACAAACGCTTTACTCAGTTCGCCGCTCTTGGCCTCATCAATGCCCGGCCCTTCATCTTCTACTGCCAGAATCGGCGTATTTCCCGGTTTTACCGAAATCTTAATCTTCGATCCCGCGGGGCTATAACGGTGCGCATTCTCCACCAGATTGCGTAAAATCACCCGCGCCAGCGTCGCATCTCCGGAAATGAGATCCTCGCCTGCGCCGCTTTCTATCTCCAGCGTCTGCTGGCGCGCTTCGAGCATTGTTTTCAGCTCATCCTGCAGGGGCTCCACCACATCTTCGCGCAAATGAACCTGCTGGTAACTGCCGGCGGAAAACGACTGCCCAACGCGCGCCAGTTGTAGCAGCTGAGAAATGCTGTTGGTCATCTGATCGAGACGTTGAATTAAGGGATCAACGCTGACGCCGTGAACCTTCGCCAGCAGTTCCAGATGCAGGCGCAGCCCGGCAAGAGGGGTACGCAGTTCGTGGGCGACGTCGGCGGTAAACAGACGCTCGCGATCGAGCGTCATGGTCAGCCGCGACACCAGTTGGTTAATCGCCATAGTCACTGCGGTCACTTCCGGCACCGACTCCTGCAGAATAATGGGTTGCAGATTATCCGGCGTCCGGCTTTCCAGCTCGCTCTGCAGATTTGATAGCGGGCGGGTGATTTTCTTCACCGCCACCAGGCTGATATACAGCGCCAGCCCGATGATCAGCAGGCTGGGTACCAGCAGGCTGGCGACCGCCTCGCGTACCTCATGCTCGACGTGCCTTTGATTGTTATGACCCTCAATGGCGCTGGCAACCAGCAGCTGGATTTGCTCTTTGCTTTCATGCCATAGCCAAAATACGCTGATCAGCTGGCAGACCACCAGAATCGCGCCGATGGTCAGCAGCAGGCGGTGGCGCATGGTCCAGGTTTCGGTCGCAAACAGTGCCATAGCGTTATTCTGACTCCGTATTATTCACCAGCATGTAGCCAAAGCCGCGGACGGTGCGGATCCGCGCTTTACCAATCTTGTCGCGCAGATTATGAATATGCACTTCGAGGGTATTGGTGGCCGGTTCGTTATCCCAGCTGTAGATATCATTGTAGAGAATTTCGCGATGCACCGGGCTGCCGGCCTTCATCATCAGGCGCGAGAGCAGGGCATACTCTTTTGGCGTCAGCTCCAGCGATTCGCCGGCCAGCCACACCTGACGACGGGTAACATTAAGGCGCAGGTTGCCGACGGTCAGCTCATTATCGCCCTGATTATTATGACGACGCAGCAGCGCGCGAATGCGGGCGTTGAGCTCTTCCAGCGCGAAAGGTTTCACCAGGTAATCATCTGCGCCGGTATCCAGCCCGCTGATGCGGTCGCCCACGGTATCGCGGGCGGTGAGGATGAGCACCGGCTGGGTGAATTTCTCCCGGCGCATACGCGCCAGGAAATGCAGACCGTCTTCATCCGGCAGGCCCAGGTCGAGCACTACCAGACTGTAATGGTTGCTGGCTAGCGACAGCGCGGCTTCGTGCGCGGTGGCGACGCCATCGCAGACATAGCCTTCGCTTTGCATGGCCAGGATTAACCCTTGTAACAGGAGCGCATCGTCTTCAATGACTAAGATTTTCATCTGCCGGTCTCTCTACATGGCGTTAAAAGGTCGTCTTTTGCCTGATACTCGCGGGTGTCTACCCCGAGCAGGCCAAGCAGGGTAGAAAACAGATTATCTTGTGAATAATCGTTCGTCTTCGCCTGTTGTTGCAAACACTGGCTGGATACGCCATAGCGTTGCTGATAATCCGGCGACAGCCACAGCAGCATCGGCACGTGTTTTTGCGTGTCCGGCGCAATTGAGTAAGGCAGGCCATGCAGATACACGCCATCTTCACCCAGCGATTCGCCGTGGTCAGATAAATACACCAGACTGGTGGTAAATCTATCTTGTTTTGATTGCAGCAATTTTATCGCTTTATCAACCACATAGTCGACATACAAAATGGTGTTGTCATAGGTATTGGTCAACTGTTGTTGTGTACAACTTTGGATTTCATTGGTATCGCATGTCGGGGTGAATTTTTTGAATTCAGCCGGATAGCGGTTGTAATAGGTCGGGCCATGACTACCAATGGTGTGCAGAACGATAATGCCATCCTGCTGTAAATTATCGATATAGCTATCCAGATTATGGAACAGCACGTCATCGTAGCACTCGCCATCAATGCACTGGCCGCTAAGGTTCAGGTTGGTGACGTTTTGGTGCGGTACGCGGTCACAGGCGCCTTTACAGCCGCCATCGTTGTCGTTCCACAGCACCTGTACACCGGCGCGCTGAAGAATATCCAGAACGCCTTCCTGATGGTGCGCCAGTTCTTCATCGTAATGCGCGCGCGGCATATTGGAGAACATGCAGGGGACGGAAACCGCGGTCGCGGTGCCGCAGGAGGTGGTTTTCGGGAAGTACACCACATCGTCCTGTTTCAGGCGTGGGTTAGTTTCGCGATCGTAACCGCCCAGCGAGAAATTCTCGGCGCGCGAGGTTTCTCCCAGCACCACGATGGTCAGATTTTTACGCGCGCCGTTATGCATCACCGCTTTCTGTTTGGCATCTTCGCCGATCTTCACCAGCGGCAGGTTGTCCATCCGGTTATGCGCATACCATGAGTTCAGCGCCACAATGCTGTTGGAGGGACTTAACGATTTCACCAGCTCTTTATTGTTACGGAACACCGAGGCGTAATCTTTGTAGAACAGCGCCGCCACCAGCACAATCAGCAGTGCTGAAACGGCGATATTGAGCAGGCGCATCGCCGCGCCGCGCCAGAAAGAGGCCGGTTTACGAACTTTAATCCACCAGGCGACCAGAACCATCAATAGCCCGGAGAGGCCCAGTATGATGACCATTTTCGTTGACAGCAGAGCAAAGCTTTCCGCAGGTGTCGTATCGAAGATATTGGCGATCATCGAACGATCGATCACCACGCCGAAGGTCCAGATAAAGTACTGCGCCGAGGCGCTCAGCAGAATAAACAGGCTGATGACCACCCGGTCGAGTTTTAAGAACGAGGCGAGGGTGGTGATAATGTTCATCACGCTAATCGCCACGATCGGCATGCTGAGGAAAACCAGCCAGTTATGGAGATTGTTTACCGGCAGTAGCGGGAAAACCTGGCGATAAAAGGCCAGGTTAAGAAAGATACCGATATAACAGGCAAAGAGAATCAAATAAGCCGTGCGGCCGAGTACCGGCCGACGTAAAGAAATAAACGACATAACGAATACCCGTAGTAGGAGATGCTCGTTATGTTGGCAGCGATATTTTAAGACAACCTTAAGATTTTAATCTGAGGCGTCATCTTGTTTAAAATAGTGCCGCTTGAGGATTAACCTAATGCCTGAATAGCCTGCTCCAGCGCCTGGCGAAGCAGTACGCGGTCATGCCGATAGGTGACATCGCTGGCATCCAGCGCGGTTTGAATCACCAGTCGTTCTTCCATACCCTTAACATCGGCTTTCGGCCCGACGATGGCGGCATCAATCACTTTTTTGCCGACGTAATGTTCCAGAATAGTAATTCTGTCCGCCAGCGTCAGATTGGCGGCTGGGCTATGTTCCTTACCCAGGTTATCGATAAACACCATGGGCGCCGGGGTCCGCCGCAGCGCCTGGGCCATTTCGTCGAGCAGTAAAATGGGCAGCAGGCTGGTGTAGAAGCTTCCGGGCCCAATCAGGATCAGATCGGCCTCGGCGATGGCCTCAACCGCTTCGCGAGTCGCCGGCACCGGTGGGCTGAGCATCAGTTCCTGAGGCACGTGATCCAACTGATCGATATTCACTTCACCATAAACTTCATGGCCTTCATGATCGAGCGCCACCAGATCGACCGGTTGTTCCGACATCGGAATCAGGAAAGCATCTACTTTAAGCAGATTTCTGATCAAATTGATGGCCTCTAAAGGCCGTACGCTCAGGTGATCCAGCGCCTTTAACATCAAATTTCCGAGGTTATGTCCGGAAAGCTCGCCATTGCCGCCAAAACGGTACTCAAACATTGCTGAAGCGACGCTGGGTTCGGCGATTAATTGATTAATGCAGTTGCGCATATCGCCCCAGGCGATCCCCCCTTCCGAGCGGCGAATTCGCCCCGTTGATCCGCCGTTATCGGTGGTGGTCACGATGCCGGTCAGGCGCGAGCCGAGCGACGAGAGCGACGACATCACCCGCCCCAGACCATGGCCTCCGCCAAGGGCGACGACGCGGTCCAGATCGGCGAAAGTGCGATTGCGCATACGAATTCCTTCTGTTCAATGTTCGGGTTTAGCGTATCCGATCTACCCCTAAAAGATAATGCCCGGTTTCCGTCAAACTGACCGATATCAATGTTAAAGTGTGATTTTTGGCTATTCTGTACTGAAAATGCAAGATATTAGCGATATATAGATGATTATATAGCGAAAATGAAAATGGCGAAACCATCGTGAAAGCGCTACTATCGGCATAACCAACTAACACTCTAGCCTTAGTACCTGTGTCGCAAGATATGGTGCTCTGGCCGCGGCAGCCGCGCTGTCGCCAGGGCGTGGAAAGAAATGACCACGCCTCCCGTACTTGGAAAGGTGTATATGGCCTCACAGCTTACTGATGCATTTGCGCGTAAGTTTTATTACTTGCGCCTGTCGATTACCGACGTGTGTAACTTTCGTTGCACCTACTGCCTGCCGGACGGCTACAAGCCTGGCGCCGTGACCAACAAGGGCTTTCTTAGCGTAGACGAAGTGCGCCGCGTGACGCGCGCTTTTTCCGCCCTTGGCACGGAAAAAGTCCGCCTTACCGGCGGCGAACCCTCTTTACGTCGCGACTTTACCGAGATTATTGCCGCCGTGCGTGAAAACAGCGCGATTCGTCAGATCGCGGTGACCACCAATGGTTACCGTCTGGCTCGCGATGTCGAACGCTGGCGCGATGCCGGGCTGACGGCGATAAACGTCAGCGTCGATAGCCTCGACGCTCGCCAGTTCCATGCCATTACCGGTCAGGATAAATTCCAGCAGGTGATGGACGGTATTGACGCCGCCTTTGCCGCCGGTTTTGAAAAGGTTAAGGTCAACACCGTGCTGATGCGTGATGTCAACCATCACCAGCTCGACACCTTCCTCGCGTGGATCAAACCACGTCGTATTCAGCTGCGTTTTATTGAGTTAATGGAAACCGGCGAGGGCAGCGACCTGTTCCGCCGTCACCACATTTCCGGCATGGTGCTGCGCGATGAACTGCTGCGTCGCGGCTGGATCCACCAGATCCGTCAGCGAAGCGATGGCCCGGCCCAGGTCTTTTGCCATCCGGATTACGCCGGCGAAATCGGCTTGATCATGCCCTATGAAAAAGACTTCTGCGCCACCTGTAACCGTCTTCGCGTCTCATCCGTTGGCAAACTGCACCTGTGTCTGTTTGGCGAAGGCGGCGTAGATCTGCGCGACCTGATGGCCGAGGATGAGCAGCAGGCCGAGCTGGAAGCGCGGATAGCCGAAGCCTTAACCCATAAAAAGCAGACCCATTTCCTGCACCAGGGCAACACCGGTATTACGCAGAACCTGTCGTATATTGGCGGATAATCGTTTTCGAAAGGAGCATTCAGATGAGCCAGGCTAGCGCTGAGTTTATCCCGACCCGTATTGCTATTCTTACCGTTTCCAACCGCCGCGGCGAAGAGGACGATACCTCCGGCCACTGGCTGCGCGATGCGCTGCACGAAGCGGGACATACCCTCGTCGATAAGGCGATTGTGAAAGAGAACCGCTACGCGATTCGCGCCCAGGTTTCGGCGTGGATTGCCAGCGATGAGGTGCAGGTGGTGCTGATCACCGGTGGTACCGGTTTTACCGACGGCGATCAGGCGCCGGAAGCGCTGCTGCCGCTGTTTGACCGCGAGGTCGAAGGTTTTGGCGAAGTGTTCCGTATGCTTTCGTTTGAAGAGATTGGCACCTCGACGCTGCAGTCCCGTGCCGTTGCCGGCGTTGCCAACCGCACGCTGATTTTCGCCATGCCGGGCTCGACTAAGGCCTGCGCCACCGCGTGGGACAATATTATCGCGCCGCAGCTGGATGCGCGCACTCGCCCGTGCAACTTCATTCCTCATTTAAAGAAATAGTTTATGTCACAACTGACCCACATTAACGCCGCGGGCGAAGCCCACATGGTTGACGTTTCCGCCAAAGCGGAAACGGTGCGCGAGGCGCGCGCTGAGGCATACGTTGAAATGCAGGCCGCAACGCTTGCGATGATCATTGACGGCAGCCACCATAAAGGCGATGTGTTCGCCACCGCGCGTATCGCCGGGATCCAGGCAGCGAAACGTACCTGGGAGCTGATCCCGCTGTGTCATCCGCTGATGCTCAGCAAAGTAGAAGTGAACCTGCAGGCGCAGCCGGAACATAACCGCGTGCGCATTGAGTCACTCTGCCGCCTGACCGGTAAAACCGGCGTAGAGATGGAAGCGCTGACCGCGGCCTCGGTTGCCGC
Organism: Klebsiella sp. 141162; assembly: GCF_050600755.1. Taxonomy (NCBI): domain Bacteria; kingdom Pseudomonadati; phylum Pseudomonadota; class Gammaproteobacteria; order Enterobacterales; family Enterobacteriaceae; genus Klebsiella; species Klebsiella sp. 141162. Next base: position 377,557 of record NZ_JAQIRI010000002.1, on the reverse strand, counting down.
GCTGACCATCTACGATATGTGTAAAGCGGTACAGAAAGATATGGTGATTGGCCCGGTACGTCTGCTGGCGAAAAGCGGCGGTAAGTCCGGCGATTTTAAGGTGGAGGAAGCCCATGATTAACGTCCTGTTTTTTGCCCAGGTGCGCGAACTGGTTGGCACCGATACCCTGACTCTCGACGCCAGCGAATTGCCGACCGTTGAAGCCGTGCGTCAGCAGCTTGCCGCGCGCGGAGACCGCTGGGCGCTGGCGCTGGAAGAAGGAAAATTGCTGGCGGCGGTCAACCAGACGCTGACCTCGTTTGACCATCCGGTCGCGAGCGGCGACGAAGTGGCGTTTTTCCCGCCGGTGACCGGGGGCTAAGATGACGCAAACTCGTATCGTGGTTAGCCCGGCACGCTTTTGCGTCGGTGATGAGTATCCGTGGCTGGCCGAGCGCGATGAAGACGGCGCGGTGGTCACCTTCACCGGCAAAGTGCGTAATCATAATCTCGGCGACAGCGTGAAAGCGCTGACCCTGGAGCACTATCCGGGCATGACCGAGAAATCGCTGGCGGAAATCGTCGAACAGGCGCGGGAGCGTTGGCCGCTTGGCCGGGTGACGGTTATCCATCGCATTGGCGAAATGTGGCCGGGCGAAGAGATTGTTTTTGTTGGCGTGACCAGCGCCCACCGCGGTAGCGCCTTCGCCGCCGGCGAGTTCATTATGGATTACCTGAAAACCCGCGCGCCGTTCTGGAAACGCGAGGCGACGCCGGAAGGCGAACGCTGGGTCGATGCCCGCGACAGCGATCATCAGGCGGCAGAGCGCTGGTAGTGTGATACGCTTACTGAGAGAAACTTGTTAATCAGGAGATAGTCATGGACAGATTCCCTCGTTCCGATTCAATTGTTCAGAGCCGCAGCGGCCTGCAGACCTATATGGCGCAGGTTTACGGCTGGATGACGGTCGGGTTGTTGTTAACCGCGTTTATCGCGTGGTTTGCGGCGAATACCCCGGCGGTCATGATGTTCGTCTTTTCAAGCAAAATCACTTTCTTCGGGCTGATTATCGCCCAACTGGCGCTGGTGTTTGTGCTCTCGGGGATGGTGCAGCGCTTAAGCGCGGGCATGGCGACAACGCTATTTATGCTTTATTCGGCGCTGACCGGACTAACGTTAGCGAGCATCTTTATCGTTTATACCTATTCGTCTATCGCCAGCACTTTTGTGGTCACCGGCGGGATGTTCGGCGCGATGAGCCTGTATGGTTACACCACCAAGCGCGATCTGAGCGGCTTCGGCAGCATGCTGTTTATGGGGCTGATTGGTATCGTGCTGGCGTCGTTGGTTAACCTGTGGCTGAAGAGCGAAGCGCTGATGTGGGCGGTGACTTACATTGGTGTGGTGGTGTTTGTCGGCCTGACCGCCTACGATACCCAGAAGCTGAAAAACATCGGCGAGCAGATTGATACCCGCGATAGCGCCACGCTGCGTAAATATTCGATTCTCGGCGCTTTAACGCTGTATCTGGACTTCATCAACCTGTTCCTGATGCTGCTGCGTATCTTCGGCAACCGCCGTTAATATCATCCCGGATAGCGGCGCGATGCGCCTTATCCGGGCTACCAATCCAGGCAATCCGCAAAAATGTCGCCCGGTAAGCGCAACCGGGCCGTTTCATCCGCGGGCCAGCTTGCGTTCGTTCTTCTGCCGCAGCTTTTTCGCCCGACTCTCCAGCACCAGATAAGCGATGGTCGCCAGCAGCAGCGGCAGAAAATAGTACAGCGCGCGCCACGCCAGCAGAGCGGCAATTATCGCCCCCTTCGAAATCGACTCGCCGGAGAGCATGGCGATAAACACCGCCTCCAGCACGCCAATTCCGGCGGGAATATGAACGATAACGCCGGCGATACTGCTCACCAGCAGCACGCCCAGCACCAGAAAATAGTTAATCTCGCTGCCCAGGAGCAGCCAGATAATCGCCCCCATCACCATCCAGTTCGCCGCCGAAATCCCTATCTGTAGTAGAGCGAAACGAAAAGAGGGCAGCACCAGCCGCTGCCCCTTAATCGTCATGTGGCGGCGTTTAGCGAAGGCGCAAGCGAAAAGATAGAGCAGGGTAAAAAGCAGCAGAACGCCGCCAATAATACGTAGCGTGGTTTGGCTAATGTACCAGTGCGGCGGCAGCGTCACCAGATTCGCGGTGAATATGACGCCGCCCAGCAGAATATAGCCCAGCCAGTTAGTGGTAATGCTAAGCGAGAAAATACGGGTAATGGTGCTGCCGTTCAGCCCCAGCCGCGAGTATAGCCGATAGCGCATTCCGATCCCGCCGACCCAGGTACTCAGCGTCAGGTTAAAGGCGTAGCAGATAAACGACACCAGCATCACCTGTTTTTTTGCCAGCTTATGGCCGCACCAGGCTCGCCCGAGCAGATCGTAGCAGCCATAAATCAGGTAGCTGACGATAACCAACCCAACGGCGCTAAATAGCGCCAGACGATCGTAGCCGCGGATAACCTTCCATACATCCTGCCAGTCGACCTTTTGCGCGTAAATCACCAGCAATACGATAACGGCGATAAAAAAGAGCACGGTCAGCACTCTTTTCACCATCCGCCAGCGGGGATGCGATTTGCTCATAGCGGATTGTCTCTGGTTTGCGTTTCTACCCGGTCCTGGGTTTCGATTTCCGGCTGCACCGGCGGGCTGACCCTGGCCAACTGCGGGGTATGCGCCGGCAGCCAACCGACCCAGGCGGGGAAGTGGCGCAGAAAGTGGAAGGCCAGCACGCTGACGCCGAGCCGCCACCAGTTGCGTTTTGGCAGCATAGACTTATCTATCTGCTGGCAATCTCTGGCGATAAGGCCGTTGAGGTTATCGCGCAGGGTCTGGTTGAACTCGCGGTCGTGGATAATCAGGTTGGCCTCCAGATTCAACGACAGGCTCAGCGGGTCGAGGTTACTGGAACCGACGGTGGCCCAGTGGTCGTCCGCCAGCGCTACCTTGCCATGCAGCGGACGGCGGCGGTATTCATACACCTGAACGCCGCCTTTAATCAGGTAGTGGTACAGCAGATGGGCGCCAAACTTAACAATCGGAATATCCGGCTCGCCCTGGACAATCAGCTTGACCCGTACGCCGCGCCGGGCGGCATTGCGCATGGCGTGCAGCAGACGGTAGCCGGGAAAGAAATAGGCGTTGGCGATGATGACCTCGCGGCGGGCGCTGGTCAGCATCTTCAGATAGTGACGTTCAATATCGTCACGATGTTCGTGATTATCGCGCCAGATAAATAGCGCCTGCGCTTCGCCAGGGGTTTGGTTAATTTCCGGCTGATGGCGACGGCGACGCCACCAGCGGCGGGCTGCCTCGCTGGTGGGCAGGTTCTCCAGCTCGAATTGTAGAATATCGAGCACCACCGGCCCCTCAACCTGCACGGCATAATCTTGTTTCGCCTCCGGACCGTAATCGCTCATGTGCTCGGCAGAGTAGTTGATGCCGCCGACAAACGCCGTTGTGTCGTCAATCACCACGATTTTTCGATGCATGCGGCGGAATAAATTGGTACGCATACCCATTAGCCGGGGGCGCGGATCGTAGTAGCGGAAGACCACGCCAGCGGCGGTGAGTTCGCCAACAAACTCATCGCTGAGATCAGGCGAGCCGTAGCCGTCGAGCAGCACTTCCACCTGAATACCGCGGCGGGCGGCTTTCAGCAGCACCGCATGCAGTCGCCAGCCCACCTCATCTTCAAACCAGATAAAGGATTCGAGGATCACCTTGCGCTGCGCGCGGCCAATGGCGGCGAATAACGCCGGATAATACTGGTCGCCATTCTCCAGTAGGGTAATACGATTGCCTTCCTGCCAGCGACATTTCACAGATGTATCTCCACGCTCAGGGGCGCATGATCGGACAGATGCCGCCAGTGTTTAAGAGCCAGCGCCTTCGGATGGCTGGCATGAGCATTCTTAACGTAAATACGATCGAGGCGCAGCAGCGGAAAAGCGACCGGAAAGGTGCGCACCGGCCGCCCGCGGGCGCGAGTAAAAATCTCTTCAAGCCCCGCCTGCGCTTTTAAGGGCTGATTAGCCTGCTGGCGCCAGTCGTTGAAATCACCAGCTACTACCACCGGATCGTCTGCCGGTAGCGTATTGACCCACTCCGCCAGCATCGTTAGCTGTGCCTGCCGCTGGTGCGCGCGAAGACCGAGATGCACGCAGATGACGTGGATCGTCACGCCGCTGCGCGGAGGTACGATGCGACAGTAAAGCAGGCCGCGTTTTTCGCCATTGCCGACTGAGATATCGCGATTTTCATAGTATTCAATGGGAAAGCGCGACAGTACCGCATTGCCGTGATGGCCTTCGGGGTAGACCGCGTTGCGCCCGTAGGCGTAATCGCTCCACATGGTGTCGGCAAGAAACTCGTAATGGGTGGTGTCAGGCCAGTTTTCGATATGCAAAGGGTGCACTTCGTGCGCGCCCATCACTTCCTGTAGGCAAACTATGTCGGCGCTGACGCTGCGAACGGCCTCGCGCAGTTCGGGCAAAATAAAACGCCGATTAAACGCCGTAAAGCCTTTATGAGTGTTAATTGTCAGCACGTTCACCGAAATTCGCGACGTTGGCTCAGCCATAATTCTCCAGTTAATGTCACTTTCCTGAATAAAATAGTGTAGTAGACGTCACAAAAAGATGCGGTGATACGGAATTTTCCGTAAAGTGCGGTACTCTGAGTAGCAGAGAAAAATCCTTCAGGAGAGAAGCCATGAAGTGGCAACAACGTGTACGCGTCGCAACAGGTCTTAGTTGCTGGCAGATTATGTTGCATCTACTGGTCGTGGCAGTACTGGTGATGGGTTGGATGAGCGGCGCGCTGGTGCGCGTCGGATTAGGGCTGTGCGTACTGTACGGCGTCACGCTGCTGGCGATGCTGTTTTTACAGCGTCACCATGAAGCACGCTGGCGCGATGTGGGGGACTTCCTTGAGGAGCTCACCACAACCTGGTACTTCGGCGCCGCCATGATAGTGCTCTGGTTGTTGTCGCGCGTGCTGCACAACAACCTGCTGCTGGCCCTCGCCGGGCTGGTCATACTGGCAGGCCCGGCGGTGGTATCGCTGCTGGCGAAAGATAAAAAACTAGGCAATCTTTCTTCGGAACATCGCATACGCCGCTGAGCCGGTAGTGGCCGCTATGACTAATAGCGGCCACAAACTTCCCCACACAATCTTCAGACTCGCATCCTTCAGATAAATTTGTTTGGTGATATCGGTAAAGTGCCGGATAGGGTTGAGCCAGGTGATGTCCTGCAGCCACTGCGGCATGTTTTCTACCGGTGAAACGTAGCCGGAAAGCAGAATCGCCGGCATCATAAAGACGAACACGCCGATAAATGCCTGCTGCTGGGTTGAACACAGCGAAGAAATCAATAAGCCAAAGCCCACCAGAGAGAGTCCGTAAATCAGCATGGTGAAATAGAACAGCAGCAGCGAGCCGGCAAATGGGATCTGATAGGCCCAGATGCCGATTGCCAGCACGATAGTCGCCTGCATCGTGGCGACTATCAGCGCCGGTACCGCTTTGCCAACGAATATTTGCCAGGTGGCGAGCGGTGAAACCAGCAGCTGATCGAGGGTGCCCTGTTCGCGCTCGCGAGCCACCGACAGCGAGGTGACGATCATCACCCCGATGGTGGTGATCATGGCGATAAGCGACGGCACCACGAACCATTTATAGTCGAGATTCGGGTTGTACCAGTTGCGCACCACCAGTTCGCTGTTGTTCGGTTTCGCTTTGTCCTGCAGCAGATCCTGCTGATAGTTTTTAACAATCTGCTGTAGATAGTTAGCGGCGATTTGCGCGCTGTTGGAGTTACGCCCGTCGAGCAGTAGCTGTAGCGGGGCGGTTTGATAGTTGTCGAGATTACGCGAGAAATCCGCCGGGAAGCGCACCACGAGCAGGGCTTTTTGTTCATCGATGGTCGGCTGGATCTCCTGCGGGCTTTTCAGAAGCAGGACGTGGGTAAAGGCCTTTGCGCGGGCAAAGCGCTGGGTGAGCTCCACCGCGTGGCGGCCGCTATCTTCGTTATAGATAGCGATGGTAGCGTTGGTCACCTCAAGCGTGGCAGCAAAGGGAAACAGCAGTACCTGAATCAGCACCGGCATGATTAAAATCATCCGCGTTTGCGGTTCGCGCAGCAGCGACTGCAGCTCTTTGCGGATTAATGTCCATAAACGATGAAACATAGAACCTTCCTCATGTCGGACCCGGGCGACCGAAACCTATCGTAGGCCCGTTAAGCGTAGCGCCACCGGGCAAAATTCGAGCGCCAGGGTTAATCCAGACGCCGTTTGGTTTTAAGCCACGTCAGGCCGATAAACATCACCGCCGAAGCAATCAAAAACAGCACGTTCACCAGCAGCACCACGGGAATATTGCCCGCCAGAAACAGGCTTTGCAGGGTGTTAACGAAATAACGCGCCGGGATCACGTAGGTCACCGCGCGGATCACCGCCGGCATACTGTCTATCTGGAAAATAAACCCCGACAACATAATCGACGGTAAAAAAGCGGCGTTCAACGCGACCTGCGCGGCGTTAAATTGGTTGCGGGTAATGGTCGAGATCAGTAGCCCCATTCCCAGCGTACTGAGCAAAAACAGGCTGGTGATGACAAACAAAATTAGCAGCGAGCCGCGATAGGGCACGCCGAGAATAAATACCGATACCAGCATACACAGCAACATCGCCAGCATGCCAAGGAAATAGTAGGGAATTATCTTGCACAGCAGCAGTTCGGCGCGGGTGATTTCGGTGGATAGCAGCGCTTCCATGGTGCCGCGTTCCCATTCGCGCGCTACCACCAGCGAGGTCAATATCGCGCCGACCACGGTCATGATGATGGTAATTGCGCCGGGGATAATAAAGTGCTGACTGATGGCCGCTGGGTTAAACCAGTAGCGCATCTGCACGTCAATAAGCGGTTCAAAGGTTTCACCGCGGTCTTCCGCCCGCTGCTGTTGCCAGATCTGCCAGATACCTTCGACGTAGCCCTGCGCGAAGTTAGCGGTGTTAGGCTCGCTGCCGTCGGTAATCAACTGAATCGGCGCATTGGCGCCGGCGCGGGCCATCTGACGGTCAAAATCGACGGGAATGACGACCATCGCGCGAATGCGCCCGGCCTGCATCAGCTCAATCAACTGCTGGCGATTATCGCTGACGGTGGCGTCGATGTAGGGCGAGCCGGTCATGGTATGGACAAAGTCCAGCGCCTCTTCGCTCTGCTGTTCCAGCAATACGCCGACCCGCAGTTTACTGGAGTCGAGGTTAATGCCGTAGCCGAAGATAAACAGCAGGAGTAGCGGGATCACCACCGCAATCAGCCAACTGCTGGGATCGCGGACGATCTGCCGGGTCTCTTTGACGCACAGCGCGCGAACCCGTCGCCAGGAGAGAATGCTATTGCTCATGACCGTTTTCCTTGTCCCATTGGTTAATCAGGGTAATAAACGCCTGTTCCATGGTGGGATCCGCCTGACTGTCATTCGCCGCCTGCGCCTTCAGCGCGTCCGGCGTGCCGCTGGCGATAAGCTTACCGTGGTAGACCAGCCCGATGCGGTCGCAGTATTCCGCCTCATCCATAAAGTGGGTAGTCACCATCACCGTAACCCCTTTATCGACCATGCTGTTGATATGCAGCCAGAATTCGCGGCGAGTAAGCGGGTCGACGCCGGAGGTGGGTTCATCGAGAAACAGGATGTCGGGTTCATGCATCAGCGAGCAGGCCAGCGCCAGCCGCTGCTTGTAGCCGAGCGGTAGCTCATCGGCGGCGTGGCTGGCGATACTTTTCAGGCCGAAGGCATCGCTCATGCGCGCGATTTTTTCATTTTGCGCCCGGCCGCGTAGGCCGTAAACGCCGGAGAAAAAACGCAGGTTCTGCTCGACGCTGAGGTTGCCATACAGCGAGAATTTTTGCGCCATGTAGCCCAGATGCTGGCGCGCTTTACCGGAGCTAACCTTGAGATCCATCCCCAGCACCAGCGCTTTTCCGTCGGTCGGCACCAGCAGGCCGCACATCATTTTGAAGGTCGTGGATTTACCGGCGCCGTTGGGCCCGAGCAGGCCGAAAATCTCACCGCGCTTAACCTGGAAATCGACGTGATCGGTGGCGGCGAAATCACCAAACTTTTTCGTTAACGACCGTGCTTCAATGACCGTTTCGTCTTTGCTGCCGTCCACGTGATGAATAATCTCTCCCAGCGGCGACTCGGCGGTTCCGGCGCCGCCTAACAGGTCGATAAAGGCGTCTTCAAAACGCGGCGCGGTTTCGGCCACCTGTAGCGGCGGCATGTCGTTATGTTGCTGAACTTCATCAATGCGGGCTTCCTTTTTCAGAATCAAACGCACCGATTTGCCCTGAATCACGCCATCGCTAATTTGCGGGAGTTTCAGCGCTCGCTGCAGCAGACGGCGGTTGTTTTCCTGCGGGCTGGAGACCAGAAAGCTGCGCCCGGCCATGGTTTGCGTCAGCGCCTTCGGTTCGCCCTGGTAAAGCAATTTACCTTCGTTCATCAGCAGCACATCGCGGCACTGCTCGGCTTCATCGAGATAAGAGGTGCTCCACAAAATAAGCATGCCGTCGCCGGCCAGTTCGTGGACCATCTGCCACAGCTCGCGGCGCGAGATAGGATCGACTCCGACGCCGGGCTCATCTAACAGTAGCACTTTCGGATCGCCTACCAGCGTACAGGCGAGCCCCAGTTTTTGCTTCATGCCGCCGGAGAGTTTGCCGGCTAATCGCCCGGTGAAAGGGCCAAGAGAAGTGAATTCCAGCAGGCGCTCGAATATTTTCTTCCGCGCCTCGCCGGTGACGCTGCGCAGATCGGCGTACAGGTTCAGGTTTTCCATCACCGTCAGATCTTCATACAGGCCGAATTTCTGCGGCATATAGCCGAGCGCCGCGTGCAGCGCGCTGTCGTCCTTGAGCGGATCGAAGCCGATAACGCTGGCGCTGCCCTCATCAGGCTTAAGTAAACCGGCCAGCATTCGCATCAGGGTGGTTTTACCCGCGCCATCGGGGCCGACGAGCCCTGTGACGTAGCCTGAGTGAATCGTACAGTTCAGCGGCGCGACCGCGGGTCGGTCCATACCGGGAAAACCGCGTGTCAGTCCGGTTAAAGTTATCGCGTCCTTACTCATGCCCGTTTCCGTTGCTGAAGGAGACGGTGACCGGCATGCCCTGACGCAGCGCGCCGTCGGCGTCGTTCACCACGATGCGCAGGCGGTAGACGAGATCGGTACGCAAATCCGGTGTTTCCACGGTCTTCGGCGTGAATTCGGCGCTGGGGGAGACAAAGCCGATTTTACCATGATAGGGCTTGTTCGGCCGGCTATCGGTATACAGCAGTACTTCGCGCCCCGGCTGCGCCTGGCCAAGGTTTTTCTCGTCAACGTAGGCGCGTACCCAAACCGGATGGGTTAACGATAGCGTCAACACCGTGCCGCCGGCGTTCAACATGGTGCCGGGCTCTACGGCTCGGGTCATCAGGGTACCGTCGGATGGCGCGGTCAGTACGGTATCGTGCAGGTCCAGTTTGGCCTGCGCCAGGGCCGCCTGCGCCTGTTCAAGGCTGGCTTTGGCCTGGGCAATTTCCTGCGGGCGGTTACCGGCGCGATATTGACGCAGTTTGTCCTGCGCCGATTTTAGGGTCGCCTGCGCCTGATCGCGTGAAGAACGGGCGTTTTCGAGGTCGTTGGCTGAAATCGCGCTGCTGGCGCGCAGGCCGAGCTGACGTTGATAAAAATTCTGCGCATAGACCCAGGCGGCCTGCGCCTGATTAACCGCGGCCGCCGCCTGCGCAATCTCTTCGGCACGGTAGCCCGCCATCATCAAATCGTACTGCGCCTGGGCGGTGGAGACGTTGGCCTGCGCCTGCTGCAGCGCGTTCTCATACGGCGCGCGGTCAAGTTCGCCGAGGGTTTGCCCGCGGCGAATTTCATCGCCTTCATCGACGTTCAGGGTTGCCAGCCGTCCGCCGACGCGGAAGCTCATATTCACAGTGCGAATATCGACATTGCCATAGAGAGTGAGATCTTTCGCCTGGCTGCTTTGATACCACCACCAGGCGCCGCCGATCGCGGCGAGCACGATGACGACCAGTAGAACGACGACGGGTTTTTTCATGATCCCAGGCTCCTTTGCGCTAACCCTTGCAGAATGAAATCGATATGACAGGTAATCACCTGAAAAATTTGTTCAGCCTTTTGTTGATCGAACTGCGCCCAGCCGGTACGCAGTAAAATGGTTTCCCGCCCGAGGCGGAAGGCCAGCACCTCGCCAAGCAGGGCGTGGGTGTGCAGAATCATTTGCGTATCGTTGGCATCGCGCCCGGTCCAGGCGGCGATAAGCCGCGTCAAATAGCTATGTAGCGGGGCGATAACCTGCTGGTGGATAAGCTGGTAAGCCGCCGTAGGGGAGAGCTGCTCGCGAGAGATAAATTTGCTGAGGTTGACCGTGTCGTCCTGGGTCAGCAGCAGACTCATATCGCGGCAGCTGCGCAGAATCAATTCCCGCAGCGCCGGTTTGTCGGGGGGCGTCTGGGCGAGCAGGGCTTCGGCCGCTTCGGCATGCGGGCGGAAATTCTCGCCGATACAGTCGGCGATCCACTGCGCGCAGGCGAGATACAGGTCGTCTTTCGAACCGAAATAATAGGTGATAGCAGCGATATTTTGCCCGGCCTGCGCGGCGATATCGCGGGTCGTCGCATGGAGGCCATACTCGCCGAATTGCGCGATGGCGGCGGCGATAAGTTGGCTTTTGGCTTGTTCGCCTTTACTGGTGACGGAAGTACTGTTCATCGCACTCTAAAAAATTAATCAATCGATTGATTAAGAATAGAGGCGATTCGCATATCTGTCCAGAATGATGAATACTGAAGATAACGCCGCGCGGGCGAGCATTATTTTGCCGCTAAATCCTCCGGGGATATTTTATGCGGTTCGTCACAAAATCTGCTAAACTGCGCCCCTTCATGGCATTGTGGTTTTTGCCATCTCTATCGCAATAATCTCCCTGAAAACTACGCCCTTAAACGGGCCGGGGCGGTTCGGAGTTGTTATGTCTTTTGATTCCCTTGGCCTGAATCCCGATATCCTGCGCGCCGTCGCCGAGCAGGGCTACGTTGAGCCGACCCCTATCCAGCAGCAGGCGATCCCGGCTGTACTGCAGGGTCGCGACCTGATGGCCAGCGCCCAGACCGGTACCGGTAAGACCGCTGGTTTTACGCTGCCGCTGCTGCAACGTCTGATTCAGAACGAGCCGCACGCGAAGGGCCGTCGCCCGGTTCGCGCGCTGATCCTGACGCCGACCCGCGAGCTGGCGGCGCAGGTGGGCGAGAACGTCCGCGACTACAGCAAGTATCTGAATATCCGCTCGCTGGTTGTTTTCGGCGGCGTAAGCATTAATCCGCAGATGATGAAACTGCGCGGCGGCGTCGATATCCTCGTCGCCACCCCGGGCCGTCTGCTGGATCTCGAGCATCAGAATGCGGTTAGCCTCGATAAAGTTGAAGTGCTGATTCTGGATGAAGCCGACCGCATGCTGGACATGGGCTTTATCCACGACATCCGCCGCGTGCTGGCTAAACTGCCGCCGCGTCGTCAAAACCTGCTGTTCTCCGCTACCTTCTCCGACGAGATCAAAGCGCTGGCGGAAAAGCTGCTGCACAACCCGCTGGAAGTTGAAGTGGCGCGTCGTAATACCGCTTCCGAGCAGATCACCCAACACGTCCACTTTGTGGATAAGAAACGCAAGCGCGAGCTGCTGTCGCAGATGATCGGCGAAGGCAACTGGCAGCAGGTGCTGGTCTTTACTCGTACCAAGCACGGCGCGAACCATTTAGCCGAGCAACTGAATAAAGACGGTATCCGCAGCGCCGCTATCCACGGAAATAAGAGCCAGGGGGCGCGTACCCGCGCGCTGGCCGACTTTAAATCCGGCGGCATTCGCGTGCTGGTAGCGACCGATATCGCCGCCCGCGGCCTTGATATTGAAGAGCTGCCGCACGTGGTGAACTACGAGCTGCCGAACGTGCCGGAAGATTATGTCCACCGTATCGGTCGTACCGGCCGCGCGGCGGCGACCGGCGAAGCGCTGTCGCTGGTATGCGTTGATGAGCACAAGCTGCTGCGCGATATTGAACGCTTGCTGAAAAAAGAGATCCCACGGATTGCTATTGCCGGCTACGAGCCGGATCCGTCAATTAAAGCGGAGCCGATTCAAAACGGCCGTCAGCAGCGTAGCGGCGGTGGCCGTGGTCAGGGTCAGGGTCAGGGCCGCAGCGGTCAGGGCCAAAACCAGGGTCGTAGCCAGCAGGCTGCGCCGCGCCGTCAGGATGGCGAAGCGCCGAAGGCGCGCGCCCAGGACGGTAAACCGCCGCGCCGTCGTCGCCCGCGTAAACCTGCCGGCGAGTAATACGCTGATACCTGGGCTGCGGCAGCGCGTCCAGGCTCAAAACGGCCCGTCTGTCCGCTTGCGCGGCGGCGGGCCGTTCTTTTTGCTTTTTGCATCGCGTTTTATCGAGCACGCTTCCACACTCAGTAGAAAGCAATACCTCCGGGCCGCTAAAAATGGCACAATAGTGGCTGTTTATACAGTATTCAGGTTTTCTCATGGCTTTGACCGCTGCGCTAAAAGCGCAAATCGCCGCCTGGTATAAGGCGCTTCAGGAACAGATCCCGGACTTTATCCCCCGAGCCCCGCAGCGGCAGATGATTGCCGATGTGGCGAAAACGCTCGCGGGGGAAGAGGGGCGGCATCTGGCTATCGAAGCCCCGACCGGCGTCGGTAAAACGCTGTCATACCTTATCCCCGGGATCGCCATCGCTCGAGAAGAACAAAAAACGCTGGTGGTCAGCACCGCCAACGTCGCTTTGCAGGATCAAATCTACAGTAAAGATCTGCCGCTGCTGCGTAAGATCATTCCCGACCTGCGCTTTACCGCCGCCTTTGGCCGCGGGCGCTACGTTTGCCCGCGTAATCTGACGGCGCTGGCCAGCACCGAGGCGACGCAGCAGGACCTGCTGGCGTTCCTCGATGACGATCTGACGCCAAAAAACCAGGCCGAACAAAAGCTGTGCGCGACGCTGAAAACCGATCTCGACGGCTATAAATGGGATGGCCTGCGCGACCATACCGATAAGCCCATTGATGATGCCCTATGGGGGCGTTTGAGCACCGATAAAGCCAGCTGTCTTAACCGTAACTGCCACTATTATCGTGAATGCCCATTCTTCGTCGCGCGACGGGAAATTCAGGAGGCGGAAGTGGTGGTGGCCAACCATGCGTTGGTGATGGCGGCGATGGAGAGCGAAGCGGTGCTGCCGGAGCCGAAAAACCTGCTGCTGGTGCTCGACGAAGGCCATCATCTGCCGGATGTCGCCCGCGACGCCTTAGAGATGAGCGCTGAGATAACCGCTCCCTGGTACCGACTGCAGCTGGATCTGTTCAGCAAACTGGTGGCGACCTGCATGGAGCAGTTTCGTCCGAAGACGACGCCGCCGCTGGCTAACCCCGAGCGTCTCAACGAACACTGTGAAGAGCTCTATGAGCTTATCGCCTCGCTGAACAATATTCTCAATCTCTATATGCCTGCAGCTCAGGAGGCGGAACATCGTTTCCCGATGGGCGAACTACCGCAGGAGGTGATGGAAATTTGCCAGCGGCTGGCGAAGCTCACCGAAATGCTACGCGGGCTGGCGGAGCTGTTCCTGAACGACCTCAGCGAAAAGACCGGCAGCCACGATGTGGTGCGTTTGCATCGTATTCTGCTGCAGATGAACCGGGCGCTCGGTATGTTTGAAAGCCAGAGCAAGCTGTGGCGGCTGGCGTCGCTGGCGCAGTCCTCCGGCGCGCCGGTAACCAAATGGGCGACCCGCGATGTCCGCGACGGCCAGATACATGTCTGGTTCCACTGCGTCGGTATCCGCGTCAGCGATCAGCTCGAACGCCTGCTGTGGCGCAGCGTGCCGCATATTGTCGTTACCTCGGCGACCCTGCGTTCGTTGAACAGCTTCTCGCGTCTGCAGGAGATGAGCGGGCTGAAAGAGAAAGCTGGCGATCGTTTTGTGGCGCTGGATTCCCCGTTTAATCACGTCGAGCAGGGGAAAATTATTATTCCCCAGATGCGCTATGAACCGACGATTGATAACGAAGAGCAGCATATTGCCGAAATGGCGGCCTTTTTCCGCGAGCAGGTCGAGAGCAAAAAGCATCCGGGGATGCTGGTGCTGTTTGCCAGCGGACGGGCGATGCAGCGATTCCTTGAGCATGTTACCGATCTGCGCTTACTGCTGCTGGTTCAGGGCGACCAACCGCGTTATCGGCTGGTGGAGCTGCATCGTAAGCGCATTGAAGGCGGCGAGCGCAGCGTGCTGGTCGGCCTGCAGTCCTTCGCCGAAGGGCTGGATTTAAAAGGCGAGCTGCTAAGCCAGGTCCATATCCATAAAATCGCCTTCCCGCCAATCGACAGCCCGGTGGTGATTACCGAAGGCGAGTGGCTGAAAAGCCTGAACCGCTATCCCTTTGAGGTGCAAAGCCTGCCAAGCGCTTCTTTCAACCTGATTCAGCAGGTTGGGCGCCTGATCCGTAGCCATCAGTGCTGGGGCGAAGTCGTTATTTACGACAAGCGGCTGCTGACCAAAAACTACGGCGCGCGCTTGTTAAATGCGCTACCGGTATTTCCTATAGAGCAGCCGGGCGTTCCCGAGGTTATAGTAAAAAGCAAAGCAAAACAGACGCGTCGCCGACGCCGCTAAGCGGTCCGGTCGGCAAAGCATACCGCTGGAGGGAGCAAGTCGATGGATTACACCAAAATCATCAAAGAAGTCGGGCGTGGAAAGAATCACGCTCGCGATCTGGATCGGGAAACGGCCCGCGCGCTGTATACGCGGATGTTAAACGGCGAAGTCGGCGAACTGGAGCTGGGGGCGATCCTCATCGCGCTGCGCATCAAGGGCGAAGGCGAAGCGGAAATGCAGGGCTTCTATGAGGCGATGCAGCTACAGACTATCCGCCTGACGCCGCCGGTTGCTAAACCGATGCCTATCGTCATTCCCAGCTATAACGGCGCGCGCAAACAGGCCAACCTGACGCCGCTGCTGGCGGTGCTGTTGCATAAAATGGGCTTTCCGGTAGTGGTGCACGGCGTCAGCCATGACCCTACTCGCGTCCTGACGGAAACCATCTTTGAGCTCATGGGGATCCCGGCGACGACCCATGCCGGGCAGGCTCAGGCGCGTCTTGACGGCCATGAACCCGTCTATATCCCGATTGGCGCACTGTGTCCGCCGCTGGAAAAGCAGCTGGCGCTGCGCTGGCGGATGGGGGTGCGTAACAGCGCACATACCCTGGCTAAGCTGGCGACGCCATTTGCCGAAGATGCCGCGCTGCGTCTGTCGAGCGTCTCGCATCCGGAATACGTCGATAAGGTCGCGAAGTTCTTTACTGAAATCGGCGGACGCGCGCTATTGATGCACGGTACCGAAGGTGAGGTTTACGCCAATCCGCAGCGTTGTCCGCAAATCAATCTCATTGATGCGGCGGGGACGCGAGCGCTGCATGAGCGAGCCGATGAAAGCCAGCAGGACAAGGTGGCGCTGCCGGAATCTAAAGATCCCGAAGTTACCGCGCGCTGGATTGAGCGCTGCGTGAGCGGTAGCGAGCCGGTTCCGCAGTCGCTGAAAATTCAGCTCGCCTGCTGCCTGGTCGCCACCGGTCAGGCGACTTCGCTCGCCCATGGTCTGGCGCAGGTTGCCGAACGCTGGTAAACGGACAAAAAAAAGCCCGTCCGGTGGCTCGGACGGGCAAACAAGGGTATTTAAAAGGTCTTTTCAGGGTTAATTCAGTGGCATTTCAGAGTGTTGCTGCGATTATTTGTAGATAACCGCGGTACCGCTAACTTTGTTGTTGGTGTTAGCGGAGGTGATGCTGTAGCCGGTTGCGCCAGCGGCATCTGCTTTAGCAGCCAGTTTGGCTTCCAGACCATCCAGCGTCGTTGCGCCTTCAGCGGAAACAACACCGATTTTATTCATGCTTTCTGCCTGTGACGGGGTTACCGGCTGAGCGGCGAATGCGCCGAAGGACAGAGCGGAAAGGGCGATAGCAGCGGCAGCGTATTTGATATTTTTCATGATTAATTTCTCGCATTATGTTCTGTAGAGGACGATGTTCCGTCGATGTGATAAGTATCACGTTTTTTGCCGCGAGATAAAATCGAAGGAAATTCACAGTCTTCATCGAATTTTTTGAATAATGAATAATTTATTGAATATTAATAAATTATTTTCCGCTATTGCCGCGGGCGAGGGGTAAACTAATTGCCATGGCAACTAAAGGCACATTTTGCCACTTTTTTCGCCAAAAAACGTGCGCGAAAAGATAACGCGATCGGCGGTAATGAACGGTAAAGGAAGGTCAGCGTAGCTGGCTATCTTTGGAACCACGGCGATTATATCCTGAATATGTATTGTTATGTAAATCTTTATCCTGTTGGCACTTCACGCAGTATCTGACCCCGGGAATTGCCTTGCGCCGGGCCTCGGGAATCGGCTCTGCGCATTCTTCACAAAATTTGTTGCTCTCACCGCTTGGCAGCTCGCTACGGGCGCGGGCAACGGCATCGTTTACCGTGCTGTCGATTTGATCCTGTACGGCCCCATCGTTTGCCCAACCTGACGCCATGATGTGCTCCTCATCTCAATATCTGTTTAAAGTATAGAAAAGATGGGGGCAAAAAATGACCAGACAAGGTTTAGGTTGCTTAGATTTCCGACCATTCCCGCAGCAGGTTGTGGTACAGGTTGAGAAGCGACAGCACCTCATCGCTCTCGCCGTGGCGGCTCTTTAACTTCTGAATATTACCATCGAGCTCGAACAGCATTGCGCGACGCTTATCGTCGCGGATCATCGACTGGATCCATAGAAAAGAGGCGATGCGTTCGCCGGAGGTGACTGGAGTTACGCAGTGCAGGCTGCTTGAAGGATAGAGCACCAGATCGCCGGCCGGCAATTTTACCTTGTGCTGGCCATAGGTATCATTGACCACCAGTTCGCCGCCGTCGTAGCTTTGCGGATCGTTAAGGAACAGGGTGGCGGAGAGGTCGGTGCGCATCCAGCCGCCCTGACCGTGGCTGCGTACCGCGCCATCGACGTGAAAACCGTAGGTTTCTTGCTGCTGGTAGCGGTTAAACAGCGGGGTGGAGAGCGTTTTGGGTAACGCCGCGGCGAAGAACAGCGAACTGCGGTTCAGCGCCGCCTGGACCTTAGCCTGTAGCTCGCCGTATAAAGCGCTGCGCGTATCGACCTGCTGATTGTTTTTTACCTGCGCCCCCTGGGCGCCGGTGGTCACGCGGCCGTCAACCCACTCGGCCTGCTGTAGCTGAGCGGCGAATTCGGCGACTTCCTGAGGCGTCAGGACGGCGGGGATATGGTACATCATGGCTCAAGCTCCTGAGAAAACGGGGCGTTTCCGCCCCGCATCGATTAGAAATGCACGTTAGCAGTTAACAGGAAAGTGCGTGGCTCGCCCGGGTGATAACGATAGCCGCTCTTGTTAATAGACGCGACGTAATTGGTATCAAACAGGTTATACACGTTCAGTTGCAGGTCGAGATTGCGATTAACCCGATAGCCCATTTTCGCATCCGCTACCCAATAGCCTTCGGTGTAGGACGGCGTGCCAACCGCGCCATCTTTGCCACGGTGCATGCTGCCAATGTAGCGGGCGCCGGCGCCGACGGAGAGGGCATCGGTGGCCTGGTACTGGCTCCAGACGGTAAAGGCGTGTTCCGGCGTATACGGCATTGAGCTGGTGCCATCCTGAGCGGCATCGGCGCCTTCACGGATCGTCGCATGCTGCTGGGTGTAACCGCCAATAACCTGCCAGTCCGGGGTAATATTACCGGCCAGTGAAATCTCATAGCCTTCGACCCGCTTCTTACCATACTGCGAGTAAGTACCGTCGTCGTTTTGTTCGACCTCGTTTTCTATATCGGTGCGGAACAGCGCCGCGGTCAGCAGCAGGCGCTTATCCATCAGTTCCCACTTGGTGCCCAGTTCGCTGGTCTTCGCTTTTTGCGGCTGGAAGTCGGTGCGGTTGGCGCTATTGCCGCTGCCGCTTTGGGCGAGGGTGAAGTTGCTACCGCCCGGCGGTTGTTGCGAGATTGCGTAGTTAACGTACACATTGCCGTTATCAGTCAGATGATACAGCGCGCCGGCTTTCCAGTTGACCAGGTTGCCGCTGGTAGAGGTGTCCACGGTGGTGACCGGCGTATCTTTAGCGACGCCGGTCGGGCAGGCGATGGCTCCACGACCGCTGCCGCCGCACAGGCTGGCGCTATCGTATTTGGTTTGATAGGTATCGAGGCGGATACCGCCGTTCAGCTCAAAATCGCGGGTGATCTGCAGAGTATCGAAAGCGTACAGGCCGAAGGTATCGGTCTGACCGTTGGCGTTAGCGCCGCTGCGGTTCAGGCCGCCGATCGAAATATCGCTATTCGGATGATAGATATTCACCGCCGGCGGGGTGATCGGATAGACGCCGTAGTTAGTCTGCGTTTCGCGGGTAAATTCTACCCCGGCGCTGACGTCATGGCCGACGGATCCGGTGAAAAATTTGCTCGTCAGATTGGTCTGGTTGGTTAGGATCTTGTTGCTGGTGTCTTTGGTGTTTGCCAGACGTGACCAGGTCCAGGTATTGACGTTATTGGGATCCGGTTGAGTAATGTTTGACGCGCCGCCCATGACCGCGGTCATCAGGTAATCCTGTTTCACCCGCGACCAGCGCGTGATGTTGCGGATCGTCGTGTTGTCATTGATATCGTGTTCGAAACGCATGGTCACGGTATCGGTGGTCGAGTCGTCGTAATCAGAGTCCGTACCGTAGAAGTTGCTGGTTGCGACTTTACCAGAGTGGTTCAGCGCATCGGTGGCGGCGTTTGGCGCCGAGTAGCCCGGCAGGCCGATGGTTGGAATACCGCCGTCCGGCGTATTGTGCTGGGTGACGTGCAGATAGTTCAGGTACAGGCGATTCTCAGTGCCGAGACCAAAGGCGACGGATGGCGCGATGCCGTAACGTTCATTTTTAACTTTATCGCGGCCGGCATCGTGGGTTTTCTCTCCCATCAGGTTCAGGCGCACGGCGCTGGTATCGCCAATGGCTTCATTGATATCGAGGGTGCCGCGGCGCATCCACGCGCTGCCGACGCTGGCGGAAGCATCGATCCCGGAATCCAGACGCGGCTGTTTGCTGATCATGTTGATCGATCCGGTTGGCGCGCTGCGGCCGTAGTCGGAACCCGATGGCCCTTTAATCACTTCAACCTGCTCGGTATTAAAGGTATCGCGAGTGACGCTGCCGATATCGCGAATGCCGTCGACATAGATACTGTTGGAGGTATCGGCGCCGCGCATATAGATGGTGTCGCCGGTGGTGGAGTTACCGTTTTCGCCGGCGAAGAAGGCGCCCACGCCCGGCACGTTTTTCAACGCATCGGTCAGGTTAGTGACGCCCTGGTCCTTCATGACCTGCTCTGATACCACCGTGACGGTGCGGGTGGTGTCGGCGATGGGGCGGGAGAATTTTGGGTCAGCGGAATGCGTTGGCGCATACAGCGATGGCGTTTGCGCTTCAACGACCAGGGTTTCGCCGCCTTTCTGTTCATTGCTGTCTGCCGCCAGTACCTGACCCGTCGGGGAGAGGCTCAGGCATAAACCGGTGAAAATCGTCAGTGAACGGAAACTGCTAAAAGGGAGATTGTTATTTTTTTCCATATCCATGAGCAACTTATAGTTTTAATTTGGCCCTGTTTCCCAACATCGTTGTATTGGCGGAAATGAGATGCGCCAATTAACGTCTGCCAGGGTGGGGCGCTTTGCCGATGCGACCGTAAACGGAGTCTGTCTCGTTTCGACCACTGCAGGTGTTCTTAACAATAGCAATGCGTTTGATAATGATTTTGATAACCATTATCAAACAACGGCGGATTTTTATCACTCATTTATAAAAAAATAAATACATTTGTTTATATGGGCTGCATTATTTATACATAAAGGGCAGAAAGCATGATATTCCACGGGTCGAAGTGGGTGTTTTTCGCCCCGTCAGGCTTAGTGCATCAAGCGCGCTATTTATAAATTATCGCGCTTCCCGCCAATTTATTACCGCCGCCGGCGGCGTTAATTCTCCAGGCGAGCGCGCCCTGCTGGTGGGCTTTTTGCGCCAACTGGGCCTGCAAATCGTCAAGGGTGCTGGCGCCGGAGGCGGATACGGTGCCGGACGGGCGAAGCGGACCGGTCTGGGTAAGCGCAGATTCAGGCGTGTCGGCCAGGGCATAGGAGGAGGGGGCGGCAAGCGCGATAAAGAGCAGCGAGAGCAGAGATGTTTTCATGGGTATATCCTCATTAACAGCATGGGACATACCTCAAGTATAGGCCGTTTCGCGAAGAGAATCAGGGTATAACCGGCGGGCAAACAATGGCTTTTTGTCTCACCGCACCTGTTGATGCGAACCCGGTGCGGTGAGGTACGGCGCGTCGGGATTCGCGGTCAGCGAGCGTCCGGACGGGTTAGATCGAAGCGCTGGCTTTCATCAATGCTGTAGTAGGCGGTTGGCCCGCCGGCGCGTAAAATCGGCTGCGCTTTCGCGGTTTGATAGATCCCGTCTTCCAGCAGCGACTCATCAATATGTACGGCGACCACTTCTCCCAGTACCAGCCAGCTATCAATGGCTTCGCCGCTGGCGCGCGTCAACTGAATACACTGCGACAGGCGGCATTCGAAGTGGACCGGGCTTTCCGCCACGCGCGGGGCGCGGACGATCCGGCTCGGCGCGGCGGTTAATCCGGCGCGCAGGAATTCATCTTCATGACGCGGAATGGAGGCGGAGGTTTCATTCATCGCTTCGGCGAGTGGCCGGGTAGCCAGATTCCAGACAAACTCTTTTGTTTCAACAATGTTCTGCACGCTGTCTTTCCAGCCGCCGCTGGCGAAACCGATGATCGGCGGCCGATAGTTAAAGCAGTTGAAGAAGCTGTAGGGGGCGAGATTACGTTGCCCTGCGCTATCGAGCGAAGCGATCCAGCCGATGGGGCGCGGCCCGACGATGGCATTCAGCGGGTCGTGCGGTAGGCCGTGGCCTTCGGCAGGTTGATAGAAGTACATAGAGCACCAGAAAGCGAAATAAGAAGATATCCAGACTCCCTTATTTACCGCGCCGCCGTCAACGGGTATCTTACGCGGCTGTTGAAAGGAGATTGCCATGAAAGCCGAAAAGCCGGGGTTGCACCCGCGTAACCGCCATCACCAACGCTATGATTTGCCAGCGTTGTGCCAGACTCATCCCGAGCTACAAAGCTACATCACCCTGAATCCGGCCGGTGAACAAACCATTGATTTTGCTAACCCATTGGCGGTGAAGGCGCTGAATAAGGCGCTGCTGGCGCACTTTTACGCGGTAAAACACTGGGATATTCCTGACGGCTTCTTGTGCCCGCCGGTGCCGGGACGCGCGGACTACATCCACCATCTGGCCGACCTGCTGGCGCAGGATAGCGGCGAGATCCCGAAAAATGCCACCATTCTCGATATCGGTACCGGCGCGAACTGCATCTATCCGCTGATTGGCGCGCATGAATACGGCTGGCGCTTCACCGGTAGTGAAGTGAATCCGCAGGCCTTTGCCAGCGCCCAGGCGATTATTAACGGCAACCCAGGACTGACGCGGCAAATTCGTCTGCGTCGTCAGAAAGAGGGTCAGGCAATCTTTACCGGGATTATTCATAAGAATGAAACCTATGATGCGACCCTCTGCAACCCGCCATTCCACGACTCCGCCGCCAGCGCGCGTGCCGGCGGCGAGCGTAAACGCCGTAATCTGGGGCTGGGGGAAGATAGCGTACTGAACTTTGGCGGCCAGCAGCAGGAACTATGGTGTGAAGGCGGCGAAGTGGCCTTTATTTCGCAAATGATCCGCGAAAGCCAGCAGTTCGGCCGCCAGGTTAAATGGTTTACCTCGCTGGTCTCCCGCGGCGATAATTTGCCGCCGCTGTATCGCCTGCTGACCGAAGTCGGCGCGGTGAAAGTGGTGAAAAAAGAGATGGCGCAGGGGCAGAAACAGAGCCGCTTTATCGCCTGGAGTTTTATGGACGACGCAAAGCGCCGCCGTCCATTTTAAGTCTCTGCCGCCGGGTTTGCGTTGCCCGGCGGCGGCAATACCTGCCAGGTTTGTACCGGCGCGCGCACGCCGGCGCGGTCGAAATGCTGCTTCACCTGGGTATCGAGGGCAAAGCGTACCGTCCACTGCTTCAGCGGCAGCGTCGTAAAGCTGACGCGTAAGGTAAACGCGGTATTGCTCAGCCCTACCAGCCCGGCGAACGACGGTTCGCCAATAATCAGCCCGCGGATCTCCTCCTGCGCCATCAGATCGTCTACCGCCGCCTTCAGTGCCTGATTGGCTTTATCCAGGTCCTCCTGCCTGTCGACATCATAGTTGGCGACCACCGAACCGATCCCGCGCACAAAGTTGGCGAAGGTGGTTATCGAAGACCAGGGAATAATATGGTACGCCCCGGTATCCTGGCGCACGCCCACCGAGCGGATCGACATCCGTTCCACCGTGCCGGTTAATGGCCCGATGGTCACCAGATCGCCGGTGTTCATCCCGTTCTCAAACTGGATAAAGATGCCGGTAATAATATCTTTGACCAGCGTTTGGGCGCCGAAAGAGATGGCCAACCCTAACGCCCCGGCGCCCGCCAGCAGCGGCGCGATGTTCACCCCGACTTCCGACAATAAGATCATTATCGTTATGGTGGTGATGACCACCGCCAGCGCGTTGCGAAACAGCGTCAGCAGCGTTCTGGCGCGAGCGCTGGGCAGCGGGCGTCCATGAATGTCCGATGACAGGCGATTCTCAATCAGGCTTGCCAGTAGGGTCCAGCCGACGGCGGAGAAGAACAGGATTAGCGCGATACGAATCAGGACATCCACCGTTTTTTGCCCGGCATCATTGTGTAGCCATTGCTGAAAATCAAACAGTCCCCAGGCGCTCAGCAACAGCATCACCGCCACGCATACCGTCAGGATCCGCGCGGCTTTCAGCGAGGCGGAGATCCAGCCGTTGAGCCGCTTTTGCAGCTCCGGGTAGTGGCGTTGCGTTTCTGGCGACAGGGTGATGGTTTTAGCTATCCAGCGTGACGAAATACCGGATACCAGCGCCGCGGCGCCGACAATAGCCAGGCTACGTAGCGTCGCGCCCATCATAAATTTGAGGCTGTTGCCGGGGTCAAAGAGCGAAAAGAAGAACAGCACGATAAAGTAAGCGCAGGCCAGCCAGTGCCAGACCAGCGCAAAAGCGCGAATAAACAGGCTGAAGAAGGGCAGCGAGCGGTCGGCAAGATGGATAAGCCCCTGAGTGATGGCGCTTTTGTTGTGGAAAATCAGATACAGCGCCCACACCGTAATGCACAACATTATGATGACGTTGGCCAGCGCGCCAATCTGCACGTTAACCTGATTGGAGATAATCGGCACCGCTACGATCAGCCCGTAACCAATCAGGCTACTCAAGGCGCTGAGGCGTAAGTTCCAGTACGTTGCGTGTTCGTTGCTGATATTGAAGGGGCGTAAATCGGCGATTCGCGGGCAAAAAATCACTCGCAGGATGGCTTTAAAAAACTCGATCAGCGCGAAGGCGTTAAGAAACAGGCTTTGTTGAAAAGCAATGGTTCGGTTGCCGCCGTTTAAACGATCGCTTAACAGCTGCCCGATAAACAGCGTTAGCGCCAGCAGCAGCAGGTCGATGATGAAAGCGCCAGCAATGGTGGCCGGTAACTGCAGCCAGTTATTGCGCTCACGGTTTTTGTGCCTTCCCCAATGGCCCATTTTGCGATACAGCGGCAGCGCCGCCAGGCGTACTAACCACCAGAAGGCAAATACCAGCCCGGCCAGCAGCAGGAAGTCGCCAGCGGCATTGCGAAACGCATCGGCATGGAAAGGCTTATGCGGTGAGCCGGTGATATTGCGCCATAGCTGAGAAAACCGCGACGACAGGCGCTCGCTATACTGACGACTTACTTCCGTCACGCTTTCCAGAACGGTTTGCTCGTCTTTAACTTCTGGCGGGGTCAGCGTGGGGGCGGCGGCAGGCGGCTGGGTGGCGGCGGCTTTACGCAGCTCATCGATTAACTCCTGCCGCGACTGCGGATTATCCAGCACGTCAGCTAATGCCGCCCAGGCGGCTTTTTTCTGTTCGAGGTCAGGCTCGCTGGCTGTGCTTTTGTCGGTTGTCGCCGCCGGTATGCCGGGCAATGACGCCGCCGACAGCGGAGAAATCCACAGCGCAGCGAGCAACAGTAGGATCCACGGCATGGGCGCCTCCATTGCATCTCAAACTGCTAAGTATAGAAGGGGTCAGACGAGGAGGAGCGTTGGGATGAATCTGGAAAGCGGCTCTCCCCTTGCCGGGGAGAGCCGGGCGCATCAGGCTACGTGCTGTAAAAACTCGCGCAGACGCGGGCTTGGCGGGTTCTTAACCAGAACCTGCGGGTCGCCGTCTTCGGCGATGCGGCCTTTATCGATGAAGATCAGCCGCGACGCCACTTTTTCAGCAAAGCCGATTTCGTGGGTTACGATGACCATCGTCATGCCTTCTTCGGCCAGGTCCTGCATGACTTTCAGCACTTCATGGCGCAGTTCCGGGTCAAGCGCCGACGTCGGCTCATCAAACAGCATCATTTTCGGTTTCACCGCCAGCGCGCGGGCAATGGCGACGCGCTGCTGCTGACCGCCGGAAAGTTCGGATGGATAGTGGTGCGCGCGTTCCGCGAGACCCACCTTCGCCAGCAGCTCTTTCGCCAGCGTTTCCGCCGCCGCCTTCGACGCGCCGCGCACGCGCTGCGGGCCGAACATCACGTTCTCCAGCGCCGTCAGGTGCGGGAACAGATAGAACTGCTGGAATACCATTCCGGCTTCCTGGCGAATTAAGCGCTCGTCAACTTTCGGGTCGTTCACCTTCAGGCCATCGACGATAAGATCGCCGCTGGTGATCTCTTCCAGTTTGTTGATGCAGCGCAGCAGCGTGGATTTACCGGATCCGGACGGCCCGATGATCACGACCACTTCACCTTTGTCGATCTTCAGATCGATATCGTGCAGCACTTTAGTCGGGCCAAAGTGTTTGGAAACGTTTTTAAATTCAATCACAGGATTTTCATCCTTCTTTCAAGACGACGCAGAATGAAGCTCAACACCAGGGTGATGATCAGATAAATGACGGCGACGGCGCTCCAGATTTCCAGCGCGCGGAAGTTGCCGGCAATAATTTCCTGGCCCTGACGGGTCAGTTCGGCGACGCCGATAACGATGAACAGCGACGTATCTTTGATACTGATAATCCATTGGTTACCGAGCGGCGGCAGCATACGACGCAGCGCCAGCGGCAGGATCACGTGGCGGATAGTTTCGCGACGGGAGAGCCCCAGCGCCAGACCCGCTTCGCGGAAACCTTTGTGGATGGACAGCACCGCGCCGCGGGTGATTTCCGCGATATAGGCGCCGGAGTTGATCATGATGGTCACCACCGCGGCGGTGAATGGGTCGATGCGTAAGTCGCTAAACGCCATCGGTAGCGCGAAGTAGATGAACATCACCTGCACCACAATTGGCGTGCCGCGGATGATTTCAATAAATACCAGCGCGACGTGGTTGGCTATCCAACCGCCGAAACAGCGGGCGAAACCGGCCACCAGACCGATGATAAGGCCGCCAACCAGGCCGAGGACCGAAATCCACAGCGTCATTTTGGCGCCTTCCAGCAAAATAGGAATGGCGGGCCAGATGGCACTCCAGTCAAACTGCATAATGTGTTCCTGTTACTGTTACCGTGTCGAAAGCAGAGAAAGCCTCTGCGAATACGGCGCCGGGGAATGAAACCCTGGCGCCGTGGAGCCCGCGGCGGATTGGCCGCGAGAAGTAGGCCTAATTATTATTTTGGTTCAGTACCGAACCATTTTTTGTAAATTTCGTTGTAGGTGCCGTTTTCACGCAGCGTTTTCAGCGCACCGTTCACTTTTTCGCGCAGTTCGTCGCTGCCTTTCGGGAAGGCGATACCGTAGCTTTGCGCTTCCAGCGATTCGCCTACCGCTTTGAACTTGCCCTGACCGGCGGTTTTAATGAAGTACAGGATGTTTGGCGTGTCGTGCAGTACCGCGTCAGCGCGGCCGGTGCCCAGCTCCATATAGGCGTTATCAATGTTCGGGAACTGGCGCAGATCTTTGGTTTTGATGTTGGCTTTCGCATAATCAACGGAGCCGGTGCCGCTCTTCACGGCGACCACTTTGCCGTTCAGATCTTTCACGTCTTTGATGTCATTGTTTTTCGCGTTAACCATCACCAGCAGGCCGCTTTTGTAGTAGCCGTCGGAGAAGTCGATTGCTTTTTTACGCTCGTCGGTGATGGTGATCCCCGCCAGCGCCAGATCGATGTTTTTGGTCTGCAGCGCGGGAATGATGCCGCTGAAGTCCATTGGTTTCAGGGTGTAGTCCAGTTTCAGCTCTTTGGCGACCGCGGCCCACAGGTCAATATCGAAGCCGACGTATTTATCACCTTGCTTAAATTCAAACGGAACAAACGCCGTATCGGTGGCGACTACCAGTTTTTTATCTGCGGCGTGAGACGAAACCGCAAAAGCCAGGGTCAGTGCAGCCAGTGACACTTTTAATACAGACTTCATAGTATTTCCTTTTTTATCCACGGGACGAGCCCCTGCGAGAACGTGTAGCCTAATGAAAAAATCGTGCCAGTTTTACAAGCCATTGTTTTTCAACAGGAGCTTTCATATCGTTTGCACAATTTCGGTTATCCGATAAAGCAAATGCACCGTAACAGGGCGTCATTTTGGTGCAATATAAACGTAGCGAATAACCAGAGCATTTTTAACGCAAACCCTGATGGGAAAACAATCTTGCTGTAACGATTGTGTGAGGTGATTATTACAATTGTTTTACTTTAGTACGTATTGTGTACAAGCGCCTGCACCAAAAGAGGGCGAGCTAAGCGATTACGGGGGGAAGAGTGGGAGAAATGAAAAATGCCGCCAGCGGGCGCTGACGGCTGCGGACATTTATTCGATATTCGCTTCGATGAACCACAGGAATTTATCCAGGTCACGGGAAGCCGCGGTAAAGATATCGGCGGTGTCTTCATCCTTCGCTTCGCTGATCGCTTTACGCACATCATTGGCCACGATGGCATAACGGTCGGCCAGCTCTTTCAGATGTTCCTGAACGGTGTGAATATCCAGCGGGTAGCTTTTCAGCGGGCTTTTGCTGTTGATGACCTGAGTGGTGCCCAGAGCGACGCCGCCCAGTTGAACGGCACGTTCAGCCATCGTATCAAGGTGATCGGTGAGCGCAGTGCGGAAACCATCCAGCATTTCATGAACGGCAATAAAGTTGGCACCGCGCATATTCCAGTGGGCCTGCTTGGTAATCAGCGACAGGTCGATGAACTGGATCACCTGGCGATTCAGCAGCTCAACGGTAGCTTTCTTCTCGTTGTCTGCGACATCGTTACGGGTATAGAGCAGGTTAGACGCTTTAGTTTTAACCAGTTTTGCGGTACTCATAGTTTCATATCCTCTTGATATTGATACTCGTCATACTTCAAATTTGAATTATGTAGAGCGTTTGTCCCAAATGACTTCGGGACTAATTATAGCAAGGGATATTGGATATGAGGCATCGGCTGTCCATATCAGTCCGATAGCGCAGAGTTGTTGGCTATTTAAAAAGATTTATAAAATCAGATAATTAAAAGTAAATAGCTGGCTCGCTATGAACGCGAGCCAGTGCGGTAACAAAATCTTAATTTATATCGACTTTCTCGATTTTGCTTTGCCGCTGCATGGTCAGCGTCGAACCCATTGAGGCGATGATAATCGCCCCTAACGCCAGAGTTTGCGTCAGGGTCAGCGTCTCGCCGAGGAACACCATTCCCGACAGCGCCGCCAGCGCCGGCTCCATGCTCATCAGCGTGCCGAAGGTGCGGGTGGGCATCCGCGTCAGGGCGATCATTTCCAGCGAGTAGGGCAGGGCGGTGGAGAGAATGGCGATGCCAAGCCCCAGCGGCAGCAGCGACCATTGCAGCAGCGTATCGCTGGCCTGGACGATACCGATGGGCACAAAAATCACCGCCGCGATGAGCGAGCCCATGGCCACCGTCGCCGGGCCGTGTTCTTCACCCGCGCGCTGGCCGGTAAGAATATAGACCGCCCAGAATGCGCCGGCGCCGAGCGCGAACAGCGCGCCGACTAAATCCACTTCCCCTACGTTTTGCCCAAGCGGCAGCAGGAACCACAGCCCGAGCACCGCCAGCGCCACCCAGACGAAATCAAGCGGGCGGCGTGAACCGAAGAGCGCCACCGCCAGCGGCCCGGTGAACTCCAGCGCGACCGCGACGCCGAGCGGGATCCGCTGCAGCGATAAATAGAAGAGATAGTTCATCGCCCCTAGCGCCACGCCGTAAAAGAACAGCGGCAGCCGCTGCTGCGGGGCAAAACGTAGTCGCCACGGCTTAAAAATAACGACTAAAATTAAAGTGCCGAGCGTCAGGCGCAAAGCGGTGACGCCCGGTGCGCCAATCAACGGGAAGAGCGATTTCGCCAGCGAAGCGCCGCTCTGAATCGAGACCATGGCGATCAAAATAACCAGTATCGGCAACCACGCCGGAACTTTACGGGACGAGCCGGGCATCCTTTCTCCTGTCAGGGTTTGTCAAAAGAGGTAAAGGTTCCAGTGTACTGGAATAACCGCTTAACGGTTTAGCGATTGTTGAAAAAAGAGGGTGGAAAAACAGTACAATGGCGTAAAATACGTAGGGGAATGCCCTCACGGCTAAGAATAATCTGGATGCGCAGCGTTTGCTGCTGGCAATCGTTAAGCACTTTTTGCGCGAAAAGTGTTTGATTTCCAGATTGTTACGAAATCGTGGAAACTTTTGCTTACATGAAAAAGTATGTTAGACAATGTAAAGTCAAAAGAGTTTCCCAAAAGTTTTTGATATATTTAAGACTTAGGACTTATTAGAAACACATTTGAGGTGGTTATGAATAAAATTGCACGTCTTTCAGCACTGGCCGTTGTTCTGGCTGCATCCGTAGGTACTACTGCTTTCGCTGCAACTTCTACCGTTACCGGTGGTTACGCTCAGAGCGACATGCAGGGTAAAGCCAACAAAGCAGGCGGTTTCAACCTTAAGTACCGTTACGAGCAAGATAACAACCCGCTGGGCGTTATCGGTTCCTTCACCTACACCGAAAAAGACAACACCAGCAACGGTACTTACAACAAAGGTCAGTACTACGGCATCACCGCTGGTCCGGCTTACCGTCTGAACGACTGGGCGAGCATCTACGGCGTAATCGGTGTTGGCTACGGTAAATTCCAGAACAACAACTTCCCGAACCAGAAATCCGACATGAGCGACTACGGTTTCTCTTACGGCGCTGGTATGCAGTTCAACCCGATCGAAAACGTTGCCCTGGACTTCTCCTACGAGCAGTCTCGTATTCGTAACGTTGACGTCGGCACCTGGATTGCCGGTGTAGGTTACCGCTTCTAATCACTTCGGTGATATAAAAAATCCGCCTCAAGGGGCGGATTTTTTTTGCCTGTGATTCGGCGATGCCGTTTAGTTGACGGTAAACTCGTCGCTGCCCAGATGGTTGTAGTCCACCTTCTGTAACTGGAAATTGGTGATATACACCGGTCCGGCTTTCTGTTCTGAGATAAAGCGATAGCGCGGGGTAATTTCCTGCGCGCTGATCCCGGTCCACTGCGCGAAGAAGCTGAGAAAATCATTCGCCGAGCGGCGGGCTTTAATCATCTTATGCGCTTTATCGTCGCTGGAGAGCACCATAAACGGCACCTGGAAGTTCTGTTGATATTTGTCATCATGGGCGAGATATTGCACCGCTTTACCGCGCTCTTTAAACGCCAGACCGTGATCGGAAAAATAGGTGAGCGAGAAAGTGCTGCCGGAATTCTGCAGCTGACCGTAGAGCTTCGCCAACAGCGCGTCGGTTTGCGTCACGCTGTAGAGATAGCATGAGGTCTCCTTTGACTGCACAAAGGTGGTGTATTTGCCTTTGGTACGATCGCAGGCCTGCGGGTGCGAGCCCATGATATGCAATACGATCAGCTGCGGCTGGCTGCGCTCGACTGATAAGACTTGCTCGGTCAGTTTCAGCAGTTGCTCATCCTGAGTATTTTTATTGGCTTCAAAATCACCGTTTTTCAGGAACTGCACCTCATCGGCACGTTTGGCGATGCTAGCGATAGCGGTGTCGTATTCACCAATTTGTCCCTGATTGGAGAACCACCAGGTCTGGAAGCCCGCGCGGTTGGCGAGGGTGACGAAGTTGTCCTGATACTGGGGTTTACCGTCAACCACCCGGTTGAGGGTCAGGCCAAGCGATTTCTGCGTGGAGCCGCTGGCGGCCACGTAGTTTTTAAACAGATAGCCGTTGACCGAGCTGGCGAACGGCGTGTTGTCCCAGTGGCCACCGAACGCGCCAAGCGCATCGCGGCGCGCGCTCTCGCCAATCACCACGACATAGAGATGGTACTTCGGCTTCACCGCCAGCACGTGCCAGCTATCTTTCATGTTAGCCAACTGCGCCATCCGCGCCTGTTCATCCAGCACTTCGTTGTTATTAACGATCACGTCTTTTACGAAGCGCACGGCGGGATAACCGCTATCAATGACTTTAAAGACGCCGCCCCAGGCCAGATTCTGCACAGGCTGCAGGAAAAAGATGCCGATGCTAAACAGCAGTCCCAGATATTCCACTTTGCCAAGGCGCGCGGGCGGCTGCGGTTTGCGCCGTACGGCAATGACGCCGAGAGCGAAGATGAATACCGCCAGCAAATAGTTGTACCACGGGAAAATAGTGAGAATTTCCGTCGACTCTTCAACATTCGTGGCGTGCAGCGCCAGCAGCGTATTGAAGTTTGGCGCGCCGTAAGCCTGGCCGAAGGGATAGTACATCGCGGCCAGCAGGGAAAAGAGGCCAACTACCCCTTTTTGAACGCGCGGGAAGGTGCGCCAAAGCAGATGGAGTACGCAGGTAAACGCAACGGTATAGAGCAAGCTAAATTCATACCCAAGCGCCAGATTAATCAACAGCGACTGTAAAAAGTAGAATCCTGTCCACGGGTTCAGGGCCAGTCTGCGGGCGGCCAGCGTTTCTTTCAGAGTGACATTCATAATTCGTAATCAACAAGACGCCATGTTCGTCCCCTGGCATCAAGGGGGTAAAACCTGCTGGACAGTGCGTGAAGAGGGTCTCTGCGAGCCGCAGTAGTGGCAGGGCTGACAAACGATAGGGCCTGCGAATGGTAAGGTCAACTGTTCATAACAGATTGTTTTGCGAGAAAGCTTACAAAACTTGAAAAAAGCGCTGAAAGGCGAGGTAACCAGATAGGTTAGCGGGGAAAGATGACAAAAAAATGAAGCGGCGTACCGCGACGCCGCGTTAATGTTTAGGTTTGTCCTGCTGCGGTTTGCCGTTGATCATATCGCACAGCATGCCGATCAGCATTAAGCGTACTTTGAAGGGTGAATGGCTAAACACGTTTAAGCACCTCTTGAATTCGTTCATGGTTATTCCTCCTGCCTTTTCGCGCCGTCAAATCCGTGATGGCTGTTTGCATTACATACAGATATAGCACAGGCTATATTTTATAGCTATGGCTAAAACGTTAATTTTTTGTGCTATGGGCGCAATCCATTACAATGTGGATCCTTTTATATGATGCTTGATGCGTCACACCA
Organism: Klebsiella sp. 141162; assembly: GCF_050600755.1. NCBI lineage: Bacteria > Pseudomonadati > Pseudomonadota > Gammaproteobacteria > Enterobacterales > Enterobacteriaceae > Klebsiella > Klebsiella sp. 141162. Next base: position 345,681 of record NZ_JAQIRI010000002.1, on the reverse strand, counting down.
ACGAGGAAGCACAATGAACCGTCGCGCAGGTAAGCCCATAACTAAAAAAGTGACGCAGCTGGTTAATGTCGAAGAACACGTAGAGGGGTTCCGTCAGGTGCGCGAAGCGCATCGCCGCGAGCTGATTGATGACTATGTGGAGCTGATTTCCGATCTGATTAACGAAGTGGGCGAGGCGCGCCAGGTGGATATGGCTGCGCGTCTTGGCGTTTCGCAGCCGACGGTGGCGAAAATGCTTAAACGTCTGGCGAGCGTCGGCTTGATCGAACAGATCCCCTGGCGCGGGATCTTCTTAACCCCGGAGGGGGAGAAGCTGGCCCATGAAAGCCGCGAGCGTCATCAGATTGTGGAAAACTTTCTGCTGGCGATTGGCGTGAGTCCGGAGATTGCCCGCCGCGATGCGGAAGGAATGGAACACCACGTTAGCGAAGAAACGCTGGCGCAATTCAAGCTGTTTACCCAGAGATTACACGCAGAATGAATCTCCCTTTTGTGCAGTCGCTTGCCCGTGACCGTTTCCTGCATCTTTTGTTACTTATCGCCGTTATCCTTAGCCTGTTCGTTCCTTTCGCGCCTCAGCGCTGGGGACAGGCTATCGACTGGCACACTATTATTACTCTCAGCGGACTAATGCTGCTGACCAAAGGGATTGAACTGAGCGGTTATTTTGATGTGCTGGGGCGCAAAATGGCGCGCCGTTTCGTCACCGAACGCCAGCTGGCCATCTTTATGGTGCTGGCTGCCGCGCTACTTTCCACCTTTCTGACCAACGACGTCGCCCTGTTCATTGTCGTTCCGCTCACCTTGACGCTAAAAAAATGGTGCGCCATCCCGGTCAACCGGCTGATAATTTTTGAAGCGCTGGCGGTTAACGCCGGCTCTTTATTAACACCCATCGGCAATCCGCAGAATATCTTACTGTGGGGGCGCTCCGGGCTGTCTTTCCTCGCTTTTATCGGCCAGATGCTGCCGCTGGCGGCGGCGATGATGCTTACCCTGCTGGTGCTATGCTGGTGCTGTTTCCCCGCCGCGCGGCTCAATTATCAAAGTAGCGACAAAGCGCCGGAGTGGCGGCCGAAGCTGGTGTGGAGCTGTCTTGCTTTCTACCTTGTCTTTCTGGCGGCGCTGGAGATGAAACAGGAGCTGTGGGGGCTGGCGCTCATTGCCGTCGGATTCCTGTTGCTGGCGCGAGCGGTGATTATCAACGTCGATTGGTCGCTGTTGCTGGTGTTTATGGCGATGTTTATCGACGTTCACCTGCTGACGCAGCTGCCGGTGCTGCAGCAGTGGCTGAACGGCGTCGGCCAGCTCTCTCCCGGCGGGCTGTGGCTGACGGCAATCGGACTGTCGCAGTTTATCAGCAACGTGCCGTCGACTATTTTGCTGCTCAACTACGTGCCGCCAACGATGTTATTAGCCTGGGCGGTGAACGTCGGCGGCTTTGGCCTGCTGCCCGGATCGCTGGCGAATCTGATTGCGCTGCGGATGGCCGGCGACCGCCGGATCTGGTGGCGCTTTCATCTTTATTCCATTCCGCTGCTGATCTGGGCGGCGCTCACCGGTTACGCCTTGCTCGCGCTGTGGCGCTGATTTTCAGAGGATTGGGCAAGAAACGGGCAGGAACACCCCATTCGCGATGACGACGCTCGGGCTATAACTATCTGGCTGACGTTAATCATCCGAATGAGGACACTGCTATGCGTTATCAAAAACTGGGAAATACCGGCCTGTTTGTCTCTGAGCTGTGCCTTGGCACCATGACCTTCGGCGGCGAAGAGGGGATGTGGGGAAAAATCGGCCAGTTGCGCCAGGCGGAAGCCGAACAGCTGGTGGGGAGCGCGCTGGATGCGGGCATCAACTTCATCGATACCGCCAACGTCTATTCAGAAGGACGCTCGGAGGAGATCACCGGCCAGGCGTTAAAGAACCTGAAGATACCGCGTGAAAACGTGGTGGTGGCGACCAAAGTGTTCGGCGAAACCGGCACCGCCGGGGTGAACTCGCGCGGCAGCTCCCGCTATCACATCATGGGCAGCGTGAAAGAGAGCCTGCGCCGCCTGCAGCTCGATCATATCGATCTCTACCAATTGCACGGCTTCGATCCGGCGACGCCTATCGAAGAGACGCTGTCGGCGCTGGATACGCTGGTGCAGCAGGGGCACTTGCGCTACATCGGCGTTTCTAACTGGGCGGCCTGGCAAATCGCCAAAGCGCTGGGCATCGCGGAACGCCTTGGGCTCTCGCGCTTTGCTTCTCTGCAGGCTTACTACACGATTGCCGGGCGTGACCTGGAGCGCGAACTGGTGCCGATGATGCAAAGCGAAGGTCTCGGCCTGATGGTCTGGAGCCCGCTGGCGGGCGGTCTGCTGAGCGGTAAATATCGCCGCGATGGGCAGGCGGAAGCGGGCGGTCGTCGCCTGGAGTTTGACTTCCCGCCGGTGAATAAAGATCGCGCCTTTGACTGCATTGATGTCATGCAGGTGATAGCCGAAGCGAAAGGGGTGTCGGTGGCGCAGATTGCGCTGGCGTGGCTGCTGCATCAGCCGGCGGTTACCAGCGTTATTATTGGCGCCAAACGGGCCGAACAGTTGCAGGATAATATTGCGGCCACCGCTATTCGCCTGAGTGAAGATGAGTTACGCCAGCTTGACGCGGTCAGCGCGCTGCCGCGCGAGTATCCGGGTTGGATGCTGGAGCGCCAGGGGGAATATCGCCGTAAGCAGCTTGACGCGCAGTAACGCCGTTTTTTCCGTGCTTATAAAGATCGCCGCTTGCGGCGATCTTTTTTGTTTGTATGGCTCACAGAAAACGATCCTGCTTTTGCTTCGGCGGTGGTTTTTCTGTATATGACTAGTCATAACTTTTAAATGACTAGTCATATACAGAGGCGAACCATGAAAGACAAACTACCGGCCGATTTTTTATGGGGCAATTCGGTCTCCAGCATGCAGACCGAAGGAGCGTGGAATGAAGGGGGGAAAGGGATGTCGGTGTACGATATCCGTGAACCGTCGGAGTTCGCCTCGGACTGGAAGGTGGCGACCGACTCTTACCATCGCTTCCGCGAAGATTTCGATTTAATGCAGGATCTGGGCATGAACTGCTATCGCTTCCAGATAGCCTGGAGCCGCGTCTGCCCGCAGGGTGATGGCGAGTTCAATGAAGAGGGGATTGCGTTCTACCATCAGTTTATTGATGAGCTCATTGCCCGCGGTATTGAACCAATGATCTGCCTCTATCACTTCGATATGCCCTTGTCGCTGGCGGAGCGCTACAACGGTTTTACCGACCGCCGGGTAATGGACGCCTTTATCCGCTACGGTCAGAAGATGATCGACTGCTACGGCGATAAGGTGAAGTACTGGCTGACCTTCAACGAACAGAATCTTTACCATTCGCCGGAGGCTTTTCTGATCACCGGCTATCTGCGTGGCGATAAAACGCTGCGCGAGCTTTACCAGATCCAGCACCACGTGATGATGGCCCACGTCCATCTCACCGACTATCTCCATCAGGCCAAACCGCAGTGTCTGATGGGCGGAATGCTGGCCCATGCGCTGGTCTATCCGGCGACCTGTAAGCCGCGCGATATTCTGTGCGCCCAGCAACTGGACGAGTTTTTAAACCAGAACCTGCTGCGCGCCTACGCGGGCGAGGGTTATAGCCCGGAAGTGATGCATTTTGTCGCCCGTGAAGGCTTTGACGATATCTATCGCCCTGAAGATATCGCGCTGATGGCGACGGTGAAGGTCGACTATCTGGCATTCAGCTACTACGCCAGCCGCGCGCTCAATAGCGACGCGATTCCGCCGGGTACGGCGGTGAACAACTACATGTTATTCGGCAACCAGGACAATCCGTACCTGAAAGCGACGGAATGGAACTGGCAGATCGATCCGCTGGGATTCCGCATGATCATTACCCGCTATTACAATGACTGGCGGCTACCGGTCTTCCCGATTGAAAACGGTATCGGGGTAATCGAATCCTGGGACGGCGAAAACCCGGTCGCCGATGATTATCGTATTGCCTATCACCGTGATCATATTAACGCCATGAAAGCGGCAATGTTTGAAGACGGGGCGCAGGTAATAGGCTATCTCGGCTGGGGATTAATCGATATTCTTAGCTCGCAGGGCGACATGCGTAAACGCTACGGCGTGGTGTACGTCAATCGTGAAAACCACGATCTTAAGGATCTCAAGCGGGTACCTAAGAAAAGCTATGCGTGGCTGAAGCGGGTTATCCACAGTAATGGCGAAGAGATGTAACGGCGAGCGGGCGGTGTATGCCGCCCGCCAGCCATTCACAAAATGTTAAAGGATCGGAGAATGACGGCGAAGTATCTTAATATCGCGCGGGAAATAAAAAAGCGGATCATTAGCCAGCAGTATCCTGCCAGCGCGCCGTTACCCGACCAGTTTGCGCTGGCGGCAGAGTTCAATACCAGCCGGATGACCATCCAGCAGGCAATGCGTCAGCTGATTGTCGAGGGTCTTATCTACACCCGCAAAGGTCAGGGTACCTTTGTACGGAAAAATTTCCTCCAGCTATCGCAGTGGGAACTGCCCGGCAGCGACTATTTTGGCGCCACTAAAACCTGGGAGCATCTTGGCGAGGTGCAAAGCGAAGTGCTGCGCTTTGAGCTGCGTTTTCCCAGCGAGAAGGAGCAAAGTTCGCTGCTGATCGACGCCGATGCGCCGGTGTATGACTTCGTCCGCCTGCGGTTGCTTAACGGCGAGCCGGTCTCGCTGGATCTTACGGTAATGCCGGTGGCGCTGGTGCCGGGGCTCAATAAAAGCCATCTGCAGAGTTCGGTGTTTCGTTACGTGCAGGAGACGCTGGGGCTGAAGCTGATGGGGTCTTATCGGGTGGTGCGGGCGAAGAAGCCGGATGATCTGGATAAATTACATCTTAACTGCGAGCCGACCGATCCGGTGCTGGAGGTTGAGCAGGTGATTTATCTGGAAGATGGTACGCCGCTGGAGTACGCGCACTGCCACTACCGCTACGATCATGGCGGGGTCATTCTGGTCAATAACGGCTAGCGGGAAGATTTGCCCTGCTGGCGCTGCGAGCAGATAAAAAAACGGCGGGCACCTGGCCCGCCGTTTTCATGTGCTAGCTGAAATTAGTTCAGGCGCACCGGCATCCCTGAACGGTTCTGGATCGCCTGATCCATTACGCTCTGGTCAACGTCAGGCTGGCTGGTCACCGACTGCACGGCCTGAGTCAGGCTGATAGGCACGATTTCGCCGCCTTTGAACTGCGCTTCGGTGGTCGACAGCGGGTTGTGTACTTCGACGTAGCGGCTGCCATCCGGTTCGGTCGTGGCTTTCACTGGCTCATCGATAAACTGCACGCGGGTGCCGACCGGCACGTTCTCAAACAGGAATTTGATGTCTTCGTTACGCAGACGCACGCAGCCGTGGCTCACGCGCAGGCCGATACCAAAGTTGGCGTTGGTACCGTGGATAGCGTACAGACGACCGATATACAGCGCGTACAGGCCCATCGGGTTATCCGGGCCTGCTGGCACGACTGCCGGCAGCGGGTTGCCTTCCGCGGCGTATTCGGCGTGCATTTTCGCCGTCGGGGTCCAGGTCGGGCCCGCTTTCTTACGTTCAACTTTGGTCGTCCAGTTGATCGGCGTATCTTTGCCCAACTGGCCGATACCGATCGGCAGTACGATCACGGTATTGGTGCCTTTCGGGTAGTAGTACAGACGCATCTCGGCGCTGTTGATGACGATACCTTCATGCACGGTGTCCGGCAGAATCAGCTGTTGCGGAATATTCAGCACGGTGCCGCCTTTCGGCAGGTAGGTATCCACGCCCGGGTTCGCTTCCAGCATGTTGGACAGACCCATCTGGTATTTGGCAGCGAAATATTCCAACGGCTGTTTATTATCGTCTGGAATAGTAATGACCTGGTTCTGGCCAATCAGACGGCTGCCGTCGGTCGGCAGAGGATAGGTAACAGCTGAAGCTGTGTTGCAAAAGCCCACGATGGCGAAGGCTGCCGCTAAGAGTGTCGATAATTTCATATTCTTCATGTCGTGCGCGGTGTCAACGCCACACGGGCCTTGTTAGATATTCAGATAGTAGATGGGAGCGCATTATATGTGCTTTCCGATAAACAGGTAAATCAGATGTGTACGAAATCACAATTTTTTCCTGTTGCTACTAGTGTAGTGCGCAACGCGCCGCTTTCACGGCGAATTGTCTGGTTATCGAAACGTGGATTAATCTTCCAGCAGCCGCGACTGTAACGCTTCGCGCGCCTGCGGCGTCAGGCGATATTCCTGCTCCAGCCATCGGTCGACATGACCGTAACGTTGTTCAATGCTGGACAACGCGGTCGCCAGATACGACTCCTGGACGGTCATGATGGCGGCGAGATTTTTACGTCCGTTATCATTAAGGCCTTCGCCGAAGGTGTCGAGCAGGAATCCTTCGACCTGCGCCAGCATCCCCTGGGTCAGCAGATACTCTTCCATGACCGTATTGCTATCGCAGCCGAGCGCGAACAGCGTCAGGGCGCAGCCGACGCCGGTACGGTCTTTACCAACCGCGCAGTGCTGCAGTAGCGCGCCGTCGAAAGGTTCCATCAACCACTGAGTCAACTGGCGATAGGCGGCGTTATCAAACGGCAATTGACGGTAGAGCTGTAGCATAAACTGCTCGCCGTCCATGGTGTTGAGGGTCGCGGCGTTAAACTCGGTGACTTTCGCATTGACGCTGCTGGAAAGCGGATTGGCCGGAGCGTTGAGGTAGAAGGCTTCGCTATTTAGCCGGTCAGGGCTGCGATTGACCTCTGTCGGATCGCGATAATCCAGCACCCGGCTCAGCGGAATAGCGCTGAGATGATTGAGATCCTCCGGCGTCATGTTGTGCAGCGAACCCGAGCGCAGCAGTTTGCCAGAACGTACGCGCCGGCCATCGGCCGCGCGTTGACCGCCGAGATCGCGAAAGTTGATGCCGCCTTGAAGCGAGATAAATGCAGGATGGCTGGTGCGGGTGGTCATAAATTCCCTCTGAATTGCGGATAATTATTATGTCTTAGCAATCGGTCATTTTGCGGTAAAACCCTGACCATAGCATAGTTATTGGCGGGCTTTTTACCGCAGTCCGTGAAAAGTGAACCATTTGCTGGCATAATGTCTGGTTCATCACATCCCTAATTCTCTATTTTCAGGATATCCTCGTGCTAGTATCCAGCAACGTCACCATGCAGTTTGGCAGTAAGCCGCTGTTTGAAAACATCTCCGTCAAATTTGGCGGCGGCAACCGCTACGGCCTGATTGGCGCCAACGGCAGCGGCAAATCCACGTTTATGAAGATCCTCGGCGGCGATCTTGAGCCGACGCTGGGCAACGTGTCTCTCGACCCGAACGAGCGCATCGGTAAGCTGCGCCAGGATCAGTTCGCCTTCGAAGAGTTCACCGTGCTGGATACGGTTATCATGGGCCACGGCGAGCTGTGGGAAGTGAAGCAAGAGCGCGATCGCATCTACGCGCTGCCGGAAATGAGCGAGGAAGACGGCTATAAAGTGGCCGACCTGGAAGTAAAATACGGCGAGATGGACGGTTACTCCGCCGAAGCGCGCGCCGGCGAACTGCTGCTCGGCGTCGGTATTCCGGTGGAGCAACATTACGGCCCGATGAGCGAAGTCGCGCCGGGCTGGAAATTGCGTGTCCTGCTGGCGCAGGCGCTGTTTTCCAATCCGGATATCCTGCTGCTCGATGAACCGACGAACAACCTCGACATCGATACTATTCGCTGGCTGGAGCAGGTGCTGAACGAACGTGACAGCACCATGATCATCATTTCGCACGACCGTCACTTCCTGAACATGGTCTGCACCCATATGGCGGATCTCGATTACGGCGAACTGCGCGTGTATCCGGGCAACTATGACGAATATATGACTGCGGCGACCCAGGCGCGTGAGCGTCTGCTGGCCGATAACGCCAAGAAGAAAGCGCAAATTGCCGACCTGCAGGCCTTTGTTAGCCGCTTTAGCGCCAACGCTTCAAAATCGCGTCAGGCGACCTCTCGCGCTCGTCAGATTGATAAAATTAAACTGGATGAAGTGAAAGCCTCCAGCCGTCAGAACCCGTTCATTCGCTTCGAACAGGATAAGAAACTGTTCCGTAACGCGCTGGAAGTGGAAGCGCTGGCGAAAGGTTTTGATAACGGCCCGCTGTTCAAAGGGGTTAATCTGCTGCTGGAAGTCGGCGAAAAGCTGGCGGTACTGGGGACCAACGGCGTCGGTAAATCAACGATGCTGAAAACGCTGGTTGGCGAACTGGAAGCGGACAACGGTACCGTTAAGTGGTCGGAAAACGCCCGTATCGGCTACTACGCGCAGGATCATGCCGAAGATTTCGAGAATGACCTGACGGTCTTTGACTGGATGAGCCAGTGGAAACAGGAAGGCGATGACGAGCAGGCGGTACGCAGTATCCTTGGTCGTCTGTTGTTTAGCCAGGACGATATCAAAAAGCCGGCGAAAGTCCTCTCCGGTGGCGAGAAAGGTCGCATGCTGTTCGGTAAGCTGATGATGCAGAAACCGAACATCCTGGTGATGGATGAACCGACTAACCACCTGGATATGGAATCGATCGAATCGCTGAACATGGCGCTGGAGATGTATCAGGGCACCCTGATTTTCGTTTCTCACGACCGTGAGTTCGTGAGTTCTCTGGCGACTCGCGTACTGGAGATCACTCCGGAACGCGTAATCGATTTCAGCGGCAACTACGAAGATTACCTGCGCAGTAAAGGTATCGAGTAATCCCTCTCCGTTACCCGGGTAGCGGCTGCGCCTTACCCGGATAATCCGAGGTACCGTTTTTTTGTCGGGTGGCGGCTAACGCCTTATCCGGCCTACGGTCCGTGCCATTGTAAGCTTAAGGTCTCTATCTTGTACCCATGGCTTCTGAAACTGTCCGTTACCGGGGCTACCAAACCGCACAGTGTTGTTTGCGCCGGATGGCGGCTGCGCCTTATCCGGCCTACGGTCCGTGCCATTGTGAGCTTAAGGTCTCTACCTTTTACCCATGGCTTCTGAAACTGTCCGTTACCGGGGCGACCAAACCGCACAGTGTTGTAGCCCCGGTAAGCGGTAGCGCCACCGGGGATTTTGAGACCACCAATACCGGCGGTTTCAGCGGGCCTTGGTCAGAGCATCCACTCCGTTCCTTCGACGCCATTCACCAGCAGTTGCCGTTTTTCTCCCGCCGGTAATGACAGCTTCAGCGCTTTCCAAGCCGGGCGATAGTTGCCGCGAGCATTGATATTCAGGTTTATGCTGTTGGCGCTGCAGGTCATTTCCCACTCCAGCCATAGCGCATCACCTTCTTTATAGCCCCAGCTTTCGCCGTCGTCTTCAAACAACAGACCGCGGGTTGAGCCGGTACCTTTCAGCGGGAACAACTGCAGTTCGCGACGATCGTCTTTTTGCGCATCGACGTGGCTGATACGTTCACTGAGCGGCAGACCGGCGCCGGCGCGTACCAGCAGCGGCAGTTTTTCCAGCGGCGCGTCCAGCGTTACCCACTGACCGCCGGCAAACCACTGGTGGCTGTAAAAATCGTACCAGCCGTCCTGATTATCGGGCAGCCACAGCTGGCGCTGACGGGCGCCGGGCTCGACCACGCTTGCTACCAGCAGATCGCGCCCCAGCATGAAGTCATCACACTCGGCGAAGGTCTGGGTATCGTGCTGGTGATCGAGGAAGGTCGGGCGCAGCATGGGTTCGTCATCGGCATGCGCCTGCCATAACAGGGTGTACAAATAGGGCAGTAGACGGTAGCGCAGCTCGATGGCTGAGCGGATCGCCGGGGTGATTTCCGGATACATCCAGGGTTCATTGACCGTCTGGTCGTCATTCCACGAGTGAATGGTAAAGCGCGGATGCATCACGCCGTTTTGCACCCAGCGAACGAACAGTTCTGGCTCGGGTTTATCGCCGGAGAAACCGCCGACGTCATGGCCGACGTTAAACAACCCGGAGAGACTCATCCCTAATCCCATTCGGGTGTTATAGCGCAGCGTATCCCAGTTGGTGCGGTTGTCGCCGCTCCAGGTCTGTACGTAGCGCTGCATCCCGGCGCAGCCGGAGCGGGAGATCAGATACGGGCGCTTTTGCGGCGCAAAGCGCTGCTGCGCTTCCAGCGAGGCGCGCATCATCAATAGCGGCATCACCGGACGAATATGCTTAATGGCGATTTCGCGGCCAAAGCCGTAGCAGCGGGCTTCGCCGTCCCATACCTCATATTCGTTGTTATCGTTCCAGGTCGAATCGATACCCATCTCCAGTAGCTGGGTGGTTACGCCTTCCTGCCACCAGGCCACGGTGTGCGGGTTGGTGAAGTCGAGATGCGAACCTTCATCGTCCCAGAAGCTGGAGCGCTCCGGCGTATCGGTTTGCGAATCGCGAATAAACAGGCCGCGTTCCGCCACTTCGCCATAGCGCGGGTGATCCTGCAGCAGGCACGGTTTGATATTGGCAGCCAGTTTCAGCCCGGCATCGTGGAACGACTGGCTCATCACTTTTGGCTGCGGCACCTTGTCGTAGTTCCAGTTAAAGACGTAGCGCTTGCCGTTGATTGAGGTATAGCCGGAAGAGAGCTGGAACGAATCACAGGGGATCGCATGCTGCTCGCACAGGCGGATAAAACTCATCAGCTGATTTTGCGCATCCGGCGCGTCAGTATAGTGCATCGTCGAACCGCTGTAGCCGAGGCTCCATTTTGGCCCAAAGAGGGTTTTACCGGTCAGACGGACGAACGCCTTGGTCACATCCAGCACCTGCTTACCGGTAAACAGGTAATAATCGATGTCGCCGGCTTCCGCCTGCCAGCGGCGATAGGCGGTGTGGTAGTTGTCGATTTCATTACCCAGATCCAGCCAGCAGCTGCTCAGGTTGTCATAAAACAGGCCATAGCTGATATCGCTGCGCTGCGTGATGGTAAACGGAATATGTTTATACAGCGGGTCTGTGCTGACGGCGTTGTAGCCCATGGCATCGAGGTTACGCATTTCGTAGCGCTTACCGTTACGCTGCAGGTCGCCGGCCTTTTCACCCAGACCATAGAAACGCTCATCTTTACGACGGCTGAGATAATGGGCGACGCCATCCCCGTGGGCATTTGCCAGATAGGCGCTGGTTGGGCGGTCATTGGCGAGCGTCTGCCACTCGCCGGCGTCGTCGCGATAGCTCCACTCCAGCCAAAGCGGCTGGTGGACGGTGACGCGCAGGTGGCTGGTGGCGATGGTCAGCGCGTCATCTTCTTTGGTCATCTGCCAGGCCGGGAGGCTAAAACCGCTGAGGTCATCCCGCGCGCGGCCTTCCCACGGCACATCCTGCTGCGGGGCGATACTCCAGGTGCGATCCAGCGCCAGTTGGCCCTGGCGCTTCAGCAGGACGCGGAATAAATTCTCTTCCAGCACGTACAGACACAAAGTGTGCTGACCATCAACGGTCAATTCAACGTGATGCTCCAGCTGTTGGTGCAAACTCCAGTGTTTCAACGTCTTCATATTTTACATCCACTCTCAGGCGCGCTTGGCGCGACGTTCAGCAATAAATGCCACCAGGAAAACGGCGCCAATCAGGTCAAAGAACCCCATGGCGATAAACAGCGGGTTGAAGCCGATTTTGTCGGCGGTCACCCCGATTAATAATGAGAACAGGAAGCTGGCGATCCATGCCGCGGAACCGCGCATACCGTTGACCGTCGCCATTTGTCCCTTGTCGAAAGACTCCACCACCAGCGCGCTGAGCATGCAGGAGATGATCTGGTGGCCGAAACCGCCAATGGAGATCAGGATGATGGTGATATAGGGATCGCGGGTAATAGCGACCAGCGCCAGCGAGATCATCAGAAACGCGCCGGTAACGGAACTGGCGATGACCGAGTTGACTCGCGTACAGCCGAACCAACGGACGTACAGGCGGGTGAGGTAGCCGCTGACCACGCTGCCAAGATCGGCGGCGAGGAACGGCAGCCAGGCGAACATCGCTATCTGCTTAAGATCCATACCGTGCTCTTTCGCCAGGTACAGCGGCACCCAGAAGCTCAGCACCGCCCAGGCGGGCTCGGCCATAAAAGCGGGGATGGCGATACCGTAGAAACGTTTGTTCTTCGAGACGGTTTTTAGCGCGGTAAAAAAGGGCAGCTTCACCGGCGGCGCTTCGTTGTCCTGCTTGATGTACTCCAGCTCGCTTTGGCTGAGATTCGGGTGTTTTTCCGGGCTCTGGTAGAACGCCCACCACAGCACGACCCACAGCAGCGCCAGCACGCCGGTAAACATAAACGCGCCCTGCCAGCCGAAGGAAGCGTGGGCGAAGTAGATGATAGGCGGCGCCAGCATTGCGCCGATAGAGAAGCCGACGCCAGCCCAGCCGGCGGCGATCGGCCGTTCGGATTTCGGGAACCACTCGCCGATGGTTTTAGCGTTAGCCGGGGTGGCGGCCGCCTCCGCGCCGCCCATAAAGAAGCGTAAAATAGCCAGATGCAGCCAGCTGCCTGCTCCGGCGTGCGCGATACAGGCTACTGCCCACAATGTGGCGCAAACCATAAAGCCCAGCTTGAGCCCGATGACGTCGATAAGCCAGCCGCACAGCGGTTGAAAGATGGTATAAGCCAGCTGAAATGCGCCGACGATCCACGAATATTGCTCGGTGGTAATACCGAGAGTGGCTTTCAGTTCCGGGGCAATAATCCCCAGCGAGTTGCGTGTGATGTAGTTGACGGTGACGCCAAGTAAAAACAGCACCAGCACCCACCAGCGCAGGTTTTTCACCACCCGACGCGTTTTGCTGACTGCCATATCATTGTTGAGGCCTTGACTCATAGAACTCTCCACAAGACGTTGTAGGGGGAAGTGACGCTTCAGCCGCTGAGTCGTCACGTAATAGTTCTAACCATTTGAATTATTAGTTTTTATTTCAATATCTATTGGTATAACTAGTATGGAAGATATTGGACCAATTCAAAATAAGGGAGAAAGGCGGCGGGCAGTAGCGCTATTTATGCAAAATTTTTCATGAGATGACGTAGTTCTCATAATTTGCCGGAGTATTTGCTTGTTGGTCAGGGTTTGGCGACTATGAAAATTCTTTCATTTTTGAATTGGAGCTGGATCACAGAATGGATAAAAAGCTGCGAGTCGCCGAAATTGCCGCCCGCACCGGGCTGTCAGCCAGTACGGTTTCGCGCGTCTTAGCCGGAAAAGCGAATACCAGCGAAAAGGCCCGTCAGGCGGTATTGGCCTGCGCCCGCGAGCTGGGGGTGATGCAGGGATTGGCCGCCGGGCGGCTACTGTTGAATAACCTGCTGATTTTTGCGCCGCAGCGGGCCTTCGACGAACGCTCAGATATCTTCTACTACCGCGTCATCCAGAGTATCAATAACGCGCTGGCGCCGCATGAAGTGCGTCTGCGCTATTGCGCGCTGGAAGAAAACGACAGCGACGCCAATCTGTTTCTGGCCCGCATGAACGAGACCGATACCCAGGCGGCGGTATTACTGGGGATCGACGATCGGCATATCCACGCGCTGGCGGCGGATCTTGGCAAACCTTGTGTATTAATTAACTGCCGGGATGAAGGGATGCGTCTCCCCTCCATTGCGCCTGACCATCGGCTGATTGGCCAGTGCGCCGCTCGTTATCTGTTTGATATGGGCCATCAGGCGGTAATGAACGTGATGTGCCTGCGCCGCTATACCATGGAGCTACGGCTGGTGGGTATTAAAGAGGCATGGCGCGCGCGCAACCTGCGGTTTACCGGTAGCCGCGACCTGATTAGCGTCGCCAACTTTAGCGCCCGAGAAACGGAAGAGCAGGTCGGGGCCTGGCTCGACGCTTTACAGGGGCGCCCGATACCGACGGCGTTCCTGGTGGGCGGCGATTTTATGGCCGCCGGTACCGTCAGCGCGCTGCAAAAACGAGGCCTGCGGGTGCCGCAGGATGTCTCGGTGATGAGTATCGACGGTTTTAATCTGGCGGCGATTCAGGACGTGCCGCTAACGGCGATTCATGTGCCGCGGGATGAGCTCGGCAGCGAGGCGGTGCATCTTTTGCAGCAGCGTCTGCTACGCCCGGAAGCGCCGCACGGCTCGCTGCTGCTGCACGGCGCCCTGGTGGTACGCGATTCGGTGCGGCGGATCCGGCCTGGCAAGAGCCATACCGCCGTAGAACAGCAAGGTCTGTATGATGATTAGATCTTCATGCCCAATGCGCGTTTGCCGTGATCGTTAAGATCGGCCACGGTGAAGCGCGCCTGCCAGTCGCATTCGTAATCTTCACGCGGGAAATCCCCCGGCGAGGCGCCTTTTTCCAGCGCGATTTTTACCTTCTGCGCATAGGCGAGGTTTTTTTCGCACATCGGCGCGGCCGGGATGTACATGACGTTGCCCCAGCCCTGTTGATTTTCCACCGGCGCGACCGAGTGAATGACATCGCAGTGCCACCAGACAGAATCACCGGCATTCAGCGCGGGAATTGAGCTTAGCGCTTTGATGAGCAATGGATGCCATTGCTCAGAGATAGGCAACACCTTGCCCGGCGCGACGCCGCACAGTTCATCTTCCGGCACATCATCCAGCAGCGGACGCAGCAGTACGTAAGCCATCGCCTCCGGGATCGGCACCACGTGCAGTAGCCCTTGACCGGGGATCATGTCCGACAGCGCCGTCCAGCCCTGGAAGGTGCGGAACACCGAACATTTGGTGGTGTTATCGACGGTGTACTCTTCAACTTCGGTACGGTGCGCCGCGTCCCACGGATCGTAGGCGTCGATATTGCCATTAAAGACGTTGGCGAAAACCTGCTGATAGGCGGGAAGCAGCCAGCGCTCGAGCGCCCCGGAATCGGTATGCGCGCCCAGCCCCTTTGACGTGGTTCCCGGCGGGCGGCGGCGGATGCGGTCAGGGTAAATCACGCTGACATCCGGATCGAACCAGCGTTTGCCGTCCTGTTCGAAGCGCCACAGGCGGTTAAGGAAGGATTGTACCGCCGCCATTTCATCGCTCTGGCGCGCCTGCATTTGCGAGGGCGACCAGTAGATCGGATAGATCTCCGGGCGCGAAGCCTCCAGCGAGCCGAAGAAGCTGTCGCCAGGCCCTTTGTAAACGTCGTCGAAATGGTTCAGATCCAGGTATTCCAGCATCGCGTTATCCCAGGCCAGCGCCTGTTCGCGCGGGTAGTGGCCTTTGATAACCGCGCAACCGCGGCGCTTAATCGCCTCACGCTGCGCATCGCT
Organism: Klebsiella sp. 141162; assembly: GCF_050600755.1. Classification (NCBI taxonomy): domain Bacteria; kingdom Pseudomonadati; phylum Pseudomonadota; class Gammaproteobacteria; order Enterobacterales; family Enterobacteriaceae; genus Klebsiella; species Klebsiella sp. 141162. Next base: position 330,405 of record NZ_JAQIRI010000002.1, on the reverse strand, counting down.
CACTTTCCCCTGGGCGATATCGCTAAACGGGATCGTCGGCCAGACCTCCTGGCCTGCGGCTTTCAGGGCGTTAATCTCGTCCAGACGCTCGCTGATACGCGCCGAGAGTTTATCGAACACTGACTGAACATCGCCGATTTGCGCGCGTAGGGCCTGTTTCATCTGGCGAATCGCCGCTTTATGGTCGGCAGGTAATGTTTCGTGGGTAGGGAGAGCAGCCATAATCACCTCGCTGTATCTTTCATTCGAAAGTATTAAGTCTTACAAACGTTAATTTAAGTTAAATTAGAGTTAATGCAAGTTTAAAATTATGCAGCGGCGCACAAAATGGAAAAGCCGGGGCGGATACCCCGGCACAGGATCAGTCGTTGAAAGGGGAGGTCTTATCGAGAACGGCCTGAATCACCTTCAACGCGCCGTCGTGGTTATTGTCATCGGTGGTGAAACCGGCGATGGCTTTGATGCTGTCGGCAGCGTTGGCCATAGCAAAAGCATATTTCACCAGTTTTAACATTTCGGCGTCATTGCCGCTGTCGCCAATTGCTACGCATTGCTGCGGCGAAAGGTTCCAGCGTTTGAGCAGACGGCTGATGCCGTTGGCTTTATGCAGGCCGGGGATAATCAAATCGACAAAGCCAAAGCCGCTGGTGACCGGCTTCATGATCCCATCCAGCGAGACGTGCAATTTATCGATAAGCTGCGGGATATCGCTATCAGGCAGGTTGAGGGAGAATTTGAATAGCGTATCGTCGATGCGATGGTAATCGCTTACCCGCTGCAGACGATGGTAGTGCTTCGACATCAGCTCAACAAAAGCGTCCGGGGCTTTATCGCTCACGTATGCGCTTTGCAGGCCGCAGGCGACAAAGTTGAGCTGCGGATCTTTCAGCAGTTCGCCAATCACCACCTGCGACTCGTGACGGGTCAGTTCGCCGTGGAACAACTGTTTGCCATGCTCGTAAACCAGAGCGCCGTTTTCTGCGACGAATGAAATCTGCTCGCGAATTTCCGGGAAAAATGAGATCAGCTGATAGTACTGGTTGCCGCTGGCGACAACAAATTCAATACCTTGCTGTTTAAGCTGCGCAAACTGCGCGAGGAAACGCGGGCGGTCATACTGCTTGGCGTCATTGAGAAAAGTTCCGTCCATATCGGTGACGATAACTTTAACGGTCATAAGAGGTGCTCCTGGCTTAACTTCGACCAGTAACATTCTAATTACAATGTGATGGGGAGCACAAATTTATTTCGAATGAAAGTTACCTATTCATCAGCATGCCCGTCAGCGTAGCTACCGGGCATGGAAGCAGTAACCCGGCTCAGCGCAGCGCCGGCCGGGTATTTTCCTTACAGCGTATGCTCGGTACGGGCGATGATGTCGTCCTGGGTATCCGGCGACAGGGCGGTGAAGAACGCCGAGTATCCGGCGACGCGGACCACTAAATCGCGGTACTGGTCAGGGTGTTTCTTGGCTTCCAGCAGCGTTTCGCGTGACACGATGTTGTACTGGATATGCCAGCCTTTATGCACCTCGAAGAAGGTGCGCAGCAGCACCATCAGCTTTTGCTTATCAGACTCGTTCTCCAGCGTGGAAGGATTCAGCTTCTGGTTGAGCAGCACGCCGCCGAGGATCGCGCCGGTCGGCAATTTACCTACCGAACTGATAACCGCCGTTGGCCCCAGGTGATCGGTACCGGAGGCCGGGCTGGCCCCTTCCGCTAGCGGCGCGTGCGCTTTACGGCCATCCGGCGTCGCCATGGTCTGCGCGCCGAACGGGACGTTAGCGGAGATAGACGACGTACCGGCGTAATAGTTACCGCCAATCGGGCCGCGGCCGTAACGCGGGTTATGGTACTGCTTCAGCTCGTCGATATAGGTCTGATAGGCGCGGGCCAGCAGAATGTCGACGCTGTCGTCATCGTTACCGTACTTCGGCGCGCCGTTGATCAAGCGCTGACGTAACTGCTCATGGGTCAGGCCGGCAAAATCTTCCGCCAGCGCCTTCGCCAGCTCCTGCTGGCCGATGACGCCCTGATCGAAGACCAGTTTTTTCACCGCCGCCAGGCTGTTGCCGAGGTTGGCAATCCCGACCTGCAGACCGGAAACCCAGTCATACTTCGCGCCGCCTTGCTTGATGCTTTTCGCCCGTTCGATGCAGTCATCGACCAGCGCCGAGCAGAGAATATCGTGGACGTTCTCTTCCAGCATGGTATCGACAACGTACTCAATCTCGATGGATTTACGGGTGTAGTAGCGGATCTGAGTATCCCAGTCTTCCAGCACCTGGTCGAAGTTAGCGAAGTTACCTTTCGATAGCGCATGTTGCTGGGCAAGGAACACCTGGCCGCTGGTGGCATCGCGGCCGCCTTCCAGCGTCGCCAGCATCACCCGCGCGAAGTTAATAAAGCTCATGCCGGTGCAGCGATAGCCCCATTTGCCGCCGACCGCGGTTTCGATACAGCCGATAGCGGCGTAATCGTAGGCGTCCTGCGGCTCAATGCCGAGCTTGATAAATTCCGGGATGACGATTTCATCGTTATTAAACGCCGGCATGCCGAAACCGCAGCGGATCACCTGCACGCAGGCGTCGAGGAAGTCGTTGCTCATCCCGGCGTGGTAACGCACGCTGAGGTTCGGCTGGGTCGAGCGCAGGCGGCCGCAGGATTCGAGGATCGCATACGACAGCGGGTTGACGGCGTCCTGCGGTTGACCGTCGACCAGATTTTGCCCGCCGATGGTGACGTTCTGGTACAGCGGGCTACCGGCAGAAGCTTTGGAATGCGATCCGGAGCGAATTTTGTTGACCTCCAGCAGCTTCAGCCAGCAGCAATGCAGCAGCTCAATGGCCTGTTCGCGATCCAACGATTGCTGCAGTTCAACGTCGCGGCGGTAGTATGGATAGAGGTACTGGTCCATGCGGCCAAAAGAGACCGAGTGGCCGTTGGATTCAATCTGCAGGATCAACTGAATGAAGTAGCAGAGCTGCAGCGCCTGCCAGAAGGTTTTCGGCGGCTCGTGGGCGATAATTTCACAGTTTTCGGCGATCGCCAGCAGCTCGTCGCGGCGCAATTCACGCGGCTCCTGCGCCGCCATGTCGCGCGCCAGCGTAGCGAAGCGTTTGCAGTGTTCGCTCACTGCCGCGAGCACGATATCGATCGCCTTCAGGAACTGTTCGCCGTGCAGATCTTCCAGCACCGTCAGATTAATACGCGAGCGGCGCTCAGCGACCTTCGCGCGCATGCCGTCGAGCCCTTTTTCCAGCAGCAGCGGATAGTTGACCGCCAGGTGGGCGTCGCCGGAAGTCATGTTGCCTTCGGCTTTGATAATGCCGGTAGCGAGCAGCGCTTTTTGTTCATCGGTAAACATGCCGTAGCAGCGGTCCTGAACGGTCTGCCCGCGCCACCATGGGCAGACTTCATGTAATACGCGCTTATTCTCTTCGCTGACCGAGAAGCCGGCGCCCGGACGGTCGGCGAGATCGTCGATCTCTTTCTCAATCCAGCTGACGGTATATTCCGGGAAAATCGGCGCGGCGCGAACTTCGCTGGCCTGGTTGCCGACGATCAGCTCATCGTGCTTGATCCAGATAGTGCGTTCCGCCAGGTGATGGGCCAGCGCCAGCGCGCGACGTACCGGGATCGGTTTATCGAGATGTTGCTGATAGGCGGCGGTATAGTGTTGGGCGCGCTCGGTACAAACCAGCGGCTTAACGATATGCACCAGCGCCATTTTATGCGCCTGAATGCGGGCGCTCAGAGTATCCAGTTTTAAGGTGGTCATAAGTTATCCTCGTAGGGTCGCCGTTAAACCTTTGCTTTGCGCGTACTGCTGCGCAAAGGCCAGCAGCTCTGGAGCGGCCAGCGGTTTGTCCGGTGCGGTATAGGGCTGACTGAGTAGTTGGTATTTATTCATTCCCAGCGTGTGGTACGGCAGGAAATGGATTTCGCTGACCTGAAGACGGTCGGCGGCAAAATCGGTAATCGCGGTAATGTCGGCTTCGCTGGCGTTAAATCCCTGAATTAATGGGACGCGAATGATGATTTTTTTCCCTGCCTGCGCCAGGCGCTGCAGGTTATCCAGCACCCGGCGGGCGCTGCCGTCGGTCCACTGCTGGAAGACGGCGTCATCGACGTGCTTCAGGTCGGCCAGAAACAGATCGACAAACGGTAAAGAGGGTTCAATGTACTTCCACGGTACGTGCAGGCAGGTTTCCACGGCGGTGTGAATGCCCGCCTGATGGCTGGCTTCGAACAGCGCCTGCGCCAGCGTCGGGTTCATAAAGGGCTCGCCGCCGGAAAGGGTGATGCCGCCACCGCTGCGATCGTAAAACGGTTTATCGCGCAGCACCGTCGCCATAATTTCCGTCACGCTTTTTTCCTCGCCGCAGACCGTCAGCGCGGTAGTAGGGCAGCAGTCGCGTAGCGCGGCGATATGGTCGTCGTTGACGTTTTGCCGATGGATAATCAGGCCGTCCAGAGTACGGGTAATCACCTCCGGCGCCGCCTGCTGACACAGCTCGCAGCCGTCAAGACACAGCCGCGCGTCGTACAGCAGGTCTTCGCTGCGGGCGCGGCTTTCCGGGTTCTGACACCAACGGCAGCCCAGCGAACAGCCTTTAAGGAATACGACGGTACGGATCCCCGGGCCGTCATGGGTGGAGTAGCGCTGGATGTTGAAGATCATGATTTACCCTCTTATTTGCATATGAAGATTAAATAACTTTCGAATGAAAGTTATATTGACGCAAATCAACAATCAGAGTGGGTAGTAGAGATGGGGAGAAAAAGAACGGCGTGGTTCACAAAATAACCGGCGACCTGCCTCGCCGGCGGCTGGAATTAGCGTGAACCACACACCTCGCATTGGGGGTGGCGCATCAGCTTCATTTCGCGAAACTGGCAGGTCATCGCGTCATACATCACGATTTTTCCCCTGGCGGGGGTGCCGTAACCGGTCAACAGTTTAATCGCCTCCATGGCCTGCAGCGAACCGATAGTGCCGACCAGCGGCGCCATCACCCCGGCTTCGACGCAGGTGAGGGCGTTTTCGCCGAACAGGCGGCTCAGGCAGCGATAGCATGGCTCGCCGTCCTGATAGGTAAAGACGCTGATTTGCCCTTCCATACGAATCGCCGCGCCGGAGACCAGTGGGGTTTTGTGCTGGAAGCAGCCGGCGTTAAGCTGGTTGCGAATAGCAACGTTGTCGGTACAGTCCAGTACCAGATGGTGATCGGCAATCTGCGTTGCCAGCGCCGCGTCATCCAGCATTGCATTGATGGCGACCAGCCGAACGTGCGGGTTAATGCGCGCCAGCGCATCGCGGGCGGAATCGACCTTCGGCTGGCCGATGGTCGCGTCGCTGTGCAGCGTCTGGCGTTGTAGATTGGATAATGAAACGGTATCGAAATCCAGCAGGGTGAGCTGACCCACCCCAGCTGCCGCCAGGTATTGAGCGGCGGCGCAGCCGAGCCCGCCGAGGCCGACGACCAGTACGCGAGCGGCTTTTAAGCGCTCCTGACCGTCGAAATCAAACCCCCGCAGCACGATCTGCCGGTTATAGCGCAGCATCTCCTCGTCGCTCAGCTCAACGGCCATTACAGCCCCCCAAACAGATGATTAAAGGGCTCGACTTCGACCCATTCGCCCGCTTCGACGTTGCCGCGTTCGCGCTCCAGTACGATAAAGCAGTTACCGAGGCTGAATGAGCTGAAAATGTGCGAACCCTGATGCCCGGTGGTGCTCACCACCAGTTCGCCTTCCGGATTGCGCTGCAGCACGCCGCGCTGGAAGTCGAGGCGGCCCGGCGATTTTTTCAACCGGCTGGCGGCGCGCACGCGCAGACGCATCGGCTGGGTTTGGCCGCGATTGCCGGAGAGCTTGGCCAGCAGCGGCTGAACCAGTTGATAGAAGGTTAAGGTGGCGGAAACCGGGTTGCCCGGCAGGCCGCAGAACCAGCTGTTGCTGAGCTTGCCGAAGGCGAACGGTTTACCCGGCTTAATCGCCAGCTTCCAGAAGCCAATCTCGCCCAGTTCTTCGAGGATGGTTTTGGTGTAATCGGCTTCGCCCACGGAGACGCCGCCGGAACTGATCACTACATCTGCCTGCTGGTCGGCGGCGATAAAGGCGTCGCGCAGCTTCGCCGGATCGTCAGGAATAATACCGAGGTTGATCACCTCGCAGCCCAGCTGTTCGAGCATCAAATGTACCGCCAGGCGGTTGGTATCATAGATCTGGCCGTCGCCGAGCGGTTGGCCTGGCAGCTGGAGCTCATCGCCGGTCGAGAAGACCGCGACGCGCACTTTACGCAGCACCTCAACTTCAGCTATGCCCAGCGACGCCAGCACCGGCAGTTCCGCAACGGTAAGACGAGTCCCTGCCGGGAATACTACCGCGCCGTTGGCGATATCTTCGCCGCGACGGCGTATATTTTGCCCGGCTTTCACCGGCGCGATGAAGCGCACGCCCGCATCGCTTTGTTCCGTTTCTTCCTGCATAACCACGGCGTCGCAGCCTTCAGGCACCGGCGCGCCGGTCATGATGCGGATACAGGTGCCCGCCGGCCAGGTATCGTGGAACGGTTGGCCGGCAAAGGCCTTACCGGCAACCGGCAGCGCCGCGCCGTCGGCGACATCGGCCAGGCGCACGACATAGCCGTCCATCGCCGAATTATCAAAACCGGGTACGTCCAGCGGCGAAACGACATCATGGGCGGTCACGCGCGAAAAGGCCTGCAGCAGCGGCAGGGTCTCCGTGGCCTGCAGCGGCGAAATACGGTCGAGCATCTGAGTCAGGGCTGTGTCGAGCGGCATCAGTCCGGCGGTAAAATCCATGGGTTACTCCTGCTGGCAAAACGTCGAAAACGCCTATTATGGCAGAAAAGCGCCGGCGACTGTATGCCACTGCGGTACGAGGCTTTACATCACCGGATGCTCTTTCTATATTCAAAAAATGTATAAAAGGTTAGTCAGTATAATGATATCTATAGAGTTTATGGCAAAGGAAAGATCGAATGGGTAAGGCGGTAATAGCAATCCACGGCGGCGCCGGCGCAATTAGCCGAGCGCAGATGTCGCCGGAGCGCGAACGCGAGTATGTAGCCGCGCTGTCGGCCATCGTCGATAGCGGACAAAAAATGCTGGCAGCAGGCGCCAGCGCACTGGATGCGGTGACCGAAGCGGTACGTCTGCTGGAAGAGTGCCCGCTATTTAACGCTGGAATAGGTTCCGTGTTTACCCACGATCAAACGCACGAACTGGATGCCTGCGTGATGGATGGCTATAGCCTGCAGGCCGGCGCGGTCGCGGGCGTAAAGCATCTGCGTAACCCGGTGCTGGCGGCGCGTATGGTGCTGGAAGAAAGTCCGCACGTGCTGCTTATCGGCGAAGGGGCGGAAAAGTTTGCCGCCTCGCGCGGGATGGCGCTGGTTGAAAACGAGTTATTTTCTACCACCGAGCGGCTTCTGCAGTTGCAGCAGGCGAAAGAGGGCGGCGAGATTATTCTCGACCACCATGTCGCGCCGCTTGACGAACGCCACAAAATGGGGACCGTTGGCGCGGTGGCGCTGGACCTGGCCGGTAATCTGGCGGCAGCGACCTCCACCGGCGGAATGACCAATAAACTGCCCGGTCGCGTCGGCGACAGCCCGCTGCCGGGCGCGGGCTGCTATGCCAATAATGCCAGCGTCGCGGTCTCCTGCACCGGCACCGGCGAAGTCTTCATGCGCACGCTCGCCGCTTACGACATTTCAGCGTTGATGGAGTACGGCAACCTCAGCCTGTTTGAGGCCTGCGAGCGGGTGGTGCAGGAAAAACTGCCGGCGCTGGGCGGCAGCGGGGGCCTTATCGCCATCGACCGCGAGGGGAATGTCGTGCTGCCTTTCAATAGCGAAGGTATGTACCGGGCGTGGTGTTATGCGGGCGATACGCCGACGATTGGAATTTATCGCGAATAAAAGGAGAAGCGAGCTTGCCGCAAAGTCATGAAATTGATGAAGACGATGTGCTGGTGGTACGCGATCTTAACGTCGCCTTTAGCCAGCAGCGGCAGCGCGTTTCCGCGGTGCGTAACCTGTCGTTCAGCCTTCGCCGCGGCGAGACGCTAGCTATCGTCGGCGAGTCCGGTTCCGGAAAATCAGTGACCGCCCTGGCGCTGATGCGCCTGCTCGACGAGGCGGTCAGCGAGGTCAGCAGCGAGGCGTTACTGCTGCGTCGACGCAACCGTCAGGTGATTGATATTAATGCACAAACGGCGGGGCAGATGCGTCAGGTTCGCGGCGCGGACGTGGCGATGATTTTTCAGGAGCCGATGACCTCGCTGAACCCGGTATTCACCATCGGCGAACAGATTGCCGAATCTATCCGTCTCCATCAGGGGCTACGGCGTGACGAGGCGCTGCGGGAAGCCAAAAAGATGCTCGAGCGGGTGCGCATTCCGGAAGCGGCAGCGATGCTTTCACGCTATCCGCATCAGCTTTCCGGCGGCATGCGCCAGCGGGTGATGATCGCCATGGCGTTATCGTGTCGCCCGGCGGTACTGATTGCCGATGAACCCACCACCGCGCTGGACGTCACGATTCAGGCGCAGATCCTACAGCTTATCGCCGCGCTGCAAAAAGAGATGGCGATGGGGGTGATGTTTATCACTCACGATATGGGCGTGGTGGCGGAGATCGCCGATCGCGTGCTGGTGATGTATCGCGGCGAAGCGGTAGAAAGCGGGCGCGTCGACGATATTTTTCGCGCCCCGCAGCACCCTTATACCCGGGCGCTATTGGCGGCGGTGCCGAAGCTCGGCTCAATGCGCGGCAGCGATTTACCGCGGCGCTTCCCGCTGCTCAACGACGGTGTGACCCAGCAGCCGGAACAGAATACCGTGGTCGCCGGCAAACCGATTTTACAGGTGCGCGATTTGGTCGCGCGTTTCCCGATCCGCGGCGGTATTCTCAACCGCGTCACCCGCGAAGTACACGCGGTGGAAAAAGTGAGTTTCGATCTGTGGCCGGGCGAAACGCTGTCGCTGGTCGGCGAATCAGGCTGCGGTAAATCGACTACCGGGCGGGCGCTGCTGCGGCTGGTGGAAGCGCAGGGCGGCAGCATCACCTTTAACGGCCAGCGTATTGATGCGCTGTCCGGCGGCAAACTGCAGACGCTGCGTCGCGATATTCAGTTTATTTTTCAGGATCCTTACGCCTCGCTCGATCCGCGGCAGACGGTCGGGTATTCCATTATGGAGCCGCTGCGCGTGCATGGTCTGCTGGAGGGAGACGCGGCTCGCGAACGCGTCGCCTGGCTGTTGCAGCGCGTGGGGCTGGAGGCGGAACACGCGTGGCGTTATCCGCATGAGTTTTCCGGCGGCCAGCGGCAGCGTATCTGTATCGCCCGTGCGCTGGCGCTCAATCCGAAAGTGGTGATCGCCGATGAGTCGGTGTCGGCGCTGGACGTGTCGATTCGCGCGCAGATTATTAATCTGCTGCTCGATTTACAGCGTGAAATGGGCATCGCATTTCTGTTTATTTCCCATGACATGGCGGTGGTGGAGCGCATCAGCCACCGCGTAGCGGTGATGTATCGCGGGCGGATTGTGGAGATTGGCCCGCGTCGCGCCGTGTTTGAGAACCCGCAGCATCCTTACACCCGTAAACTGATGGCGGCGGTGCCGGTCGCCGACCCGGCGCATCGTCAACCGCAGCGCGTATTGCTCTCTGACGAGTTGCCGGGGAATATCTATAAACCGGGAGAAGAAATCGACAGCGCGCCGTTACAGCTGGTAGCGCCGGGACATTATGTCGCCCGCGAGCCCGCCGATGTACTGAGCCGATAACAACCTAACGCACTCTTGCAGGAGCATAACAACATGACTCAACCTGTTACACGCAAATGGCTACTGGCGCTTGGCATCGCCTCGGCGCTGGCGGCGACGCCGGCCTTCGCCGCGAAAGATGTGGTAGTGGCAGTCGGTTCCAACTTCACGACCCTCGATCCCTATGACGCGAACGATACCTTATCGCAGGCGGTGGCGAAGTCGTTTTATCAAGGCCTGTTCGGCCTTGATAAAGAGATGAAGCTGCAAAACGTGCTGGCGGAAAGTTATACCGTTTCGGCGGATGGGCTGGTGTATACCATCAAGCTGCACAGCGGGGTGAAATTCCAGGATGGCACCGATTTTAACGCCGAGGCGGTGAAAGCGAATCTCGACCGCGCCAGCAATCCGGATAACCATCTCAAACGCTATAACCTGTACAAGAATATCGCCAGCACCGAGGCGGTGGATCCGACGACGGTCAAAATCACGCTCAAACAACCGTTCTCGGCGTTTATCAATATCCTTGCCCATCCGGCGACGGCGATGATTTCGCCAGCGGCGCTGAAAAAATATGGCAAGGAGATCGGCTTCCACCCGGTAGGTACCGGGCCGTATAAGCTCGACACCTGGAATCAGACCGATTTCGTCAAGGTCAGCAAGTTTGACGGTTACTGGCAGCCGGGGCTGCCGAAGCTGGATTCCATTACCTGGCGCCCGGTAGTCGATAATAACACCCGTGCGGCGATGCTGCAGACCGGCGAGGCGCAGTTCGCCTTCCCGATCCCTTACGAGCAGGCGCCGCTGCTGGCGAAAAACAGCAAGCTGGAGCTGGTGGCCAGCCCGTCGATTATGCAGCGCTATATCAGCATGAACGTAACGCAGAAGCCGTTCGATAATCCGAAGGTGCGGGAAGCCATTAACTATGCGATTAACCGTCAGGCGCTGGTTAAGGTCGCGTTTGCCGGATACGCCACCCCGGCGACCGGCGTCGTGCCGCCTTCTATTGCCTACGCTCAGACTTACACCGCATGGCCTTACGACCCGGCGAAAGCCCGTCAGTTGCTGAAAGAAGCCGGTTTCCCTAACGGCTTCAGCACCACGCTGTGGTCATCGCATAATCACAGCACCGCGCAGAAGGTACTGCAGTTTACCCAGCAGCAGCTGGCGCAGGTGGGTATTAAAGCGCAGGTGACGGCGATGGATGCCGGACAGCGTGCGGCGCAGGTTGAAGGCAAGGGGCAGAAAGAGAGCGGGGTGCGGATGTTCTACACCGGCTGGTCAGCGTCGACTGGCGAAGCCGACTGGGCGCTGTCGCCGCTTTTCGCCTCACAAAACTGGCCGCCGACCCTGTTTAACACCGCGTTTTACAGCAATCCGCAGGTCGATAAAGACCTGAGCGAGGCGCTGAAAACGACCGATGCGCAACAGAAGACCAAACTCTATAAAGATGCGCAGGACATTATCTGGAAAGAGTCGCCGTGGGCGCCGCTGGTGGTAGAAAAGCTGGTGTCGGCGCATAGCAAAAACCTGACCGGGTTTTATATTCAGCCGGATACCGGTTTTAGCTTCGAGCAGGCGGATCTGACGCAGTGATAGTGCTTATGCTCACGCGTTCCCTCTGTCGAAATGGGAGGGGACGATGCTGAATTACGTTCTGAAGCGCCTGCTGGGGCTCATTCCGACGCTGTTTATCGTCGCCGTGCTGGTGTTCCTGTTTGTGCATATGCTGCCGGGCGATCCGGCGCGGCTGATCGCCGGGCCGGAAGCCGATGCGCAGGTGGTGGCGATGGTACGCCAACAGCTGGGGCTCGATCAGCCGTTGCACGTGCAGTTCTGGCACTACATCACCAATGTATTGCAGGGTGATTTCGGTATCTCGATGGCTTCGCGCCGCCCGGTGACCAGCGAAATCGCCAGCCGCTTCATGCCGACGCTGTGGCTGACGCTTGCCAGCATGAGCTGGGCGGTGCTGTTCGGCATGGCGGCGGGCATCGCCGCGGCGGTGTGGCGCAATCGCTGGCCGGATCGGCTGGGGATGGCGCTGGCGGTAACCGGTATCTCCTTCCCGGCGTTCGCTCTCGGCATGCTGCTGATGCAGGTCTTTTCCGTTGAGCTGGGCTGGCTGCCGACGGTCGGCGCCGACAGCTGGCGGCACTATATTCTGCCATCGTTGACCCTTGGCGCCGCGGTGGCATCGGTGATGGCGCGCTTTACCCGCGCGTCGTTCGTTGACGTGCTGCATGAGGATTACATGCGTACCGCGCGGGCTAAAGGGGTGAGCGAAACGCTGGTGGTGTTGAAGCATGGTCTGCGCAACGCGATGATCCCGGTAGTGACCATGATGGGTCTGCAGTTCGGTTTTCTGCTCGGCGGCTCCATTGTGGTGGAGAAGGTCTTCAACTGGCCGGGGCTTGGGCGACTGCTGGTCGATTCCGTGGAGATGCGCGACTACCCGGTGATTCAAGCGGAGGTGCTGCTATTTTCGCTGGAGTTCATTCTTATCAACTTAGTGGTGGACGTGCTGTATGCCGCCATTAACCCGGCTATCAGGTACAAGTAAGGTGCGATTGCTCAACTGGAGAAGGGAAGCGGTTATCAACGCCATGCCGGGCGTTAAGCCCGGACAGATCCGCACGCCGTGGCATGAGTTCTGGCGGCGTTTTCGTCGCCAGCCGGTGGCGATGACGGCGGGGATATTTGTGCTGCTGCTGATTGTCGTCGCGATTATCGCGCCGTGGATAGCGCCGTATGACGCGGAAAACTATTTCGATTACGACCGCCTGAACGAAGGGCCGTCAATGGTGCACTGGTTCGGCGTCGATTCGCTGGGGCGCGATATTTTCAGCCGGGTGCTGGTCGGCGCGCAGATTTCGCTGGCCGCCGGGGTACTGGCGGTGCTGATTGGCGCGCTGATTGGCACCGTGCTCGGCCTGCTGGCCGGGTACTACGAAGGCTGGTGGGACCGTATCACCATGCGCATCTGCGATGTGCTATTTGCTTTCCCCGGCATTCTGTTGGCGATTGCGGTGGTGGCGGTGATGGGCAGCGGGATGGCCAACGTGATTATCGCGGTGGCGATATTCTCAATTCCGGCGTTCGCCCGCCTGGTGCGCGGCAATACGCTGGTGCTGAAGCAGCAGACGTTTATTGAGTCGGCGCGCAGTATTGGCGCCAGCGACACGACTATTCTGTTCAACCATATTTTGCCCGGTACGGTATCGTCGATCGTGGTCTATTTTACCATGCGCATCGGCGTGTCGATTATCTCCGCCGCCAGCCTGTCGTTCCTCGGCCTTGGCGCGCAGCCGCCGACGCCGGAGTGGGGGGCGATGCTGAATGAAGCGCGCGCGGATATGGTGATGGCGCCGCATGTGGCATTATTCCCGGCAATCGCCATTTTCCTGACGGTGCTGGCGTTTAATCTATTGGGCGACGGCCTGCGCGATGCGTTGGATCCGAAGATAAAGGGGTAGGGGACGAGCACGGCGGTAGCAAAGTTGGTAGATACTATTATCGGCTTGCAGCCGTTTCGCTACAGGACAAAGGGTTGTCCTGTGCTGTTTCCGAGAACATTGCGCTCCCGATATTTCTTCTGCGTTATGGCTCTCATGGCGCAGGGAGCGCACAGAGGGCGGCCAGTCGCCGCCGCCCTCTGTACTCCCGGGCTCTGGCCGCCAAAATCGCCACTTCGTGGTACCTTCGACTTATCCCGGCAGGCTTCGGGTCGGGCCGAGGCAGCGTCCGTGCAAAACACGGCCCTCAGCCCGCATCCATGCGGGCTGCCCCGACCTTCCGGGAACGTCTCAGCGATTTTGAGGCCACCAACGGCGGCAGTTTCAGCAGCCATGGGGAAAGAGGTAGCCCGGATAAGGCGCAAGCCGCTATCCGGGAAGCGGGATTAGACCCGGGTACCCCACAGGTCGTATTCGTCGGCGTGCTCGACTTTCACCCGCAGTACGTCGCCCGGTTTAACGTTGGTTTCACCGTTCAGATAGACCGCGCCGTCGATTTCCGGGGCATCGGCCATGCTGCGGCCAATCGCGCCTTCTTCATCGACTTCATCGACCAGCACCATAATTTCGCGGCCCACTTTTTCCTGCAGACGCTCGGCGGAAATCTGCTGTTGCAGCTGCATAAAGCGGTTCCAGCGCTCTTCTTTCACCTCTTCCGGTACCTGATCCGCCAGTTCGTTGGCGGTGGCGCCTTCAACCGGGCTGTACTTGAAGCAGCCCACGCGATCGAGGCGAGCTTCTTTCAGGAAGTCGAGCAGCATCTGGAAATCTTCTTCCGTTTCGCCCGGGAAACCGACGATAAAGGTGGAACGCAGGGTCAGATCCGGGCAGATCTCGCGCCACTGTTTAATACGCGCCAGCTGACGATCTGCGGAACCCGGGCGCTTCATCAGTTTCAGAATGCGCGGGCTGGCGTGCTGCAGCGGAATGTCGAGATACGGCAGGATCTTGCCTTCCGCCATCAGCGGGATCACATCGTCAACGTGCGGGTACGGATAGACGTAGTGCAGACGCACCCAAATGCCGAGTTTCGCCAGCTCTTCACACAGGCTGACCATACTGGTTTTCACCGGCATGCCGTTGTGGAAACCGGTACGGTGCTTGACATCAACGCCATAGGCGGAGGTGTCCTGCGAAATGACCAGCAGCTCTTTCACCCCGGCGTCCGCCAGGCGTTTGGCTTCCGCCAGCACTTCGCCAATCGGACGGCTCACCAGATCGCCGCGCATTGACGGGATAATGCAGAAGGTGCAGCGATGGTTGCAGCCTTCCGAGATTTTCAAGTACGCGTAGTGGCGCGGCGTCAGCTTGACGCCCTGTTCCGGCACCAGGCTGAGGAACGGGTTATGCTTCGGCTTCGGCGTATAGTGGTGAACGTGCTCCAGCACCTGCTCGTAGCTATGCGGACCGGTAATTTCCAGCACCTTCGGATGCACTTCGCGGATTTGATCTTCTTTCGCGCCGAGGCAGCCGGTAACGATCACTTTGCCGTTTTCTTTTAAGGCTTCGCCGATCGCTTCAAGCGACTCCTGCACGGCGCTGTCGATAAAGCCGCAGGTGTTGACGATAACCATATCGGCGTTGTCGTAGCTGGGAACCACGTCATACCCTTCGGTACGCAGTTCGGTGAGGATACGTTCTGAGTCCACCAGGTTTTTCGGGCAGCCCAGGGAGACGAAGCCGATTTTCGGCTGGTGCGTGACATTGCTCATAGCTTAAAAAATGTTCATTTATTGGAATGGTCAGGGCAGGAATTCTACAGATCTTTGCGAAAAAGAGTATAGCCAGGGGGCGATGAATGATGAAAAAGCTTTACGGCAAAAAAACTCGGCCATGGTATTCAAAACCATTATCTCATTTACATTGACCTCACGTTTAATAACATTCTGTTAACCTTGCCGATGGCCGGAGCCAAAACTGATAAAACCCATGCGGCAAGGAGCATAACAATGACCACGAGCAGTCCGCTGGCCCTCACGACATTACCCTTTACCCATCTGGATATTCCGCCGCAGCCATCGTCAATTCAGCATTCGCTGGAAGAGGGCAACGTCCTCTATTTACCGAATCTGGATTTTTCGCTGACTGCCGAAGAGCGCGAATTACTCAATACCGATTTAGTATCGCCGAAGCGTAAGAACATTAGCTACCAGCCGCAAAAGCGTGAAATTAAAGGCGTAGCGGACGCGGCGAAAGCCCCGGCGGTACTGCAGCTGACCGAACGTTACTATCAATCCACGTTGCGCCTGATTGATGCGCTACTGCCCGGATATCGCGAAGCGCTTTATCGCCCGCAAACCAGCCTGCGGCTGCATCCGATAACCGCCTGGCGCGACACGACCTCGTGGCGTAAAGATGATACCCGCCTGCACGTCGACGCTTTCCCGTCGCGCCCGGTTTATGGCGATCGCATTCTGCGCGTATTTTGCAACATCAATCCGCACGGTGAGCCGCGTTTGTGGCGCACCGGCGAACATTTTGAAACGCTCGCTGCGCGCTTCCTGCCGACGCTGAAACCGTGGTCGCCGTTCGCCAGCTGGCTGCAGTCGGCGGTGGGGATCACCAAAAGCAAACGTAGCCATTACGATCATCTGATGCTGGCGTTGCACGACAAAATGAAAAGTACGCCGGAATATCAACAGCACGGCGTACAGCAGGCGGTAGAGTTTGCCGCGGGGAGTACCTGGATCTGCTTTTCCGATCAAACGCCGCACGCGGCGATGGGCGGCCAGTTTATGCTGGAACAGACTTTCCAACTGCCGGTGAGCGCGATGCATAATCCGCAGTATTCACCGCTGAAGGTGCTGGAAAAGTTGATGAACCAGCCGCTGGTGAGATGAGCAACGCGGCGTGGCCTCTGAAGTTGTAACATTGTAAATAATGTTAATTGCTGTGGAATTATTGACCTTGCTCATAATTCCGCGCAAAAAATGACCATACTATGATTATGGTAATGGACGACAGAGGAGGACCGTGATGAGCGTTGACAGACGTTACACTAACCTTTTGAATAAGCTGATTAATGCCAATATCGATCTGGCGGCTTATCTCCAGCTTCGTAAAGCGAAAGGCTATATGTCAGTCAGCGAAAATGACCATCTGCGTGATAACTTGTTTGAGCTATGCCATGAACTGCGCGTACACGCGCCGCGTTTGCAGCACGCCATCGCGCCGGAAGAGATGGAAGCCTTCCGCCTTGCCGGCGAGTCCGTCGCTTCGGCGGCGGTTTGCCTGATGAGCGGGCATCATGATTGCCCGGCTTATATTGCCGTTAACGTAGAGAAGCTAGAACGCTGTCTGTCGGGATTGACGATGAATATTCACATACTGAATAAATCCGCGCCAATTGCCCACGCCTGAATCCAGGGGGAGGCGACTCCCCCTGTTAAAGTTTATGTAAAAATCCCTGCCTGACCGCCCACGCTGGCTACCCTTATCAGCAATGCTGACGAAAGGAGTGCGCCATGCGCCGATATCTCAAAATAACTCTCATGACTGTGCTGCTGCCTATGGCGGCGATGGCCGCCCCGCGCGTTGAGGTGCTGCAGGATAACCTCGACCACCCCTGGTCACTGGCATTTCTGCCGGACAATGAAGGCGTGCTGATTACCCTGCGCGGCGGCGAACTTAAACGCTGGCATCTCGATAAAGGATTATCGGCGCCCATTCGCGGCGTGCCGAAGGTGTGGGCCAACGGTCAGGGCGGCCTGCTGGATGTAGTGCTGGCGCCGGACTTTGCTCAGTCGCGCCGGGTATGGCTGAGCTATGCCGAAGCGGGCGAGGACGGCAAAGCGGGTACCGCGGTGGGGTACGGCCACCTCAGCGCCGACCTGCAAAACCTGGAAGATTTTAAAACCGTTTTCCGCCAGCAGCCGAAGCTCTCCACTGGCAATCATTTTGGCGGGCGGATGGTCTTTGATGGCAAAGGGCATCTGTTTATTGGTTTAGGTGAAAACAATCAGCGCCCGACGGCGCAGGATCTCGATAAACTGCAGGGAAAAGTCGTGCGCCTGACTGACCAGGGGACAATACCCAAAGATAATCCTTTCGTCGGCCGTACTGGCATCAGACCGGAGATTTGGGCTTACGGTGTTCGCAACCCGCAGGGAATGGCGATGAATCCGTGGAGCGATACGCTGTGGCTGAACGAGCACGGCCCGCGCGGCGGCGATGAGATCAATATTCCTCAGGCCGGGAAAAACTACGGCTGGCCGCTGGCGACGCACGGCATTAACTATAGCGGCCAACCTATCCCGGAGGCTAAAGGAAAGAGTGCGCCGAATACCGAGGCGCCGTTGCATGTCTGGCCCGTTTCCCCGGCGCTGAGCGGCATGGCGTTTTACAACGCGCCGACTTTCCCGCAGTGGCGACATAAGTTGTTTATCGGCGCGCTGAAGGACGAGTCTTTGATTGTGCTCTCGGTGGACGGCAATACCCTTAGCGAGGAGACGCGGTTGTTAAAAGATCGCGGCAAACGCATTCGTGATGTGCGCGTCGGGCCCGACGGTTACCTGTACCTGTTAACCGACGAGCCTGACGGTGAACTGCTCAAGGTCAGCCCGGAGTGAGCCTTCAGGTAACCGGGATCATGACCACGTCGCGGAAGGCCTGACGCTGCTGGATTTGCTGGTACCAGCGCTGTAGATGGGGCCGCGGCTGCCAGCTGTCGACGATGGACAGCAGGTTATAAACGAACGGCGCCACCGCTACATCGCCAAGGCCGAACTCATCGCCGGAGAGCCAGGCATGCTTCGCCAGTTCATCGTCGAGCATGGCGAACAGTCCTTCGCAGGCGTTAATCCCCGCGTCGATTGCTGCCGGATCGCGCTGGGCCGGCGGCGTTCTAACCAGCCCCATTAATACCGGACGGTGCGCCGGCGACAGCGTGGCATTGGCCCAGTCCATCCATTTTTCCCCCTGCGCGCGCTGCGCAGGCGACTCTACCCACAGCCGGTTTTGCCCGTATTGAGCGGCAAGATAGCGAATAATGGCGTTGGATTCCCACAGCACCAGCCCATTGGTATCGTCTTTGAGTAGCGGCACCAGGCCGTTCGGGTTCATCGCCAGATACTCCGGGTCGTGATTGAGACCATACTCCAGCCCCGCCAGAATCTGCTGATAAGGAAGATCCAGTTCCGCCAGCACCCAGCGTACTTTCTTCACGTTGGTCGAGTTATTTCTGCCCCATAACGTAATCATATCCGCTCCTGCATGTTATTTAATCGCCGTTGCAACATGGTGAGCAATCATGTTGGAATAAAGTTAATATTAAGGCAATCACGATCAAAAAAATTGCCTTGTTTTCAGCAGGCAGCGGCGTTATTGCGTAAACTTTAAAAACTTTACCAACTCGCTGTTTCTTTAAGGTCATTTGTACGCTTTACTCACCGCCTTGTGCTGTGCGGCAAGAGTGTTGCGGCATATTTTGTTTGGAAAGGATACTTGGGTGGCTCTTATGACGCATGATGCTTTTTCCCTTCGCGGCCTCGCGGCAGGCTGCGCGCTTTTACTTCTCGTGGCCCCTGCGGTGCAGGCGGCGGATCAACTTCCGGATGCGCCATCGATTGATGCGCGAGCCTGGATCCTGATGGACTATGCCAGCGGCAAAGTATTGAGTGAAGGCAACGCCGACGAGAAACTCGACCCGGCCAGCCTGACCAAAATCATGACTAGCTACGTGGTAGGCCAGGCGCTGAAAGCAGGCAAAATCAAACTGACCGATACGGTCACCGTCGGTCGCGATGCGTGGGCCACGGGCAACCCGGCGCTGCGCGGCTCCTCGGTGATGTTCCTGAAGCCAGGCATGCAGGTATCGGTTGAAGACCTCAATAAGGGCGTGATAATCCAGTCTGGTAACGATGCCAGCATCGCCATTGCGGATTATGTCGCCGGCAGCCAGGATTCGTTTGTCAACCTGATGAACGGCTACGCGCAGAAAATCGGCCTGACTAACACCACCTTTAAAACCGTCCACGGCCTGGATGCGCCGGGGCAGTTCAGCACCGCTCGCGACATGGCGCTGCTGACCAAAGCAATGATTCATGATGTGCCGGAAGAGTACGCGGTACACAAAGAAAAAGAGTTCACCTTCAATAAAATCCGCCAGCCCAACCGCAACCGTCTGCTGTGGAGCACCAACCTCAATGCTGATGGCGTGAAAACCGGCACCACCGCCGGCGCGGGTTACAACCTGGTCTCTTCCGCAACGCAGGGCGATATGCGCCTTATCGCGGTGGTGCTGGGCACTAAAACCGACCGTATCCGCTTTAACGAGTCCGAAAAACTGCTGACCTGGGGCTTCCGTTTCTATGAAACCGTCACCCCAATCAAACCGGATGCCACCTTTATTTCCCAGCGCGTATGGTTCGGCGACAGTAATGAAGTCAAACTGGGCGCCGGCGAAGCCGGTTCGGTGACCATTCCTCGCGGACAGTTGAAAAACCTGAAAGCGAGCTACAGCCTGACGGAACCGCAGCTCACCGCGCCGCTGGCGAAAGGGCAGGTGGTGGGCACCATCGACTTTAAGCTCAATGACAAAACCATCGAACAGCGCCCGCTGATCGTTATGGAAGAAGTGAAAGAGGGCGGCTTCTTCAGCCGCATGGTCGACTTCGTGCTGATGAAACTGCACGGCTGGTTCGGCAGCTGGTTCTCTTAACAGACAGACCGCGCCCGACGGGGCGCGGTTAGTACAGCAGTGATATTTGCTTTTCTTTTGCCATCGCTAGCAGGTCGTCATCCGGACGAACGTCGCTGGCGATGACGTCAAAACGCGATAACTCCCCCATCCGCGCCGGCCGCACTTTGCCAAACTTGCTATGATCGACCACCAGCACATGGTAGCGAGCATTATTCATGGCCCAGTGTTTCACCGGCAGCTCTTCCAGGTTATAGCAGGTCGCTCCCTGCTCGCAGTCGATACCGGCGGCAGAATAGTAGGCGATATCCGGGCTGAGGTGGCTCAGGGTATCCTGCAGACTGAGCGGCAAAAAGATGGCATTGCTGGCGTGGAATTCGCCGCCGCACAGAATAGCGCGGCACAGCGGTTTTTCCTGCAGGGCGAGAAAGGTATTTAACGAGTAGCACACGCCGGTAAACGGCAGCTCGTTATCGATGGCGTCGATTATCCATGGCGTCGTGGTGCCGCAGTCAAAAAAGGCCATCTGATGCGCTTCAAGCAGCCCGGCGGCATGGCGCGCGGCGCGGCGCTTTTCATCCACCAGACGGGTTTTCTGATCGCTCAGCAGGTAGTGCGTGGCACTACGCGGTTCCAGCACGATGTAACCGCCCAACAGCACCACCGGGCCGCTGTGGCCGTTCAAATCGCGACGAATGGTCATTTCTGATACGCCAAGCAGCGAAGCTGCTTCTTTCAGGTGAAGTTTATCGCTGCGCTTGAGTGCCTGAATGAGCTGGTTAATGCGTTCGTCACGACGAGTTTCCATATACCCTCTGAGCTAAAATCGCCCTGCAAGGGCAGGGCGTCAGCTTGATTTTACCCGGCGGCGAGGGGTTCGTCACCTGTCAGACGTTAGCCGCGTACCCAGCCTTTACGAATCGGCAGCGAGAAGCAGAGACGATACAGGCGCTGCAGCCATTGGTAGAGGCCATGACCGCCGCTCTGCCACAGCAGTTGCGCGCCAAGGCAGCCGCACATGCCGGCCAGCAGCCCACCCAACATATCCAGCGGCCAGTGTACTCCCAGATAGACGCGTGACCATGCAATCGCCGAAGCGATGACCAGCAGCAGCACGCCGGACCACACGCGGTGCCAGAACAAAAACGCCAGCGCGAAGGTAAAGATGACGGTGCCGTGATCGCTTGGGAATGAATCATCCGCCGCATGATGCAGGAAATTGTAGCCGACGCCGTCAACAAACGGCCGGTCATGCGGAAACAGATGACCGATAACCCACGAAATAGACAGGCTCAGGGCCAGGGCCAGCATGACCTTGAATACCAGTTGACGCTGGTTTGGCCCCCACAGCCACAGCGCCACCACCAGCAGCGGCACAATGATAATTAAGTCTTTGGCAATAAACGTGGCGACCTCAATTGCCCACCACGAGGAGGCCGGGGTGGCGTTAATCAGGGCAAACAGCGCGTAGTTGATATTTTCCAGCATGCTTCCAGTCTCTGGTTACGATAGCAATAAGCCGCTCACCTTATTGAAAGGTAACGATGGGGTAAAGCAGCATTGTCTTAATTATCAGTTTGTTACGAAATATAGCCGTGAGATGCCCTTGCCGGTATTTCGTCATAGCAAGTATATCGGCTGTAATCTCATTGAAACATAAACGAAATATAAATATTCGTTTCATGCCGGACTGCGGGCTGGCGATATTTTTCATTGTCACTCACAATTCACTATCTCCACGGGTCGACTTTCATTAAACTTTGCGCGATTTTTTTTTAATTAAGAGATTGCATGCAGAATTATTCGCTATCAGGTAAACGCCTCGGTCGTCAGGCGTTGCTGTTCCCGCTGTGCCTTGTGTTATATGAATTCTCCACCTATATCGGCAACGATATGATCCAACCGGGTATGCTCGCGGTGGTGCAGGAGTTTCAGGTCGGCAATGAGTGGGTCCCCACCTCTATGACCGCCTATCTGGCGGGGGGGATGTTTTTGCAGTGGCTGCTGGGGCCGCTGTCGGATCGTATTGGCCGCCGCCCGGTAATGCTAACCGGGGTGGTGTGGTTTATCGTCACCTGTCTGGCGACGCTGCTGGCGCAAACCATTGAGCAATTTACCCTGCTGCGTTTCCTGCAGGGCATCAGCCTGTGCTTTATCGGCGCGGTGGGATATGCGGCTATCCAGGAGTCGTTTGAGGAGGCGGTGTGTATCAAAATCACCGCCCTGATGGCTAACGTCGCGCTGATTGCGCCGCTGCTCGGGCCGCTGGTCGGCGCCGCCTGGGTGCATATGCTGCCGTGGGAGATGATGTTCGTGCTGTTCGCCGTGCTGGCGGCCATCTCCTTTGTCGGGCTACAGCGGGCGATGCCGGAAACGGCGACGCGGATGGGGGAAAAACTGTCGGTAAAAGAGCTGGGGCGCGACTATCGTCTGGTGTTGAAAAACCTGCGCTTTGTCGCCGGGGCGCTGGCGACCGGTTTTGTTAGCCTGCCGCTGCTGGCGTGGATTGCGCAATCGCCGGTCATTATTATTAGCGGCGAGCAGGCCACCAGCTATGAGTACGGTATGCTGCAGGTGCCGATTTTCGGCGCGCTGATCGCCGGCAACCTGGTACTGGCGCGTCTGACTTCACGCCGTTCGGTACGCTCGCTGATTATTATGGGCGGCTGGCCGATAATGTTTGGCCTGCTTCTGTCGGCGGCGGCCACGGTCGTCTCGTCCCATGCTTATCTGTGGATGACCGCCGGTCTGAGCTTCTACGCTTTCGGGATTGGTCTGGCTAACGCCGGGCTGGTGCGCTTAACGCTGTTCGCCAGCGAGATGAGTAAAGGAACGGTTTCGGCGGCGATGGGCATGCTGCAGATGCTGATCTTTACCGTGGGCATTGAGCTTAGCAAGCATGCTTATGAGCTTGGCGGTAACGGCCTGTTCAGCCTGTTTAACCTGCTGGGCGGGGTGCTATGGCTGGGGCTGATTATTTACTTCCTGAAAGATAAAAGCGTCGGCAGTTCGCAGCAGGCGTGATACGTAGCAAACCCGGATGCCCAAAGGCATCCGGGGATTCATCAGGCGAACGGCGCTTCGCGATTCAATACCTTATCGATAATCTGCAATACGCCTTCTTCGTTATTATGCGGCGCATGATGGCTGGCGACGGCTTTGACCTCCGCTTTGGCATTCGCCATGGCGAAGCCAAAGCCGGCATGCTGCAACATTTCAATATCATTGCCGCTATCGCCGAAGGCCACCACTTCATGATTATCAATACCCCAGCGCTCCTGCAAAATGCGCAGGCCGTTGGCTTTATGCACGCCAGGGATGATTAAATCGATACTGCCGTAACCGGTGGCGACGGCGGTAACCATATCGCCCAGCGCCGCGTGTAGCTTCGGCTGAATTTGCGGAATCAGATGATCCGGCACGTTCAGGCCGAATTTGAGGATCGCGTCATCGAGATGGTTAAAATCATCCACCAGTTCGAGACGGTGATAGTACTTCGCCGCCACCGCTTTTAGCTCGTCGTTATAGCTATTGAGCGTATAGGCGCTGCGTTTGCCGCAGGCGATAATTTCGATATGCGGCAGCGTTTGCAGGTGGTCGACGACGGCGTTGAAATGCGTCGTCGGCAGCTGGCAGTTAAAGATATCCTCTTTACCGCTTACTACCCAACCGCCGTTTTCGGCGACGAAGGCGATTTCATCGACCAGCTCCGGGAAGAACGATATCAGCTGGTAATACTGGTTGCCGCTGGCGACCACGAAGCGAATGCCCTGTTCGCGCATGCGCTGATACTGCGCCAGAAAACGTGGGCGATTATAGGTTTTGGCATCGCTTAAAAAGGTGCCGTCCATGTCTACCGCAATCAGTTTGATGCTCATTAACTATTCTCCATCACAGGTTCGGGCTGCGGTTTAGCTACCGCGCGGGCTACCAGCGCCGCCACCATGACTAGTCCCAGTACTACCATCATGGCGCTACGCAGGCCAAAGTGTTCGCCAAGGAAGCCCAGCAGCGGCGGCCCGACGAGAAAAGCCAGATAGCCGGTAATCGCCACGACGCTTACACGTTTAGGCGCATCCGGGCCGGTATCGCTGGCGGCGGAAATGGTGAGCGGAAAACCAAGCGACGCGCCGAGCCCCCACAGCAGTACCGATACCCCGGCGACCCAGGTGCTGTCGACAAAAATAATCAGCCCGATGCCCAGCGCGCCCATTACCGCGCTGGCGCGTACCACGGCGACGCGGCTGTAGCGGTCGATAAACCAGCCGCCGGTGAAGCGGCCGAGGGTCATGCCGAGGGTGAAACCGGCGTAAATCAGCGAACCGGAAGTGGGGCTAAAGCCATGGCCGTCGACCATCAGCAGCGGCAGCCAGTCGTTGGCGGAACCTTCGGCAAAGGCCATCGCCAGCACGATTACGCCGATCAGCAATAGCTGCGCGTCGCGCCAGACCGGTAGGCCTTTGGCCTCGCTATGGGCGGATTCGGCGGCGTTTTTGCCGGTACCGTCGGGGATGGCGCGAATGGCGATAAGGATAGGGGCAATCGCTACCAGCGCGGCGATCAGAATATGCGGCGCGGCGGGCAGGCCAAAACCGGTCACCGCCATACCGATGCCGGCGCCCACCAGGGTGCCGAAGCTATAAAAACCGTGCATCATCGGCAGTACGGTTTTATTCATTTCCCGTTCAACGGCGGCGCCTTCGACGTTAATCGCCACTTCCGCCGAGCCGAAGCTGGCGCCGAAGATAGCCAGCCCGAAGGCGAACAGCGGCGCGGAGGCGAGCCACAGCGCGAGGCTTAGCACCAGCATGCCCGCCACGGCGCATAACATGGTGGTGCGGATAACTTTACGGGTACCGAAGCGCTTCACCAGCCATGCTGAACAGAGAATACCGCTCATCGAACCAATCGACAGGCCAAATAGCACCATTCCCATTTCAGCAGTGGAAAGGGTTAGTAAATCGCGAATCGCGGGCGTACGGGTGGCCCAGGAGGCCATCAATAAGCCGGGAATAAAAAAGAACATAAATAGCGCCCACAGCCGAAGCTGGAGGGCTTTGCGAGAAGTTTGCGCCGTCATCCATAAACGCCCGAGAAAGAAGAGTTGCAGACAACAGTAGCAAGGTTGTGTACATTTGTACACATTCCGCTATCGCTTGACCTGCGTAGCGCACAGAGGGGAAAAACACACCGATGACCCGCAGACCGAACGATCCGCAGCGGCGCGAGCGCATCCTGCAGGCGACGCTGGATACCATCGCCGCGCACGGAATTCATGCGGTAACGCACCGTAAAATCGCCAGCTGCGCCGGGGTACCGCTGGGCTCGCTGACCTATTATTTTAGCGGTATTGAGGCGCTGATTGAGGAAGCGTTTCGTAACTTCACCGTCGAAATGTCGGCGCAGTATCAGCAATTCTTCAACGGCGTCGGTAGCCGCGAGCAGGCCTGCGACGCTATCGCCGAGCTTATCTTCAGCGCCCAGGTGACCACCGCGCGCAATATGGAGTTAATGTACCAGCTATACGCGTTTTGCAGCAGCCGACCGGCGCTGAAAGCGGTCATGCAGAGCTGGATGCTACGCAGCCAGCAGACGCTGGAGCAGTGGTTTGAACCGGCGACGGCGCGCGGGCTGGATGCGTTTATCGAGGGGATGACGCTACACTTCGTGACCGATAGCGCGCCGCTGTCGAAAGCGGCCATTCGCCTGATGGTCGGGCGGCTGGCGGGGGAGAATAGCGCTAGCTAAGCGTCGCCCCCGCGGTGACGTTAACCACCGTGGCGGTCATCGCCGCCGCCGACGGTGAGGCGAGAAAGGTGATGACCCCGGCTATCTGCGCGAGCGTCGGCAACCGCTGTAGCATCGTGCCGTGCGCCGCACCGCCAAGCCACTGTTCAACGCTCAAGCCCAGCGCCTGCGCTTTAGGCGCAAACACCTCGGCAGTATAAGAACCCGCCAGCACCGCATCCGCTATCGCGTGTGACCGCACGCCGAGCACGCGGATATTTTTCGCCCCCAGTTCGCTGGCCAGCGCTTTGATAAAGGCTTCCATTGCGGCGCAGCCGACGATATGGCCAAGGTGTCCGGGAACGGCCATCGTCGCAGAAGGAGGAATAGTGGTAATTATGACGCCCTCGCGTTCGCCACCCATCCGCGGCGCTACAGCCTTAGCAATAGTAAATTGGGCATCAAGAAAGGGGACAAAACCCTGGCGATACTCGGCAAGGGATAATTGTGCCAGCGTTTTCCCCTGATCGTGGAGAAAGCCGGTGGCATTAACTACGATATCAATCCCGCCGGTTCTCCCGGCCAGGTTGGCCACCTGCCCGGCGGTTTGCCCGCCATCCAGCACATCCAGTTGCAGAGTCTCGACGATACCTCCAGCGGCGCGAACCTCAGCCGCTGCCTTTTCCAGCTTATCCGCCTGCCGGGCGGCCAGAAAGATCTGTGCGCCTTCTTTCGCCATGGCAAGCGCTGTCGCGCGGCCAATCGCGCCGCTGCCGCCGAAAATCAACACGGTCTTATCTTTAAGCAACATGAAGAGCGCCTTATGTGGGAGTGGATCAGCAAAGTATGGGTGAAAAAATAGACTTCGCAAGGGTGAAAAGCTGACATTTAACGATTGATTTTTTTATTAGTGGTTTATTTAACATGTTGATTTAATGGGGAAAAAATTAAATTATTACTGGATGATGAGCATGCTTTCGATTAGCCTTGGGTTACCTGATGCAGGGATAAGAGAGAGCCAATGAAACCGAAAAGATTCTCTTCAAGCTATGTTTGTAAAAAGATCTGCATTCATGCAATCAATATGTTTGAAGCTGTCGGAACGGGCAGCTTCTCTATCGCCGCTTTTGTTTGTTTTGTTGCTCTGGATGGCTGGTTATTCAAGCTGGGTGGTTTCGCCATCTGTTTTACGCTGGTGTGCTTGATAAGCTTTATCGCCGATTATTTAAGAGGGGATATTTAAGTGGCATGTTGAGGACATATCAGTTATACAACATAGGGAGAACGTATCGTACTAATGAAAAAACTGCTTGTTAAATTAATTTGGGTAGAGTTTCTTTCTTAAGAATGTTATCGCTTTCCATGAAAGCGGGTAAGGTGTTGCTAATAGTGCAAAGGCGCAGCAAACTTCAGTCACAGTAAAGTAAGCCAGCCCATTACCGGTATTATTAGTCAGCGTCGCGTAGCTGCAAAAGATAAGCAGGGCAATGATGATGATACAGGACATGTAAAAACGACGCCTCAGTTCTTCCAACAAGGCCTGCAGGCTTTGATCTTTACGTTGTGGACTCTCAAGTCCTTTACGCAGCACATTGATCTCTTTGCTGGTAAAACCGTGCTCCTGAAGTTTTTGTTCCTGCTGTACATCAATCATGTTTTACCTTCAACCGATATACCTGTTAATCGTTGCGGATAATAATATCAACAATTATCACAGGATGATAGGCTCTGCAGTTCCAGTAACAATATTACCGGAACTGGTAATATACGTCGTGCAAATGACAAATGTAACAGAGTTCTCACCCCCTAAGCTAAAGGTTGGAGTGCTATGTTAGATAGTCATAGGCTTTTTCATGCTCCCGGATAATGAATTTTTTAAGTCTGAGAGTATATATTAACGTCAATATTAAGCTGGTTATGAACCATATGCAGCCAACGGTAATGATCGAGATGAGAAAGGTGACGATAGGTTTATTGTGAGTGGTATCTTTAATGGATTTCTTTATTTTCTCTTTGTCATCTGCATTGGTGAAGGATTCACAAATAAATTTCCCTAGTTGTGGTGTTATTATTTTGTCATTTGCCAGTTGCGTGGCCTCGCCAGAGATACAGCTTTTTTCTGTGAGATGCCAGGAGGGATGGAATGCGTGTTCTGATGCTTCTGTTTCTGAGATTAAAAACCATTCATCCGTTTCTTTAAGAATTAAAGATGTCCAGCCCGGACGTATTTGTAATAGCTTGACGCCATAATATGAACTGGTTGCGAAACTGGCTAAAAGAAATAATAACACGACAGAAAACAATATCACATTTGCGCGAGTCAGTCTGGGTATCTCCTTTGTCGATATTTTAATCATGAAAAAGCGAATTCTCCATGTGCTTAATTTGGCTTTTTTATATATATCATCGATGTCATCTAAAGGTTTGTTTAAGTAATTTAAAATGGCTTTAATGATGGGCAGGGCGGCAATAATCGTCCCTATCATTTCTTTACTGAATATATTAATAAGACTTTGAGTTAACATCTGAATTCCTTATCAGTAGAAGTAAAGTATCAACACTACGTTTTTACATAGCAGGATAAGTACGTCAATTCAATAGTAGTAACTATCGGACGTTGAGGAAGCGCTTTTCTGCGAGGTGAAAGCAAGACCAGAGACTTCTGTAAGAGTGGGGCAGCTTTCACGGGAAGGTCATCGCCATTCAGGAACGAGTTGTCTGCTAAGAGGTTGATTCTAAGGAAGCTGAATTTCAGGCAACAAAAAACCCATTTATGTAAACGGGTTAGTAAAAATAATTATTTGTAATATAATCAATAAGTTAGTTTGGTGGTAAGGAGTGGCGATTACGGGGTAATGCCAACCGCTGCCGCCACTTTGTCGCCACTTGGATCATCGTGACTTACTTCAAACGCCAAGGTCCTTTCTCTTCGACTTGCTCCACAGTTCCTTCCGACTCAAGTTCGCGGAGAAGGGCTACTGCCCAGTATTGTTGCTGCGTACTTGGTGCTTTAGGGTAATCTCCCCAGTCCAGACCACAGAGGCGAAATACTTCTGCTTGCTTGACTCCCTTACCATTAATGCGTCCATCTGGGTGCTTTGCCAAAGCAGAAAGAGCCAGTTCTTTTGCTTTAGTACGAAGCTCTAACCCCTGTTTCTGTAACTCATTCATAATCAATCTCCCTGATAATCAAGACCGTCCTAATGATACTCCGTGAATGTCAGGCGCGCACGTGAGCTGCATCTAAGGATGATTGACCCATGGTTGCGAGGGAATTAAAGCGTAGGGCCGTTTCCAGGTGATCGGGCGCGAGGTGGGCATAGCGCATGGTCATTTTTATGTCGTGGTGGCCGAGGATTTTTCGGAGGGCAAGGATGTTCCCACCTGACATCATAAAGTGTGCTGCAAACGTATGGCGCAGAACTTGGGTAAGTTGACCGCGTGGGAGCACTATAGAGGTCTTATCCATTACGGATAAAAACTGGAAATAGCAGTCAGTAAAGAATTTGAAGCCGTCCAGGGAAATGATTTCTTCGTATAGATCTTTGTTGATGGAAATACTGCGGTTCTTTTTGCCTTTGGTCCTGACGAAAGTGATTCGGTACTTAGTGACCTGGGAACGCGTGAGATTCACAGCTTCGCGCCAGCGTGCTCCGGTACTCAGGCAGATTTTAACGACCAAAGCGAGTAGGGCGCTTTGGCGTTGGCAGTCGTACAGAAGTTCTGTGATCTGTTCATGCGTTAGCCAGGCCATTTCTTTTTCGGCAATAATGAACTTGCGCATGCTTTCCAGTGGGTTTGGTTCAGCCCATTCTCTAAGACGGGCCAGCTCGCTAAAAACCCCGCTCAGATAGCTTTGCTCGAGGTTAATAGTTACCGGGTTGGCTCCTTTCTTCCACTTCTCACTGAAATAGATTTCACCCGTCAGGCGTTTGTCACGATAATGCGCGAATAATTTCGAGCTGAGATCAGTAGCAAAAGGGTTTCCGAGTGCATCGACCATCAGGACCAGCTTGTCGTAAACAAGCTCGCCAGCATGTCAGGGATTTACCGTGCAGTTTGAACCAGAGTTCAACCACGTCTTTCAAAGTCCGATTCACCCAGCCAGGGCTTAGCTCCTGCCTCATCCATCGTGTGACGCTCAAAAGCCAGCGCTTCGCCTTTAGTAGCGAACTGCTTACGCACGCGACGCCCACTACGTCCGGCGGGGTAACATTCACAAATCCATTTTCCTGTGTCGAGTTTTCGTACTGCCATAAAAATACCCTCCATTTGGAGCGTATTTTTACTGTATGCATAGCCAGTGTCAATGTGCGAGATTTTGCTTACCAAACATAAATATGTTTTTAATCATTTGTCATCATTTGCAGCTGTTTTTTTATTAAGAACAGAACCCAATATGTTAAATAAATTCGGAGGCTGTTGTGTTTTATCTGAAAAGGCTGAGTTTGCCGACATGTTCCAATCTTTGAATACGTCAATAGCATCTTGTTTTGTAGCGGTTGAACCATATATTTGAAGGAAAACTTCACCGAACATTAATGCATGCTGTCGGTCTTTTCTTATTATCGCTTCGTGAGTGTATTTTTTTGAATTATTTAAGCAAAAATATGAAAGCCAAGAAAGCAATGCAACGCCAAGTAACCCACGAGTGTAATAATACAAGAGTTCTGTAAGTGTTACGTCCTTAATATCAATTTTGAAAAAGAAAGTTAAAAATGCAGAAATAATGGCCAGCACGCAAAATACCACTCCGCTGATAGCCCATTTGTAAGACATTGCTGTAAAATCTTTATCATCTTGTTGGAGTTTTTCTTTAACTCCTTGAACGTACTCTGGGACTTTTTCATCAATTTTCTTTTGTTGTATCTTGCTTTGTAATTCTTGATTCTGTTCAGAGAGTTCACGATTTTTATTAGTTTGATTTCTGAGTAGAGTTGATGTTTTTTCCTTGCTATCTAATGCGCTACCTAAATCTATTTCCAGTTTAGCTATATGCTTATGCAATTCCTCACAAATATCACGATGTTCTGATAATTGCATTTCGAGTTTTTTGATTTTTTTAGAATGTGAATCAGAGTCTTGGTAATGCAATAAAGGTTCATTGGTAATAGTGCTACTTATGTGAAATACGTCTCTAAGGTGTGGCGGTGCGGAGGAATTAAATAAAACATCAAACTGATTGTAGGTGCGAGAGTTTAAAAGGTTGAGTAATACCTTGTATATATTCTCTGAGATATAAGGTTGGGCACTTTCTAATAAGTATCTTCTTTGTTTAAATTCATTGCCATCAATTCCTGAAATATCACTCATTGTCATAATCCCTTATAAAGGCTTCATTAACAAACATTTGCATTTAGCAATTGCTTGAATTTCTTCAATATTGCATTCAAAGAATGACGCGTTATCTGATATTTTAACTCTACCAACCGGTATTCTTGTTAGCGAGCGAATACTTAACGTACCTTCCACCCAAAGTAACCAATTTCCATCAGTAATTTCATCAAATTTTTGTTCGCATAAGATTAGTGTTTCAGAATCACTAATAATTAATGGCGATAAAACCGTACTAGGAAGCAAGGCTTTATCCAGTAGAAAAAAATTCGAATCGAACAATTCCCCAGCCACTATTTTTTACATTTAATAGCACAGATATCATTTTTGACATCGTCACATGCGGAGCCATTTCCAGTCGCTAACCATGTCAATGACGTGCCAGTTTCAAGTGCACATCTGATTATCCAGTCAGAAGGAAAGGTGTCTCGTAGATATCTGTTAGCCAAAGTGCTCTTTGAAACCATTAAATGTTCTGCTAGAGCTTGTCTTGTAGTGAATCCGTATGCCTCAACAAAGCGCTCAATCGCCTCACGGCCACCAGCCTCAAAATTTAGCGAGTTCCCATTTGGGGGGGGTGATGTTGACATATCTCTTTTTGCGATCCTGGTATTCAGATTGTTCCCAATTGGGAGCTTCTCACAGTTCAAGGCAGTTAATCAAGAAACAAGGAATCATGCATCATGACACCTAACTTTTCAATCTCATTAGCCGTACCGTCTATTTCAATTGAAAAATACAGTGAACTCACCGGCTTATCCATTGACACGATAAATGACATGCTGGCTGATGGCCGCTTGATACGTCATCGTCTGCGTAAAGACAAAAAACGCGAAAAAGTAATGATTAATATAGCAGCGATGACTGTCGACGCCCTTTCTGATTGCAACGTGACTATCAACTAGTTCCATTTTGAGACTTCACGGAGCAACTGACTATGTTTGACTATCGCATACAGGAGGATGACAAATGGCGTCAGTGGTACTGAAAAATGCAGGAATGAGGTTATAGATTAATCAAAGGGTTAGCTGATTAAAAAAGTATTTCAGCTTTAAAATTATATGATGTGCTGTATATATTAAGAGTAATATTGGGAGGGAGTTGTGAACAATTTGTTCATGGGGTCACTTGCACTGCAGCGGATAGAACTTATGGCCCGACTGGTCGCCGGCTCAGATTGTAGCGATGATGACAAGGAGGTTGTGATCTCGTGGCTATCGGAGCTGACGAGCGAGCTGGTTACCAGGCTGAATGAATACGGAGTTGGGCAGGATGAGAGTACGCATTAGTGATTTCGCACCATGGGAAACTCCCTTCCGTACGGCATCCTGCGGTTTGAGAAAGCTGTGCATGTCTATGGTGCATGGATTCGCATGATCCAAAAAGGATCGCAATGGGTCGGGGCCGCCAGGACTGGCGCGCTTTCCGGCCCGTCATGCTCCTGCATGAAAACCACTACACAAAGCGGGAAGGCGTGGCGGGGATAGGAGCGCGCGCAAGATATTTCAACTGCAAGCAATTTCATGTTAACGTACACTCATAATTAAGGTCGATTTGAATGACGGCCGGATAGTTGCGGCCGTAGTAATTCATATACTAATGACAGTGGATGGATCATGAAGGAATCTTTTAGCGCTTCATTAATTATTCAAGGTAAGCACAAATTTTACAGTCTAACGTTGCCAATTGATGTTATCGCTGGTTGTTGTTCACCAAACCCTCGTTCTGAAGATCCACAAGATGGATTTCAACGGAGCTTGGATGAAACAAGGGCTGAGTCGATTGCAAATTATATTATTAATGGTGGGGTAATTCCCTCTAGTATTATATTATCTGCGCAGCCATCTTCTGAGTTTGAATATAATAGTAAAAAGAAAACATTAAGTTTCAATAATGATGTGAAATCATTTCTCATTATAGATGGGCAACACCGTGCTTATGGGTTTAGAAAACTATATGAACGAGGTTTTGATGATAGAAAATTGCGAATTCCTGTAGTGATTTTCTCTGAGCTAAATCCTATAGATGAAGCAAGATTGTTTATTGATGTTAACACGCTTCAAAAACCTGTTCCAAAAGAATTACTTTTGGATATAAAGAAATTAGCTGAAACAGAAAATGCAGAAGAAGAACTTTTAGACCTAATATTTACTTTATTTGAAAGCAATTCCACCAGTGCTCTTGCTGGGAAGTTGTCTCGTTTTGAGAAAAAAAGACACTTTATTTCAAAAGTTACTTTTTATGAAGCATTTAAGCTTATATTGAGGTCTTTCGATATTTCAAGCCCTCAACGCCTGTTTGAGATTGTAAATGCGTATTTATTTGCTGCACAAGACCTGCTGAATTCTCAGGGAGTTAATTTCGATGAGGTAATCATTAAACCTACTTCTTTCAAAATTTTAGTAGGGCATAGTAAAGCTGTAATTGCTATGATATTTGATAACTCACCAGAATCTTCGAGTTTAATTAGTGAGCACAAAAAATATCTCAAGCGGAGCCTTAATGGAAATATAGCTGCGGTTTTAAATAATAGAGCCACAGTAAAAGCAATAGAATTACTAGACAACAAATTGTTAAAAAGAAATATTGTAATATGACAAATCTAGTAAAAATAGAACGTTTGTTTAAGCAATTAGCTTGCCCCTCTATTGTAGGGGCTGGCAAGATTGCACACGGAAGAACAATTGAAAAGCTGGATGATTTAAATTTTACATTGACAAATGTTGTTCCACCTCCACACCAGAAAATCTCTCTGCGGATGATTGATTCCAAAGAGTTTGCTTATTATATGGCGGGGGAGGCGAATAGGTTTTTTCTCGCATCAATGGTATCTTGGAACAGGTCACAGTCTGAAGAAAACGAAAATTTATCTTGGCAAGTTGTTGAGCATTATTATTCTGCATATTACGCAGTACATTACCTCATCCGTATTGCAGGGTTAAGTTTAACAAACGTTGATAAGCCGACGTTACGCACTATTCTTAGGTCAAATATGACTGGGAATGTAATTAATAATCTAGAAAGCGGTCTGAATTTAATGCGCTATGATAGCACGTGCGAAAATATTACTCTTGAAAAAAAAGATAAAAAAGGAGGGTCTCATATTGATGCTTGGGCATCATGGGTTTCTGTTGTGGATCGGCTTATTTTAGAAACTAATGCTGATATTCAAGAATATGCTGAAACAGCAGTTTCCTTATCAGAACATTTAGGTTTTATAAAAAGAGCAAACGATACATTTAGCCCAACAGTAATAAGAAATGAGGTGAACTATCAATTTTCTAATAATGCTTGGTGTTTTGATGGTTTAACTAAAGAAAAAATAAGACGAGTTAGAAAAGTAATTAATGAAAACAGTCTTTTGTTGAGAAATAACGGCGATATGCTTGAGAGTTTAATTTGTAATAATAACTTGATAATCTCATTGGCAAAAAAAGTATTTAAGTCAGCATCGGAAAATAATTCCAAGAGTATTTGTAGGCTGTTGATAACTAAATACAAGCAAAAAATACCCACTCTGGTGTGAGAGGGACAAGCCCTCTCTTTTATTTATTAGAAATAATATTTCGAAAAATGTAAGATATCATCGCCTAACTAGTCGTTAAATTCTTGCATCCTTTTTTGTAAAGGGAGTAGTTCGTTACGAACAAATACTTTGCTCGCCTTTTCAATATCTCCAAAACCACCTACATTATTCGGCATAATCCCCATCATCTGAGGCGGTACGCGGTGCGCTGCCATCATGCCATCCCGGCTGACGTTTTTGATATTCAGAAACTCATCCTTTGCTGCCACTTCTGACAGAGGGATGATCTGGATACCGTCCTTCTTACCGTTGGGTGAGTACATAAACAGGTTGCGGAAGTTCCCTGGGCCTTTGGCACTTTTCATCGCATGGCGAATGTTGTTCACGTCTTCCTGGTTCTGCGCCGCATCAGTCATGTACATGATGAACCCGGCGTGACTGCCGTTGATGTAATACTTACGGCGAAACTGCGTGGCCGACTCATTAAGCAGCGCTGAGGGGATGGCGGACAGGTATTCCGGCAGACCGTAAATCTCCTAGTTCAGATCCGGGTCCATCAGGTGAAAGATGCTGCCTTTGGTGAACCCATACGGCTGGGTGGTCATACCGTATTGCACAAACCAGTAAGTGTCGAGGTCGATCCCGCGTCGGGTGTATTTCGCCAGTGATGGTTCCAGCGACAGAATACCGCCCAGTCGGTTAGTCCTTTTCACCAGATAAGCGTTACCAAATACCAGATAGTACTGCACAAAGCGGCTGAATGCTTGCTGGCTTAGCAACGGGTGCAGGATAAACGTGCTGGTCAGGATGTTACGCTTAACGGTAATCGGTGAGCTGTGATGCACCGCGGCGCGGTAGGTGCGTGCCAGTCCGTCAAAACTCACTGGCGGCTCATTCCATCTGTCCATCCGCACGCACTCCACATAATCCAGCAGTTCGCGTCGGTCCAGTACAGGAATGGGATCGCCAAAGCTGAATGTCTAGGTAGAGGCGGTATTATTGGGTTGTACGTCAGGGGGCATTGCATCCTGTGCGGTCTTCTCAGTCATTAAAAAATCTCCACGATGTTACTTGTGTTGGCGGCTTCGCCCTGCAGTGGTTCGTTAAATAGTGCGTGCATCGTTGCCCAGGCCAAATCGG
The DNA here is from genome assembly GCF_050600755.1 of Klebsiella sp. 141162. Classification (NCBI taxonomy): domain Bacteria; kingdom Pseudomonadati; phylum Pseudomonadota; class Gammaproteobacteria; order Enterobacterales; family Enterobacteriaceae; genus Klebsiella; species Klebsiella sp. 141162. The sequence continues at coordinate 294,729 of NZ_JAQIRI010000002.1, read as the reverse complement.
CGTGGCTGGCCTCTTCGCTGCGGCTGGCTTCATAGGTCGGGCGGTTGCCGCTGGCGGTGGTGGTACGGCGGATAGCCATAAATGACTGCGCAATGTCGGTATGCCCGGCGTCAAACTCCAGGCGCCGGTGGTTGATAATGTCGTATGTCTTAAGCACCAGGGCGTTTTTGACGTTGGGGTTATAGACAAACTCCCGGACGGCAGGGAAAAAGGCTTTCACGTTTTCGTAAACACCATGACCGATGCCGGTAGAGTCAATGCCGATATCGTGGGCATGGTATGCACTGGCTATGATACTGATGCGTCCGTGTTTCCACTCAATAAGTCGGTTCTGCTTACTGATGTGCTGACAGCCAGCGGTAAAGCGGGGGAATCCGGCACGCTGGCCTGTTCTCTGGACGCTATCGCGGACCAGTCAAAACCTGTGACCGTTGTCGTTCGCGTTGCCCAGAGCGAAACCGAAGCGGAAACCACCTCAAATATTATCGGCGGTGTGACTGTAGAAGGTAAAAAAACTGGCATTAAGGCGCTTTTGTCGTCGCAGTCGCAATTGGGCGTGAAGCCCCGCATTCTGGGCGTACCTGGTCATGATACGCAGGCTGTTTCTACTGAACTGCTTAGTGTGGCGCAGAGTTTGCGCGGCTTCGCGTACTTGTCTGCTTACGGCTGCAAAACCGTGGAAGAAGCGATTGCCTACCGCGAAAACTTCAGCCAGCGTGAAGGGATGCTGATCTGGCCTGACTTCATCAACATTGACACGGTACTGCAGGCGGATGCGACCGCTTACGCCATTGGCCTGCGATCCAAAATCGACGAACAAACCGGCTGGCACAAAACCCTGTCTAACGTTGGCGTCAACGGCGTAACCGGTTTGTCTGCGGATGTGTTCTGGGATCTGCAGGACCCGGCAACCGATGCCGGACTGCTGAACCAGAACGACGTCACCACCTTGATCCGCAAGGATGGTTTCCGCTTCTGGGGTCCCCGCTGCTTCAGCGATGATGCGCTGTTCCAGTTTGAAAACTATAGCGGATTTACAACCAGCATCGAACTGGAAGTGAATATCGATAATTTAGCAATGGACTGAAGTTTTCAAAAGGGAACTTAAAGTTCACAAGGTGAAATAATGTTTTATCATTATTGCGATTTCCGGAAAAATGGCGAGGACGTAAAAATGATGATTTGCCCATTGTGTGGAAGTGCAGCCCATACTCGCAGCAGTTTCCAGGTCTCTTCAATGACCAAAGAACGTTACAACCAGTGCCAGAATATCAACTGCAGCCATATGTTCGTAACGCATGAGACGGTTGTGCGCTCAATCTCTACACCTAAAGAGGCACATCCTGTGCAGCCTCACCCCTCAAACTCAGGCCAGGCAGCACTATCTTTTTGAGGCTGTCGCCAATTTGTGCCATGACTTAAAAAGAGGGTTTGTAACTCAATGATTTTAAAGGCTGTAAATTTCAGGCAACAAAAAACCCATCAACCTTGAACCTAAACGGCGGGGATGATGGGCTCCACAAAATGGGGACATCAAAGAAAAGCAGTGGCACTAGTTATGACTGACGTCCTGGGAAAAAGTTCTGTTCATCACCGATTTTTTTGCGAAAAAGTTAAAAATTTTCGGCCGGGGCTAGCCAAGGCCCGGCCAGATGATGACGATCAGCGTACCAGCAAGGGTGAGCAGCACGTTGGCGATAGCGTAGGTGCCAGCGTAGCCGAGCGCGGGAATATTGCTCCGTGCGGTATCGCTGATAATTTCCATCGCCGGGGCGCAGGTACGCGCGCCCATCATCGCGCCGAACAGCATCGCGCGGTTCATGCGTAGCACATAGGCGCCGAACAGGAAGCAGATCACCACCGGCACCAGGCTGACGATAAGGCCGGCGGCCAGCATTTGCCCGCCAATGGCGCCCAGACCGTTATTAATACCCGCGCCGGCGCTCAGGCCGACCCCGGCCATAAACACCATCAGACCGAACTCCTTAACCATGTTCAATGCGCCCTGCGGGATATAGCCGAAGGTCGGATGGTTGGCACGCAGGAAGCCAAGCATAATGCCGGCGAACAGCAGGCCGGCGGCGTTACCGATGCCGAAGCTGAACGAGCTGAACTGGAAGGTGATCATGCCGATCATCAGGCCGACGATAAAGAAGGCGCAGAAAGCCAGCAGATCGGTCACCTGGCTATGAATCGAAATAAAGCCGATGCGGTCAGCGACGGTTTTTACGCGGCGGGCGTCGCCGCTCACCTGCAGCACGTCGCCTTTATTGAGCACCACGTTATCGTCGATTGGCATCTCAATCTGGCTGCGGATCACCCGGTTTAAGAAACAGCCGTGATCGGTCAGCTTCAGCTGCGCCAGGCGGCGGCCGACGGCGTTATGATTCTTAACCACAATCTCTTCGGTGACGATACGCATATCGAGCAGGTCGCGGTCAAACACCTCTTTACCGTTACGGAAGCTTGGGTCGAGGCGGGCATGGGCGTCCGGGTAGCCAACCAGCGCGATATCGTCGCCCATCTGCAGTACCGCGTCGCCATCCGGGTTCGCCAGGATACCGTTACGACGAATACGCTCGATATAGCAGCCGGTCTGGCGGTAAATCCCCAGCTCACGAAGATTTTTGCCGTCCGCCCACGCGACCAATTCCGGGCCGACGCGGTAGGCGCGGATAACCGGCAGATAGACTTTACGCTTGGAGTCGGTATCCAGACCGCGCTCGCGGGCGATCTGCTGGGCGCTGGTCTGCAGATCCTGATGCTGCAGCTTCGGCATATAGCGCGCGCCGACGATCAGGCTCACCAGGCCAACCAGGTAGGTCAGGGCGTAGCCGAGGCTCAGGTGGTCAAGCGACTGCGCCAGCTGATCGCTGGGCAGGCCAAAGTGGCGTAGGGTATCGCCAGCGCCCACCAGCACCGGGGTGGAGGTCATAGCGCCCGCCAGCATCCCGGCGGTCAGGCCGATGTCCCAGCCAAACAATTTGCCCAGCCCCATAGCGATTAACATCGCGCTGGCCACCATCACCAGCGCCAGCATCAGATAGTTTTTGCCGTCGCGGAAAAAAATCGAAAAAAAGTTGGGGCCCGCTTCGACGCCGACGCAGAAAATAAACAGCATAAAGCCAAGATTTAGCGCATCAGTGTTAATGGCGAAGTGCTGCTGACCTAATAATAAAGAAACGACTAAAACGCCAATGGAATTACCAAGTTGTACTGACCCGAGGCGAAGTTTCCCCAGGCAAAGACCCAGTGCGAGTACAACAAACAATAACAGGATGTAATTCCCGTTTAACAAATCTGCGACGTTTATATTCACGAAAGCCAACTTCTCGTTTACTAGTAAGTTGTTGAAGGAAATGGTTTTTTGGTCTAAGGTTGCTCAAGCGTTCGCACTATGCCGAACGTTATTCTGGCATCCCGTTAATACCGATAAAACAGTGCCGCTAGTTTAATCTTTCCTGGTTGCTGCGGCTAGTCACAATCGTTTTACTCTGACGGGAGCGTTATAAGCATGGACTGCCAGAATGCTATTTCTGACTGGATGAAGTGAAAGATAGTTAGAGGCGAAATCAGGAGGATGTCGTGAAATCTGAGCGCGCGTGGGCCGGTATAATTTGTGGGTTCTTTCTGTTTATTGTGGTCTGTTTATCGCTGTTGCTGCATATGAAAGGGGCTTTTCGGCAAACGGGCAACCCCGAGCTTGGGCTGCTTTTCTTTGTGCTGCCTGGGGCGGTGGCGAGCTGCTTATCCCCCGGCCGGCGCGTCATACGTCCGCTGATTGGCGCCATGCTGGCGGCACCGGTTTGTTTGGTGGTGATGCGGATGTTCTTTATTACTCATCGATCGTTCTGGCAAGAACTGGCGTGGTTATTTAGCGCGGTGTTCTGGTGCGCGCTTGGGGCGCTATGCTTTTTATTTATTTGCGTCTGGCTGGACGCCAGACGCAGGCACTCAACGGAAGAGTAAAAATTCTCAAGCGAACAGGCCGAGATTCTCTTTCGCCCAGGCTTCGAAATCCGTGCAGCCGCCGATGTGTTTCTGATCGACGAAAATCTGCGGTACGGTTTCTACCGGCTTACCGACGGTTTTTTCCAGATCGGCTTTGCTGATGCCTTCCGCGTGGATATCAATGTAGCGATAGCTGAAGTCATCGCGCTCGTTGCTCAGTTTCTCGGCCAGCTCTTTGGCGCGAACGCAATACGGGCAACCTGGGCGACCAAAAATAACGGTAAACATGCTTCTCTCCTTAAATCTCAGCCGGATGGCGAATGTGGCTATGATGCCGCGTTCCGTTAACAAGGGAAAGCAGGTTTTACCTTTTATAGCGATGGTTGCGGGTTATGCTTGATAAATATCATCTGCTGCAAGACCCTACACAGACGCGCCAGCGATGCGCGTGGCATGAGTATATTGAGGAGCGTTATGCGATCGCCTGCCGCATTACCCAAAAGCATTCTGATTGTTGAGCTCGTCGGCATGGCGCTGCTGACGCTGGCCTGGCTGTCGTTGAACCACTATGTTCAGCTGCCGGCGCCGTTTGCCAGCCCGACGGCGGCGCTTATCATGATCTTTGCCGGGATCCTGCTGATGATCCCGGCGGCGATAGCCTTAATGTGGCGAATAGCGAAAATTGTCGCGCCGCAGTTGACCGATAATAAGACCTCATCTTCTACCCCGTCCGAAAGAGAAAAACGCCATGACGCCGACCATTGATCTGCTGCGCCACCACCGTTCCATCCGCCATTTTACCGACGCGCCGATTAGCGACCAGCAGCGTGAGGCGATCATCGCCGGGGCGCAAGGGGCGTCCAGCTCCAGCTTTTTACAATGTACCTCGATTATTCGCATTATCGACCCGCAGCTGCGTGAGCAGCTGGTTCCGTTGACCGGCGGCCAGCAGCACGTGGCGCAGGCGGCGGAGTTTTGGGTGTTCTGCGCCGATTTCAACCGCCACCTGCAAATTTGCCCACAAGCGCAGTTGGGGCTGGCTGAACAGCTGCTGCTGGGCGTCGTCGACACCGCGCTAATGGCGCAGAATGCCTTAATCGCCGCGGAATCCCTGGGATTAGGCGGCGTTTATATTGGCGGCCTGCGTAATAACATTGACGCGGTAACCGAGCTGCTGCAGCTGCCGAAACACGTTTTACCGCTGTTTGGCCTGTGCCTTGGCTGGCCTGCTGACGACCCGCAGGTTAAGCCGCGTATTCCGCCTGCGATGCTGGTGCATGAGAATCACTACCAGCCGCTTGATCAACAGGTGCTGGCGCAGTATGACGAACAGCTGGCGGATTATTATCTGTCGCGCGGCAGTAATACCCGCCGCGATACCTGGAGCGACCATATCCGCCGCACCATCATCAAAGAGAGCCGGCCGTTTATTCTCGACTATTTGCATAAACAGGGCTGGGCAACGCGCTGATTCCCTATACACTTCACCCTGCAAACGCAGAGTGCTGGCTGCCAGTTATTTTCTAAGAGGTGTTGGGTGAAAATCGCTATATTATCCCGGGATGGAACGCTTTATTCTTGCCGCCGCTTGCGTGAAGCCGCGCAAAAACGCGGGCATCAGGTCGAGATCCTCGATCCGCTCTCCTGCTATATGAGCGTCAGCCCGGTTGCCTCCTCAATTCACTACAAAGGGCGACAGTTGCCCCATTTTGATGCAGTCATTCCGCGTATCGGCACGGCCATCACCTATTACGGCACCGCCGCGCTGCGGCAGTTCGAGCTGCTGGGCAGTTATCCGCTAAACGAGTCGGTGGCGATTACCCGCGCCCGCGATAAGCTGCGCTCGTTGCAGCTGCTGGCGCGTCAGGGAATCGATCTACCGGTCACCGGTATTGCCCACTCGCCGGACGACACCAGCGATCTGATCGCGATGGTCGGCGGCGCGCCGCTGGTGGTGAAGTTAGTCGAGGGGACGCAGGGGATCGGCGTGGTGCTGGCGGAAACGCGACAGGCGGCGGAAAGCGTGATTGACGCCTTCCGGGGTCTCAATGCGCACATTCTGGTGCAAGAATATATCGCTGAGGCAAAAGGGTGCGATATCCGCTGCCTGGTGGTTGGCGATGAGGTGGTGGCGGCGATTGAACGGCGGGCGAAGGAGGGCGATTTTCGCTCTAACCTGCACCGCGGCGGCGTCGCCACTACGGCCACGCTTAGCGATCAGGAGCGGGAGATGGCGATTAAAGCGGCGCAAACGCTGGGTCTGGACGTGGCAGGCGTGGATATTCTGCGCGCCCACCGCGGCCCGCTGGTGATGGAAGTTAACGCCTCGCCGGGGCTGGAAGGGATTGAAACCACCACTCACGTCGATATTGCCGGGCGAATGATCGCGTGGATCGAGCGCCAGGCCACGCCTGGATATTGTCTAAAAATGGGAGGGTAGCGTCACTTCGTTATCCTTTCATGGAATGCGACGCATTTTTTGCGTAAGCTATGCGTCGTTTTTTATCCAGCAAGAGGTCACAGGCACTATGGATTCACTGGTCGTTCCGGGTCTTGATACGTTACGTCATTGGCTCGACGAGTTAGGCATCAGTTTTTTTGAGTGCGACTCCTGCCAGGCGTTGCACCTGCCGCATATGCAGAATTTCGACGGTATTTTCGATGCCAAAATCGACCTGCTGGACAACGTGGTGCTGTTTTCGGCGCTGGCGGAAGTGAAGCCCTCTGCGCTGCTGCCGCTGTCGGCGGACCTGTCGGCGATCAACGCCAGTTCGCTGACCGTAAAAGCGTTCCTTGATATTCAGGATGATAACCTGCCGAAGCTGGTGGTCTGCCAGGCGCTGCCCGTTGGCGCGGGCGTCACTCTCGAACAGTTTGCCTGGTTCTTCCGCCAGAGCGAAGAGCAGGTCTCGATGGTCATTCTGGAAGCCGGCGCCAATCAGCTGCTATATAAAGCGGAAGAGCAGGAAGAAGAGGCCGCAGCCGAAGAAGTGCAATACCATTTTCTGCACTAACTAATAAAAGCAGCCGCTGCGACGGCGGTTGCTTATTTATTCTGTCACAAACCCTCATTTAAAGAATTATTCACTGCTGTTTTACTGCTTCGCTTTTATCTCGTAGACCTTTATTGGCTGGAAATATGATCCAGGGCGTTTTTTTGCCTGGGCTATATCCTCTTATTCTGGCTACAGTTATTCTGGCGAGGCGTCCATTTGCGGGCAGCCAATCAGGGAGAGGTTTCCTCTCCTTATCTCAGGCAATGAAAAATATGCATGATTCTTGCATGCGTTCAGGTTCGTCTATTGCGTCCGTGAATTAACGGGCCTTGAGAAGGAAATACAGATATGACCGCCTTGGGTAAAAAATGGTTAACAGGTGTGATTACGGGTGCGCTGATGGCCGTTTCTGCCGGCTCGCTCGCAGCGGAACAAAAAACGCTGCACGTCTATAACTGGTCTGATTATATTGCGCCGGACACGGTCGCCAATTTTGAAAAAGAGACCGGTATTAAAGTGGTGTATGACGTATTTGATTCCAACGAGGTGCTGGAAGGTAAATTAATGGCCGGCAGCACCGGGTTCGATCTGGTGGTGCCATCGGCAAGCTTCCTTGAACGCCAGCTGGCGGCCGGAGTGTTCCAGCCGCTGGATAAAAGTAAACTCCCGAACTGGAAAAACCTCGACCCGAAAGTTTTACAACTGGTGGCGCGTCACGATCCCGATAACAAATATGCGATGCCGTACATGTGGGCGACTACCGGCATCGGCTATAACGTCGATAAAGTGAAAGCGGCGCTGGGTAAAGACGTACCGTTGAACAGCTGGGATCTGGTGCTCAAACCGGAAAACCTTGAGAAGCTGAAAAGCTGCGGCGTCTCCTTCCTTGATGCCCCCGAAGAGATTTTCTCGACGGTGCTGAACTATCTCGGCAAAGATCCAAACAGCACCAAAGCCGATGATTACACCGGACCGGCAACCGATCTGCTGTTGAAGCTGCGCCCCAATATCCGTTACTTCCACTCTTCGCAATATATTAATGACCTGGCAAACGGCGATATCTGCGTCGCTATCGGCTGGGCGGGCGATGTCTGGCAGGCGGCAAACCGGGCGAAAGAGGCGAAGAACGGCGTCAATATCTCCTACTTTATTCCGAAAGAGGGGGCGCTGGCCTTCTTTGATGTCTTCGCCATGCCGGCGGATGCCAAAAATAAAGACGAAGCCTATCAATTCCTGAACTATCTGCTGCGCCCGGAGGTCATCGCCCACATCAGCGATCACGTCTACTACGCTAACGGCAACAAAGAGGCGACGCCGCTGGTCAGCGCCGACATCCGCAACAATCCGGCGATTTACCCGCCGGAGGATGTCTTCGCCAAGCTGTTCACCCTCAAGGTGCAGGATCCGAAGATTGACCGCGTGCGCACCCGCGCGTGGACCAAAGTGAAAAGCGGAAAATAACGCCGTCAGGCCCGGTACGCCGGGCCTGTAAAGGTCTGACCGACTGTTCGCTGGTGAACATAGAACTGAAGAATGTATGGCAACCGGGCCATACGGTGATTGTATTTGCCGGAGAGCACCCGAGTGAATGACGCAATGCCCCGCCCACAGGCGAAAGCCCCCAAAGCGCTGACCCCGCTGCTGGAAATCCGTAATTTAACCAAATCCTTCGATGGGCAACACGCCGTCGATGATGTCAATCTCACTATTTATAAAGGTGAAATATTTGCCTTACTGGGCGCGTCCGGCTGCGGTAAATCGACGTTGCTACGCATGCTGGCAGGTTTTGAGTTGCCCACCGCCGGGCAGATTGTGCTGGATGGCGTCGACCTGGCGCGCGTGCCGCCGTATCAGCGGCCGATCAATATGATGTTCCAGTCTTACGCGCTGTTTCCCCACATGACTGTTGAGCAAAATATCGCCTTTGGTCTCAAGCAGGACAAGCTGCCGAAGGCGGAGATTAACGCCCGCGTCCAGGAGATGCTGGCGTTGGTGCATATGCAGGAGTTCGCCAAACGCAAGCCGCACCAGCTTTCCGGCGGCCAGCGTCAGCGCGTGGCGCTGGCGCGAAGCCTGGCGAAGCGGCCGAAACTGCTGCTGCTTGATGAACCGATGGGCGCGTTGGATAAAAAACTGCGCGACCGGATGCAGCTTGAGGTGGTGGATATTCTTGAGCGCGTCGGCGTCACCTGCGTGATGGTCACCCATGACCAGGAAGAGGCGATGACCATGGCGGGCCGTATCGCCATCATGAACCGCGGTAAGTTCGTGCAGATAGGCGAGCCGGAGGAGATCTATGAACATCCGACGACCCGCTATAGCGCCGAGTTTATCGGTTCGGTAAACGTCTTCGAAGGGCTGGTCAAAGAGCGACTGGAAGATGGTCTGGTACTGAATGCGCCGGGGCTGGTGCATCCGCTGAAAGTCGATCCGGATGCCTCGGTGGTGGATAACGTGCCGGTCTGGGTGGCGCTGCGTCCGGAGAAAATCATGCTCTGCGACGAACCGCCAGCGGACGGCTTTAACTTTGCGGTAGGCGAGGTTATCCATATTGCCTACCTCGGCGATCTGTCTATCTATCATGTCCGTCTGAAAAGCGGGCAGATGATTAGCGCCCAGCTGCAAAACGAACATCGCCATCGCAAAGGCATGCCGACCTGGGGTGATGAAGTTCGCTTGTGCTGGGACGCCGATAGCTGCGTTGTTCTGACGGTGTAAGGAGAGGGCGATGAGCACATTAGAACCTCCAGCCGGCGGCAAAAAGCCCGGCGGTTTTGCCCTGTGGCTGGCGCGCCAGCAGATGGCCCACGGGCGTAAGCTGGTGATTGCGCTGCCGTATCTGTGGTTAATCCTGCTGTTTTTACTGCCATTCTTGATCGTTTTTAAAATCAGCCTGGCCGAAATGGCGCGGGCGATCCCGCCTTATACCGAGTTACTGTCGTGGGCCGACGGTCAACTGACGTTGACGCTTAATCTCGGCAACTTCCTGCAGCTGACCGACGATCCGCTGTACTTTGAGGCTTATCTGCAGTCGCTGCAGGTGGCGGCAATTTCCACCTTTTGCTGTCTGCTATTGGGCTATCCGCTGGCGTGGGCGGTGGCGCATAGCAAGCCCTCGACGCGCAATATCCTGCTGCTATTGGTGATATTACCTTCGTGGACCTCATTCCTCATTCGCGTTTACGCCTGGATGGGGCTGCTGAAAAGCAACGGGGTGCTCAATAACTTCCTGTTATGGCTTGGAGTTATCGATCAACCGCTGGAGATTTTGCATACCAACCTGGCGGTGTACATCGGTATCGTTTACGCCTACCTGCCGTTCATGGTGCTGCCGATTTATACCGCGCTGACGCGTATCGACTATTCGCTGGTGGAAGCGTCGCTGGATCTCGGCGCCCGGCCGTTAAAGACCTTCTTCCAGGTGATTGTTCCGTTAACGAAAGGCGGCATTATCGCCGGCTCGATGCTGGTGTTTATTCCGGCGGTGGGCGAGTTCGTCATCCCGGAACTGCTCGGCGGACCTGACAGCATTATGATTGGCCGCGTGCTGTGGCAGGAGTTCTTTAATAACCGCGACTGGCCGGTAGCATCGGCGGTGGCGATTGTGATGCTGCTGCTGTTGATCGTGCCGATCATGTGGTTCCACAAACATCAGCAAAAACAGATGGGGGATCATGGATGAATGACTTACCGGTAGTACGTTCGCCATGGCGAATTCTGATCCTCGTGCTCGGTTTTACCTTTCTGTATGCGCCGATGCTGATGCTGGTTATCTATTCATTTAACAGTTCGAAGCTGGTGACGGTATGGGCGGGGTGGTCGACGCGCTGGTATAGCGAGCTGTTTCATGATGACGCGATGATGAGCGCGGTGGGGTTAAGCCTGACCATTGCCGCCTGTGCGGCGACGGCGGCGGCGATCCTCGGTACGATTGCCGCGGTGGTGCTGGTGCGTTTTGGCCGTTTTCGCGGTTCCAACGGTTTTGCTTTTATGATCACCGCGCCGCTGGTGATGCCCGATGTGATTACCGGGCTGTCGCTGCTGCTGCTGTTCGTCGCGCTGGGGCATTCCATCGGCTGGCCATCGGATCGCGGCATGTTGACGATATGGCTGGCGCACGTCACCTTCTGTACTGCCTACGTGGCGGTGGTGATCTCTTCACGTCTGCGCGAGCTGGACAGGTCAATCGAAGAGGCGGCGATGGATCTCGGCGCCGCGCCGCTGAAGGTGTTCTTCGTGATAACCTTGCCGATGATTATGCCTGCGGTCATTTCCGGCTGGTTGCTGGCCTTTACCTTGTCGCTTGATGATCTGGTGATTGCCAGCTTCGTTTCCGGGCCGGGGGCGACGACGCTGCCGATGCTGGTCTTCTCCAGCGTGCGGATGGGCGTTAACCCGGAAATTAACGCCCTGGCGACCTTAATCCTCGGCGTGGTGGGAATTGTCGGTTTTATCGCCTGGTATTTAATGGCTCGCGCAGAAAAGCAGCGCGTGCGCGATATCCAGCGTGCAAGAAGGGGCTGAACCCACTAAAATCGCTAACAGAGCCTATTATCGGCGCCGCACACGTGGCGCCGTTTTCATGGATGACTTTACGTTGGGATTGTTTACAAAAACTCGATCGTCTCATGCTCGTCTTAACGTCCCTGTGCTGGTACAGGTGGCGGCCTTTGCTATTATCTTAATTCGCGGTCTCGACCTGTTAATGATCCTCAATCAGCTTGGCGTGCAGGGAATTGCCGATTTTATCCATCGTAGCGTGCAAACCTGGGCCCTGACGCTGGTGTTTCTGGCGAGTCTGGCGTTGGTGTTTATCGAGATCTGGTGCGCCTTTTCGCTGGTGAAAGGCCGTAACTGGGCGCGCTGGCTCTACCTGCTGACGCAAATTATCGTCATCTCTTATCTGTGGGCGGCCTCGATTGGCTATGGCTATCCGGAACTGTTCAGCGTGGCCGGGGAGTCAAAGCGGGAAATTCTCCATGCGCTGTTTCTGCAGAAGCTGCCGGATCTGCTGGTGCTGGCGCTATTGTTTATCCCGGCGTCGTGCCGACGGTTTTTCCGCTTGCAATAACGGTGATACAATCCCCGCCCCGGTTTTTTTGAAGGTCTTCTTATGCACTGCGCACTTTACGACGCGGGCCGCTGCCGTTCCTGTCAGTGGCTGGAATTGCCATTGACGCAACAGCTCGCCGATAAAATGGCGAACCTGCGCAAACTGCTGGCGGGTCAGCCGGTGATGACATGGCTTGCTCCGGTCTCAGGTCCGGAGACGGCGTTTCGCAACAAAGCGAAAATGGTCGTAAGCGGTAGCGTAGAGCGCCCGCTGCTCGGCATGCTGCATCGCGATGGCACGCCGGAAGATCTCACCGATTGCCCGCTGTACCCGCCGAGTTTCGCGCCGGTTTTCGCCGCGCTGAAGCCGTTTATCGCCCGCGCCGGACTCACCCCCTATAACGTTGCCCGCAAGCGCGGCGAGCTGAAGTATTTGCTGCTGACCGAAAGCCAGCAGGGCGGCATGATGTTGCGTTTCGTCCTGCGCTCTGCGGATAAGCTTGCACAACTGCGCGCCGCGCTGCCGTGGCTGCAGCAGCAGTTGCCGCAGCTTAAGGTGATTACCGCCAATATTCAGCCCGTGCACATGGCTATCATGGAAGGGGAGCAGGAGATTTTCCTCAGCGATCAACCGGCGCTGGCGGAGAACTTTAACGGCGTACCGCTGTGGATCCGCCCGCAAAGCTTTTTCCAGACCAACCCGACGGTGGCGAGCCAGCTCTACGCTACCGCCCGCGACTGGGTGCGCGCGCTGCCGGTCAACCACATGTGGGATCTGTTTTGCGGCGTCGGCGGTTTTGGTCTGCACTGCGCCACCCCGCAGATGCGCCTTACCGGTATCGAAATCGCTCCGGAAGCCATCGCCTGCGCGAAGCAATCCGCGGCCCAGTTGGGGTTAAGCAATCTCCATTTTCAGGCGCTGGATTCCACGCAATTCGCGACGCATGAAGACGATATTCCACAGCTGGTGCTGGTCAACCCGCCGCGGCGCGGCATCGGCGCCGAACTGTGCGATTATCTAAGCCGCATGGCGCCGCCGTATATCATTTACTCGAGCTGTAACGCCCGGACAATGGCCGCAGATATTGACCGTCTGCAGGGCTATCGCGTTGAGCGTGTACAGTTGTTCGATATGTTCCCACATACCGCGCATTATGAAGTGCTGACGCTGCTGGTTCGTGAAGTTTAAACAAAATGTGAACTCTTTAAGCGGCTGAAATCGGGTAAGCTTTATGAAACGAGCGTGAAATTCGTGGAGCGAATCTGATGAGTAAAAAAATCCTGCTGGTGGAAGATGATGATGATATCGCAGCTTTGTTGCGCCTGAATCTGCAGGATGAAGGGTATCAAATCGTGCATGAAGCGGACGGCGCGCAGGCGCTGCGCCAGTTGGATAACGGCGTCTGGGACGCGGTGATTCTTGACCTGATGTTGCCTAACGTCGACGGGCTGGAGATTTGCCGCCGCATCCGCCAGCAAACGCGCTATCTGCCGGTGATTATTATTAGCGCCCGTTCCAGCGAAACCCAACGCGTGCAGGGGCTGGAGATGGGCGCCGATGATTATCTGGCGAAACCTTTTTCTCTGCTGGAGCTGATTGCCCGGGTGAAGGCGGTGTTCCGCCGTCAGGAAGCAATGGGACAAAATCTCTTGATGGATGCCGGACGTATCGCCTGCCACGGCCTGAATATCGACCCGCTGTCCCGGGAAGTCAGGCTGCGCGGTGAATTGGTGGACCTCACGCCGCGCGAATTCGATCTGCTCTATTACTTTGCCCGCCATCCCGGCGAAGTTTTTTCGCGCCTGGCGCTGCTGGATAGCGTCTGGGGCTATCAGCATGAAGGCTATGAACATACGGTCAACACGCATATTAATCGTCTGCGCACGAAAATAGAGCGCGACCCGGCAGAGCCGGACATTATTCTTACCGTCTGGGGGAAGGGCTATAAATTTGCCCCCTACAGCGCCGGGGCGCAGTCATGATCCGCCGACTCAGCCTCAGCCAACGGCTGTCGTTGGTGTTTATCGGCCTGCTGCTGCTGTGCGCGCTCTCCGTCTGCCTGCTCCAGCTCTATAGCAGCGCGCAGTATGGTAACGTCATGGTGCAGCGGCTTTCCGCCGGGCTGGCGCAGCAGATTGCCGCTCGCGAGCCGCTGCTCAACGCCCGCGGCGAGGTCGATCGCGCGGCATTGAAACCACTATTTGACCGTCTGATGGTATTTAACCCAAGCGTCGAGCTGTACCTCGTTTCGCCGGATGGCGAGCTGCTGGCGGATGCCGCGCCGCCGGGGCACATTAAACGCCAGCGCATTGCCATGGCGCCGGTGCAGGCGTTTCTCTCCGGCGGCGCGTGGCCGATTTATGGCGACGATCCGCGCAGCATGGACCAGCAAAAAGTGTTTAGCGCCGCGCCGCTACGCCTTGACGGCCAGCTACGTGGCTATCTTTATATTATTCTGCAGGGCGAAACGTTTAATGAACTGGCGCAGAGCGCCTGGCAGAAGACGCTGTGGAGCTTGCTGCTATGGACCCTGCTGCTGGTGGCGCTATTTGGCCTGTTGGCCGGCGGCCTGGCGTGGTACTGGGTAACGCGCCCGGTACGCCAGCTGACGGCGCTGGTGGCGGCGGGGGATAGCGACAGCATTCGCGCAATCAAAGCGCTGGCGGCGCAGGCGCCGGACCCGTATCCCGGAAATGAAGTGGCGCTGCTGCATAACCGTTTTATCGAACTGGCGCAGCAGATCGCCGGGCAGTGGGATCGGCTGGCTGATAGCGATCGTCAGCGCCGGGAGTTTATTGCCAATATTTCGCATGACCTGCGTACGCCGCTGACTTCGCTGCTGGGGTATCTGGAGACGCTATCGCTTAAGGATGATCGCCTGACGGCGCAGGAGCGCAAGCAGTATCTGAATATCGCGCTACGCCAGGGAAATAAAGTTCGTCATCTCTCACAACAGCTATTTGAGCTGGCGCGCCTTGAACATGGCGGTATTAAGCCGCAGCCGGAAAAGTTTATCCTTGCCGAGCTGATTCAGGACGTGGCGCAAAAATTCGATCTGGCGATTGCCACCCGCGAAATCCGTCTGCGCCTGGAATTGGCGTCAGGCTTGCCGTTAGTTGAGGCGGATCTTTCGATGATGGAGCGGGTATTAACTAATCTGCTGGATAACGCCATTCGCCATACTCCGCACGGGGGCGAAATTCGTCTCTCCTCGCGCCAGCAGGGGGCACAGGTGGTGGTCGAGGTGGCCGATAGCGGCCCGGGCGTCGCCGGTGAATTACGGGCCAATCTGTTTGAGCGGCCATCGGTACTGGAACCGGGGCAGCAGAGCGCCTCACGAGGCGGGCTGGGGTTGATGATTGTTCGGCGGATGCTGCAACTGCACGGGGGCGATATTCGCCTGCTGGAAGTACCGGCAGGGGCCTGTTTCCAGTTTACCCTGCCGCTGTAAGGGGGAGCGTTGCCGTTTGACCCGGCTCAGGCGGTTGCGCCCTAAGCCGGGAAGCGCAGGTCTTACTCCGGGAACCACTGGTTGCTAATTTTCTGGTAGGTTCCGTCAGCTTTAATCGCTTTCAGCGCGGCGTTGAGTTTTTCCAGCAGCGCTTTATTATCCGGGCGCACCGCAATGCCGAGACCGGTACCGAAGTACTGCGGGTCGGTCACTTTCGGCGTCGCCGCGCCTAACTGCGGGTTGGTCTTCAGCCATTCGTTGACCACCGCGGTATCGCCGAAGACGCCATCGATACGGCCGTTTTTCAGGTCGATAATGGCATTCTGATAGCTATCGTAAGCGACGGTTTTGACTTCCGGGTGCTTATCCTGCAGGTATTTCTGGTGCGTGGTGCCGTTTTCCATGCCGATACGCTTACCCTTCAGGTCATCAAAAGAGTGGTACGCGTCTTTTTTGGCGATCACCAGCGCCGAGTTGGCATAGTACGGGTCGGTAAACGCAACCTGTTTGCTACGCTCAGGCGTGATGTCCATGCCGGAAATTACCGCATCATACTTTTTAAATTTTAGCGCCGGGATCAGGCTGTCGAAAGCGTGGTTGGTAAAAGTACAGTCGGCCTGCATTTGCTTACACAGCGCTTTAGCCAGATCGAGATCGAAACCGACAATCTGGTTATTCGCATCCATGGATTCAAATGGCGGATAGGTCGCGGAAACGCCAAAGCTGATTTTTTCCGCGGCAGCGGCGCCAAAGGCGAAAGAGCTAAGCAGAGCGGCCAGAACTAACTTTTTCATAGTGGGACTCCCGTCGGTCAATCTTATGATGTTGTGCCGGTTTACGGCTGAAGTTCACAATGCCATTAAATGAATTTATATGCAATAAAGTTGTATGTTTATTTTATTGGTTATAAAAAAAACGGGTAAGCATTGGCACTTACCCGTTTCATTATTTACTGTTTATGCATTTCGTAATGTTAGTTACGACGCTCGAAGGCCAGCGCTTTTCTTTCCACCAGACGCATCAGCAGCGTCAGCAGGCCGTTCACCACCAGATAAATGATACCGGCTGCGCCGAAGACCATCACGTCATAGGTGCGCCCGTACAGCAGCTGGCCATGACCCATCACTTCCATCAGGGTGATGGTGTAAGCCAGCGAGGTGCTCTTAAAGACCAGTACCACTTCGTTAGAGTACGAGGAGAGGGCGCGTTTAAAAGCATAC
The DNA here is from genome assembly GCF_050600755.1 of Klebsiella sp. 141162. Taxonomy (NCBI): domain Bacteria; kingdom Pseudomonadati; phylum Pseudomonadota; class Gammaproteobacteria; order Enterobacterales; family Enterobacteriaceae; genus Klebsiella; species Klebsiella sp. 141162. The sequence goes on along the minus strand of NZ_JAQIRI010000002.1, from coordinate 278,058 downwards.
GGTAGCAGAATCGCCAGCGTATCCTTCTTGCTCATCCCCAGCGCGCTGCAGGACTGCCACTGGCCGTCCGGAATGGCGCGGATGGCGCCGTAGAACAGCTGGGTAGTATAAGCCGCGCTGTTTAACGATAAGGCGATCAGCGCGCACAGCCAGGGCTCAGAAATCAGATGCCACAGCACCGGGTAATTCTGCAATGACGGGAACTGTCCTGGCCCGTAGTAGATCAGGAAGATCTGCACCAGCAGCGGCGTCCCGGTAAACAGGGTGATATAGCCGCGGACGATCCACACCACCACCGGCGTTTTTAACGTCAGGACGATAGTAAAGATCAGCGCCAGGATCAGCGCCACGACGATCGATGCCGCGGTCAGCGTCAGGCTGGTATGCAGCCCTTTCAGCAGTTCGGGTAAGTAATCGAGCATCAACCTGGTCTCCGTTCGAAGCGCGTCGCACGCTGGTCAATACGCTTGAGGATGTATTGACTCAACAGGGTGATGACGAGATAAATCGCTGCCGCAATGATGTACCAGTTAAACGGCTCCTGAGTACGGGTAGCAATACTTTTGGTTTGCAGCATCAGGTCGTTGACGCTGATAAGGCTGACCAGCGCGGTATCCTTCAGCAGCACCAGCCATTGGTTGCCCAGACCCGGCAGAGCATGGCGCCACATCTGCGGCATCACCAGGCGAAAGAATATCGCCGCCTTCGACAAACCCAGCGCTTGTCCGGATTCCCACTGCCCCTGCGGCACCGCTTTCAAGGCGCCGCGCAGGGTCTGCGAGGCATAGGCTGCATACAGTAGGGAAAGCGCAATGGCGCCGCAGAGGAACGGGCTGACGTCGAAATTCTCAATTTGCATCTGTACCGGAATCTGCACAAACCCAAGATTGAGAGTAAAACCGTCAGACAGCGTCAGCAGCAGCTGTGAGGAACCAAAGTAGATAAACAGCACCACCAGAATTTCCGGTAGGCCGCGTAAAATCGTGACGATGCCGGTCGCCAGCCATGCCACAGGACGCCATTTCACCGACTCCAGCACGGCGAAAAGCATCGCCAGCACCAGGCCGATGACCAGCGCGCAAACGGCAAGGCCGACGGTCATCCCGGCGGCGCTTGCTAATGGAAAAAATTCGTTCATTCAGCGTTACTTCTGGAACCATTTGCTATAGATGGTCTGGTACGTCCCATCTTTCTTCACTTTTTCCAGCGCAGCGTTAAATTTCTGCTGCAGCTCGGTATTGCCCTGACGAACCGCAATGCCGAGGCCGGTACCGAAGTAGTCTTTATCCGTCACTTTATCACCCACTGGCGCCAGCTTCGGATTGCTCTTCAGCCATTCGGTCACTACCGCCGTGTCGCCGAAGACGGCGTCAATGCGGCCGTTTTGCAGATCCAGTTTGGCATTCTGGTAGCTGTCGTAAGGAACGGTGGTGATTTCCGGATGCTTATCAGTGATGAATTTCTGGTGGGTAGTGCCGTTCTGCACGCCAACTTTTTTGCCTTTAAGCTGGTCAATGCCGGTGAACTTGCCCTGCTGGCCGACGAACAGCGCCGAGTTTTCATAATACGGGGTGCTGAACAGTACCTGTTTTTCACGCTCAGGGGTGATATCCATACCGGCCATGACGGCGTCGAAGCGGCGGAATTTCAGCCCTGGGATCAGACTATCGAAAGCCTGGTTAGTAAAGGTGCAGGTCGCGTCCATCTCTTTGCACAGCGCGTTAGCCAGATCGACGTCAAAGCCGACGATTTTGTTGTTGGCGTCTACCAGCTCAAACGGAGGGTAGGAGGCCTCGGTGGCGAAACGGATGGTCTGGGCTGCGGTAGCGGAAAGGCTCATGCCCGCGAGCAGAGCGGCAATCAGTACTTTTTTCATCGTTATTTCCCCGAAAACATCAATGTGAAAGATAGTTTTTAAAGGCGTCGGTTTGCGGATGCGCGAAGCAGTTAGCATCCCCTTGCTCAACGATATGCCCGTTTTCCATATACACCACGCGGCTGGCGGTTTTACGCGCCACTTCCACTTCGTGGGTAACGATAACCTGGGTGATTCCGGTCTCCGCCAGTTCGCGAATGATGCTGACGATCTGGGCAGTGATTTCCGGATCCAACGCGGCGGTGGGTTCATCAAATAGCAGCACCTGAGGCTCCATCATCAGCGCGCGGGCAATCGCTACGCGCTGCTGTTGACCGCCTGACAGATGCAGCGGATAGCGGTCGCTGTAAGGTTTAAGGCGTAAACGCTCGAGTAGTTTTTCGGCGCGCACCAGCGCCTGATCTTTGGTTAATCCCAGCACGCGGCACGGGGCTTCGATCAGGTTTTGCACCACGGTCAGGTGTGGCCACAGATTGTACTGCTGGAAGACCATCCCGACATTCTGGCGCAGCTCGCGAATAGCTTTGTCAGACGGCGCTTTGGTGAAGTCGAATTGATTACCGGCGATGTTTAAGGTACCGGAACGCGGCATCTCCAGCAGGTTGAGTACGCGAAGCAGCGAGCTTTTACCGGCGCCGCTTGGGCCGAGGAGCACCAGCGTTTCCCCCTGCGGGCAATCCAGCGTGATGTCGAACAGCGCCTGGTGCGCGCCGTAGAAGCAATTAATGCCGTTTAGTTTAATACTCATCTGGGCAGTCTGATACGAATAGCTATTGAGGCCGCAAATAGTACCTTTGACAGAATAGTTATGCAATATTTATGCGTTAAAAGTTAAATGTAAACCACATTTATCACTAAAGTTAGCACAAAATATGGGTTCGTGTGGTAGGGGGGAACAAATGTCGGCATTACCGCACGGAATACCGACATTTTACCGGGGTTATCGTTTCAGCGGGGTGGCTTTAACGCCGAAATCAGCGTTTCTCAAGACTCTGACGCAGCGTACCCGCCGGAGCGTGGCTGTTTATGCCAAGGTAGCGGACATCGTCAACCGCCCAGCACTGGCCTTCCTGAATCATCAGCACTTCATCTTTCCAGCTCTGCGTACCCTGTTTCAATTCGACGCGCAGCGGAATATTGCGCGCATCGCGGTTCGGGATGGTCGAGGCGCTGGCGACGTCGGCGCTATCCGCCGGGGTGGAACTGCTGGAGAATGGATTTGATTGCAGCAGCGCGTTACGCGATGGATCCTGACGGGCGTCGTTCAGCAGTTTAGCCAGATCGTCGCTCAGATACGGGCGCAGCGCGGTGAGATCGTTATTTCGGTGCTGGATTTGATAATCATAGAACTGCTGCGCTACCTCGTCCGGGCCGCCCTCGATGCAGGAACCGCTGCGGGTGCCGTTGTCTTTATAAGCCGGGGTCACGGTGGTACAGGCGCTCAGCGCCAGTGCGCAAGGCAAAACAAGTGCAAGAATGTTGTAGCGCATGATGATTTCCTTATGAACTCACTACGTTGTTAGATTCTGCTAAAGCATAGCGTAAGCGCGCCAATTGTACTTGACGCAAAGAGCTAAGACCTTGATGTGACAACGACCATCGGCTGCCCGCGCCTCTTGTGCGGGCAGCCGGCGTATCAGAACTGATAACTATAGTTGACGCTGGCGAACCACAGGTAAGGGCGATCGTAGCTGCCGGAGATGATTTCCGGTGATTTTACGTGGGAAGATTGCATGTGCAGATAAGAGACCGCGACGCCGATATTGCTGGCGGGGGTTATCTGGTATTGCGCGCCGGTGGCGAAGCGCCATTCATCGCCGGTTGGCAGGGAAAGCGCCGTGTCGCTTTGCGAATCATAAACCGTACTGTCGAAACCGACACCGGCGTTCAGACGCCACTGCTCGGTCGGCCGGTACTGTACGCCGACGGCGGTATGCCAGGAGTCCTTCAGGCGGTTATTTTTACTACTTTCGTGACCGGCAACGGTGATTTGCGGGCTGCCGAACTGGCTCCAGTCCTGCCAGCCGAGATCGCCCATCACCGACCACTGTTTATTGATGTCATGCACCAGGCTGAGCATAATCTGCTGCGGCGCGCGGACCTGGGCGGAAATCGGTAGATCATATGAGACGTTCGGTAAATTGGGGAAACGCGCTTTCCCCTTAACGTTAAAGTCATAATCGGTTTTACTGTTCCAGGTGATGCCGGCGCGGGTCTGGTCGGTCAACTGCATCAGCAGGCCCAGACGATAGCTCATCGCCCAATCATGATCTTTATCTTTCTCATCATTACCGTCGACGTTACGCGTCAGCGATAAATAACCGTAGTTCAGGTTGGCCGATGCGCCGACAGAGAGCCTATCGTTAAGTTTCCACGCCAGTGATGGGCTCAGCGTCATCGCCACCATGGTGCTTTTTTTGATCAGCCGGTCGCCGGCCCAGTTGCCAAAATCAATGCCTAAACCGTAGTTGCCGTACAGACCGATCCCGGCATACACATCATCATTGATTTTCTGCGCATAAAAGCCGCTGGCGTTCGGGAACAGATTCATCACGTTACCAGGACTATTACCGCCGTGGTCATTATTCATCTGGTACGGGACATCGCCGCCCATGACCTGCGCGCCGCCGGTAAACATATGATCCGGCAGCCGGGTCATGCCGGCAGGGTTGGTGACGATGGTGGAGGCATCCTGCGCGCGGGCGGCCTGGCCTGCGCCTGCCAGGCCGACGTCTTCGGTGCCGATTTCATAAAAATAGAGCGCGCTGGCATGGGTAAAGCCAGAGCAGAGCAACCCAGAAATAAGAAATGCGATTTTTTTCATTTGCCACCTGCGGTAATTTAAACGCGAGCATCTTCTTATGCCCAAAAGTATAGAGGACATCTCTTTTTGGCGTCGAATTTATACTGATAGTCCAGGGGGATATATTGCGAGTCCGATAACGGAGTGGATTAACTATTTTAGACGTTATCCGGATTAGCATCCTGATGAAGGCGCATATTTGATATGACTAGTCGCGGATGGTAAATGAGAAAGGCGTATAAAAATAAATGTTCGCAGGAAAATTAAAAAGAAGCATTATCATCCTCAGATGATAATGCTCTTATAATGGGAAAAACTAATTATTTCTTCTTATAGATATTCGCAGATACGTGCAGTTTCTTATCGGTATTGCCGGAAGAGAGAACCACAACGTCAGCGCCTTTTTCATCGGCTTTTTTGATCAGTTCTTCGCGCGCATCGCTTGGCGCAGTTTGACCGGTAGAGGAGATGGTACCAATTTTGTGGTATTGACCCTGTACTTTAGCGAAATCTTCTTTGCTCAGAATTTCTGCAGAAAATGCGTTCGCGGTTAAAAACAATGCTGCACCTGCCACTAAAGCTGCATATTTCATATTATTAATCTCCATTGTTTATCTTGCTATCATCATGCCCTTGTTTTAACTAACCAATGAGCGCCATCAGATTGAATCAAGCCCGTCTTTTTTTCAAGCGAAATGCTGCATTTTTATGACCTTTAATTAACGATTTTTTAAAGAAAAGATGACGTTGTTCTCATTGATAACGCTTGCTTTTTATTGCGCAATAGACTGTATCGGGGCGTAAGATCTTTTTCATCTGTCGTTAGCTGAAAATGACGTTAAGCGGCGAGTGGCTGAAGCGGCCGGCAACAGACATTCCCGGATTGATGGTTTATCATATAGAAAAGTTACCGCGGGCAGCTTAACGCATTGTCCAGATGCTGAAAAAGGAGTAGCTATGCCGACAGAACAACGGCTGGATCCGCGCGAAAATCGAACGATGCTGTGGGCCAGTCGCGAAAATGTGCAAAAACACGCGCTGTCGCGCAGCATGCCGTGGCTGGCGTTCGTCAATATTGCCTTTGCCTTGATGGTCATCTTCCGCAACGTTCTGTTCACCGAGTTCAATCATCAAAGATTGACTAATCCAGATATTATCCCTTATCTGGAGATGGCGCTTGGGGTCATTATCGTTTTCTCGCTGGCGCTTTGCGTGATGGTTATCTCCGGGCGAATATTAAGTGGTATTTATGCCACTAAAGTGATTTCTGCTATCTTATTGATCCTCAGCTTATGTTGGGCGATGAGTAGTTACTGTTTCATCATTTTATGGTCGCTGCCGTTCGCCTGGCCGCTGCTGGTTATTTTAATGACCACCGGTCTTGCCGCGCTCTATTATTTCCCGGTGGGCCTTGTAGCTTACCTTGTTCCTTTATGGGGTACTTCATTACTCGCTGGGGTGCAAATACATCACGGCGTCGATTTACGTTTTTTAATTCTTTGGGTAATTTGTACCGCTATTATGGTATACGGCCGTCAGATATTACAGCGCTGGTATGATGAAGCCTGGAATACCCATCAGGAGAATATGCAACTGATTAACCGGCTGGAAAACATGGCTAATCAGGATGCGTTGACGGCGACGGCTAACCGTCGGGCGCTGGACAATTTTTTGGCTCAGGCCTGGGAACGGAAAGAGCCGCTGGCGCTGATCATTCTCGATGTCGACTTTTTTAAACGTTATAACGACCACTACGGTCACCAGGCCGGTGATTACTGCCTCTCCTGCATCGCCTCAGTGCTGAAGATGTCGGTGCGCGCGCAGGATGATATGGTGGCGCGCTATGGCGGCGAGGAGTTTGTGATTGTCCTGCCGCTGCAATCATTAGATAGCGCTACGGCGGTGGCGCAGCGGATCCAACAGAAAATTCGCGAAGCGGCGCTGCCGCATGCCAAATCCGATGTTGGGCCGCTGGTGACGGTCAGTATGGGGATTGTCGCTTCAGAGGGAGGCACCCCACCTTCAGAGTTGATCGCGCAGGCGGATGCGGCGCTGTATAAAGCCAAGCAAGAAGGGCGTAATCGATGGTCTTATTAGGAAAGCGCATTATCCAGCTTGCGCTTGCCGCGTTGCTGCTGGCAGGCTGTGCGCAGGAGCAGGGCATTGTCGACAAACAGGGTTATCAGCTGGATACCCGTCATCCGGCGCAGGCGGCTTATCCTCGTATTAAGGTCCTGGTCATTCACTATACCGCCGATAACTTTGATGTCTCGTTGGCGACCCTGACCGATAAAGAGGTCAGTTCGCACTATTTAATTCCCGAGCAGCCGCCGCTGCGCCACGGTAAACCGCGTATCTGGCAACTGGTGCCGGAGGAAGATTTAGCCTGGCACGCCGGCATCAGCTTCTGGCGCGGCAGTACGCGGATCAACGATACGTCGATTGGTATTGAGCTGGAAAATCGCGGCTGGCAAAAAAACGGCGATATAAAAAGTTTTACCCCATTTAATCCAGCGCAAATTGCAGCGCTTATCCCGCTGGCGAAAGATATCATCGCCCGCTATCACATTCAGCCGCAGAACGTCGTCGCCCATGCCGATATCGCGCCGCAGCGTAAGGACGACCCCGGCCCGCTGTTCCCGTGGCGAGCGCTGGCGCAGCAGGGGATTGGTGCCTGGCCCGATGATGCGCGTGTCGCCTTTTATCTGCAAGGGCGCCCGAGCTGGCAGCCGGTCGATCGCGGCGAATTGTTAGACCTGCTGTCGCGCTACGGCTATCAGGTCACTCCGGAGATGACCCCGGCGCAGCAAAAACGGGTGATCATGGCTTTCCAGATGCACTTCAGGCCATCACGCTGGGACGGCGTGGCCGATGCGCAAACGCAGGCCATCGCCGAGGCGTTGCTGGAAAAATATGGGCAGGGGTGAACATTTGGCAGCAAACAGGATGGTTTGCTGCCGTAATCGACGGTTTTAATCGTGCAGTTTACCGTGGTCTTTTAACCACGCTGCGGTGCGCGAAACGCCCTCATCCAGGGTAACGATCGGCTGATAACCAAGTTCCTGCTGGGCGCGGGAGATATCGAGGGTAAAGTCGAAATTGAGCTTTGAGACGCCGTAATGGGTGAAGGCCGGTTCTTTTGCCGATTTATTACCGAAATGCTCCATGCTACGGGCGATAATATCCAGCATCGGATAGGGCACCGAACGGATTCTGCACTTGATGCTCAGCTCGTCAATAAGCTTCTGCACAATGCTACGCAGCGTCCGCGGCTCGCCGTTGCTGATATTCCACGCCCGCGCGGAAGGTAAGTGGTCGCACTGCGGCTGACTGGCCAGCCACATCGCATGCACCGCATTTTCGTAGTAGGTCATATCCACCAGCGCGTTACCGCCGCGCGGCAGGAGCACGCTGCCGTAGTGGCGCATCATCTGCACCATTCGCGGAATAAAGACCTTATCATGCGGCCCGAACAGGCTTTGCGGGCGCAATATCGTAAAGCGGGTATGCGGGTTCGCCTGCGCCAACAGATTGATAACCTCTTCGCTGGCCGCCTTGCTGCGGGCGAATTCATTGGCGAAGCGGTGCGGGCGGAAATCTTCCTGAATATCGCGATGGTGGTGATAATCGAAATAGAGCGAAGGTGATGAAATATGGACGAAATTGCGTACGCCCCAGGCCACGGACCATTCGCCAAGGCGGCGCGTTGCGCGAACGTTGGCTAAATCGAAGGCTTGCTGGGTTCCCCACGGCGAGGTAAAGCTGGAACAGTGCCATAGCGTATCGATACCGGCGAGCATCACTTTAGCCTGCGAAGAGACCAGTTCGGTTAGATCAGCAGGAATAAATTCCGCGCCCATTTTGCTCAGAAGCTTACCCATCGCTTCGTTGCGCCCGGTTGCTCGCACGCTGATGCCCTTGTTGCGCAGATATTCCACCGCATTACGGCCTAATCCGCTGGTCGCACCGGTAACCAGTACCTTCATATCAATCTACTGTCCCAGAAAAGAATTTCGTGCGCATTTTTCCGTGATTCTCCCGAGTATGCAATGAGAATCATGAAAGAATAACGCTTAATCTTCGTTTTTGCCTGTGATTTGCTCGGCCTGGCGGGCGATGCGTCGCGCCATGCCGCGAAAAATAAACAGATGCGCCGGGATCATCAGCAGCCAGTAGAACAGGCCAGGCATGCCGTGTGGATGCCACCAGGCGCGAACGTCGAGCTCGCGATGGTCGCCTTTATCGCGAATGGTAAAGCTTAAACGACCAAGACCGGGAGCTTTCATGCCAAACAATAGGGTTAACTGTTGTTCTTCTTCCACAATAATCACTTTCCAACTGTCGACCGTATCGCCGGTTTGCAGATAGTCATGCCGCGGTCGCCCCTTGGCCAGGCGGTGGCCGACCAGCAGATCCATGGCGCCGCGGATTTTCCACAGGATATTGCCGAAGAAGTACCCCTCTTTGCCGCCGATTTGGTTCACCACTCGCCACAGCGCCTTACGGCTCGCCCGGGTGCTAACGGTGCAGCCTGCCTGCTTGGGGTAATAGCCATACTCCGGCCGCCAGCGGGCGAAAGCCTGGGCGTCGTAGCCCCAGTCGCTGGAGTTCACCAGCTGTTCTTCCTCTTTCAGGGTACGACGCACCGCCTGATCGAAGGGAATCAAGGTTTGCGGGATCAGCGCGCGTAGCGAACGATCGTCGGCGATCAGATCGTGCTTGAGCCCCTGAATTAGTGCTTTAGCGATGGTGGGGGGCACCGAGGTGATAACGTTCAGGAACCACACCGAAATCCAGCGGGTCGGAAAGGGGATAGGGATCAACAGGCGATGCCTACCGCTGACCGCCATAAAATGGGTGAACTGCTGCTGATAGCTGAGAACATCCGGGCCGGCGGCCTCGAAAACGCGGTGTTCACGGGCCGGATGGTTGAGTAACTCCACCAGATAGTAGAGCAGGTTTTCCAGCGCGATGGGCGTGGTGCGCGATCGAACCCAGCGCGGCGGCGTCAGCACCGGCAGGTTGTAAACCATGTCGCGCATCACTTCAAAAGCGGCGGATCCGGCGCCGACGATGATACCCGCCCGTAACTCGGTGACGGGGATCCCTGACTCGCGTAGAACATCGGCCGTCACCTGGCGGGCGCGCAGATGGTCGGACTGCTCCTGCGCCGGAGCCTGCAGCGAGCTGAGAAATATCACCTGGCGCACCGGCGTCTGACGCAAAGCATCGCGCACGTTAACGGCGACCCGGCGTTCATGAGCGATGAAATCACCGCCTTCGCCCATGCCATGCACCAGGTAGTAAAGGGTATCGACCCCGCGAAGCAGAGCAGGGAGATCCTGCGGCTGATTGAGGTCGATAGCGTGGCAGGTGACGCCGGGAAGATCGAGCTTCTGCAGCCTGTCGATATGGCGTGCCGCCGCCAACACCGGATAACCTCGCGCGCTTAATTCGCGCACCAGATGCTGGCCAATATAGCCGCTGGCGCCAAGCACCAGAATAGATTGCGACACGCCTGACTCCTTAGCGTTGTAAAAAGGCTTGCCAGTGACCGACCACTTCCGTCAACTGCTGGCGGTTAACATCGAGATGCATGACCAGACGCACGACAGGCGAGGCGTTGATCAACACGCCGCGGGCCTGCATGAATTCGCCGAGCGCCCGAGCCTGCTCCTCACCGACGCGCACGAACAGCATGTTGGTGTCGTGGCGCATCACGTCAGCGCCGACGGCGCGAAGCTGTTCCGCCATCCACGCGGCGTTGTCGTGATCCTCCTGCAGACGGGAAACGTTATTCTGCAGAGCATACAGACCGGCGGCGGCCAGAATGCCTGCCTGACGCATCCCGCCGCCGACCATTTTACGCCAGCGAATGGCGCGGCGGATGTACGCTTCGTTGCCCAGCAGCAGAGAACCGACCGGCGTACCGAGCCCTTTTGACAGGCAAATGGTGAACGAATCGCAGTACTGCGCGATATCGCGCAGCTCGCAGCCGTACTCTACAACGGCGTTGAAGATACGCGCGCCATCGACGTGTAGCGCCAGATTGCGCTGGCGGGTGAACGCCCAGGCCTCTTGCAGATAGCCGCGTGGCAGCACCTTACCGTTGTGCGTGTTCTCCAGGCTTAACAGGCGGGTGGGGGCGAAATGGATATCGTCGGGCTTTATTTTGGCCGCCACTTTATCCAACGGTAGCGAACCGTCCGCCGCGGCATCGATCGGCTGCGGCTGAATGCTGCCCAGCACCGCAGCGCCGCCGGCTTCATACAGATAGTTATGCGCGCCCTGGCCGACGATGTACTCTTCGCCGCGCTGACAGTGGCTAAGCAGGCCAACGAGGTTGGCCTGGGTGCCGGTAGGCAGAAACAGCGCCGCCTCTTTACCTGCGAGCTCAGCGGCATAGCGCTGGAGTTCATTGACGGTCGGGTCGTCGCCATACACATCGTCCCCGACCGGGGCGGCCATCATGGCCTCCAGCATGGCGCGCCCGGGGCGGGTTACGGTATCACTGCGAAGATCTATCACGGCATATCCTTGTTCTGATTCAGGGTGATAGCATTGTTTTACCTGAGCCAGTTGGTTTTCGCTAGTTCAATGACTTCGTCTCCGCGTCCGCTGATGATCGCGCGCAGCATATACAGGCTAAAGCCTTTAGCCTGCTCCAGCTTAATTTGCGGCGGGATCGCCAGCTCTTCCTTAGCGACAACTACATCGACTAATACCGGACCGTCGGTGCTAAAGGCGGTCTGCAGCGCCTCATCAACCTCAGAGGCTTTCTCGACGCGTATCCCTTTGATCCCGCAGGCTTCGGCAATGCGGGCGAAGTTGGTGTCGTGCAGTTCGGTTCCATCGGTCAGATAGCCGCCGGCTTTCATCTCCATCGCCACGAAGCCGAGAATGCTGTTATTAAAAATGACGATTTTTACCGGCAGCTTCATCTGCGCCAGCGATAAAAAGTCACCCATCAGCATGCTGAAGCCGCCATCACCGCACATCGCGATGACCTGGCGATGCGGCGCGGTCGCCTTGGCGCCAATAGCCTGCGGCATGGCGTTGGCCATCGAGCCGTGGTTAAACGAACCCAGCAGGCGGCGTTTGCCGTTCATTTTCAGATAGCGCGCCGCCCAGACGGTAGGGGTACCGACGTCGCAGGTAAAGATCGCGTCGTCGTCGGCAAAGCGGCTAATCTGCTGCGCCAGATACTGGGGATGGAGCGCTTTCTCGCTGGGTTTGGCGAGATCGTCAAGCCCTTTACGCGCTTCGCGATAGTCCTCCAGCGCTTTATCGAGAAAGCGGCGATCGGTTTTCTCTTCCAGCAGCGGCAGCAGCGCTTTCAGGGTCGATTTGATATCGCCCACCAGCGCCATATCCACCTTACTGTGCGCGCCGATGCTACCGGGGTTGATGTCGATCTGGATAATTTTGGCGTCGGTGGGATAGAACGCGCGATAGGGGAACTGGGTGCCGAGCAGGATCAGCGTGTCGGCGTTCATCATGGTATGGAAACCGGAAGAGAAGCCGATAAGCCCGGTCATGCCAACATCGTAAGGATTATCGTATTCGACGTGCTCTTTGCCGCGCAGAGCATGGACGATAGGGGCCTTAATTTTCGCCGCAAACTCTACCAGCTCCTGGTGCGCGCCGGCGCAGCCGCTGCCGCACATCAGGGCAATATTACTCGAGTAACGGATAAGCTGCGCCAGCTTGTGCAGCTCTTCGTCCGCCGGGGTGACCGTGGGCTGCGGCGCATGATACCAGTGGCTGCTGGCGCTTTCCGGAGCCGGTTTCAGCGCTACGTCGCCGGGCAACACAACTACCGAAACGCCGCGGTTAATGACCGCCTTACGCATGGCGATAGCCAACACCTGCGGAATTTGCTCCGGAGTGGAGACCAGCTCGCAGTAGTGGCTGCATTCGCGGAACAGCTCTTGTGGATGGGTTTCCTGGAAATAACCGCTGCCGATTTCGCTCGAGGGAATATGGGCGGCGATGGCCAGCACCGGTACGTGGTTGCGATGGCAATCGAACAAACCGTTAATCAGATGAAGGTTGCCCGGCCCGCAGGAACCGGCGCAGACCGCCAGCTCGCCGGTGAGTTGGGCTTCGGCACCGGCGGCAAAGGCGGCAACCTCTTCATGCCGGGTCGGCATCCATTCGATGGTCCCCATGCGGTTTAAACTGTCGCTCAAGCCGTTGAGGGAATCCCCGGTTACGCCCCAAATACGTTTAACGCCAGCTTGTTCAAGGGTTTTTGCAATATATGACGCCACGGTCTGTTTCATGGTTTTCCATCTCCTTTTTGTGATAACGCTATCAAGCTTAGATGAAACTACAGGTCGCGTTGCCGATTGCCCCTTATTTTTCGCTGGTTTTATTGGCGGAATATTGCGCATACTCTGGGAACACATAGGGTGTAAAACAGGAAGCACATCAAATGGTTAAGGGATTGTTAAACACAGTAAATAAAACGCTATCGCATGAAGATGCCGGTAAACTCTTGTTACGACTTGCCGTTGGCGGCTTAATGTTGTTTCACGGTCTGCATAAGCTAATCGACGGCGTGGATGGCATTAGCGGGATGCTGGTCGCGAAAGGGCTACCGGGGTTCATTGCCTACGGCGTGCTGGTGGGGGAGGTCGTCGCGCCTTGTTTACTTATTCTTGGCGTCTTGACGCGCCCGGCGGCGCTGATGTTGGCGTTCACCATGGCGGTCGCCTGGTTGATGGTTGGGACGGGTAAAACTTTCGCGCTGGATGCCGTCGGCGCATGGGCGATTGAAAGCCTGGTCTATTTCTTTATCGGCGCGTTGGCGATTGCGCTATTAGGGGCTGGGCGTTATTCGTTGGCCGGTCAGTCGGCCTGGCGGTAAAAAAGTGCCGGATGGCGGCATTAATGCCTTATCCGGCCTACGGTCCGTGCGGCCTGCCTTTAATTTATTCACCACGCTGGCTGACACTATTGGTGCTGGTGATCTCAAAATCCCCCGGTGGCGCTACCGCTTATCGGGGCTACAGCACGATGCGATTTGGTAGCCCGGAGAAGGCGCAACGCGCCGCGTCCGGGAAAATCCTTAAAAAAGTTGCAAACCGATAACAGTGCGGCCTGCCTTTAATTTATTCACCATGCTGGCTGAAACTGTCGGTGTTGGCGGCCTCAAAATCGCTGAGACGTTCCCGGAAGGCCGGGGCAGCCCGCATGGATGCGGGCTGAGGGCCGTGTTTTGCAAGGACGCTGCCTCGGCCCGACCCGAAGCCTGCAGGGATAAGTCGAAGGTACCACGAAGTGGCGATTTTGGCGGCCAGAGCCCGGGGGTACAGGGGGCGGCGGCGACTGGCCGCCCCCTGTACGCTCCCTGCGCCATGAGGGGCATAACGCAGAAGAAATATCGGAGCGCAATGTGCTCAGAATTAACACAAAGCACATGTTTTCCCCGACCAAAATCGTTGCAAACCGATAACAGTATCTACGGCCCTGTAGCCCCGGTAAGCGGTAGCGCCCCCGGGGATTTTAACCTCAGGCGAGAACCAGATCGCTCTGCGGGTGGCAGGAACAGGCCAGCACGTAGCCATCTGCGATTTCCGCATCGGTCAGCGTCATGGTGCTGGTAACGCTGTATTCGCCGGCAACCACTTTGGTTTTGCAGCAGCCGCAGACGCCAGCGCGGCAGGCGACGGTCACCGGTACCTTATTGCTTTCCAGCGCTTCCAGCAACGTGGTGCCGACCGGCGCGTAGAACGTTTTCGCCGGCTGCAGCTTAGTGAATTTCAATCCGTCGGAAGCGGCTTCCGCCACCGGGGTAAAGAACTTCTCTTTAAAGAAACGCGTCACGCCAAGCGCCGTCACTTCCTGTTCCACCATCTCCATATAAGGCGCCGGGCCGCAGGTCATCACGGTACGGCTGGCTATATCCGGCACGCTTTGCAACAGCTCGCGAGTGAGGCGCCCGGCGATAAAGCCCGGCGTCGCGTCGTTTTCCGCCACCAGCGTGACCGGGTATTGACGCCACTCTTCGGCAAAAATCACATCCTTCGGCGAACGCACGTTAAAGATAACCTGCACATCCGCCTGCGGGCGGTACTTCGCCAACCAGCGGCGCATCGACATAATCGGCGTCACGCCGCAGCCGGCGGCCAGCATCAGAAAACGATCGCTTGTTTTATCTTCACAGGTAAATTCGCCCATCGCATCCGACAGCCAGATATAGTCGCCGCGTTTCACATCGCGGGTTAACCACTGTGAGCCTGCGCCATCGTCAATACGACGAACGGTCAGCGTAATGTATTCACTGACCCCGGGCGTTGAGGAGAGCGTATAGGCGCGCAGCGTATCCGCCGAATGGCGCACGCTAACCAGCGCGTACTGCCCGGCACGATAGGGATAATAGTCGTGGCACAGCAACGAAATCGTCCATACGTCCGGCGTTTCCTGCTGAATATGATGAACCTGCATTCGCCACGGGCACTGTTGAGTTGGCATTGTCATGCGGTGACTCCTTATGCGCTCAGCAACTGCTGCATATCTTGTTCTACGGTAGTGACGGAACGCAGACCGAACTTCTCGTTGAGGACAGCCAGCAGGTCCGGGGTGAAGAAGCCAGGCGCGGTTGGGCCGGTGACGATGTTTTTCACCCCGAGCGACAGCAGCGTCAGCAGGATGACGATGGCTTTTTGTTCGAACCAGGAGAGTACCAACGACAGCGGCAGATCGTTTACGCCACAGCCCAGTTTTTCCGCCAGCGTTACCGCGAGAATAATCGCCGAGTAGGCATCGTTACACTGACCGGCGTCGACCAGACGCGGCAGGCCTTCGATATCGCCGAAATCCAGCTTGTTGAAGCGGTATTTACCGCATGCGAGGGTTAAAATCAGGCAGTCGTCCGGTACGCTGGTGGCGAAATCAGTGAAGTAGTTACGTTCGCCGCGCGCGCCGTCGCAGCCGCCGACGAGGAAGATGTGGCGCAGTTTTTCACGGCTGACCAGATCAATCAGCGTATCCGCCGCGCCGAGCAGCGTCTGGCGGCCGAAGCCGACGGTGATCAGATGCGGGATTTCGCTATACGGGAAGCCGGCCATTTGCTGCGCCTGGGTGATAACCGGGGAGAAATCTTCGCCTTCCAGATGGTTGACGCCCGGCCAGCCGACGATGCTGCGGGTCCAGATGCGATCGTCGTAAGCGCCTACGGTCGGGTCGATGATGCAGTTGGAGGTCATCACGATGGGGCCCGGGAAGCGGGCGAATTCAACCTGCTGGTTCTGCCAGCCGCTGCCGTAGTTGCCGATCAGGTGTTTGAACTTACGCAGTTCCGGATAACCGTGCGCCGGCAACATTTCGCCGTGGGTATAGACGTTAACGCCGGTACCTTCGGTCTGCTCCAGCAGGTTATAAAGATCTTTCAGATCGTGGCCGGAGATCAGGATGCACTTACCTTCGGTGGCTTTAACGTTGACCTGAGTCGGCGTCGGGTGGCCATATTTCGTGGTTTCACCGGCGTCGAGGATGCTCATCACTTTGAAGTTCATCTGGCCGATTTCCATCGAACATTCCAGCAGAGCGTTCATATCGGCAGGCCAGGTCCCCAGCCACGCCATGATTTTATGGTACTGGGCGTAAATGTCGTTGTCGTACTGGCCGAGCACGTGCGCGTGTTCCATATAGGCCGCAGCGCCTTTCAGGCCGTACAGGCACAGCAGGCGCAGGCCGAGGATATTTTCACCGATCGCGGCCTTGTCTTTATTTGGCGTATAGTCCGCCGCCTGACGTTGCAGATCGCCCAGATCATCGCTAACCAGCTGCAGATCGGCGACCGGGCTGTCGACGGCGGCGTTGGCGTCAATATTCAGGCATTGCGCTTTCAACGCCTCGCGCATCGCGATCGCCTGACGGGCGTAGCCGACGATACGCGGCGAGTCGAAGTTCACGTTGGTCAGAGTAGAGAAGAACGCGCGCGGGGCGAAATTATCCACCTCATGATCGATGATGCCATATTCACGTGCCTTAACGGCCCATGCGGAGAGCCCCTGCAGCGAAGCAATCAGCAGATCCTGCAAATCGGAGGTTTCAGCGGTTTTACCGCACATACCCTGCGCGTAAGAACAGCCATTTCCTGCCGGCGTACGGATAGTTTGTTCACATTGCACACAAAACATGATCACACCCTTTAAAGTTATATTTTAGATACATGTTTAAGGTTATGCCTGTGTCTGTACGGAGAAAAGGTATTTCTGATACAACTTAAAGGGAGATTGATTTAGCGCAATTTTGGCGGTAGGGATCTACCGCCACAGGGGGATCAGGCTGAGAAGAACGCCATCAGCACCGGCACCAGCAGGCTGAGGATAAAACCGTGTACGATGGCTGCAGGCACGATTTCCACGCCGCCGGAGCGCTGTAGCACCGGCAGAGTAAAGTCCATCGAGGTTGCGCCGCACAGCCCAAGCGCGGTGGAGCGGCTACGCATTACCATGCCCGGGATCAGCATAATAGCCAGCAGCTCACGGGCCAGATCGTTAAAGAATGTGGCGCTGCCTATGACCGGGCCGTAGGATTCGGTCATCAGGATCCCCGAAAGGGAGTACCAGCCGAATCCGGACGCCATCGCCAGACCGGTTTTAATGGGCAGACCAAGAATAAGGGCATTAATCACTCCGCCAAATAATGAACTGGCTGCGACCACTACCGCGACAATCATGCCACGACGATTAAGGACTATTTGCCGTAATGTCATTCCATTATTACGTAGCTGAATACCGATAAGGAATAATAAGAAAATTAAAGTATATTCGCTGGCTTCGGTCGCATGTTGTAAAAAAGAGAGGCCGCTTAACCCCAGCAGAAAACCAATTAGCACGACGCCAAGCAGCTGCAGCGACTCGAGAGCCATCGCCAGGCGCGAGGGTAATTTTTCCGGACGATGCTTAACCCGCCACGGCATTTTTTTATCCAGCCATAGCAGTGCTGCAATATTGCACAGAATAATTACCACAATGCTGACCGCGGAGTAATGCAGTATTGATAACAGATTGCTGCTGAGGTTATCGAGGAAGGCAAGGCTAATCCCCATGAAAAAGAGGATGACGTAAACAATCCAGCTAAGCAGCCGGGTAATCAGTTTCAGTGCGGAAGGGTGACGCAGAGGAATCAGATAGCCGACAATCAACGGCAGCAGAATGATTAATAGTCCCGAAAACATGAACGGCAAGGTCCTTGCAAATTAAGAATAGCGCCAATGACACTACCCAATTCGCCAGGCCGAGTAAAGCTGTCGGCAAAAAGAAAAAACCCGGCATCGCCGGGCTTCTTGCGAGGATTAGTCGCGTTTTTCGAGCAGGGTGCGGTACAGCACGCCGCCGAGGATACCACCGATGATTGGCATCACCCAGAACAGCCACAGCTGCTGCAGCGCCCAGCCGCCCTGGAAGATAGCGACCGCGGTGCTACGCGCCGGGTTTACGGACGTGTTGGTGACCGGAATGCTAATCAGGTGAATGAGGGTCAGCGCCAGGCCGATGGCGATCGGCGCAAAGCCCGCCGGGGCGTTTTTATCGGTCGCACCGTGGATAACCAGCAGGAATCCGCAGGTCAGCACGATTTCGATAACGATAGCGGACAGCATCGAGTAGCCGCCCGGGGAGTGTTCGCCGAAACCGTTTGAAGCGAAGCCGCTCGCGGCAGCGTCAAAACCGGCTTTACCGCTGGCGACAACGTACAGCACCGCGGCGGCAATAATACCGCCGACCACCTGGGCGATAATATAACCGATGACGTCTTTAGCCGGGAAACGACCGCCGGCCCACAGACCTAAAGTTACCGCCGGGTTAAAGTGACCGCCGGAAATATGACCCACGGCAAAAGCCATGGTTAATACGGTTAAACCGAAGGCCAGGGCGACGCCGGCAAAACCAATTCCCAATTCCGGGAACGCTGCTGCCAGCACTGCGCTGCCGCAGCCGCCGAATACGAGCCAGAATGTGCCGAAGCACTCTGCTGCTAATTTTCTGAACATAACCACCTCAAATAATAATGTAAACGAACACGTTATGACGTGCCGGTCTTTATTTATCGACGCAAAGGATGACGATAAAAATAAAGCGTCGCTATTTTAGGGACGAACGCCACCCTCGGACTAGTTAAATAAATTGATGTAATTTGATTTAGAGCAATGAGATGATTTTCCTTTCACCATGCATGATTTATGCAAGTGTAGAACACAACGCTGAAAAATAAACTACTACCGAAGATGAATTAATTTATTAATTATATGAAATCAAGAGCCGATACCTTACAAACTCATTTGCTTCTGGATTCCATTGTCGGCGTGGGAAGCAGGGGGTGCCATGTCGTCTGCGCCTCGCTATACTGCTGATTACTGAAGGAGAATGTGGGCCAGGCGGAGGGGATATGCATCTTGAGCGTGTAGAGATCGTCGGATTTCGCGGTATCAACCGTTTATCGTTGATGCTCGAGCAAAACAATGTGCTAATCGGCGAAAACGCATGGGGTAAATCCAGCCTGCTGGACGCTCTGACGCTGCTTTTATCGCCTGAGTTTGACCTGTACCATTTCGTGCGCGATGACTTCTGGTTTCCCCCCGGCGATATTCAGGGGCGGGAGCATCATCTACATATCATTTTAACTTTCCGCGAGAATGAACCCGGGCGCCATCGCGTGCGCCGTTTTCGTCCGCTTAGCGATTGCTGGGTGCCGTGCGATGACGGCTACCAGCGTATTTTCTATCGCCTTGAGGGCGAGCTGGCGGATGACGGCAGCGTGATGACCCTGCGTAGTTTTATTAACTGCCAGGGAGAGGCGCTGGAGCTGCATGATATTGACGATCTGGCGCGCCACCTGGTACGCCTGATGCCGGTGCTGCGCCTGCGCGACGCCCGCTTTATGCGCCGAATTCACAACGGTACCGTGCCGCATTCGCCGCAAATTGAAATTACCGCCCGGCAGCTGGATTTTCTCTCCCGCGAGCTGGTCAATCACCCGCAAAATCTCACCGATGGGCAAATCCGCGAAGGGCTGTCGGCGATGGTGCAACTGCTAGAACATTATTTCGCCGAGCAGAGCAGCGCGCAAAGCCGCAATCGCCTGATGCGCCGACGTTCTCATGATGAACAACGCAGCTGGCGCTATCTCGATATTATTAACCGAATGATTGATAAACCCGGTGGTCGTAGTCACCGGGTGATCCTGCTTGGGTTGTTCTCCACTTTATTGCAGGCGAAGGGGACCGTCCGCCTCGATCGCGATGCGCGGCCGCTGCTGCTGATTGAGGACCCGGAAACGCGTCTGCATCCGATCATGCTTTCGGTCGCCTGGCATTTACTGAATCTGTTGCCGCTGCAGCGAGTCACCACAACCAATTCCGGCGAACTTTTGTCGTTAACGCCGGTTGAACAGGTGTGTCGGCTGGTACGTGAATCGTCCCGCGTCTCGGCGTGGCGGCTCGGTCCCGGCGGGATGAATGCGGAAGATAGTCGCCGCATTGCGTTTCACATTCGCTTCAACCGCGCGTCATCGCTGTTCGCCCGCTGCTGGTTGCTGGTGGAAGGCGAAACGGAAACCTGGGTTATCAACGAACTGGCGCGCCAGTGCGGGCATCATTTCGACGCTGAAGGGGTGAAGGTTATCGAGTTTGCCCAGTCCGGACTTAAGCCGCTGATTAAATTCGCCCGCCGGATGGGGATTGAATGGCATGTGCTGGTTGACGGCGATGAGGCCGGTAAGAAGTATGCCGCTACGGTGCGCGGGCTACTCAACAACGATAACGAACTGGAACGCGTGCACTTAACCATGCTTCCGGCGATGGATATGGAACACTTTATGTATCGTCAGGGGTTCGACGATGTTTATCATCGGGTGGCGCAGATCCCGGATAATATGCCGATGAACATGCGCCGGGTGATCACTAAAGCTATACATCGTTCATCGAAACCCGATCTGGCGATAGAGGTCGCGATGGAGGCTGGGCGGCGGGGAATTGACGCCGTCCCGACGTTGCTGAAAAAGATGTTTTCCCGCGTGCTGTGGCTGGCGCGCGGGCGCGCTGATTAGCCCAGCGGCGAAAACCGTGCCATGTTACGCCGCAAGACAAAGCCGCAGCCCAACATCAATAAACATTAAGCATTGCTAAAATTCTGGCTTCTGTTCGCCGCCGCTTCCGTTAGAATCATCCTCCGGGCTGCGGGGAATAGATCAGGAATTTTTTATGACATTGAATGGAAAACGCAGGAAAGTCTGGTGGCTGTTGGCGCTGGTGGTGGTTATTGCGGCTATCTGGGGGTGGCGGATTCTGAACGCGCCGTTGCCGCAGTATCAAACGCTGGTGGCGCGTAAAAGCGATCTGCAGCAGAGCGTACTGGCGACGGGCAAGTTAGATGCGCTGCGTAAAGTCGACGTCGGCGCGCAGGTCAGCGGCCAGTTGAAGACGCTGCGCGTCAATATTGGCGATAAAGTACAGAAGGACCAGTTACTGGGGGTTATCGACCCGGAGCAGGCTGAAAACCAGATTAAAGAAGTCGAAGCGACGCTCATGGAGCTGCGGGCGCAGCTTAAACAGGCGCAGGCCGAATGTAAGCTTGCGCAGGTAACCTTAGCGCGCCAGCAACAGTTGGCGCAGCGCCAGCTGGTATCACGCCAGGATCTGGATACCGCCGCCACCGATGTGGCGGTGAAAGAGGCGCAAATCGGCACCATCGAGGCGCAGATCAAGCGCAACCAGGCGACCCTCGACACCGCGAAAACCAACCTCGACTATACGCGCATCCTGGCGCCGATGTCCGGCGAAGTGACACAAATTACCACCCTGCAGGGGCAAACGGTGATTGCCGCCCAGCAGGCGCCGAATATTCTGACCCTGGCTGATCTCAGTACCATGCTGGTGAAGGCCCAGGTTTCGGAAGCGGACGTAATCCATCTTAAGCCGGGGCAAAAGGCGTGGTTTACGGTACTCGGCGACCCCCTGACCCGCTACGAAGGTACGCTGAAGGATATTCTGCCGACGCCGGAAAAGGTCAATGATGCCATATTTTATTATGCGCGTTTTGAAGTCCCTAACCCGCAGGGGATCCTGCGTCTTGAGATGACCGCGCAGGTGCATATCCAACTGGCGGAAGTGAAAAATGTGATTACTATTCCGCTCAGCGCGCTGGGCGATGCCATCGGCGATAACCGCTACAACGTGCGTCTGCTGCGCAACGGGGAAGTGAAAGAGCGTGAAATTGTTATCGGCGCGCGTAACGATACCGATGTGGCGGTGGCGAAAGGGCTGGAAGAGGGCGATGAGGTCATTATCAGCGAAAGCACGCCCGGAGCGGCAAAATGACGGCGCTGCTCGAACTGCGTGATATTCGCCGCAGTTACCCCTCGGGCGACGGCGAAGTTGAAGTGCTAAAGGGCATCACCCTCAGTATTGCCGCAGGGGAAATGGTGGCAATCGTTGGGGCTTCCGGTTCCGGTAAATCAACGCTGATGAACATCCTTGGCTGCCTTGATAAGCCCACCAGCGGCACCTATCAGGTTGCCGGGGTCGACGTGGCGCATCTGAGCGGCGATGAACTGGCCAGGCTACGCCGTGAGCACTTCGGTTTTATTTTCCAGCGTTACCATCTGTTGTCGCATCTGACGGCGGCGCAAAACGTCGAGGTTCCTGCCATCTATGCCGGTAAAGAACGACGGGTTCGCCTTGAACGCGCGCGCGATTTGCTCTCTCGTTTGGGGCTGGGCGAGCGGGCGGAATACTTCCCTTCGCAGCTTTCCGGTGGCCAGCAGCAGCGCGTGAGTATCGCCCGCGCCCTGATGAACGGCGGCGAGGTGATCCTCGCCGATGAACCGACCGGGGCGCTGGATAGCCGCTCAGGCGAAGAGGTCATGGCCATCCTGCATCAGCTTAAGGCGCAAGGGCATACGGTGATTATCGTCACCCACGACCCGCAGGTCGCGGCGCAGGCGGAAAGAATCATCGAACTGCGTGACGGTGAAATTGTGCGTAACCCACCGCCGTTATCGCTGGAGAAAGGCGGCGTGCTTCGCGCCGAAAACCGTGCGGAGCCTTCCATCTGGCGTCAGTTCAGCGGTGGTTTTCGCGAGGCGCTGGTGATGGCCTGGCGGGCGATGGCGGCGAATAAAATGCGTACGCTGCTCACCATGCTTGGCATCATCATTGGTATCGCTTCGGTAGTCTCTATCGTAGTCGTCGGCGATGCCGCGAAACAGTTGGTCTTAGCCGATATTCGCGCCATTGGCACCAATACCATCGATGTTTATCCCGGCAAAGATTTCGGCGACGACGATCCGCGTTATCAGCAGGCGTTAAAATATGACGATCTGCTGGCGATTCAAAAACAGCCGTGGGTGAGCTCCGCAACGCCGGCGGTATCGAAAAGCCTGCGCCTGCGCGCCAATAACATCGACGTGGCTGCCAGCGCCGAAGGCGTTGGCGCGCAATATTTCAACGTTTACGGCATGACGTTCAGCGAGGGAAATACGTTCAATGAGCTGCAGCTGAATAGCCGGGCGCAGGTGGTGGTGCTGGATAGCAACGCCCGTCGCCAGTTATTCCCCCATAAAGCAAAAGTGGTCGGCGAGGTGATTTTGGTCGGTAATATGCCGGCGACGATTGTCGGCGTGGCCGATGAGAAACAATCGATGTTCGGCAGCAGCAAAATTCTCCGCGTCTGGCTGCCTTATTCCACTATGGCCGGACGGGTGATGGGGCAATCGTGGCTTAACTCGATAACCGTCCGCGTGCAGGAGGGCTACGATAGCGCCGCCGCTGAGCAGCAGCTGGTGCGGTTGCTGGAACTCCGCCATGGCAAAAAAGATGTTTTCACCTGGAATATGGACAGTATCTTGAAAACGGCGGAAAGGACCACACATACTTTACAGCTGTTCCTGACCCTGGTGGCGGTGATCGCGCTGGTCGTCGGCGGGATTGGGGTAATGAATATCATGCTGGTGTCAGTCACGGAACGCACCCGTGAAATCGGTATCCGCATGGCGGTTGGCGCCCGGGCCCGGGATGTACTGCAGCAGTTTCTTATTGAAGCGGTACTGGTTTGCCTGGTGGGCGGCGCCATCGGAGTGAGTTTGTCGTTGATGATCGCGTTCATTCTGCAACTGTTCTTACCCGGTTGGGAAATCGGTTTTTCGCCGCTGGCGCTGTTGACCGCATTTTTGTGTTCGACGTTAACCGGGGTGCTGTTTGGCTGGTTGCCGGCGCGTAATGCGGCGCGATTAGACCCGGTGGATGCGTTGGCGCGGGAGTAATGAGATAAAAATGCCAGTCAGAAGGACTGGCATTTTATTAGCAGGATGTACACAATGAAGCAAAAGAGTTATGCAGCCGTTTCTGCTTCCACAGGAACAATCACGCTGGCGTGATTGCCTTTCGGCCCCTGGTGAACATCAAACCGAACGGATTGCCCGGCTTTTAGCGTTCTGTAACCATCCATCTGGATGGTGGAGTAATGGGCGAAAATGTCTTCGCCGCCGCCCTCAGGGCAAATAAAACCGAACCCTTTGGCATTGTTGAACCACTTAACAGTACCCATTTCCATACTTCGACATCCTTCGTAAATCTTTATAAGTAAGATGGAATGAACCGGTAGGGGAGTCACGAGTTGTACAATTGCTCGCCAACTCTCGCCAGTACAATTTAGAGAAATACGGAAATGCGTCAAGCAATTGACGAGGGTGAACGGTGAAAAATGCGTCAAAATTTGAAGCAGTTAACGCTATTGCTGGGGAATGTGACAGGCGTCGCGGATGGAAGCAATAGATGATAGTTATCTATGATCTATTGTAGATTTGTAACGTGCATAACCTCAGATCATCGACAGGCCGCGGCCTGTTGGCAACAGCAACCGATGACGAACATTGACGATGAGTAAGAGAGATTGGCTGGACTTCGATCAACTGGTAGAAGATGAAGTTCGTGATGCGCTTAAACCACCATCTATGTATAAAGTGATATTAGTCAATGATGACTACACTCCAATGGAGTTTGTTATTGACGTGTTACAAAAATTCTTTTCTTATGATGTAGAACGTGCAACGCAACTGATGCTCACGGTTCACTATGAAGGTAAGGCGATTTGCGGCGTTTTCACCGCCGAAGTTGCGGAAACCAAAGTCGCTATGGTGAACCAGTACGCGAAGGAGAACGAGCATCCATTGCTGTGTACGCTAGAGAAAGCCTGATTACAGGCATGAAAATTGGGGGAGGTGCCTATGCTCAATCAAGAACTGGAACTCAGTTTAAACATGGCTTTCGCCAGAGCGCGCGAGCACCGTCATGAATTTATGACCGTCGAGCACTTGTTGCTGGCTTTACTCAGCAACCCCTCGGCACGCGAAGCGCTGGAAGCCTGTTCCGTGGACCTGGTCGCTTTGCGTCAGGAACTTGAAGCCTTCATCGAACAGACCACTCCCGTCCTTCCGGCAACGGAAGAAGAGCGAGACACCCAGCCGACGCTAAGCTTCCAGCGCGTGCTGCAGCGTGCGGTTTTTCACGTCCAATCCTCCGGTCGCAGCGAAGTAACCGGCGCCAACGTACTGGTCGCGATTTTCAGCGAGCAGGAGTCGCAGGCCGCCTATCTGCTGCGTAAACATGAAGTCAGCCGCCTTGATGTGGTGAATTTCATCTCTCACGGCACGCGCAAAGACGAGCCCAGCCAGCCTTCGGAAAACAACGCGAGCCAGCCGGGTAACGAAGAGCAAGCAGGCGGGGAGGATCGTATGGAAAACTTCACCACCAATCTTAACCAGCTTGCGCGCGTGGGCGGCATCGATCCGCTGATTGGCCGCGATAAAGAGCTGGAGCGTGCCATACAGGTATTGTGCCGCCGCCGTAAGAACAACCCGCTACTGGTGGGTGAATCCGGCGTCGGCAAGACCGCGATTGCGGAAGGGCTCGCCTGGCGTATCGTCCAGGGCGACGTACCGGAAGTGATGGCGGATTGCACCATTTACTCGTTGGATATCGGTTCGCTGCTGGCTGGGACCAAATATCGCGGCGATTTTGAAAAACGCTTTAAAGCGCTGCTGAAACAGCTTGAGCAGGATACCAATAGCATCCTGTTTATCGATGAGATCCATACCATCATCGGCGCAGGCGCAGCCTCGGGCGGTCAGGTTGATGCGGCTAACCTTATCAAACCGTTGCTGTCCGGCGGCAAGATCAGGGTGATTGGCTCCACGACTTACCAGGAGTTCAGCAACATCTTTGAAAAAGATCGCGCGCTGGCGCGTCGTTTCCAGAAAATCGACGTGACCGAACCTTCTGTCGAAGAGACGGTGCAGATCATCAACGGCTTGAAACCGAAGTACGAAGCGCACCACGATGTGCGTTATACCGCCAAAGCGGTACGTGCGGCGGTCGAGCTGGCGGTGAAATACATCAACGATCGTCATTTGCCGGATAAGGCGATTGACGTGATTGACGAAGCGGGCGCACGGGCGCGGCTGATGCCGGTCAGCAAACGCAAGAAAACGGTCAATGTGGCGGATATCGAGTCCGTGGTTGCGCGCATCGCGCGTATTCCGGAGAAGAGCGTCTCCCGCAGCGATCGCGATACGCTGAAGAACCTTGGCGATCGCCTGAAAATGCTGGTCTTCGGTCAGGATAAGGCGATTGAAGCGCTGACTGAAGCGATCAAGATGGCGCGTGCCGGGCTTGGCCATGAGCATAAACCGGTTGGTTCTTTCTTGTTCGCCGGGCCGACCGGGGTAGGGAAAACCGAAGTCACCGTGCAGCTGGCGAAAGCGCTGGGCATTGAGCTGTTGCGGTTTGATATGTCTGAGTATATGGAACGTCATACCGTTAGCCGCTTGATTGGCGCGCCTCCGGGATACGTCGGTTTCGATCAGGGCGGGCTGTTGACCGATGCGGTGATCAAACATCCGCACGCGGTGCTGCTGCTTGATGAGATCGAAAAAGCGCATCCGGATGTCTTCAATATCCTGCTGCAGGTGATGGATAACGGTACGCTGACCGATAACAACGGCCGTAAAGCGGACTTCCGCAACGTGGTGCTGGTGATGACCACCAACGCCGGGGTGCGTGAAACCGAGCGTAAATCGATTGGTCTTATCCAGCAGGATAACAGTACCGATGCGATGGAAGAGATCAAAAAGATCTTTACGCCGGAGTTCCGTAACCGTCTCGACAACATCATCTGGTTCGATCACCTCTCTACGACCGTGATCCATCAGGTGGTCGATAAGTTTATCGTCGAGCTGCAGGTACAGCTGGATCAGAAAGGCGTGTCGCTGGAAGTGAGTCAGGAAGCGCGTGACTGGCTGGCTGAGAAAGGCTATGACCGGGCAATGGGTGCGCGTCCAATGGCGCGGGTGATTCAGGACAACCTGAAGAAACCATTGGCGAATGAGCTGCTGTTTGGTTCGCTGGTGGACGGCGGTCAGGTCACCGTTGAGCTGGATAAAGCTAATAACGTGCTGACTTACGGCTTCCACAGCGCGCAAAAGCACAAACCGGAAGCGGCGCATTAAATAAATTCTGAATTGTTCAGTGATAAAGACCGGGCTGGTGACAGCCCGGTCTTTTTTTATTAGCGTTAAAACGGATGGATGTAACCACAAGGACGAAATGATGAAATGTGCAAAAATGTCGTGCTGCGCCTCGCTGGTGCTGCTTTCTTTTAATGCTCTGGCGCAATGTCCGGATATGACGGGTAGCTACCGCTTTAGCGGTGCTGATAGCCCGTTTTACCTGGTCAAAATCTCGGGGCAGTCAACCTATCACGCTTATTTTCCCGCCGGTTCGGATAAATATGTGCACTCTCGCAGCGTCGATGTGCCTGCGGAAAAACGCAAAGAGGAGCAAATTCCCGCGTGCGCCCTGTTGCTCAAAGGGGCAGGAATGCTGGTAAAAATGGAGAAGGGAAAGAAAATTAACACCATGAGCCAGTCACAAAACTATATGACGGAGAAAACTATTACTACCGATTATGGCTTAATGGTTTTTTCCGGCTTTGCCTCAGACTTTATCGGTGTCGATAAACTGAGCGCCCATGTGCCGAAAGAAGCGCTAAACAATACTCTACCGATAGCTAAAGAGATGGCTGAGTAAATCGGCGCGGTAGGCAGAAATGAAAAGACCGGGCATTGCCCGGCCTTCAGCATCTGACGCCTTAGCGGCGGAAACAATTAGCGACTACGGAAGACAATGCGGCCTTTGCTCAGGTCGTACGGGGTCAGCTCAACAGTCACTTTGTCGCCCGTCAGAATGCGGATGTAGTTTTTACGCATTTTACCGGAAATATGCGCAGTTACCACGTGACCGTTTTCCAGTTCTACGCGGAACATAGTGTTAGGCAACGTTTCAAGTACGGTGCCCTGCATTTCAATATTGTCTTCTTTGGCCATCTAGTCCTCTGGGGTATCACTACCGTAGTTTTGAACCGGCAAGATAATGCCGAAGTTCATCAAGTATGTAAAGTTTTACGTATACCCAAAACAGTTCGCGTCGCAGGCTGGCGATAAATAATTACGCGCAGCCAGCGCCTGTAGCTTGAAACATGACGGGTATAAATCGCCGAAGTAGTTTTGGCGCATTGCCCGGAATACACGCGGTGAAACCACATGACAGGCGCAAACGTAAAGGGCAGTGACAGAACGATGGGCGTTATCTGACTCTTATTATTCCCAAACGGCGGCGGGGCAACAGGCAGAAGCTACTCTACCGCGCAATTATACCACCACGCTAAGAAATGTGCTGAAAACATTTATCCATTACCGGTAAATAGCACCCGTGGTACCCAAAATCGCTCCGGTAAGCGGTAGGTGCGTAATACGGAAAGGTAATCGAGATAATCGCGGCGCGGAATTTCAATCGCCCCTAAAGAGGCGGTGTGCGCGTTAAGTACCTGACAGTCAATTAATCTACCGCCATCCTGGGCAAAAGCCTGACAGAAGATCATCAGCGCGGTTTTAGAGGCATTTTCCGCCCGGCTGAACATCGATTCGCCGCAAAACAGCGCCCCCTGCGCCACGCCGTACATGCCGCCGACCAGCGTCTCCTCATCCCACACTTCTATTGAATGAGCATGACCGAGTTCATGTAACTGGTGATAGGCCTGAACGATGCTGGGAGTGATCCAGGTGCCTTCATCACGATGGCTGGCGCAGCCCTCGATAACCTGGCCGAAGGCGTGGTTAAGCGTCACCCGATAGGGAGAGCGTTGATGAAAGCGCTTCATGCTGCGGCTAAAGTGGAATTGCTCCGGCCACAGCACGGCACGTGGGTCGGGCGACCACCATAAAATAGGGTCGCCGGGAGAAAACCATGGAAAAATACCGCGCTGATAGGCCATGAGCAGGCGAGCGGGGCTCAGATCGCCGCCCAGCGCCAGCAGGCCATTTGGTTCACGCAGGGCGCCTTCCGGGGAAGGGAAGGCGATAGAGTCACGAGAGAGCTGAACCAGACGCATTTTTGACCTCAATACGCACCAGCAATTGTTGACAATAATAGCTTACAGACGTTGCTTAAACTGGTAATAGCGGCCCTGTTTCGCCAGCAGCTCTGCGTGACTACCTTGCTCAATAATTTGTCCGTTGTCCATGACTATTATCTGATTAAACCGCGCCAGTCCACGCAGGCGGTGGGTGACCATCAACACGGTTTTATCGCGCATCACTTCGCTAAGTAAATCAAGGATCTGGCTTTCCGTTGTCGCATCGAGGCCTTCGGTAGGTTCATCAAGCAGCATTAGCGGCGCATTGTGCAATAGCGCGCGGGCGATAGCCAGTCGACGTAGCTCGCCGCCGGAAAGCTGACGACCGCCCTCGCCGAGCCAGCTATTCAGGCCGCCATCTTCCAGCAGTTTGTCGAGACCGACGCGCTTGAGCGTATCGCTGAGCTCGCCGTCGCTGGCCTGCGGCGCGGCAAGCAGCAGATTATCGCGCAGCGTCGCGCTGAACAGATGTACTCGCTGCGGTACGACGCTCATCGCCTGGCGCAGAGTCGTTTCCGACAGATCGCTAAGAGGCTGACCATTTAGCTGAATCTGGCCGCTGGCCGGATCCCAGGCGCGGGTCAATAACTGTAGCAGAGTCGATTTACCGCAGCCGGTACGGCCAAGAATGGCGATATGCTCACCCGCCGCGACCTGTAGCGAAATATCGTTCAGCGCCGGTGTCGACTGTTGCGGATAGCGGAAGGTTACCTCGTCCAGGGTAAGCGCTACCCGGGAGATGCTTTGCGGCGCCTGCTGGCTGAACGTCACTTCGGGCTGCTGCTCGGTGATCTGCGTAATGCGACGCGCTGACGCGATGACCTGGCCGAGATGCTGGAAGGCGCCGGTGACCGGTGCCAGCGCTTCAAATGCCGCTAAGGCGCAGAAAACGAAGAGGGCGATGAGCGCCCCCGGCTGGCTATTACCGCCAACGCCGTCGGATGCCATCCACAGCATGGCGATCACCGCGATGCCGCCAATCAGCAGCATCAGCGCCTGCGATAGGGCGGTGAGCTCAGCCTGGCGGCGCTGCGCCTCTTGCCAGCGCTGTTCCGTTTTTTCCATCTGTTTACGGTAGCGATCGCTGGCATTAAACAGCGTTAACTCGGCTTGCCCCTGTAGCCAGGAGGTGAGTTGCTGGCGATACTGCCCGCGGAGCTGGGTGATCTGCTCCCCGGTCGGTTTACCGGCACGGTAAAACAGCGGCGGCAGCAGGAGTAGCGTCGCCAGCATAATGCCGCCAAGCGTCAGCGCCAGGGTGACGTCAAGTACGCTTAAGCCGATGGTTACCACCAGGATGACCACCAGCGCGCCAACCAGCGGCGAAATCACGCGCAGATAGAGGTGATCCAGCGTGTCGACATCAGCCACGATGCGGTTGAGTAACTCGCCCTGGCGAAAACGCGCCAGCCCGGCGGGAGAGAGCGGCAGTAGTTTGCTAAACGTGGCGACGCGCAGATGCTGCAATACCCGGAAAGTGGCGTCATGGCTTACCAGACGCTCAAAGTAGCGGCCGGCGGTACGAATAATCGCCGCGCCGCGAACGCCCGCGGCGGGCAGCATGTAGTTAAAACTGTAAATGCCGGCGACCCCGACCACGGCGGAGGCAGACAGGAACCAGCCGGAAAGCGTCAACAGCCCGATACTTGCCAAAAGAGTGACGATAGCCAGCACCACGCCGAGAGTCAGCAGCCATTTGTGGCGTTTGTATAGCGCCAGATAGGGTAATAGTGCGCGCATTTAAATTTCCTCCTGGCGATGTGCTAACAGTGAGGCAAACGCGCCGCCGGCGGCAGAAAGCTGCGCATAGTCGCCTTGCTCGACAATCTGACCATTCTGCATTACCCAGATAGCATCCCAGTCGACCAGCCCTGCCAGTTGGTGAGTGACCATCAGCGTGGTCTGCTCGGTCGACGCGTTAGATAGCGCCTGCATGACACGCTGTTCGCTATGGGCATCAAGGCTGGCTGCTGGTTCATCCAGTAGCAACAGGCGGCACGGTACCAGCAGCGCGCGTGCAACGGCAACTCGCTGGGCCTGGCCGACCGAAAGGCCACCAGCCTGATCGCCAACCGGGGTATTAATACCTTGCGGCAGTTGGGAGATAAACTCGCTAACCCAGGCCTTATCCAGGGCCAGCTGTAGCTGCGCTTCCGTGGCTTCTGGCCACGCCAGCAGCACGTTTTCCCGCAGAGTGGCGGCGGGCAGCTGCGGGTTCTGTCCGACCCAGCTAATTAGCCGACGCCAGCGTTCAGCATCGAGATCGCGCAACTCGACGCCGTTGACCTGTAGCGAACCTTCATAGGGAAGAAAGCCGGTCAGCGTATTCAGCAGCGAGCTTTTACCGGAGCCGCTCTGGCCAACCAGTACCACACGTTCTCCGGCGTTCAGGGTGAAAGTAAGCGGGCCTGCCAGCGTTTTGCCATCCGGTGATTTGACTATCAGATCGCGGGCTTCAAGGCGAATCAGTTCATGATCGCTCAGCGTTTTCTCGCCCCTTTGAGCCTGCGCCAGCGGAGTTTCCATAAAGGTCTTCAGGCTATCCGCGGCGCCAATGGCCTGCGCCTTGGCATGGTAAAATGTACCTAAATCACGCAGCGGCTGGAAAAACTCCGGCGCCAGAATCAGGGTTAAAAAACCGGACATCAGCGTGACGCCGACGCCGTAGTGTCCGAAGTCGAGCTCGCCGAGGTAGGAAAAACCGAAATAGACTGCCACCAGCGCGATGGAAAGCGAGGTAAAGAACTCCAGCACGCCGGAGGAAAGGAAGGCCAGACGCAGGACTTCCATCGTCCGCTGGCGGAAATCCTGCGATGCGTCGCGAATATTATTGATTTCCGCTTCGCCGCGGTTGAACAGGCGCAGCGTTTCCATGCCGCGCAGGCGGTCAAGGAAGTGGCCGCTAAGGCGACCGAGGGCGAGGAAGTTACGCCGGTTAGCATCGGCGGCGCCCATCCCTACCAGCGCCATAAAGAGCGGGATCAGCGGGGCGGTGCCGAGCAAAATTAGCGCGGCAGCCCAGTTGCTGGGGAAGATAGTGATAACAATTAGC
This sequence comes from Klebsiella sp. 141162, assembly GCF_050600755.1. NCBI lineage: Bacteria > Pseudomonadati > Pseudomonadota > Gammaproteobacteria > Enterobacterales > Enterobacteriaceae > Klebsiella > Klebsiella sp. 141162. Next base: position 245,848 of record NZ_JAQIRI010000002.1, on the reverse strand, counting down.
AGCGGCACGCAGGCGGCCAGCGTCATCTGCGGCAGATAGCGCGCGTAGTAATCATGCATATCATCGATTTGCTCAAGGATGAGCGTCGCCCAACTGCCGGCGGGTTTTCCCTGAATCCAGGCCGGGCCCGCCTGCTGAAGGCGGTCCAGCACCTGGCGGCGAATTTCATAACGGATATGCTGGCCGGCGTGGAAGCCGACGCGTTCGCGTAGCCACACCACCCAGGCGCGCAGGATCAGCACCAGCGCCAGCAAGGTAAACGGCAGCAGCAGCGCCGTCGCCGGGATATTTTCCATAATCATTCGGTGAAGTATTCGCGCCAGGAACCACGCCTGAGCGACGATCAACAGACCGCTCACGACGCCCAGCAGGCGAGAAATCATCAACCAGCGACGGGAGATAATGCTTTTTTCTTTTAACCAGCGGGTTAACTCTTGTTGACGGGTTTTATTCATTGCGCGCTTAGCAGGTGTCGTTATGAGATTTTTGGGCACGGCAATGTTACAACGAGGCAAAAATAAAGGCGACTTTTCGTCGCCTTCTTTACTTTTGTTACTGACTTGTAAAGATTATTTGCAAGCGTCAGCTAAACCATCCAGGTAGCGTTCCGCGTCCAGTGCGGCCATACAGCCGGTACCGGCGGAGGTAATCGCCTGACGGTAGATATGGTCCATCACGTCGCCTGCTGCGAAGACGCCAGGGATACTGGTCTGCGTGGCGTTGCCGTGGATGCCGGATTGTACTTTGATATAACCGTTTTCCAGCGCTAACTGACCTTCAAAGATAGCGGTGTTCGGGCTGTGTCCAATGGCGACGAACAGGCCGGCAACTTCCAGAGTCTCAACGTTATCGCTGTTTTTGGTATCGCGCAGACGCAGGCCGCTGACGCCCATCTGGTCGCCGGTGACCTCTTCCAGTGTGCGATCGGTGTGCAGGACAATGTTGCCGCTTTCCACTTTATCCATCAGGCGTTTGATGAGGATTTTTTCCGCGCGGAAGGAGTCGCGACGGTGGATCAGATGCACTTCAGCAGCAATGTTGGACAGATACAGCGCTTCTTCAACCGCCGTGTTGCCGCCGCCGATAACCGCGACTTTCTGGTTGCGATAGAAGAAACCGTCGCAGGTGGCGCAGGCAGAGACGCCGCGGCCTTTAAACGCTTCTTCAGAAGGCAGACCCAGATAGCGGGCGGAAGCGCCGGTAGCGATAATCAGCGCGTCACAGGTGTACTCGCCGCTGTCGCCGACCAGGCGGAACGGACGGTTCTGCAGATCGACGCTGCTGATGTGATCGAAAATAATTTCAGTTTCGAACTTGGTGGCATGCTCGTGCATACGTTCCATGAGCAGCGGACCGGTCAGATCGTTTGGGTCGCCTGGCCAGTTTTCCACTTCAGTGGTGGTGGTCAGCTGACCGCCTTTTTCCATGCCGGTGATCAGCACCGGCTGCAGGTTTGCGCGCGCAGCATAGACCGCCGCGGTATATCCTGCAGGTCCAGAACCTAGAATAAGCAGTTTACTGTGTTTGGCTGTGCCCATGAGATCCCCATATTTTATTGGCATACATTGCGCTGGATTGTAGGGAATTTGCGGGCGTAAAAAAAGAGCGTAGCGATTTTGTTAACGATATGTGCAATAGAACCCGCCGATGAATTGGCGATTTAACGAGCGGAAAATATAATTAATTCTACTGTTAGCGCCCTGATTATAAGATGAAAACATGAGATTCAGAGGGGGTTGATGATGAATATCTGGCATCTTGTACTAAAAATCGATGTTTTGCTTTGACAATCCCCTGTGCTTTTGCGAAAACATTCATGGAAGAAGAAAAGCAGTGTTTAGCGTGTGGCGAATGTTCATGCACGCAAATGCCATTTTTATCCGGGTCAGCGAAATCTACGCATGGTGTGGACAGACGCCATGCGTGATGTCGGTGACTGCCATCAGGCAACGGGCTTCTCACGTACCCCTGGGTTACTCAACGTCGTACGGGTAATAACGGGATGGGCTCTGGCAGTGAAGGCGCAGAGTCAGAACAGGAGTAGGGAAGGAATACAGAGAGACAATAATAATGGTAGATAGCAAGAAACGCCCTGGCAAAGATCTCGACCGCATCGATCGTAACATTCTGAATGAACTGCAAAAAGACGGGCGTATTTCCAACGTCGAGCTTTCCAAACGGGTGGGACTTTCTCCGACGCCTTGCCTTGAGCGCGTGCGTCGACTAGAAAGACAGGGTTTTATTCAGGGCTATACGGCGCTGCTCAACCCGCATTATCTGGATGCATCACTTCTGGTATTTGTTGAGATTACTCTGAATCGTGGTGCGCCGGATGTGTTTGAGCAATTTAACGCCGCAGTGCAAAAACTTGAAGAAATTCAAGAGTGTCATCTGGTATCCGGTGATTTTGACTATCTGTTGAAAACCCGCGTACCGGACATGTCAGCGTATCGTAAATTGCTGGGCGAAACCCTGCTGCGCCTGCCGGGCGTAAACGACACCCGTACCTACGTGGTTATGGAAGAAGTCAAGCAGAGTAATCGTCTGGTAATCAAGACGCGCTAACACGGAACAGGTGCAAAATCGACGTAGTTTGATTACACTCCTGTTAATCCATACAGCAACAGTGCCGGGGAGACCCGGCGCTGTTGTCCGTTTTAGCAGCAGGCAGGAAATTGCCTGATACCTGGAGAGCCTTTCTTGAGCCAGGAATACACCGAAGACAAAGAAGTCAAACTAACGAAGCTAAGCAGCGGGCGCCGCGTTCTTGAGGCGTTACTCATCCTTTGCTCTCTTTTTGCCATCTGGCTGATGGCGGCATTACTGAGCTTTAATCCATCCGATCCCAGTTGGTCACAGACCGCCTGGCATGAGCCTATCCATAATCTGGGCGGCATGCCCGGAGCGTGGCTGGCGGATACGCTATTTTTCATCTTTGGCGTAATGGCGTACACCATCCCCGTGATTATCATCGGCGGCTGCTGGTTTGCATGGCGTCATCAGGAAAATGACGAATACGTCGATTACTTTGCTGTTTCGCTGCGCCTGATCGGCGCGCTGGCGCTCATTCTCACCTCCTGCGGTCTGGCGGCGATCAACGCCGATGATATCTGGTACTTTGCCTCCGGCGGCGTCATTGGCAGCCTGCTTAGCACCACATTGCAACCTTTGCTGCACAGCAGCGGCGGTACAATCGCTCTGCTATGCATCTGGGCCGCCGGTTTAACGCTGTTCACCGGCTGGTCATGGGTCAGCATTGCCGAGAAACTCGGCGGCGCCATCCTTTCTATTTTGACCTTTGCCAGTAATCGTACCCGTCGGGACGATACCTGGGTTGATGAAGGCGAATATGAAGATGAGGAATATGAAGATGAAGACGACGACGATACCGCGCAGCCGCGGGAATCGCGTCGTGCCCGCATTTTGCGCAGCGCGTTAGCGCGTCGTAAGCGTCTGGCGGAAAAATTCGCCAATCCGATGGGGCGTAAAACGGATGCCGCACTGTTCTCCGGTAAACGTATGGATGATGCGGAAGCCGTACAATATAGCGCCAGCGGCGCGCCTGTCGCGGCCGATGATGTCCTATTCTCAGGCGCCAGCGCCGCGCGTCCTGGCGATTTAGACCCTTACGATCCACTACTGAATGGCCATACGGTTGCCGACCCAATCGGCGCGGCTTCCGCCGCTGCAGCTGTGCCGCAGGCATGGGCGGAGCAGGGGACAGGGCAGGCATATCAACCGGAGGCTGCCCACCTGCAACCACCAGTGTATCAGCCGGAATACGCGCCGCAGCAGCCACCGGTTTATCAACCGGAAGCCGCCCATCCGCAGCAGCCGGTGTATCAACCTGAATACGCGCCGCAGCAGCCACCGGTTTATCAACCGGAAGCCGCCCATCCGCAGCAGCCGGTGTATCAACCTGAATACGCGCCGCAGCAGCCGCCGGTTTACCCGCCGGAAGCTGCCCATCCGCAGCAGCCGGTGTATCAACCTGAATACGCGCCGCAGCAGCCGCCGGTTTACCAGCCGGAAACTGCGCATCCGCAGCAGCCGGTATATCAACCTGAATACGCGCCGCAGCAGCCGCCGGTTTACCAGCCGGAAGCCGCGCATCCGCAGCAACCGGTGTATCAGCCTGAGTACGCGCCGCAGCAGCCGCCGGTTTATCAGCCGGAAGCCGTGCATCCGCAGCAACCGGTGTATCAGCCTGAGTACGCCCCGCAGCAACCGCCGGTTTATCAGCCTGAACCGGCTGTTCAACAGCCTGTTTACCATCAGGAACCGGCGCCTGCCGCTGAGCCTGAAGCGCCTCAGGAAGAAACTAAACGCCCGCCGATGTACTACTTCGAGGAAGTCGAAGAGAAACGTGCGCGCGAGCGTGAGTTGCTGGAGTCCTGGTATCAGCCAATTCCTGAACCGGCGAGCCCGGTAGCAACCAAACCGATAACCGCCCCGGCTGCCCCATCCATGCCGTCCGTCGATGCCGCCGCTGTGACCGCCGTCGCCGCTGGCGTTCATCAGGCCACGACGTCTGGCAGCGCAGCCGCAGCCGCTTCAGCGGCGTCAGCCGCCGCCGACGCAGCGCCAGTTTTCAGTCCGGCATCCAGCGGCCCGCGGGTACAGGTTAAAGAAGGCATCGGTCCGAAATTGCCGCGTCCGAATCGCGTCCGCGTGCCGACGCGGCGGGAGCTTGCTTCCTATGGCATTAAGCTGCCGTCTCAGCGTATTGCTGAAGAGCGCGCGCGTCGGGCCGAGCTGGAACAGCATTACGATAACGAGCCGTTGAGCGACGAAGAAGCCGATGCGCTGGAACAAGACGAGCTGGCGCGCCAGTTTGCCGCAACCCAGCAACAGCGCTATGGCGAGTCCTGGGAGTCAGAAAGCGATGAGCAGGACGAAGACGCAGCCGCTGAAGCGGAACTGGCTCGCCAGTTTGCCGCGACCCAGCAGCAGCGCTATGCCAGCGAGCAGCCGCCGGGAGCCAATCCTTTCTCACCGGCGGACTATGAGTTCTCGCCGATGAAAACGCTGGTCAATGATGGTCCGAGCGAGCCGCTGTTTATGCCGACGCCGGAAGTACAGCCCCAGCAACCGGCTCAGCACTACCAACAACCGGCAGCCGCGCCGCAGCAGGCTTATCAACCTGCGCAGCCGCCCGTACACCATCAGCCGGTAGCGCCGCAGCCGCAGGCTTATCAGACTGCTCAACAGCCAATGCAGCAGCAACAGCCAGTGCAGCAGCAACAGCCGGTTGCTCCGCAGGGTTATCAGCCGCCCGCGCCGCAGCCCCAGGATAGCCTTATTCATCCATTGCTGATGCGTAATGGCGACAGCCGTCCGCTGCAAAGACCGACGACTCCGCTGCCGTCGCTGGATCTCCTGACGCCGCCGCCGAGCGAAGTTGAACCTGTTGATACCTTTGCGCTTGAGCAGATGGCGCGCCTGGTCGAAGCGCGTCTCGCCGATTTCCGCATCAAAGCGGATGTGGTGAACTACTCGCCTGGCCCGGTGATCACCCGCTTCGAGCTGAACCTCGCGCCTGGGGTGAAGGCCGCGCGAATCTCTAACCTGTCGCGCGACCTTGCGCGTTCGCTGTCGACCGTGGCGGTACGTGTGGTGGAAGTTATTCCGGGTAAACCTTACGTCGGCCTGGAATTACCGAACAAAAAACGCCAGACCGTATACCTGCGCGAAGTGCTCGATTGTCCGAAATTCCGCGAGAACCCATCGCCGCTTACCGTGGTGCTGGGTAAAGATATCGCCGGCGATCCGGTGGTGGCCGATCTGGCGAAAATGCCGCATCTGCTGGTTGCCGGTACCACCGGTTCTGGTAAATCGGTTGGCGTGAACGCCATGATCCTCAGCATGCTCTACAAGGCGCAGCCGGAAGACGTGCGTTTCATCATGATCGACCCGAAAATGCTTGAGCTGTCGGTGTACGAAGGTATCCCGCATCTGCTGACGGAAGTGGTCACCGACATGAAAGACGCCGCTAATGCGCTGCGCTGGAGCGTCAACGAAATGGAGCGCCGTTATAAGCTGATGTCGGCGCTGGGCGTGCGTAATCTGGCGGGCTACAACGAGAAGATCGCTGAAGCCGCGCGTATGGGACGTCCGATCCCGGATCCGTACTGGAAACCGGGCGACAGCATGGATGCCGTACATCCGGTGCTGGAAAAACTGCCGTATATCGTGGTACTGGTGGATGAATTCGCCGATCTGATGATGACCGTCGGTAAGAAGGTAGAAGAGCTTATTGCGCGTCTGGCGCAGAAAGCGCGCGCGGCGGGTATTCACCTGGTGCTGGCGACCCAGCGTCCGTCAGTTGACGTGATTACCGGTCTTATCAAGGCCAACATCCCGACGCGTATCGCCTTTACCGTATCAAGCAAGATTGACTCGCGCACCATCCTTGACCAGGGCGGCGCAGAATCGCTGCTGGGCATGGGTGATATGCTCTATTCCGGGCCTAACTCCACGATGCCGGTTCGCGTGCATGGCGCGTTTGTCCGTGACCAGGAAGTACACGCCGTGGTTCAGGACTGGAAAGCGCGCGGTCGTCCGCAGTATGTTGACGGCATTACCTCCGACAGCGAAAGCGAAGGCGGTAGTGGCGGCTTTGATGGCGGCGAAGAGCTGGATCCGCTGTTCGACCAGGCGGTCAACTTCGTGACCGAGAAACGCAAAGCCTCGATCTCCGGAGTACAGCGTCAGTTCCGCATCGGCTATAACCGCGCGGCGCGTATCATTGAGCAGATGGAAGCCCAGGGGATCGTCAGTGAGCAGGGCCATAATGGTAACCGTGAAGTCCTGGCGCCGCCGCCCTTCGAGTAAGTGCAAAGTTCGGTAAATAAGCGCAAAATCAGCCTGTTCTGCTATTCCGTTGTTATCAACGGCTCTACAGTAGAGACAGAACAGGCTCCCGCGTCGGGAGTGACGCACAATAAGGATCAACAATGAAGAAACTTGCCATCACCTGTGCATTATTGTCTGGCTTCGTGGTAAGCCAGGTTTGGGCAGACGCTGCCGGCGACTTAAAAAGCCGTCTGGATAAAGTTAGCAGCTTCCATGCCAGCTTCACTCAGAAAGTAACCGACGCAAGCGGCAATGCCGTGCAGGACGGGCAGGGCGATTTGTGGGTGAAACGCCCGAATCTGTTCAACTGGCATATGACTCAGCCGGATGAAAGTATTCTGGTGTCGGATGGGAAAACGCTGTGGTTCTACAACCCGTTTGTCGAGCAGGCAACCGCGACCTGGCTGAAAAACGCGACCAGCAACACGCCGTTCATGCTGATCGCCCGCAACCAGTCAGCGGACTGGCAGCAATACAACATCAAGCAAAACGGCGATGATTTTGTGCTGACGCCGAAAAGCGGTAACGGCAACCTGAAGCAGTTCACAATCAATGTGGGCCGTGACGGCACTATCCATCAGTTCAGCGCTGTTGAGCAAGACGATCAGCGCAGCAGCTACCAGCTGAAGTCGCAGCAGAATGGCGCCGTCGACGCATCTAAGTTCACTTTTACACCGCCGCAAGGGGTGACGGTGGACGATCAACGTAAGTAGAGGCGAATGTGAGCAACTTTTCGCTCGATTTTTCCGATAACGCGTTTCAACCTCTGGCCGCCCGTATGCGGCCAGAAAATTTAGCGCAGTACATTGGCCAGCAGCACCTGCTGGCGCCGGGTAAACCGCTACCGCGGGCGATTGAGGCCGGGCATCTGCACTCGATGATCCTGTGGGGGCCGCCGGGCACCGGTAAAACTACCCTTGCGGAAGTGATTGCACGCTACGCCAATGCCGATGTCGAACGTATCTCAGCTGTCACCTCTGGCGTCAAAGAGATCCGCGAAGCTATCGAGCGCGCGCGGCAAAACCGCAACGCCGGTCGGCGCACTATCCTGTTTGTAGACGAAGTGCATCGTTTCAATAAAAGTCAGCAGGACGCCTTTCTGCCGCACATCGAAGATGGCACCATTACTTTTATTGGCGCGACGACCGAAAACCCGTCATTCGAACTTAATTCCGCTTTGCTTTCCCGCGCCCGCGTCTATTTACTTAAGTCGCTGACCACGGATGATATCGAGCAGGTGCTTAACCAGGCGATGGGCGATAAAGCGCGCGGCTACGGCGGGCAAGATATTGTCCTGCCAGATGAAACTCGCAAGGCTATTGCCGAACTGGTCAACGGCGACGCGCGTCGGGCATTGAACACGTTAGAAATGATGGCCGATATGGCTGAAAGCGACGATTCGGGCAAGCGAGTGCTGAAAGCCGAACTGCTTACCGAAATTGCCGGCGAGCGTAGCGCGCGTTTTGATAATAAAGGCGACCGTTTTTACGATCTTATTTCCGCGTTACATAAGTCGGTGCGCGGTAGCGCCCCGGATGCGGCATTATACTGGTACGCACGGATCATTACCGCGGGCGGCGACCCGCTGTATGTTGCGCGCCGTTGTCTGGCTATCGCTTCTGAGGATGTCGGCAACGCCGATCCCCGGGCTATGCAGGTGGCCATTTCCGCGTGGGATTGTTTTACCCGCGTCGGGCCGGCAGAAGGCGAACGGGCTATTGCTCAGGCTATTGTTTATCTGGCCTGCGCGCCGAAGAGTAATGCGGTGTACACCGCCTTTAAGGCTGCGTTGGCCGACGCCCGCGATCGCCCTGATTACGACGTGCCGGTTCATTTACGCAATGCCCCGACCAAACTCATGAAAGAGATGGGCTATGGTCAGGAATACCGCTACGCGCACGATGAACCTAACGCCTACGCCGCCGGCGAGCAGTATTTCCCGCAGGAAATGGCGCAAACGCGCTATTATCAGCCAACAAACAGGGGGCTCGAGGGCAAAATCGCTGAAAAGCTCGCCTGGCTTGCCGAACTGGATCAAAATAGCCAGATAAAACGCTACCGCTAATTGTGGCGTTGCGGTAAGGTTATTACCTATATTTCCGTGGCCGTAGTTTGCGGCCATTTTTCCTATTTAAATTCGATAAGCACAGGATAAGCATGCTCGATCCCAATCTGCTGCGTACCGAGCCAGACGCAGTCGCAGAAAAACTGGCACGCCGGGGCTTTAAGCTGGATGTAGATAAACTGCGCGCTCTTGAAGAGCGTCGTAAAGTTCTGCAGGTTCAAACCGAAAACCTGCAGGCGGAGCGTAACTCCCGATCGAAATCCATTGGCCAGGCGAAAGCGCGCGGGGAAGATATCGAGCCATTACGCCTGGAAGTGAACAAGCTTGGCGAACAGCTGGATGCCGCGAAGTCCGAGCTGGAAACGCTGCTGGCGGAAATTCGCGATATCGCGCTGGCGATCCCGAACATTCCTCACGATGACGTGCCGGTTGGCCGCGACGAAAACGACAACGTTGAAGTCAGCCGCTGGGGTACACCGCGTCAGTTCGATTTCGAGGTGCGCGACCATGTTACGCTGGGTGAAATGCACGGGGGGCTGGACTTCGCCGCCGCCGTTAAGCTGACCGGTTCCCGTTTCGTGGTGATGAAAGGCCAGCTGGCCCGCCTGCACCGCGCGCTGGCGCAGTTTATGCTGGATCTGCACACCGAACAGCACGGCTATAGCGAGAACTATGTTCCTTATCTGGTGAACCAGGACACGCTGTATGGAACTGGCCAGTTGCCGAAATTCGCCGGCGACCTGTTCCATACTCGTCCGCTGGAAGAAGAAGCCGATAGCAGCAACTATGCGTTGATTCCGACCGCCGAAGTGCCGCTGACCAACCTGGTCCGCGACGAAATCATCGACGAAGACGATCTGCCGATCAAAATGACCGCCCATACGCCGTGCTTCCGTTCTGAAGCGGGTTCCTATGGTCGTGATACTCGCGGTCTGATCCGTATGCACCAGTTCGACAAAGTTGAAATGGTGCAGATCGTACGTCCGGAAGACTCTATGGCGGCGCTGGAAGAGATGACCGGCCACGCTGAGAAGGTTCTGCAACTGCTGGGTCTGCCGTACCGTAAGGTAGCGCTGTGTTCCGGCGATATGGGCTTTAGCGCCTGTAAAACCTATGACCTCGAAGTGTGGGTTCCGGCGCAGGATACCTATCGCGAAATTTCTTCCTGCTCCAACGTCTGGGATTTCCAGGCGCGTCGTATGCAGGCGCGTTGCCGCAGCAAGTCCGACAAAAAGACTCGTCTCGTTCACACCCTGAATGGTTCTGGTCTGGCGGTTGGCCGTACGCTGGTTGCGGTGATGGAAAACTATCAGCAGGCCGATGGCCGTATCGAGATCCCGGAAGTCCTGCGCCCGTATATGCGCGGCCTCGAGTATATCGGTTAATCTTTTCTGCTCTTTCCTTAAAAGCGCCTGCGGGCGCTTTTTTTATATCCTTATTGATACCGGGCAATAATCCCCTCAGTAAATCCGGTGATACTCCCTTTGGATTAATACAGCATAAAAAGCCAATAAAATCCGATATATATAAAATTATATAACGATTGTCAGCTTATTGTGAGCAACCAAAGCGAGTATCTATGAAAATCAAAGCCCCCGATGCTTTACTGGCTGCCGAAGTTAGCCGACGTGGTTTGATGAAAACCACGGCGATAGGCGGTTTGGCGATGGCCAGCAACGCATTGACCTTACCCTTCACGCGTATTGCGCACGCCGCTGATACGCTGGCGCCAGTCAGTGAGAAAGTGGTCTGGAGCGCCTGTACCGTTAACTGCGGCAGCCGTTGCCCGCTGCGTATGCACGTGGTTGATGGCGCGATTAAGTATGTAGAAACCGATAATACCGGCGACGATAACTATGACGGTCTGCATCAGGTTCGCGCCTGTTTGCGCGGCCGCTCTATGCGCCGCCGCGTCTATAACCCCGACCGGCTGAAATATCCGATGAAGCGCGTCGGCAAACGCGGTGAAGGAAAATTCGAACAAATTAGCTGGGAAGAGGCGTTCGACACTATCGCCAGCAATATGCAGCGCCTGATTAAAGATTATGGCAACGAATCTATCTATCTGAACTACGGAACCGGTACGCTCGGCGGGACTCTGACTCGCTCCTGGCCGCCGGGTAAAACCCTGATTGCTCGTCTGATGAACTGCTGCGGCGGCTATCTCAATCATTATGGCGACTATTCATCGGCGCAGATTGCGGCTGGTTTGAATTACACCTATGGTGGTTGGGCCGATGGCAACAGCCCGTCGGATATCGAAAATAGTCAGTTAGTGGTGCTGTTCGGCAATAACCCTGGCGAAACGCGCATGAGCGGCGGCGGGGTCACTTACTACCTTGAGCAGGCGCGGCAGAAATCCAATGCCCGCATGATCATTATCGATCCGCGCTATACCGACACCGGAGCCGGGCGTGAAGATGAATGGATCCCAATTCGTCCGGGAACCGACGCGGCGCTCATTTCAGCGCTGGCGTGGGTGATGATTACTGAAAATCTGGTCGATCAGCCCTTCCTCGATAAATACTGCGTCGGCTACGACGAGAAAACGTTGCCTGCCGATGCGCCGTCTAATGGACATTATAAAGCTTACATCCTTGGTCAGGGCTCCGACGGTATCGCTAAAACGCCGGAGTGGGCATCCACCATTACCGGGATCCCGCGTGAGCGCATTGTGAAACTGGCTCGCGAGATTGCGACGGCGAAGCCGGCGTATATCAGCCAGGGATGGGGACCGCAGCGTCACGCCAACGGCGAAATCGCCACCCGCGCCATCTCCATGCTCGCCATTCTGACCGGTAACGTTGGGATCAATGGCGGTAATAGCGGCGCGCGTGAAGGATCATATAGCCTGCCTTTCGAGCGCATGCCGACGCTGGATAACCCGGTAGAGACCAGCATCTCCATGTTTATGTGGACCGACGCGATTGAACGTGGTCCGGAAATGACCGCGCTGCGTGATGGCGTACGCGGCAAAGATAAGCTCGATGTACCGATCAAGATGATCTGGAACTACGCGGGTAACTGCCTGATCAACCAACACTCCGAGATCAACCGCACCCACGAAATCCTGCAGGACGATAAGAAGTGCGAAATGATTGTGGTAATCGACTGCCACATGACGTCGTCTGCGAAATACGCCGATATTCTGCTGCCGGACTGTACCGCCTCGGAGCAGATGGACTTCGCGCTGGATGCCTCCTGCGGCAATATGTCTTACGTCATCTTTGCCGACCAGGCGATTAAACCGCGTTTCGAATGCAAAACCATCTATGAGATGACCACCGAGTTGGCGAAACGCATGGGAGTGGCGGAGAAGTTTACCGAAGGCCGCACTCAGGAAGGCTGGATGCGCTATTTGTATGAGCAGTCGCGTAAAGCGATTCCCGAACTGCCGGATTTCGATACTTTCCGCCAGCAGGGGATCTTCAAGCAGCGTGACCCGCAGGGGCATCATGTGGCGTATAAAGCCTTCCGTGAAGATCCGCAGGCCAATCCGCTGACTACGCCATCGGGCAAAATCGAAATCTATTCCCAGGAGCTTGCCAAAATTGCCGCGACCTGGGAACTGCCGGAAGGCGATGTGATCGATCCGCTGCCGATCTACACCCCGGGGTTTGAAAACTACAACGATCCGTTGTCCGCCAAATATCCGCTACAGCTGACGGGCTTCCACTACAAGTCTCGCGTCCACTCAACTTATGGCAACGTTGATGTCCTGCAGGCAGCCTGCCGCCAGGAGATGTGGATTAACCCGATCGATGCGCACACACGCGGCATCGCCAACGGCGATCGCATTCGCATTTTCAACGACCGCGGCGAAGTGCATATCGAAGCGAAAGTGACGCCGCGTATGATGCCGGGCGTTGTCGCGCTGGGCGAGGGCGCCTGGTATAACCCGGACGCTTCACGCGTGGATCAGGCCGGCAGCATTAACGTGCTGACGACTCAACGTCCGTCGCCGTTGGCGAAAGGCAACCCATCGCATACCAACCTCGTCCAGGTTGAAAAGCTGTAAGGAGTAACCGATGACAACTCAGTATGGATTTTTTATCGATTCCGCCCGTTGCACCGGTTGCAAAACCTGCGAGCTGGCCTGTAAAGACTACAAGAACCTGACGCCGGACGTCAGCTTCCGTCGTATCTATGAGTATGCCGGCGGCGACTGGCAGGAGGACAACGGCGTCTGGAATCAGAACGTTTTCGCCTATTACCTCTCTATCGCCTGTAACCACTGCGAAGACCCGGCGTGCACCAAGGTCTGCCCGAGCGGGGCGATGCACAAGCGCGAAGACGGTTTTGTGGTGGTCAATGAAGAGGTGTGCATCGGCTGTCGCTACTGCCATATGGCCTGCCCGTATGGCGCGCCGCAGTACAACGCCGCCAAAGGGCATATGACCAAATGCGACGGCTGTCACGAGCGTGTCGCACAAGGCAAGAAACCGATTTGCGTCGAGTCCTGCCCGCTGCGCGCGCTGGACTTCGGGCCGATTGCCGAACTGCGGGAAAAACACGGCCAGCTGGCCGCCGTGGCGCCGCTGCCTTCAGCGCACTTCACCAGGCCGAGCATTGTGATAAAACCTAACGCCAACAGCCGTCCGTGTGGGGATACCACCGGCTATCTGGCCAATCCGAAGGAGGTCTGAAATGGGAAATGGATGGCATGAATGGCCGTTGATGATTTTCACGGTCTTTGGTCAATGCGTCGCCGGGGGCTTTATCGTTCTCGCGCTGGCGTTGATGAAGGGCGAACTTTCGCGCGAGCAGCAGCAGCGGGTGATAATGAGCATGTTTGGGCTATGGGTGCTGATGGGGATCGGCTTTATCGCCTCCACCATGCACCTTGGTTCACCTATGCGCGCGTTCAATTCGCTGAACCGCGTTGGCGCATCATCGTTAAGCAATGAAATCGCCAGCGGCGCGCTTTTCTTTGCCGTCGGTGGTATTGGCTGGCTGCTGGCGGTGGTAAATAAACTGTCGTCTGGGCTGCGTAGTCTGTGGCTGGTCGTCACCATGATCCTCGGCGTCATCTTCGTCTGGATGATGATCCGCGTATATAACACCATCGATACCGTGCCCACCTGGTACACCATCTGGACGCCGCTCAACTTCTTCCTGACCCTGTTTATCGGCGGGCCGCTATTGGGTTATCTGCTGCTGCGTGTCGCGGGCGTAGATGGTTGGGCGATGCGTTTATTGCCGGTGATTATGCTGGTGGCGTTGGTGATTAGCGTGACCGTCGCGCTGATCCAGGGCAGCGAGTTGGCGACTATTCATAGTTCGATTCAGCAGGCTTCGGCGCTGGTGCCGGATTATGGTTCATTGATGGCATGGCGGACGGTCGCATTAGTGCTGGCGCTGGTCTGCTGGATTGTACCGCAGCTTAAAGGTTATCAGCCCGCATTGCCGCTGTTGGGCCTGGCGTTTGCGCTGGTGCTGGTTGGTGAGATGATTGGTCGCGGCGTATTCTATGGTCTGCATATGACCGTCGGTATGGCAATCGCCAGTTAATCGCGAGTAATCACGCCGGAAGTTTATTCCGGCGTGATTAAAAAATGCGGTTGATTGATGAAATTTTTCTACTGATATTTCCTTCTTCGTTTTCCAATAAATTAATAAAAACAATGGAATAATATAAAGAATAATTCCGTTACCGTTCCGCTGGATAAAAAACTTCTATCGTTGCCCTGAAAACCGCGTCAGGCCTGAATTCTGGCGGATTGACAATGTTTACAGCGGTGTCATGATGCGCACGAAATCTGAACTTCCTCACGGTTAACACCCATGACCATCTACACTCGCCCAGTGCAAATGTTGCTCTGTGGCCTGCTTCTGTTGACGCTGGCAATCGCGGTTTTAAATACGCTTGTCCCACTCTGGCTCGCCCATGAAAATATGCCAACCTGGCAGGTTGGGATGGTCGGCTCCTCTTATTTTACCGGCAATCTGGTGGGCACGTTATTTGCCGGTTGGGTCATTAAACGTCTGGGGTTTAACCGTAGCTATTACCTGGCGTCATTAATTTTTGCCGTTGGCTGCGTTGGCCTGGGTATTACGCTCGGCTTCTGGACATGGCTGAGCTGGCGTTTTATTGCCGGGGTGGGCTGCGCGATGATCTGGGTGGTGGTGGAAAGCGCGCTGGTGTGCAGCGGTACTTCCCGCAGCCGCGGTCGACTGCTGGCGGCGTACATGATGGTCTATTACATCGGTACCGTATTGGGCCAACTGATGGTCAGCAAATTACCGACCGATTTAATGAGCGTGCTGCCGTGGGTTACCGGCCTGGCGCTGGCGGCGATCCTGCCGCTAATGTTTACACGTATTATGAGCCAGGCCGACGAGCCGCATGAAACGGTACGTATCTGGCCGATGCTGAAACTGCGTCAGGCGCGCCACGGTGTGAATGGCTGCATCATTTCCGGCATCGTGCTTGGTTCACTGTACGGCCTGATGCCGCTGTGGCTAAATCATCAGGGCGTCAGCGATTCGGGTATTGGTTTCTGGATGGCGGTGATGGTAAGCGCAGGCATTCTCGGGCAGTGGCCGGTCGGGCGTCTGGCGGACCGCTATGGCCGCCTGCTGGTGCTGCGCGTACAGGTCTTTGTGGTGATTCTGGGCTGTCTGGCGATGCTGAGCCAGGCGGCAATGGCTCCCGCGCTTTTTGTGCTCGGCGCATCCGGTTTTACTCTGTATCCGGTGGCGATGGCCTGGGCCTGCGAGAAGGTTGAACACCATCAACTGGTGGCGATGAACCAGGCGCTGCTGATGAGCTATACCATCGGCAGCCTGCTGGGGCCGACCCTGACGGCAATGCTGATGCAGAACTTCTCTGATAACCTACTGTTTATTATGATCGCCAGCGTATCGTTTATTTACCTGCTGACGCTGCTGCGCAAAGCCGGGCATCATCCGACGCCGGTGGCACACGCGTAAACATTCTGGCGCGCGGCGAAGGCCGCGCGTAGTCCGTTTATGAAATGAATGTTCCTGTGGGCAGACGGTATTGCGTTCATAGTGTGGCGTTATCGGCGGGATTGATACTATTATAGTTGCGGGCCGTGGTGAGAGTACCTCCGGCCCGCTGCTAGTTTAGTACATCACCTTATGGCCATACTGCTCCAGGATGCCTTTTACCCGCTCCATGGTCTCTTTCTTCGGTGGGTGTACGCCGTCAAGTTTGTACTCTTCGCCCATTGCCACCCATTTGTGTTTACCCAGCTCATGGTAGGGCAGGAGTTCGATTTTCTCGACGTTACCCATATCGCGGGTAAACTCACCCAGACGATGCGCGGAATCGTCATCATCAGACCAGCCGGGAACCACGACGTAGCGGATCCACACGTTAATCCCTTTCTTCGACAGATACTGGGCGAACTCCAGCGTACGATGGTTAGAAACGCCGACCAGGTTCTGGTGGATTTCATCGTTCATCTGCTTAAGGTCAAGCATCACCAGATCGGTGACTTCCAGCAGCTCGTCAATCACGGGATCGTAGCGACGTACGAAGCCGTTGGTATCCAGACAGGTGTGGATACCTTCTTTTTTACAGGCGCGGAACCAGTCGCGGACAAATTCAGCCTGCAGGATCGCCTCGCCGCCGGAGGCGGTGACGCCGCCGCCGGAAGCATTCATAAAGTGGCGATAGGTCACCACTTCTTTCATCAATTCTTCAACGGTGATTTCTTTACCGCCATGGGTATCCCAGGTGTCGCGGTTATGGCAGTAAAGGCAGCGCATCAGGCAGCCCTGGAAGAAGGTAATAAAGCGGATGCCTGGGCCATCGACGGTGCCACAGGATTCAAAGGAGTGAATACGACCAATAGTTGACATTGCGGTGATATCTCCGGGTTCGGCCCTCCAGGGCCTGTGATGCACAGCTCAAACCGGCTGTGTTAAGTCTGTTTTGACAGGTACCCAAAGTATAGATAACTGGCAAAGCAGGCTGGGGCAGGGAATCACGTGTTAAAAAGGCCCCACTGATGTGGGGCCTTTATTGTACGCTTTTTCAGTCAGACAGGGAATTACATGGTCTGAGTGAAGGTACGGGTAATAACATCCTGCTGCTGTTCTTTAGTCAGGGAGTTAAAACGTACTGCGTAGCCAGATACACGGATGGTCAGTTGCGGATATTTTTCCGGGTTTTCCATCGCGTCGAGCAGCATTTCGCGGTTCATGACGTTCACGTTCAGGTGCTGACCACCTTCGATGGACGCTTCGTGGTGGAAGTAACCATCCATCAGGCCCGCCAGGTTGGTCTTACGAACTTCGTCATCTTTACCCAGCGCGTTCGGCACGATAGAGAAGGTGTAAGAGATACCATCTTTAGCGTAAGCAAACGGCAGTTTAGCAACGGAAGTCAGAGAGGCTACAGCGCCTTTCTGGTCACGGCCGTGCATCGGGTTAGCACCTGGTCCGAACGGCGCGCCAGCGCGACGACCATCTGGGGTGTTACCGGTTTTCTTACCATACACGACGTTAGAAGTGATGGTCAGAACGGACTGAGTCGGGATAGCGTTGCGGTAGGTATGCAGTTTCTGAATTTTCTTCATGAAACGTTCAACCAGGTCAACGGCCATGTCATCGACGCGAGCATCGTTGTTACCAAACTGCGGATATTCGCCTTCGATTTCGAAGTCAACAGCCAGACCGTCTTCGTCACGAATCGGTTTAACTTTCGCATATTTGATAGCAGACAGGGAGTCAGCAGCAACGGACAGACCTGCGATACCACACGCCATGGTGCGGATAACGTCACGGTCGTGCAGCGCCATCAGAGAGGCTTCGTAGCTGTACTTGTCGTGCATGTAATGAATGATGTTCAGCGCGGTGACGTACTGTTTAGCCAGCCAGTCCATGAAGTGATCCATGCGCTCCATAACTTCGTCGAAGTTCAGGACGTCGCCTTTGATCGGTTCAGATTTCGGACCAACCTGCATTTTCAGTTTTTCATCAACGCCGCCGTTGATAGCATACAGCATGGTTTTCGCGAGGTTAGCGCGAGCGCCGAAGAACTGCATTTGTTTACCAACAATCATCGGGCTTACGCAGCATGCGATAGCGTAATCGTCGTTGTTGAAGTCCGGGCGCATCAGGTCATCGTTCTCGTACTGCAGAGAAGAGGTATCGATGGATACTTTAGCGGCGAATTTCTTAAAGCTCAGCGGCAGTTTTTCAGACCACAGGATGGTGATGTTCGGCTCCGGAGACGGCCCCATGGTGTACAGGGTGTTCAGGAAGCGGAAGCTGTTTTTGGTTACCAGAGTACGGCCGTCAACGCCCATACCACCGATAGATTCCGTTGCCCAAATCGGGTCGCCGGAGAACAGTTCATCATATTCCGGGGTACGCAGGAAGCGAACCATACGCAGTTTCATGACCAGGTGGTCAACCATTTCCTGCGCGTCTTGCTCGGTGATTTTACCCGCCTGCAGGTCACGTTCGATGTAGATATCCAGGAAGCTGGAAGTACGACCGAAGGACATTGCCGCGCCGTTCTGAGATTTAACGGCGGCCAGGTAACCGAAGTAGGTCCACTGAATAGCTTCCTGAGCGGTAGTCGCCGGACCGGAGATGTCGTAGCCATATTTAGCCGCCATCTCTTTGATCTGACCCAGCGCGCGATGCTGTTCAGCAATTTCTTCACGCAGACGGATGGTTGCTTCCAGATCTTCGCCGCTTTCCAGTTTCGCCTGCAGCGAGTTGAACTGGGCGAATTTGTCTTTCATCAGGAAGTCGATACCGTACAGCGCAACGCGACGATAGTCACCGATGATACGACCACGGCCGTAAGCATCCGGCAGACCGGTCAGTACGCCGGATTTACGGCAGCGCAGGATGTCCGGGGTATATACGTCAAATACGCCCTGGTTGTGAGTCTTACGGTACTCGGTGAAGATTTTTTTCAGCATCGGGTCCAGTTCGCGATTGTACGCTTTGCAGGAACCTTCAACCATTTTGATACCGCCGAACGGGATAATCGCACGTTTCAGCGGAGCTTCAGTTTGCAGACCAACGATTTTCTCGAGCGCTTTCTCGATGTAGCCCGCGTCGTGAGAAGTGATGGTGGATGCGAGGGAAGTGTCGAAATCAACAGGCGCGTGAGTGCGGTTTTCCTGTTTAACGCCTTCCATTACGCTGTCCCACAGCTTGGTGGTCGCATCAGTTGCGCCAGCCAGGAAGGATTCGTCACCTTCATATGGGGTGTAGTTTTTCTGGATAAAGTCACGTACGTTGACTTCGTTCTGCCAGTCACCTTTCGCAAAACCTTCCCAGGCTGTGGCTAACTTTTCATTAAGCTCGGACATGTAACACCTACCTTCTTAAGTGGATTTTTTATTTACTGCCTGAGACAACCATTAATGATGATCGTCGCCACGCAGGTAAATGACCCAGTACGTCAACCCAACCAAC
Organism: Klebsiella sp. 141162; assembly: GCF_050600755.1. Lineage (NCBI taxonomy): Bacteria > Pseudomonadati > Pseudomonadota > Gammaproteobacteria > Enterobacterales > Enterobacteriaceae > Klebsiella > Klebsiella sp. 141162. The sequence goes on along the minus strand of NZ_JAQIRI010000002.1, from coordinate 226,518 downwards.
AAACCACCGCCGATGATGTTTCCGATAGTGACTGGAATCAGGTTATCAGTGATAAAGTTCATAATGGTTAAGTGAGAAAAACTCTCCGGAGTTGAACCGATAGCGGTCCAGAATTCCGGGCTCGCAAAGTTGCGAATTACGATACCCATCGGGATCATAAACATATTCGCGATGCTGTGTTCAAAGCCGCTGGCGACAAACATCGCAACCGGCAACACCATGATCATCGCTTTGTCCATCAGGCTGCGGCCGGAGTAGCTCATCCAGACTGCCAGACACACCATCAGATTAGCCAGGATACCCAGGCAGACGGCTTCAATAAACGTGTGGTGCATTTTGTGGTCTGCAGTTTGCAGAACATTTAAGCCCCAGCCGCCGTTGGCAGTCATATATTCGCCTGATAACCACATTAACAGTACAAACAGCAGCGCGCCGATCAGGTTTCCAACATAGACGTTAAGCCAGTTTTTTGCCAGCTGACCCCAGGTAATACGCCCGCTGGCTTTCGCCACGACGATCAGTACGGTCGAGGTGAAAAGGTCAGCACCGCAGATGACGCAAAGAATCAGACCTAGTGAGAAGCATACCCCGCCGATAAGTTTGGCAATCCCGAAAGGCATTGCGGCAGTACCGGTGGTCGCCGTGATATAAAACACAAAAGCGATGGAGATGAAGACACCTGCGGTAATCGCCAGATAAAACGTCTTCAGCGGATGTTTCGTCGCTTTATAGACACCTGCTTCTTCGGCGACTTTCGCCATCGCGGCAGGGAGTAAAAGATCAAAAGGGTTGTCAGCTTTCACACTAACTCTCTCTTTATATAAGTTGGCGGTGTGATACTAACAAAGCATTATAGAAGGGAATTTGATGTAGATCATATCCTACCGGAGTCATAGGCCCATTTTGCGTGTGGAATTAGCCTGTTGTGGCTTTATCTTTTTGATTTTTAATGAAAAACTAAATTTTAATATTTGCAAATAATGTTGAAAATTTCCATGAGTGACCATTGTTTACGGTTAATTAAAATGGAGTATTTTTATTAAAATTAACAATCTAAATATCATCAATGTTTGGATTTTACTTATAGTTAACTTTGCACCTACAAAATGGCGTGGTTTTGGAGCAAATCATAAAAAAACGGAGCCGCTGGCGGCCCCGTAACGTTATGGTTTACCCCTAATGGGTTATTTGGCCCAGAAGGCCGCTTTTGCCCGCTGCAGCTTTTCGTAGGCCTTCAGTAAAGACTGATGTGCCGGGAAAGCGCGCAGATCGTTATCGACCGCCTGAAGGCCATAGAATGGCGCCTCTCCGCTCAGGGCGGCGCTAGCGGCTTCCACAGCATCCGCGCCATACATACGGATGAAGGCATTCAGGTACTGCAGCGGCTGGCGCTCTTCTTCCTGGCTAAGCAACAGCAGCGTTTGCAGGCAGCGATAATAGTTGGCGCGCTCAGGGCTGAAGATGGAGGCATTGAATTCCATGGTCCACTCTGTCCAAATCAACGCCTGTTCAAGGTCGCCGCCGGCCAAAGCCAGCATCGCTTTCAGCTCGCCGATACGCAGGGTATACCAGCCATTGTCTTTGCCGGTTGCCAGGCCTAATAGTTCGCGGACGCGCGTGAAATCATCAAGTCCTTCATCGTCCATTTGCTCGATGAGCGCCAGATAATCTTCTTTTTCCCACTCGCTACCCGGCAGGGAGAGAATAGTGTCGCGCAGGTGTGCGCCCATGCTGTTATTAGCGAGCCACAGGTCTTCCGCCGGATAAATATCGGACATCCCCGGAACGATGATCCGGCAGGCGTAGACGCTCAGATGTTCGTAGTCGGCGATATAGACTTCTTTATCTTCAGCTTTGAAGATAGCCATCAGGGTGGCGAACTCTTCTTCAGTGCTGCCGGAGAAATTCCAGTCAACGAACGGATAGTCGGCATCCTGTTTAAACATATCCCAGGAGATCAGGCCGCTGGAATCAATGAAGTGAGTTTCCAGGTTGGCGTGCTCGGCAACTTCTTCGTCATCAAAGGTCGGAGGGGTAAAGACGTCGAGATCTTTCAGACTGCGGCCTTGTAGCAGTTCGGTAACAGTACGCTCCAGCGCCACGCCGAAATCCGGATGGGCGCCGAAAGAGGCGAAGCAGGTGCCGTTAGCCGGGTTAAACAGGACTACGCAGATAACCGGATATTTACCACCAAGAGAGCCATCGTAGGCGAAGATCGGGAAACCTTCGGCTTCCAGTTTGGCGATAGATTCAACGACGCCCGGATAGCGCGCCATTACTTCAGCCGGGATCTCCGGCAGGCTGATGCTCTCTGCGATGATACGGTTTTTGATATGACGCTCAAAGACTTCAGACAAGCCCTGCACGCGCGCTTCATTCGGGGTATTACCCGCTGACATGCCGTTGGAAACGTACAAGTTGCCGACAATGTTCATCGGAATATAGACGGTTTCGCCGTCTGATTGACGGGTAAACGGCAGGCCGCAGACGCCGCGCTCGTCGTTGCCGGATTGCAGATCCACGAGCATGCTGGCGGTCAGTTGATCGTCCGGATCGTAAAAGGCGCGCAGGCGGGCATCCAGCAGGCCTTCCGGTACTTCATCATCTTCCGTCAGCGGGAACCACTTTTCGTTCGGATAATGAACGAAGGGACCGTTGGCGATGGTATCGCCTAACCAGAAGTCCGCGAAGAAGTAGTTGGTAGACAGACGTTCGAAATATTCGCCCAGCGCGGAAGCCAGCGCCGCCTTTTTAGTTGCGCCTTTACCATTGGTAAAACACAGCGCGCACTCTTTATCGCGAATGTGAACGGACCACACGTGTGGTACCGGATTCAGCCACGAGGCCTCTTCGATATCAAATCCGAGGTCGAGCAGTTTCTGCTGGAAGCGAGCGATGGAATCTTCCAGGGCGGCATCTTTGCCGGGGATAAATGTCTGGGTCATAGCAATTCGTTTATTGTTGGCAGGATGCGCAATGATACGGGTTTTACCGGTAAGTGGCTATGTCGTTAGCCGCGGCAATGCATAAAAAGAGAAGAGCGGTAAATGGCATGCGGAGAAACTCCACATGCCGTAGCAAGTTACAGAATCGGCGTACAAATGCTAACGATCATTGCCGCGCCGGCAAGACTGGTACCGACGATGCCTGCCGCCATTACCGCGAAGCCTGCGCCCAGCGTAAAGGGCCCGGTTATCGCTCCGATGACAATCGTCGGAATGCTGACCAGTAAACCAACTGCCGCAGGAATGGACAACAGGCCAAAGCCGCCGCTCACATCAGACATTTCGTTATAGGTTAATTCACGCATAAATATTCCTTTAAAAGTGATTAATACCAGCCTTCATCGGCTGGTTCGAAAATTTTAATGATCTGGAAATACGACGGTAAATGACGCTGCTCTCGCGGAAACATAATTCATGAAGAATTAAGATAATATTCAAGTATTAAATGAGTTGACGGGGGGAGCTACGGCGAGATCGTTTCCTGTGAACGTAGATGATAATTATTTATGCCGTCAGTCCAAATCCGGAATGGACGGCGGAAGAGGGAGGAAAAAGCGATCTGCTTGCAGCGATTATGTCGGTTTAATGACGTCAAGCTGGTTGATTCTTTTGTGTGACGGTGGCCTCGTTTGTGGGCCGCTTAGTTTTACTCGTTGCGGTGTGTGTCACTGAATGATAAAACCGATAGCCACAGGAATAACTTATGCCCGCGACGGTTCGCGTGCAGACAATATAGCAACGTGGTGAGGGGAAATGGCTCAGGTCTATAACTTTAGTTCGGGCCCGGCAATGCTGCCGGCAGAAGTTCTCAAACTGGCGCAACAGGAACTGTGCGACTGGCACGGTCTGGGGACGTCGGTAATGGAAATCAGCCACCGTGGTAAGGAGTTTATCCAGGTGGCTGAAACGGCAGAACAGGATTTCCGCGATCTGCTTAATATCCCTTCCAACTATAAAGTGTTGTTCTGTCATGGCGGCGGTCGCGGACAGTTTGCCGGGATCCCGTTAAATCTGCTGGGTGATAAAACGACAGCAGATTATGTGGACGCCGGTTACTGGGCGGCAAGTGCGGTGAAAGAAGCGCAAAAATACTGCACGCCGAACGTTATCGATGCGAAAACTACCGTTGACGGCCTGCGAGCCGTTAAACCGATGAGCGAATGGCAGTTGACGCCGGGCGCGGCCTATTTGCACTTCTGCCCAAATGAAACCATCGATGGTATCGCTATTCACGAAACGCCGAATTTTGACAAAGATGTCGTCGTCACCGCGGATTACTCCTCCAGTATTCTGTCCCATGAAATCGACGTCAGCCGTTATGGCGTGATTTACGCTGGCGCGCAGAAGAATATCGGCCCGGCAGGGTTGACGCTGGTTATCGTGCGTGAAGACCTGCTGGGTAAAGCCAGCGTCGCCTGCCCATCAATTCTTGATTACACCGTGCTGAACGCCAATGACTCAATGTTTAACACGCCTCCGACCTTCGCCTGGTATCTGGCGGGGCTGGTATTCAAATGGCTGAAAGAGCAGGGTGGCGTGGCCGCGATGGATAAAATCAACCGCCAAAAAGCGGACCTGCTGTATGGCGTGATTGATAACAGTGATTTTTATCGTAACGATGTTGCCGCTGCCAACCGCTCGCGGATGAACGTGCCGTTCCAGCTGGCGGATAGCGCGCTGGACAAACTGTTCCTTGAAGAGTCTTTTGCGGCCGGTTTGCATGCGCTGAAAGGCCACCGCGTGGTGGGCGGTATGCGTGCTTCTATCTACAATGCGATGCCGCTGGCCGGCGTCAAGGCGCTCACCGACTTCATGCAGGACTTCGAACGTCGTCGCGGCTAATTGCTGAGCGCTTATTTTCATCCCCGCGGCCGGTCTGCGGGGTTTTTATTCTGTTTTTTTGAGAGTCGAGTTTCATGGAATCCCTGACGTTACAACCCATTGCGCGCGTTGATGGCACAGTAAACCTACCCGGGTCAAAAAGTGTCTCTAACCGCGCTTTGCTGCTGGCGGCATTAGCCCACGGCACCACCGTGCTGACCAACTTGCTGGACAGCGATGATGTTCGCCATATGCTCAATGCGCTTAACGCCCTGGGAGTTCACTACACCTTGTCTGCCGATCGCACTCGTTGTGAAGTCACCGGCAACGGTGGTCCGCTTCAGGCCAGCGGCGCGCTGGAGTTGTTTCTCGGTAATGCTGGTACGGCGATGCGCCCGCTGGCAGCGGCGTTGTGCCTCGGCCACAACGATATTGTGCTGACCGGCGAACCGCGAATGAAAGAGCGACCGATAGGGCACCTGGTCGATGCGTTACGCCAGGGGGGCGCGCAAATTGAGTATCTGGAGCAGGAAAACTATCCGCCCCTGCGCCTGCGCGGTGGTTTCAACGGCGGCCAGGTGGAAGTTGATGGCAGCGTCTCCAGCCAGTTCCTTACCGCTTTACTGATGACTGCGCCGCTGGCGCCGCAGGACACGACGATCGCGATTAAAGGCGAGCTGGTATCTAAACCTTATATCGACATCACGCTGCACCTGATGAAAACCTTTGGCGTTAACGTTGAAAACCACAACTATCAGCGCTTTGTCGTGCGCGGTGGGCAACAATATCAGTCGCCGGGCGATTATCTGGTGGAAGGCGATGCCTCCTCAGCCTCTTATTTCCTCGCTGCCGGCGCTATTAAGGGCGGTACGGTGAAAGTGACCGGTATTGGCCGCAATAGCGTACAGGGCGATATTCGATTCGCCGACGTGCTGGAAAAAATGGGCGCGACGGTTGTCTGGGGCGACGATTTTATCGCCTGTACACGCGGCGAGTTGAATGCCGTTGATATGGATATGAACCATATTCCGGATGCGGCCATGACCATCGCTACCGCGGCGTTGTTTGCGAAAGGTACCACGGTGCTGCGCAATATTTACAACTGGCGGGTGAAAGAAACCGATCGTCTGTTTGCGATGGCAACTGAACTGCGTAAAGTCGGCGCCGAAGTGGAAGAGGGTGAAGACTATATTCGCATCACGCCGCCTGAGACGCTGAAATTTGCTGAAATCGGTACCTACAACGATCACCGCATGGCGATGTGCTTCTCGCTGGTGGCGCTGTCGGCAACGCCGGTCACTATCCTTGACCCGAAATGTACGGCGAAAACGTTCCCGGACTATTTCGAGCAGCTAGCGCGAATTAGTACCCTGGCGTAAATTCTGTCTCGTCCGATAAGGTAAAGCTTTGTCATCTTCCGGGCTGGTATTCCGCCAGCCCGCTATAATTGCGCAATTCTTCTACATTTAATTTCTACTATTCCGTAATTTGCACACAATGCTCACTTTCTGGCGCATTGATGCGTATAATGCGCGGCGTTTATATTCATGCGCCTTGCTAAAGGAGAATAAAGATGACGGCAAATGTTCCGGTAATCACCATTGATGGACCTGGCGGTGCGGGTAAGGGCACGTTGTGCAAGGCAATGGCGGAAGCGCTTGGCTGGCATCTGTTGGATTCCGGCGCTATCTATCGCGTTTTGGCGCTGGCGGCCTTACATCATCATGTTGACGTCGAGTCAGAAGAGGCGCTGGTTCCGCTGGCCGCTCATCTCGATGTACGTTTTATTTCTGCTGACGGCAACCTGGAAGTGGTGCTGGAAGGTGAGGATGTGAGTGCGGAGATCCGCACTCAGGAAGTGGCCAATACCGCCTCGAAAGTCGCTGCCTTCCCGCGCGTTCGCGAAGCGCTGCTGCGCCGTCAACGTGCCTTTCGCGAGCAGCCCGGCCTGATTGCCGACGGCCGCGATATGGGCACCGTTGTTTTCCCTGATGCGCCGGTTAAAATTTTCCTCGATGCGTCGGCGGAAGAACGCGCGCAGCGCCGCCTGCTACAGTTGCAGGAAAAGGGTTTTAGTGTTAACTTTGAACGTCTTTTGTCCGAGATAAAAGAGCGTGACGATCGCGATCGTAATCGTGCCGTGGCGCCGCTTGTCCCGGCCGCTGATGCATTAGTTCTCGATTCAACTGAACTAAGCATTGAGCAAGTAATTGAAAAAGCGCTACAATATGCGCGCGAAAAACTGGCTATCGCTTAACCGTTAAGCGGCAAAGCGTTGCGAGCCTCCGAATTATAGCAGTACCCCCGCAGCAACGGAGTGTTAGCGGGTATGTTAAACAACCCCATCCGGCACGGAGCCAGGTGGACGTTAAATATGAAACCTGAAGATTAAACATGACTGAATCTTTTGCTCAACTATTTGAAGAATCCTTAAAAGAAATCGAAACCCGCCCGGGTTCCATCGTTCGTGGTGTTGTTGTTGCTATCGACAAAGATATCGTACTGGTTGACGCTGGTCTGAAATCTGAGTCCGCCATCCCGGCTGAGCAGTTCAAAAACGCCCAGGGCGAGCTGGAAATCCAGGTTGGTGACGAAGTTGACGTTGCTCTGGATGCAGTAGAAGACGGCTTCGGTGAAACCCTGCTGTCCCGTGAGAAAGCTAAACGTCACGAAGCTTGGATCACGCTGGAAAAAGCTTACGAAGACGCTGAAACTGTAGTCGGTGTTATCAACGGCAAAGTTAAAGGTGGCTTCACTGTTGAGCTGAATGGTATTCGTGCGTTCCTGCCGGGCTCCCTGGTAGACGTTCGTCCGGTGCGCGACACGCTGCACCTGGAAGGCAAAGAGCTTGAATTCAAAGTCATCAAGCTGGACCAGAAACGTAACAACGTCGTTGTTTCTCGTCGTGCCGTTATCGAATCCGAAAACAGCGCAGAGCGCGATCAGCTGCTGGAAAACCTGCAGGAAGGCATGGAAGTCAAAGGTATCGTTAAGAACCTCACTGACTACGGTGCATTCGTTGATCTGGGCGGCGTTGACGGCCTGCTGCACATCACCGATATGGCCTGGAAACGCGTTAAGCATCCGAGCGAAATCGTAAACGTTGGCGACGAAATCACTGTTAAAGTGCTGAAGTTCGACCGCGAGCGTACCCGTGTATCTCTGGGCCTGAAACAGCTGGGCGAAGATCCGTGGGTAGCTATCGCTAAGCGTTATCCGGAAGGTACCAAACTGACCGGTCGCGTGACCAACCTGACCGACTACGGCTGCTTCGTTGAAATCGAAGAAGGCGTTGAAGGCCTGGTTCACGTTTCCGAAATGGATTGGACCAACAAAAACATCCACCCGTCCAAAGTTGTTAACGTTGGCGATGTAGTGGAAGTTATGGTTCTGGATATCGACGAAGAACGTCGTCGTATCTCCCTGGGTCTGAAGCAGTGCAAATCTAACCCATGGCAGCAGTTCGCGGAAACCCACAACAAGGGCGACCGTGTTGAAGGTAAAATCAAGTCTATCACTGACTTCGGTATCTTCATCGGCCTGGACGGCGGCATCGACGGCCTGGTTCACCTGTCTGACATCTCCTGGAACGTTGCAGGCGAAGAAGCAGTTCGTGAATACAAAAAAGGCGACGAAATCGCTGCAGTTGTACTGCAGGTTGACGCAGAACGTGAGCGTATCTCCCTGGGCGTTAAACAGCTGGCGGAAGATCCGTTCAACAACTACGTTGCTCTGAACAAGAAAGGCGCTATCGTAACCGGTAAAGTAACTGCAGTTGACGCTAAAGGCGCAACCGTAGAACTGGCTGACGGCGTTGAAGGTTACCTGCGTGCTTCTGAAGCATCCCGTGACCGCGTTGAAGATGCAACTCTGGTTCTGAGCGTTGGCGACGAAGTTGAAGCTAAATTCACCGGCGTTGATCGTAAAAACCGCGCAATCAGCCTGTCTGTTCGTGCGAAAGACGAAGCTGACGAGAAAGATGCAATCGCAACTGTTAACAAACAGGAAGATGCAAACTTCTCTAACAACGCAATGGCTGAAGCTTTCAAAGCAGCTAAAGGCGAGTAATCTTAGTTATTCAGGCCACAACGGTCTGAATAATGACGAGTTTACTTGACAGATTGCAGGATTCGTCCTGTAATCAAGCACAAAGGGCGGCTACGGCCGCCCTTGTTTAAGCTGTAAGCTAACTTTGCCTTGAAGGAAACCGGAGGAAAAATGACCAAGTCAGAATTGATAGAAAGACTTGCCAGCCAGCAATCTCATATCCCGGCGAAAGCGGTGGAAGATGCTGTTAAAGAAATGCTGGAACATATGGCCTCAACGCTTGCTCAAGGCGAGCGCATTGAAATCCGCGGTTTCGGCAGCTTCTCTCTGCACTATCGAGCACCTCGCACCGGGCGTAACCCGAAGACTGGCGATAAAGTGGAACTGGAAGGTAAATACGTTCCGCACTTTAAGCCTGGGAAAGAACTACGCGACCGCGCCAATATTTACGAAGAGTAAGTTTTTCCGCATCAGGCAAAGACTTACTTAATAAAAAAGCACCTGAGGGTGCTTTTTTTATGCCTATTTTCCGTGTCCGCTCGCAAAACTTTTGTTACCTGATAGCAAGAGGCAATATTTCCCGGACAGCGCGACGCAATGCCATTCTTTTCAACATGATCGCGGCGGCGAATTGTCTGACACTCCCCGATAACAGGGAGGTGTTATGCGATTACCACATCTGGCAGGCTGCGCCATAATCGGAATTTCGCCGCTGCTTTGGCTACCGGCACTACCGAATATGCTAAGCGTTTGGTGTCTTATTGGCGTTGCGATAATCATGGCAACGCTGCGCAAACCTTACACAACGTATGCCGCATTGACGTTGCTATTTCTCGTGTGGGGAATATTACATGCCCGGCAGGCGCTGTGGCCCACTGAGCATATTCCCGGTCGCAACCGGCAGGCCGTTATTGAGCTGGTAGGCGGTGATGGCCTGACGAGCTGGCAAGGTAAGATAATCCGTCTTGATGGGCGGCGTTTATATCCCGCGGTTGGGATCACCCTCTACGGCGGCGAACTGCCTGAAGCAGGCTGCGTTGGGCAGCGCTGGCTGATGACCATCCGCGCTCGTCCGGTGCATGGGCAGTTAAATGAGGGCGGCTTCGATAGCCAGCGCTACGCCCTTGCTCAACATCGTCCGCTTAGCGGACGTTTTCTGAATGCCTCATCGCTTGATTCACGTTGTAGTTCCCGGGCTCGCTATCTGGCCTCGTTGAACCGCGCACTTGCTGATTATCCGTGGAGAACGGTGATGCTGGGGCTGGGAATGGGGGAGCGCCTTGCGGTTGCGGATGAGATAAAAAGGTTAATGCAGGAGACGGGGACGTCTCATTTAATGGCTATCTCCGGCCTGCATATTGCGCTGGGGGCGTCGCTTGGCTGGTTGCTGGTTCGCGGAATACAGTTCTTTCTCCCGTGCCGCTGGATAGGCTGGCGGATACCGCTGCTTGCCGGGTTAGGTTGCGCGCTGTTTTACGCCTGGCTTACCGGCATGCAACCCCCGGCGCTACGTACATGTGCGGCCTTAACCGCAGGATGTCTGTTGCGGCTACAGGCCAGGCGCTGGTCGCCCTGGCAAATATTTTGCTGTTGTATTGCGGCAATACTGCTGGCCGATCCACTGGCGATAATTTCAGAAAGCCTGTGGTTATCGGTCTTTGCGGTTGCTGCGTTGATTTTCTGGTATCAGCTTGCGCCGTTTCGCCCTTACCGCTGTCATTCACCGTGGCGGCACCTGCTGGCGCTGAGCCACCTGCAGTGTGGCCTGATGTTATTATTGGCGCCGCTGCAGATAGCCCTGTTCCATGGTATTAGTCTGACATCACTGATAGCGAACCTGATTGCCGTTCCGCTGGTGACATTTCTAATAGTCCCGCTGATTTTAGCGGCCATGCTACTGCATCTCAGCGGTCCGGCGTTGCTTGAAATGGCGTTATGGCAACTCGCCGATCGGTTGCTGGCAATCTTATTCTGGTTCTTACGCCATTTGCCTGCGGGATGGGTATCGCTTGACGAACGCTGGCTGGCGGTCAGTTTACTGCCGTGGCTGGCGCTTCTGGTATGGCGTTTTCAGGCCTGGCGTCAGATGCCGTTACTCTGTATTAGCGGCGTGGCGCTACTCAGTTGGCCTTTCTGGCGCGCCGCCTCACCGGGCGAGTGGCGGGTGACGATGCTGGATGTCGGACAAGGGCTGGCGGTGGTCATCGAGCGTCAGGGCGCGGCAATTTTGTACGATACCGGCCCAGCCTGGCCGGGAGGCGATAGCGGCGAGCGGCTTATCGTACCCTGGCTACGCTGGCGCGGTCTTCATCCGGAAGGCATAATATTGAGCCACGAACATCTTGATCATCGCGGTGGCCTGAATGCGATTATTCAGGCGTGGCCCAATCTCGTTATTCGTAGTCCGCTTAAAGCGCGCGGGCATCTACCCTGTCGCAGAGGGGAAACCTGGCGCTGGCGAGGGCTCCGATTTCAGGCGCTTTGGCCATTGCCTGCGGGTGAGCATAAAGGGAACAATGGTTCCTGTGTGGTTAGGGTCGATGACGGCAAGCGTAGCGTTTTACTTACCGGCGATATCGAAATCCCGGCCGAACAGCAGATGATAAGCCATTACTGGCAGCATCTTATGTCTACACTTATTCAGGTTCCGCACCACGGTAGCAACACTTCATCCGGCGTGACATTGTTGCAGCGGGTAGGGGGAGAGGCGGCTATCGCCTCGGCAGCGCGATACAATGCATGGAAGATGCCTTCCCAAAAAGTCGCGCAGCGCTATCGTGAGCAGGGATATCGGTGGTTTGATACGCCGCACTCGGGGCAAATAACGATTATTTTTTCTCCAGAAGGTTGGCAAATCCATAGCTTACGAGATCAACTTTTACCGCGTTGGTATCATCAGTGGTTTGGCGGGGACGCGCAGAACGGGTAGAATATGCGGCTATTTCAACATAAGCTGGTTTATTGAATGCAGAACGATAAAGATCTCTCCACGTGGCAGACCTTCCGCCGACTTTGGCCGATGATAGCGCCGTTTAAAGCCGGGCTAATCGTAGCGGCCGTGGCGTTGGTGCTTAACGCGGCAAGTGATACCTTCATGTTATCGCTTCTTAAACCGTTATTGGATGATGGTTTTGGTAAAACGGATCGCTCAGTGCTGTTATGGATGCCGCTGGTGGTGATCGGTTTGATGGTGCTGCGTGGCATCAGTAGCTATATCTCGAGCTACTGTATCTCCTGGGTTTCCGGCAAAGTGGTGATGACCATGCGTCGCCGCCTGTTCGGTCATATGATGGGCATGCCTGTCGCTTTCTTCGACAAACAGTCCACCGGGACATTGCTGTCGCGTATCACCTACGACTCCGAACAGGTCGCTTCATCTTCCTCCAGCGCGTTGATAACCGTAGTGCGTGAAGGGGCCTCAATTATCGGCCTGTTCGCCATGATGTTCTATTACAGCTGGCAATTGTCGCTAATTCTTATCGTGCTTGCGCCTATCGTCTCTGTGGCGATTCGGGTGGTTTCGAAGCGTTTTCGTAATATCAGTAAGAATATGCAGAACACCATGGGGCAGGTGACCACCAGCGCGGAACAGATGCTCAAAGGGCATAAAGAAGTGCTGATGTTCGGCGGTCAGGCGGTTGAAACCAAGCGTTTTGACAAAGTCAGTAATAAGATGCGCCTGCAGGGCATGAAAATGGTCTCCGCGTCCTCCATCTCCGACCCGGTCATTCAACTCATTGCCTCTCTGGCGCTGGCCTTTGTGCTCTACGCGGCGAGCTTCCCAAGCGTCATGGAAACGCTGACCGCCGGTACCATTACCGTGGTCTTTTCTTCGATGATCGCGCTGATGCGCCCGCTGAAATCCCTGACTAACGTCAACGCGCAGTTCCAGCGCGGTATGGCTGCATGTCAGACGCTTTTCTCCATTCTGGATTCCGAGCAGGAGAAAGATGAAGGCACTCGCGTGATTGAGCGCGCCAAAGGTAACCTGGAGTTCCACAACGTCACCTTTAGCTATCCTGGCCGCGAAGTTGCCGCGCTGCGTAACATCAATCTGAGCATCCCGGAAGGGAAAACCGTTGCGCTGGTAGGGCGTTCAGGCTCAGGTAAATCCACCATCGCCAGCCTGATTACCCGGTTCTACGACGTTGACGAGGGGCAGATTCTGCTGGATGGCCACGATTTACGCGAGTACAAACTGAGCTCCCTGCGCGATCAGGTGGCGCTGGTTTCGCAGAACGTGCATCTGTTCAATGATACCGTCGCCAATAACATCGCCTATGCGCGTACCGAAGAGTACACCCGCGAGCAAATTGAAGAAGCGGCGCGTATGGCCTATGCGATGGACTTTATCAACAAGATGGATAATGGACTGGACACGATTATCGGCGAGAATGGCGTGATGCTCTCCGGTGGTCAACGTCAGCGTATCGCTATTGCGCGTGCGCTGCTGCGCAATAGCCCTATTCTGATCCTCGATGAAGCCACCTCGGCGCTGGATACCGAGTCGGAACGTGCAATTCAAGCGGCGCTGGATGAACTGCAGAAAAACCGCACCTCGCTGGTTATCGCCCACCGTCTGTCGACTATCGAACAGGCTGACGAAATCGTGGTGGTAGAAGATGGTCGCATCGTTGAACGCGGCAGCCATCTGGATCTGCTGGAACATAAAGGCGTTTACGCGCAGTTACACAAGATGCAATTCGGTCAATGATAGCGCGCATCTGGTCCGGCGAATCGCCGCTATGGCGGCTATTGCTGCCGCTTTCCTGGCTGTATGGCCTGGTGAGCGCTTGCATCCGCCTCAGCTATAAACTGGGGTGGAAAAAAGCCTGGCGCGCGCCGGTGCCGGTGGTCGTGGTCGGTAATCTGACCGCCGGCGGCAACGGTAAAACGCCGGTGGTGGTTTGGCTGGTGGAACAACTGCAGCAGCGGGGCATACGCGTCGGCGTGGTATCTCGCGGCTACGGCGGCAAAGCCGACCGCTATCCGCTGCTGCTGGATAATGCCACCAGTACAGCGCAGGCGGGCGATGAACCGGTGTTAATTCATCAGCGTACCGGCGCGCCGGTGGCGGTTGCGCCACTGCGTAGCGAGGCGGTAAAAGCCTTATTAGCCGCTCACGATTTACAAATTATCGTCACCGATGATGGTCTTCAGCATTATAAGCTGGCGCGGGATACAGAAATCGTTGTGATTGACGGCGTACGCCGCTTTGGCAATGGTTGGTGGTTGCCGGCCGGGCCGATGCGCGAGCGAGCATCCCGTTTGCAAAGCGTCGATGCCGTTATCGTCAACGGCGGCGTCGCACGTCCGGGGGAAATCCCGATGCAGTTGCGTCCCGGCATGGCGGTGAACCTGCTTACCGGCGAGCGTCGCGATGTTGCGACCCTCGACAACGTAGTGGCGATGGCCGGCATTGGCCATCCGCCGCGCTTTTTCGCGACGCTTGAAAACTGCGGCGTGCATCCGGTGAAAACTGTGGCGCTGGCGGATCATCAGGCACTTAGTCAAAGCGCGGTCGCTGTACTGGCAAGCTCGGAGCAGACGCTGCTAATGACCGAAAAAGACGCGGTTAAATGCCGTGAATTTGCCGCCGCTAACTGGTGGTATCTACCGGTTGACGCCATAATGACCGATGAACGCGCACAGCGGTTGCTCGCGGACTTAGTGACGCTGGCGCAACGTTAACCTGCGTGCTGGTTTTGCTCGCCGCTGTGCTTGAATCCCCTACGGAGAACCTGCATGTCGGTATTGCAATTGTCGCTAAAAGAGGCTCGCCATCTTCATCTCGCGGCGCAAGGGCTACTGAAAAAGCCCCGGCGTCGCGCTCGCCAGACTGACATCCTTTCCACTATTCAGCAGATGTCGCTGCTGCAAATCGATACGATCAACGTGGTCGCCCGTAGCCCTTATCTGGTGCTGTTTAGTCGTCTTGGCAGTTATCCTCAGCACTGGTTGGATGATTCTCTGCGTAGCGGCGAGCTGATGGAGTACTGGGCGCATGAGGCCTGTTTTTTGCCGCGTAACGATTTCGCCCTCGTGCGCCACCGGATGTTGAATCCTGACAAGATGGGTTGGAAATACCATAAAGAGTGGATGCACGAACACGCCGCCAGCATAGAAGAGTTGCTGGCGCATATCGCGCAAAATGGCCCGGTTCGCTCAGCGGATTTCTCCCATCCGCGTAAAGGAGCCAGCGGCTGGTGGGAATGGAAACCGCATAAACGTCATCTTGAAGGGTTGTTCACCGCCGGCAAACTGATGGTCGTTGAGCGGCGTAACTTTCATCGCGTCTATGATTTAACCCATCGGGCGATGCCGCACTGGGATGACGAGCGCGACGCGCTCTCCCGCCAGGAGGCCGAGTCTATTATGCTGCGTAACAGCGCGCGCAGCCTGGGCGTTTTTCGTCCGCAGTGGCTGGCCGATTATTATCGTCTACGCCAGCCTGCATTACCGGCACTGCTGAAGGGCTGGCAGGATGAGGGGCTGGTGGTGCCGGTTATGGTTGAAGAACTGGGGGAAATGTGGCTGCATCGCGATCTGCAAGCGGCGCTGGAATCGGCACCCGGCGGTAAGTTAACCGCCAGCCACAGCGCCGTGCTCTCGCCGTTTGACCCGGTGGTGTGGGACCGTAAACGGGCCGAGCAGTTATTCAACTTCAGCTATCGACTGGAATGTTATACCCCAGCGCCGAAACGGCAATACGGCTACTTTGTGCTACCGTTGCTGCATCAGGGAAAACTGGTTGGCAGGATGGACAGCAAGTTGCACCGAAAGGACGGCATGCTTGAGATCTTTTCGCTGTGGCTGGAAGAGGGCGTGAAAGTGACCGCCGGGCTGGAAAGCGGACTCCAGCGGGCAATTAACGATTTTGCGCGCTGGCAAGGTGCAGAAGAGGTTGTGCTGCGCCAGCTACCCGCGACGCTATTTGCTAACCAGCGGCAAGGTTGGGGCGTTGAAGCCGCGTGATACGCCGGCTACCATCCTGTGATATGCTGCTGATAAATCTATTCGGTCCATCAGGAGGAATCATGGATCACCGTTTACTTGAAATTATCGCCTGCCCGGTTTGTAACGGTAAGCTGTATTACAGTCAGGATAAGCAAGAGCTTATCTGCAAAGCCGACAGTCTGGCCTTCCCGCTGCGCGAAGGGATCCCGGTACTACTTGAAAACGAAGCGCGCTCACTCGCGGTAGAAGAGAGCCAGCCATGAGTTTCGTCGTCATTATCCCTGCCCGATTTGCCTCCACGCGTCTGCCGGGGAAACCTCTGCAGGATATCAACGGTAAACCGATGATCGTCCACGTGCTGGAGCGCGCCCGCGAATCTGGCGCGGATCGCATTATCGTCGCCACCGATCATGAAGATGTCGCGCGTGCGGTTGAAGCCGCGGGCGGCGAGGTTTGCATGACCCGCGCTGACCATCAATCCGGCACCGAGCGTCTGGCGGAAGTCGTTGAAAAATGCGCTTTCAGCGATGACACCATCATCGTCAATATTCAGGGTGATGAACCGATGATCCCGTCGGCGATCGTGCGCCAGGTGGCGGAAAACCTCGCGGCCAGCACCAGCGGGATGGCAACGCTGGCGGTGCCTATCCACGATGCCGAAGAAGCGTTTAACCCGAATGCGGTCAAAGTGGTCATGGATGCCGACGGCTACGCGCTCTATTTCTCACGAGCGACGATTCCGTGGGATCGCGATCGCTTTGCAAAATCGCGTGAGCAAATTGGCGATTCCCTGCTGCGCCATATTGGTATTTACGGCTACCGCGCTGGTTTTATTCGCCGCTACGTCAGCTGGGCGCCAAGCCCGCTCGAACAAATTGAGATGCTCGAACAGCTGCGCGTATTGTGGTATGGCGAAAAAATTCACGTTGCGGTGGCGGAAGTGGTTCCTGGCACTGGCGTGGATACCCCGGAAGATCTGGAACGCGTCCGCGCCGAACTGCGTTAATTCTTGCCGTCCCCTTCGCCTGGAGGGGACATATTTCTGCCGCTAATTAGCCCATTTTTGATCTTATCCGCTGACAAGTCGCCCCCAGACGCTCATTATGAAAACAGTAGTCTTCATGAGGGTATCTATGATGGAACAGTTGCGAGCCGAACTGAGCCACCTGCTTGGCGAGAAGCTAAGCCGCGTGGAATGCGTTAGCGAGAAACCCTCGTCAGCGCTGTGGTCGCTGTATGATGCGCAGGGAAACCCGATGCCGCTGTTGGCGAAAAGCTTCACTACGCCGGGCGTGGCGCGCCAGCTGGCGTGGAAAATCTCAATGCTTGCCCGTAGCGGCACCGTTCGTATGCCGGTGGTGTACGGTGTCATGACACATGAAGAGCATCCAGGGCCTGACGTATTGCTGATTGAACGGTTACGCGGCGTTTCAGTAGAAGCGCCGGCGCGCACGCCCGAGCGGTGGGAGCAACTGCAGGATCAGATTGTCGAAGGATTACTGGCATGGCACCGCCACGACAGCGGCGGCTGTGTGGGAATGGTCGATAGCACTCAGGAAAACGTCTGGCCGCACTGGTATCGCCAGCGGGTAGAAATGCTGTGGAGCACGCTTAACCTCTATCATGACACCGGGCTGACAATGCAGGATAAGCGCATTTTATTCCGCAGTCGTGAAAGCCTGCCGCAATTGTTTAGTGATTTCAACGACAACTGCGTGCTGGTCCATGGCTGCTTAACGCTACGTAGCATGCTCAAAGACGCGCGCACCGATCAGCTGTTGGCGATGGTCGGGCCGGGGATGATGCTGTGGGCGCCGCGCGAGTATGAATTGTTCCGCCTCGCCGACGGCGGGTTAGGGGAGCAGCTGTTATGGCGTTATTTGCAGCGGGCGCCGGTCGCGGAGTCTTTCGTCTGGCGGCGCTGGTTATATCAGTTATGGGATGAAGTCGAAAACCTGGTGAATACCGGGCGCTTCGATCGCGCCCGTTTCTCATTTGCCGCGAAATCAATCCTGCCCTGGATCGCCTGACGCTCCCTTCAGCCACTGCCAGCCCCGCCCCAGAGTCTCGTAAATCGCGCGTTCGCTGTGCATCAGCCAATACGGTGACGGCAGCGCGCGCTCCCAGAGGTTAAGCGCCGACTCTACCGCCAGCTGGTTGGCTGGCGCCGGTAACGGATTTAGCCCTGCATGGCGGAAAAATATCATCGCTCGCGGCAGGTGCGAGGCGGAGGTCACCAGCAGGAATGGCGCGCCGCCGATGGCTTTTTTGACTTCAGCCGCTTCCTGTTCGGTATCTTTTGGTCGGTCAAGGACGATAATGGCGCTGCGCGGCACGCCGAGGCTTTCGGCGACGCGCGCTCCCGCCTCGGCGGTGCTGACCGGGTTACTCCTGGCCGCCGCGCCGGTAAAAATCATTTTCGCGCCAGGGTTTTCCCGCCACAGGCGGATCCCCTCTGCCAGCCGCGGCAGACTGTTGTTGATCAGATTGGAGCTAGGCGCCCACTGCGGGTTCCAGGTATAGCCGCCACCCAGCACCACGACATACTCAACGGATTTGCCGCCGCGCCAGGTCGGGTAGCTTTTTTCTATCGGTTTTAATAACCCATCAGCCACCGGCTGCAGGCTTAATAGCGCCAGCAACAGCCAGCTTAAGGTGACCACCGTCTTGCCGGTTTTTTGAAAACGGCTGCGCCACAGCAGGGCGATGCCGACCGCCATCAGCAATAACAGCAGAGGAAGCGGCAACAGCATACCGCCAAAAACCTTTTTCAGCGTAAAAAGCATCCCGGATGGTTCCTTTTTTAACCATATAAGCAAAGTTCTGCGTGGATCTTATAACAGATCGCTTCATTATCGCCGTGGGTATGACAAAATAGCGGTTTTGTGTTGGCTTGTGGAGTCGTCCGTGCAGGATCGCAATTTTGATGACATCGCTGAAAAGTTTTCGCGCAATATTTATGGCACCACCAAGGGCCAACTGCGTCAGGCGATCCTTTGGCAGGATCTGGAACCGCTGCTTAAGCAGATGGGGCCAGGGCCGTTGCGGGTGCTTGATGCCGGCGGCGGCGAAGGGCAAACGGCGATCCGCGTCGCGGAATTAGGCCATCACGTCACGCTATGCGATCTTTCCGCCGAAATGGTGGCTCGCGCTCAGCAGGCCGCCCGCGATAAAGGTGTGATCGACAACATGCATTTTGTACAATGCGCGGCGCAGGATATTGCTCAGCATTTGGAAAGCCCCGTCGATCTGATACTGTTTCATGCGGTGCTTGAGTGGGTCGCGGAACCGCAGGAAATGTTGCGCACGCTGTGGTCGGTGTTGCGCCCGGGCGGCGCGCTGTCGTTAATGTTCTACAATGCTAACGGCCTGCTGATGCACAATATGGTCGCCGGAAACTTCGACTACGTACAAATCGGCATGCCGAAAAAGAAAAAACGCACGCTGTCGCCGGATTATCCGCGCGATCCGCAGCAGGTTTACGGCTGGCTGGAAGATCTCGGTTGGCAGATAACCGGTAAAACCGGCGTGCGGGTGTTTCATGATTATCTGCGTGAGAAACGTAAACAGCATGACAGTTTTGCGGTGCTGCTGGAGCTGGAAACGCGCTACTGTCGTCAGGAGCCGTATATCAGCCTGGGCCGCTATATTCATGTCACTGCGCTTAAGAAAGATCCAGGCGCACAGCCGCAGATGCAAGGATAAACTATGAGTGAATTTTCCCAGACAGTCCCCGAACTGGTTGCCTGGGCCAGGAAAAATGATTTTTCCATCTCGCTGCCGGTCGACAGACTCTCTTTTCTGCTGGCTGTCGCCACGCTGAACGGCGAGCGGCTGGAAGGGGAAATGACCGAGGGAGAACTGGTGGACGCGTTCCGCCACGTTAGTGATGCGTTTGAGCAGACCAGCGAAACCATCAGCCAGCGCGCCAATAACGCCATCAACGATATGGTGCGCCAGCGTCTGCTGAACCGCTTTACCAGCGAAATAACGGAAGGGAATGCTATCTATCGCCTGACGCCGTTAGGTATCGGCATTACCGATTACTACATTCGCCAGCGTGAATTTTCCACCCTGCGTTTGTCGATGCAGCTGTCGATTGTGGCCGGCGAACTGAAGCGGGCTGCAGATTCCGCGGATGAGGGTGGCGATGAATTCCACTGGCATCGCAACGTTTTTGCGCCGCTGAAATATTCGGTGGCGGAAATCTTCGATAGTATCGATCTGACTCAACGCATCATGGATGAGCAGCAGCAGCAGGTGAAAGACGATATCGCCCAACTGCTGAACAAAGACTGGCGCGCGGCGATTTCTAGCTGCGAACTGCTGCTGTCCGAAACCTCCGGCACCCTGCGCGAATTGCAGGATACCCTGGATGCGGCGGGCGATAAGCTGCAGGCCAACCTGTTGCGTATCCAGGACGCTACCATCGCGCGCGACGATCTGCATTTTGTCGACCGTCTGGTGTTCGACCTGCAAAGCAAGCTCGACCGTATCGTCAGCTGGGGCCAACAGGCTATCGACCTGTGGATCGGTTACGATCGTCACGTACATAAATTTATCCGTACCGCCATCGATATGGATAAAAACCGCGTTTTCGCCCAGCGTTTGCGTCAGTCGGTGCAGACCTACTTCGATGCTCCGTGGGCGCTGACCTACGCCAGCGCCGATCGCTTGCTGGATATGCGCGATGAAGAGATGGCGCTGCGCGATGAAGAAGTCACCGGCGAGCTGCCGGCAGACCTCGAATTCGAAGAGTTCAACGAAATTCGCGAGCAGCTGGCCGCGCTGATTGAAGCGCAGCTGGCGGTCTACAAAGAGAAAGGTATGCCGCTGGATCTCGGCCTGGTGGCGCGAGAGTTCCTGGCGCAATATCCGCGTGCGCGCCATTTTGACGTCGCGCGAATCGTCGTTGACCAGGCGGTACAGCTGGGCGTCGCCCAGGCAGATTTCACCGGACTGCCGGCAAAATGGCAGCCGATTAATGATTACGGAGCCAAGGTACAGGCGCATGTCATTGACAAATATTGAACAAGTGATGCCAGCTAAGCTGGCGCAGGCGTTGGCCAATCCGTTATTTCCGGCGCTGGATAGCGCCCTGCGCGCAGGTCGTCACATTGGCCTGGATGAGCTGGATAATCACGCATTTTTGATGGATTTTCAGGATTACCTGGAAGAGTTTTATGCGCGCTACAACGTTGAGCTGATCCGCGCGCCGGAGGGGTTCTTCTACCTGCGCCCGCGCTCTACGACGTTGATTCCGCGCTCGGTATTATCAGAGCTGGATATGATGGTCGGCAAAATTCTTTGCTACCTCTACCTCAGCCCCGAACGTCTGGCTAATGAAGGCATCTTCACCCAGCAGGAGCTCTACGATGAACTCCTGACGCTGGCGGATGAAAGTAAATTACTGAAGCTGGTGAACAACCGTTCCACCGGTTCCGACCTCGACCGCCAGAAGCTGCAGGAAAAAATGCGCGCGTCCCTCAACCGCCTGCGTCGCCTCGGCATGGTGTGGTTTATGGGCCACGACAGCAGTAAATTCCGCATCACCGAATCGGTGTTCCGCTTTGGCGCTGACGTGCGCGTCGGCGACGATCCGCGCGAAGCGCAGCTGCGCATGATCCGCGACGGCGAAGCAATGGCGCTGGAGAATCACCTGCAGCTCAATGACGAGAATGAAGAGAATCAGCCGGATAGCGGGGAGGAAGAATAATGATTGAACGCGGTAAGTTTCGCTCGCTGACGCTGGTTAACTGGAACGGTTTTTTTGCCCGGACCTTCGATCTTGATGAGCTGGTAACGACGCTCTCCGGGGGTAACGGCGCCGGTAAATCGACAACCATGGCGGCTTTCGTCACGGCGCTGATCCCCGATTTAACCCTGCTGCACTTCCGTAACACCACTGAAGCGGGCGCCACCAGCGGTTCGCGCGATAAAGGCCTGCACGGTAAACTGCGTGCCGGCGTCTGTTACTCGGTGCTCGACGTGATCAACTCGCGCCACCAGCGCGTGGTTGTCGGTGTACGTCTGCAGCAGGTTGCCGGGCGCGATCGTAAAGTCGATATTAAGCCATTTGCCATCCAGGGATTGCCAACCTCGATCCAGCCGACCCAACTGTTGACCGAAACGCTCAACGAGCGCCAGGCGCGTGTCGTGAGCCTCAACGAGCTGAAAGACAAGCTCGACGCGATGGAAGGGGTGCAGTTCAAACAGTTCAACTCGATCACCGAATATCACTCGCTGATGTTTGATTTGGGCGTGGTGGCCCGTCGTCTGCGTTCAGCATCCGATCGTAGCAAATACTACCGCCTGATTGAGGCCTCGCTGTACGGCGGGATTTCCAGCACCATTACCCGCTCGCTGCGCGATTACCTGCTGCCGGAAAACAGCGGCGTGCGTAAGGCGTTCCAGGATATGGAAGCGGCGCTGCGTGAAAACCGTATGACCCTGGAAGCGATTCGCGTAACTCAGTCCGATCGCGATCTGTTTAAGCACCTTATCAGCGAAGCCACCAACTACGTGGCGGCGGACTACATGCGCCACGCCAACGAGCGGCGAATCCATCTGGATAAAGCGCTGGAGTACCGTCGCGAGCTCTTTACCTCGCGTTCGCAGCTGGCGGCAGAGCAGTACAAACATGTCGATATGGCGCGCGAGCTGCAGGAACACAACGGCGCAGAAGGCGATCTGGAAGCCGACTACCAGGCCGCCAGCGATCACCTGAACCTGGTACAAACGGCGCTGCGTCAGCAGGAAAAAATCGAGCGCTACGAAGCGGATCTCGACGAACTGCAGATTCGTCTGGAAGAGCAAAATGAAGTGGTGGCGGAAGCCGCAGACCAGCAGGAAGAGAACGAAGCCCGCGCCGAGGCCGCCGAACTGGAAGTGGATGAGCTGAAAAGCCAGCTCGCCGATTACCAGCAGGCGCTCGACGTGCAGCAGACTCGCGCCATTCAGTACAATCAGGCGCTACAGGCGCTGGAGCGCGCGCGCGCGCTGTGTCACCTGCCGGATTTAACCGCCGACAGCGCCGACGAATGGCTGGAAACTTTCCAGGCGAAAGAGCTGGAAGCGACGGAAAAAATGCTGTCGCTGGAACAAAAAATGAGCGTGGCGCAAACCGCGCACAGCCAGTTTGAACAAGCGTATCAGCTGGTTGCGGCGATCAACGGCCCGCTGGCGCGTAATGAAGCCTGGGATGTGGCGCGTGAATTACTACGCGATGGCGTCAACCAGCGTCATCTGGCGGAGCAGGCTCATGGGTTGCGTAGCCGTCTCAATGAGCTGGAGCAGCGCCTGCGTGAACAACAGGACGCCGAGCGCCAGCTGGCCGAGTTCTGTAAGCGCCAGGGCAAACGCTACGATATCGACGATTTGGAAACGCTGCATCAGGAGCTGGAAGCGCGCATCGCGTCATTGGCCGATAGCGTTTCTAACGCTCAGGAACAGCGCATGGCTCTGCGTCAGGAGCTGGAACAGCTGCAGTCGCGTACCCAGACGTTGATGCGCCGGGCGCCGATTTGGCTGGCGGCGCAAAACAGCCTCAACCAGCTGTGCGAGCAGAGCGGCGAGCAGTTTGAATCAAGCCAGGACGTCACCGAGTACCTGCAGCAGCTGCTGGAGCGCGAGCGCGAAGCAATCGTTGAGCGCGATGAAGTCGGCGCCCGCAAGCGCGCCATCGACGAAGAAATCGAGCGTCTCAGCCAGCCGGGCGGTTCTGAAGACCCGCGTCTGAACGCGCTGGCGGAGCGCTTTGGCGGCGTGCTGTTGTCGGAAATCTACGACGACGTTAGCCTCGAAGATGCCCCGTACTTCTCCGCGCTGTATGGCCCATCGCGCCATGCGATCGTGGTTCCGGATCTGTCGCAGGTGGCGGAGCAGCTCGAAGGGCTGGAAGATTGCCCGGAAGACCTGTATCTGATCGAAGGCGATCCGCAGTCCTTCGATGACAGCGTTTTCAGCGTCGATGAGCTGGAAAAAGCGGTGGTCGTGAAAATTGCCGACCGCCAGTGGCGCTATTCGCGCTTCCCGACGCTGCCGCTGTTTGGCCGCGCCGCGCGTGAAAACCGCATCGAAACGCTGCACGCCGAGCGTGAAAGCCTCTCCGAGCGTTTTGCTACGCTGTCGTTTGACGTGCAGAAAACGCAGCGCCTGCATCAGGCCTTCAGCCGCTTCATCGGTAGCCATCTGGCGGTTGCCTTTGATGACGATCCGGAAGAAGAGATCCGCAAACTCAATAGCCGCCGCGGCGAACTGGAGCGCGCGCTGAATGCGCATGAAAGCGATAACCAGCAGAACCGCGTCCAGTATGAGCAGGCGAAAGAGGGCGTGTCGGCGCTTAACCGCCTGCTGCCGCGCCTGAATCTGCTGGCCGATGAGACGCTGGCCGATCGCGTAGATGAAATCCAGGAGCGTCTGGATGAAGCGCAGGAAGCGGCGCGCTTTATCCAGCAGCATGGCAATCAGCTGGCGAAACTGGAACCGATTGTCTCGGTACTGCAGAGCGATCCGGAACAGTTCGAACAGCTGAAAGAAGACTACGCCTATTCGCAGCAAATCCAGCGCGATGCGCGCCAGCAGGCTTTCGCGCTGGCGGAAGTCGTGCAGCGCCGCGCCCACTTCAGCTACTCTGACTCGGCGGAGATGCTCAGCGGCAACAGCGATCTTAACGAGAAGCTGCGCCAGCGCCTGCAACAAGCTGAATCCGAGCGTAGCCGCGCTCGCGAAGCGATGCGTAGCCACGTTGCGCAGTTGAACCAGTACAACCAGGTGCTGGCGTCGCTGAAAAGTTCGTATGACACCAAGAAAGAGCTGCTCAACGATCTGTATAAAGAGCTGCAGGATATCGGCGTGCGTGCCGATGCCGGCGCGGAAGAGCGCGCGCGCGCGCGTCGTGATGAGCTGCATATGCAGCTGAGCAACAACCGCTCCCGCCGTAATCAGCTGGAGAAAGCGTTGACCTTCTGCGAAGCGGAGATGGACAACCTGACCCGCAAACTGCGCAAGCTGGAGCGCGATTACTGCGAAATGCGCGAGCAGGTGGTGAGCGCTAAAGCGGGCTGGTGCGCGGTGATGCGTCTGGTGAAAGACAACGGCGTGGAACGTCGTCTGCACCGCCGCGAGCTGGCCTATCTCTCCGCCGACGAACTGCGTTCGATGTCGGATAAGGCGCTGGGCGCGCTGCGTCTGGCGGTCGCTGATAACGAGCACCTGCGCGACGTCCTGCGTATTTCGGAAGATCCGAAACGTCCGGAGCGCAAAATTCAGTTCTTCGTTGCCGTTTATCAGCATCTGCGCGAGCGTATCCGCCAGGATATTATTCGCACCGATGATCCGGTAGAAGCGATCGAGCAGATGGAAATCGAGCTCAGTCGTCTGACCGAAGAGCTGACCAACCGCGAGCAGAAGCTGGCGATCAGCTCACGCAGCGTGGCGAATATCATTCGCAAGACCATTCAGCGTGAGCAGAACCGTATTCGCATGCTCAACCAGGGGCTGCAGAGCGTATCGTTTGGTCAGGTCAACAGCGTGCGTCTGAACGTCAACGTGCGCGAAACCCACTCGACGCTGCTTGATGTCCTCTCCGAACAGCATGAGCAGCATCAGGATCTGTTTAACAGTAATCGCCTGACCTTCTCGGAAGCGCTGGCGAAACTGTATCAGCGCCTGAATCCGCAGATTGATATGGGGCAACGTACGCCGCAAACCATCGGCGAGGAGCTGCTCGACTACCGCAACTATCTGGAGATGGAAGTGGAAGTTAACCGTGGTTCCGACGGCTGGCTGCGCGCGGAGTCCGGCGCGCTGTCGACCGGTGAAGCGATCGGTACCGGGATGTCGATTCTGGTGATGGTGGTGCAGAGCTGGGAAGATGAATCCCGTCGTCTGCGTGGTAAGGATATCTCGCCTTGCCGTCTGCTGTTCCTCGATGAAGCAGCGCGTCTTGATGCTCGCTCTATCGCCACGCTGTTCGAACTGTGCGAACGTCTGGAGATGCAGTTGATTATCGCGGCGCCTGAAAATATCAGCCCGGAAAAAGGCACAACTTATAAACTGGTGCGTAAAGTGTTTAATAATCACGAACACGTACACGTTGTCGGCCTGCGCGGTTTTGCCGCGCCGGTGCCGGAAGCGCTGCCTGGAACCGCTGACGCCTCCTGAAAGGGTGTCGATTAATAGGAAAAAGGGTGACAATTTGTCGCCCTTTTTGTTTTTCTGTACAGTACGCTAACAAGGTATAGTCTTTAAACTTCTTTACATTTGGTAAGGCAAAAGCGTTTTCGCCTTTATATACTGAGAATAAGCCCCATTAGGCGGGCAGCAATGTGTTAACAGGGGGCAAGGGATGTTGCTAAAGAAACGGTATGGTCGACAATTGTCGGTGCTCAGCTTGAGCCTGGCTTTTGCATTTGCTCCGCTGTTCAATGTCCAGGCCGCAGAGCCTGAAGTTATACCCACAGATAGTTCCGCGACGGTGGGCGATCTGTCGTCGGCATTAGCCCAAAGCGACGGCCAGTCCGCTGCGGTCGCGCAAATGGCCGGCGAGAAGCCGCTGGCAGCGGATGCGGTGGCGAAAAGCCGTGCTGAAATCGAGGCCTTACTGCCGTCTGGTTATCATCCGGTTTATATCAATCCTCTGGTAGCGCTGTACGCTGCCCGCGACATGAAACCCATGTGGGAGAACCGCGAAGCGGTACAGGCCTTCCAGCAGCAGCTGGCGGAGGTCGCTATCGCTGGCTTCCAGCCGCAGTTCACCACCTGGGTGAGCCTACTGACTGATCCGTCAGTCAGCGGCCTGGCCCGCGATGTCGTGCTCTCCGACGCCATGATGGGGTATCTGCATTTTATTAGCGGTATTCCGATGCAGGGGAACCGTTGGCTGTACGGCTCAACACCTTACAAAATGACGACGCCGCCGCTCTCGGTCATCAACCAGTGGCAGCTGGCGCTGGATAACGGTTCGTTAGCGCAATTTATTGCCGGACTGGCGCCGCAACATTCACAATATGAAGCAATGCATCAGGCGCTGCTGACGCTGGTGGCGGATAATCGTCCGTGGCCGCAGCTGACCAGCAACGCCTCGCTACGTCCGGGAGAGTGGAGCAACGATATTGGCGCGCTGCGTGAAATCCTGCAGCGTACCGGCATGCTGGATGATTCGGCGAAAATCGCCCTCCCGGGCGATGTGGTAAGCCCATCGGCGAAACCGAAATCGAAAACAAAACC
The DNA here is from genome assembly GCF_050600755.1 of Klebsiella sp. 141162. Lineage (NCBI taxonomy): Bacteria > Pseudomonadati > Pseudomonadota > Gammaproteobacteria > Enterobacterales > Enterobacteriaceae > Klebsiella > Klebsiella sp. 141162. Next base: position 199,459 of record NZ_JAQIRI010000002.1, on the reverse strand, counting down.
TGCCGCGCGTGGCGTGTACGATCGCCAACTGGTCGAGGGCGTTAAACGCTTTCAGGCCTGGCAGGGGCTGGGCGCTGACGGCGTCATCGGCCAGTCTACCCGTGACTGGCTGAACGTCTCTTCGGCGCAGCGTGCCGGGGTGCTGGCGCTGAATATCCAGCGTCTGCGTTTGCTACCGAGTAAATTGTCCACCGGTATCATGGTCAATATTCCGGCGTTCTCGCTGGTCTACTATCAGGACGGCAGTCAGGTGCTGGCATCGCGGGTCATTGTCGGTCGTCCGGATCGTAAAACGCCGATGATGAGCAGCGCGTTGAACAACGTGGTGGTCAACCCGCCGTGGAACGTGCCGCCGACGCTGGCGCGCAAAGATATCCTGCCGAAGGTGCGCAACAATCCAGGCTATCTGGAGCAGCATGGTTATACGTTGATGCGCGGCTGGAACAGCAAAGAAGCTATCGATCCGTATGGTGTCGATTGGTCTACCATCACCGAGAAGAATCTACCGTTCCGTTTCCAGCAGGCGCCGGGCGCGCGCAACTCGCTGGGGCGGTATAAGTTCAATATGCCAAGCTCGGATGCTATTTATCTCCACGATACGCCGAACCACAATCTGTTCCAGAAAGATGTTCGCGCGTTGAGCTCGGGCTGCGTTCGCGTCAATAAAGCATCTGAACTGGCGAATATGCTATTGCAGGATGCGGGCTGGAATGATTCACGCATTTCCGACGCGCTGAAACAAGGGGATACGCGCTACGTCAATATTCGGCAAAATATTCCGGTTAATTTATATTATTTGACTGCCTTTGTTGGCGCTGATGGACGTACACAATATCGAACAGATATTTACAATTACGATCTCACCGCGCGATCCAGCGCACAAATTCTGCCAAAAGCGGAACAATTAATCAGGTAAATGAAGTAGTTCTGCGAAAAATGTTGTCCTAGCACTGAACGAAATCGGGCCATGGTCGTCTACAAGGCCCGTATTTCCTGGGGTGAGGCTGCCTTGACGTTGGCAATAATGCCCGGTAAGGTGCCTTTCGTGCGCCAGAAGTGCATATACATATAATCCGCAAAAATGTATTGCGGCGGTCAGAACGAAAACGCTCTCCTGCTGAGCTTTATTAGCGGTAAGGGAGCGTTAGCGCGTCGTCAGCCAAATACGTTGTAGCGGAATAGTATATTACGATTCATTTACCTGTAGACCTGATTATCATGGACAAATTTGACGCTAATCGCCGCAGATTGCTGGCGTTGGGTGGCGCTGCCCTCGGTGCTGCCGCCATTCTCCCTGCGCCGGCATTTGCCACCCTCTCGACCCCCCGACCGCGTATTTTGACGCTGAATAACCTGCACACCGGTGAATCACTCAAGGCGGAGTTTTTCGATGGTAGAGGCTATATTCAGGATGAATTAGCAAGACTTAACCATTTTTTCCGTGATTTCCGCGCGAATAAAATTAAGTCTATTGACCCAGGATTATTCGATCAGCTTTATCGCCTACAGGGACTACTCGGCACCAATAAGCCTGTCCAGCTCATCTCCGGTTATCGCTCCGTCGATACCAACGATGAACTTCGCGCACGAAGCCGTGGTGTAGCGAAACATAGCTATCACACCAAAGGCCAGGCGATGGATTTCCACATTGAAGGCGTTGCCTTAAGCAATATTCGCAAAGCGGCGTTATCTATGCGCTCAGGTGGTGTAGGATACTACCCACGTAGCAACTTTGTGCATATTGATACCGGTCCGGTACGGCACTGGTAACGAAAGGAGCATCATGAACTATCGTATTATTCCGGTCACGGCGTTCGCCCAGAACTGTTCTTTAATTTGGTGTGAACAAACCCGGCTTGCCGCTCTGGTCGATCCTGGCGGCGATGCCGAGCGCATCAAGGAAGAAGTCGCGGCGGCAGGCGTCAGCCTGATGCAGATCCTGTTGACGCATGGTCACCTGGATCACGTCGGCGCGGCAGCCGAGCTGGCGCAACATTACGGTGTGCCAATTATTGGACCGGAAAAAGAAGATGAGTTCTGGCTGGAAGGATTGCCGGCGCAAAGCCGCATGTTCGGGCTGGATGAATGTCAGCCTTTGCAGCCGGACCGCTGGCTGAATGAAGGGGATGTGGTAACCGTCGGCAATATCGCTTTGCAGGTATTGCACTGTCCTGGCCATACGCCGGGGCACGTGGTTTTCTTTGACGATGCCTCGCGTCTGCTGATTTCCGGCGATGTGATTTTCAAAGGCGGAGTAGGACGCAGCGACTTCCCGCGAGGCGACCACGGCCAGTTGATTGATGCGATTAAACATAAACTGTTGCCTTTGGGCGACGACGTGACGTTTATCCCCGGTCATGGTCCGTTATCGACGCTGGGATATGAGCGCCTGCATAATCCGTTCCTGCAGGATGAAATGCCGGTCTGGTAATGCCTGACCTCAAGGAAGTAAAAAAGGCCGCGTTTGCGGCCTTTTTCTTATGCGTCAGGGCTGAGAATTACAGCACCGCGACGATGGCTTCGCACAGCGGCGCCATGTTATCAGGCGTCATGCCGGCAACGTTGATACGCCCGGACGCGACCGCATAAATAGCGAACTCTTCACGCAGACGCAGTACCTGCTCTTTGGTCAGGCCGCTAAATGAGAACATCCCATTCTGTTTGGTGATAAAGGTAAAGTCGCGGCTGGCGCCTTTTTCCTGCAGAGTATTCACAAACAGTAAGCGCATGCGCTGAATACGCTGGCGCATATCGGTGAGTTCTTGTTCCCAGATGGCGCGCAGCGCGTCGTTGCTGAGAATCGTCGCCACCACCGAGGCGCCGTGCGCCGGCGGGTTTGAGTAGTTGGCGCGGATAACCGCTTTCATCTGGCTGAACGCGCGATCGACGGTGTCCTGATCGGCGGCAACCAGCGTACAGGCGCCAACGCGCTCGTTATACAGGCCGAAGTTTTTCGAGTAAGAGCTGGCGACCAGTAGCTCTTTATGCAGCGCGGCAAACGCGCGCAGGCCTTCAGCGTCTTCTTCCAGACCGCGGGCGAAGCCCTGGTAGGCGAAGTCAAACAGCGGCAGCCAGCCTTTTTCGGCGGACATTTGCGCCAGCTGTTGCCACTGTTCCAGCGTTGGATCGATGCCGGTTGGGTTGTGGCAGCAGCCGTGGAACAGCACAACGTCACCCGCCTGCGCTTCGTTCAGGCTGGCCAGCAGACCGTCGAAATCAAGCTGGTGGTTGGCGGCATCGTAGTAAGCGTATTCACGCACTTCCAGCCCGGCAGCGCCAAAAACGCTTTTATGGTTCGGCCAGCTTGGGTTGCTTACCCATACCCGTTTAACGTCGGTGTTTTTGGCAAGGAAATCAGCCGCTACGCGCAGGCCGCCGGTGCCGCCTGGGGTTTGGGCGGTACGGGCGCGCTTATCGCTGATAATTGCGCTTCCTTTACCGAACAGCAGCTCCTGAGTGCAACGACCAAACTCCGGAATACCATCAATACCGAGGTAGTTTTTGGTGGTTTCATTTTCCAGAAGATATTGCTCGGCTTTTTTTACGCTGGTCAGAACAGGCGTTTTACCTGTCTCATCTTTGTAAACACCAATTCCGAGGTTAATTTTGCCTGGGCGGTCATCGGCACGAAACAGATCGGCCAGGCCCAGAATAGGGTCGGCAGGGGCGGCTGTAATGTTCTCAAACATGACGAGGTTCCATTGTGATTACTGAGGGAAATCCGCTATCAGGGTAACGGTAGATTTACAAATTGCCAACCGTTTGCGACAAAAAGCGAGAAGGTTTTTGCAAGTTACGATCTTCGTCTTAGTAACGCAGAAAAGCAGGACCGAAGTCCTGCTTTTTAGGCATATCACGAAGGGGTGTACTACAGATTAGAACTGGTAAACGATACCAACCGCAGCCTGGTCGTCGGTGGCAACGCCTGCTTCACGAGTATAGGAATTGTCGTCCAGTTGGTTGAACTTGTACGCCGCGTACACGTTCATGTTTTTGTTGAAGTAGTACCAGGTACCCAGTTCTACGTATTTAACCAGGTCCGCATCGCCGCCGCCGAAGCCGCCGCGAGCCTGCAGATTTTTACCTTTAGTCTGCACGTAGCCGAGGGACGGACGCAGACCGAAATCGAACTGATACTGAACCACAGCTTCGAAGTTCTGAGTTTTGCCCGCGAAGTAGTTATCTTCTTCCGGGGTCATGTTGTAAGTCTGGGAGTACATAACAGCGGCGTAGATGTTGTTAGCATCGTACTTAGCAGAGGTTGCCCATGCTTCAGCTTTGTTACCGTTGCCGTCGCGCTTCTGGTCAACGCTACGGTTGGAGTTAGCGTAACCTGCGGACAGCGCGATACCGTTATCAAACGCGTAGGTTGCCGCGGTGCTGAAGCCGTCGCCGTTCTGTTTACGAATCACACGGTCGTGATCGTTTTTACCCTGGTACTGCAGCGCGAAGCTCAGACCGTCAACCAGACCGAAGAAGTCTGAGTTACGGTAGGTGGCCACGCCGTTAGTACGGCCGGTCATGTAGTTATCGGTGTAGTTCCAGCCGTCGCCGCCCCACTCAACCAGCATATCGGTTGCGGATTCGACGTCGTAGATGGCACCGTAGTTACGGCCATAGTCGAATGAACCATATTCGCCCGCTTTCAGACCGGCGAAGGCCAGACGGGTTTTGGTGGTCTGGGAACCTTCAACGTTGGACGCATCCATGTTGTATTCCCACTGGCCGTAACCGATCAACTGGTCGTTGATTTGGGTTTCGCCTTTCAGGCCGATACGGGCATAGGTGGTGTCGTCGCTGCTGGTGTCACCATTGGTGGTCCAGACATGTTCGCCAACCATTTTTCCGTAGAAATCCAGCTTGTTACCATTTTTGTTATAGATTTCCGCAGCGTTGGCCGCACCGGCTACCAGCAGGGCAGGGATCACCACTGCCAGAATATTGCGCTTCATCATTATTTATTACCCTCATTAATATTTTTTATATGACACTTGCCACCGCCGCCAATAAATTCCGTCAATGAAAATTTACAGAACTATTGAAGATAGTTTGGTGTCTGAAGGCATCTTTCCATCGGTAGTGTCGTTTCGCTAGCCGGAAAATGCTACCAATATCGTAAAGTAGTAACAAAAAGAAAAAACATGTAACCAAATATTTATTTTTGGGAACTTTGTGAACTCAATCAAAATTCCGTTCCACTTTGCGAAGATTGTCACCTTCTTATATATATCTATATGAATTAGTTATGAATATTTTCGCTAAAGACAGATTTGATTATTTTTTGTCTCAGTTTGGTTCCTTTTTCGCTCAGGCGCCTTTTTTGCATAACGTGCGCGTAATGATTAAAAAATAGCCAATTCAATCAGTGTATTCATTTGTGTCTTAACATAAGGTGCGAAATCTACGTACTAAGGGTAAGGAAATAGTGAGTAACATAATTACGAATTGTGAAGGTTGATGTTTAAGTTTGTTGAAATTCGCTCACGAAAATTGACATAAAAAAAGGCCGGCTTGCGCCGACCTTGTCAGTGTTTTAACGAAACGCGATTAGAATGTGGCGTTACGTGGCGTACGTGGGAAAGGAATCACGTCGCGAACGTTCTGTACCCCTGTTACGTAGGCGATAAGACGCTCGAAGCCCAGACCGAAGCCAGAATGCGGTACGGTGCCGTAACGGCGCAGGTCGCGATACCACCAGTAGTCTTCTTTATTCAGACCCATTTCGGCCATACGCGCGTCCAGCACATCGAGACGTTCTTCACGCTGGGAGCCGCCGATGATTTCACCGATGCCCGGCGCCAGAACGTCCATTGCGGCGACGGTTTTACCGTCTTCGTTAAGGCGCATGTAGAACGCCTTAATGTCTTTCGGATAGTTTTTCACGACCACCGGCGCTTTGAAGTGCTCTTCGGCCAGATAACGCTCATGCTCTGAGGAGAGATCCACGCCCCAGTACACCGGGTTTTCAAACTGCTTGCCGCAGTTTTCCAGGATAGTGACGGCGTCGGTGTAATCAACCTGGGCGAAATCAGCAGAGACAAAACGCTGCAGACGGTCGATGGCGTCTTTATCCACGCGCTCGGCAAAGAACTTCATGTCATCCGCACGCTCTTCCAGTACCGCCTTGAAGACGTACTTCAGCATGGCTTCCGCCAGACCGGCAACATCGTTGAGGCTGGCGAAGGCAACCTCCGGCTCCAGCATCCAGAACTCCGCCAGGTGGCGGCTGGTGTTGGAGTTTTCGGCGCGGAAGGTTGGGCCGAAGGTATAGATTTTGGACAATGCGCAGGCATAGGTCTCACCGTTCAACTGGCCGGAAACGGTCAGGAACGACTCTTTACCGAAGAAGTCTTTATCGAAATCGACTTTACCCTGGTCGTTACGCGGCAGGTTTTCCAGATCCAGCGTCGATACGCGGAACATTTCACCGGCGCCTTCGGTATCGGAAGCGGTGATAAGCGGGGTGGATACCCAGAAGAAACCCTGTTCGTCGAAGAAGCGATGCAGCGCCTGCGCCAGGGTGTGGCGTACGCGCGCTACCGCGCCAATCAGGTTGGTGCGCGGACGCAGGTGCGCCACTTCACGCAGATACTCGATGCTGTGGCGTTTCGCCGCCATCGGGTAGGTGTCCGGATCTTCAACCCAGCCGGTGACTTCCACGCTGGAGGCCTGGATTTCAAAGCTCTGGCCCTGACCCTGGGAGGCCACGACTTTACCGGTGACGATAACCGAACAGCCGGTGGTCAGGCGCAACACTTCCTGATTGTAATTGGGCAGAGAATTATTAATAACGGCCTGTACAGGATCAAAGCAGGAACCGTCATAGACGGCAAGGAAAGAAAAGCCAGCTTTAGAATCTCGGCGGGTACGCACCCATCCGCGCACGGTGACTTCGCTGTCAACGGCAACGCGGCCCTGGAGTACGTCGGCTACAGGCACAACGCTCATAATATTCTCTCTATATAGTCCAATAAAAAAGTCTCTTCCCCTTCAACGGGGGGATATCTATGTTACCTGTCATCTTCCATCAGACAAGCAGAATTCGCATCATAAAGGGATAATTTGACAATAAATAATAAAGAAAAAGGAGCCTGAGAGGCTCCTTGTTGAAATTAACTCGCCTTTTTAATCGGCGGCAGGTCGAAGGCCTCGCGCAGGGCGCGGACGAACGCCTTATCGTGGCAGATGGTTTTTCCCGGGCTATCGGAGAGTTTCGCCACCGGCTTGCCGTTACATTCTACTAGTTTTATTACGATATTTAGCGGTTTCACCTGTGGGATGTCGCAGGTTAACCGGGTGCCGATACCGAAGCTGAGCTTCACCCGCGAGGAGAAGTGGCGATACAGTTCGACCGCTTTGCCGAGGTCGAGGTTATCGGAGAACACCAGCACTTTACTCATCGGGTCGATACCCAATTTCTGATAATGGGCGATTGCTTTTTCGCCCCACTCCAGCGGATCCCCGGAGTCATGACGCAGTCCCTGATAGCGGGTAGCGAATTCAGGACCGAAATCACGCAGGAAAGCGTCCATGGTGATGCAGTCGGTCAGGGCGATACCCAGTTGATCCGGATATTCCGCCAGCCAGGCGGCTAGCGCCGCGCGCTGGCTGCTGGCCAGGTTTGGACTGATTTGCTGGTGGGCCTGGAACCATTCGTGCGCCTGGGTGCCCATCGGGGTTAAATTGAGTCGGCGGGCCAGATCGTAGTTGCTGGTGCCGACAAACCACGGCTCCTGCTGCAAGCGCTGCACGATAGCCTGCTGTACTTCACGGGAGAAGCGGCGGCGGGTGCCGAAATCCATCAGGCGGAATGCCGACATATCGATGTCGGCGGTCATGTCGGCGAAGTCGGCAAGCTTATGTTCGAGCGTCTCCAGCGCCAGATCGACGCCGATTTCCGGCGAACGGTAGTGGTGCACCAGTTCGCTGATGACCGCCAGCAGCGGCACTTCCCACATGATCACTTCGCGCCACGGCCCGGCGAGGCGAATATTCAGCTTGCCATGATCGTTGATGACGGTGACCTGGCTCGGGTCGTAGCGGAAGTCGCGCAGCCAGTCGAGATAGTCCTGCGAGAAGAACGGCAGGGTGGACAGCCAGTGATACTCATCGTCCTGCAGCTTCAGGTCGCGCATGGTTTCAACCTGCTCGCGAATCGCGTCGGCATAGATGCCGAGCAGATCGTCTCCGCGGCAGCGGAACTCTGCCGCCACCTCCACATCATAGTAGCGGTGGAAGACGGCCTGCTGCATATGCAGCTTATAGGCATCCGTATCAAGCAGCGAGTGCAGTACAGGAGAAGTGAATTGTGTCATGGTGCGCAGTAGCATCCTCTCACTGGGGCGTTCCATTCAAACCAAAGCAGAAAAAAGGAGGCGGAGTATACCTTTAATACCCGGTGCTGTCCTGCTGCGATGGCTCGACGGTAACGCTGACGGTCATTTGCGAGGCCTAGTTTAATATATTGAACACGGATCACACCACAAGCTTTGCGCCGGGTCGAGCGCATTTCGTGCCTCATGTGTTATCAATATGTAGCGATTTTCGTGTTGAACGTTGAAAAGATGAAGATTCTGCATAGCGCGATCTGCGCAACAGGAATAGACTGGAGCCGATACTTTACAGACACGCTAAAGGTTTTTTATGACACAACAGCCCCAAGCCAAATACCGCCACGACTACCGTGCGCCGGATTATCTGATTAGCGATATTGATTTGACCTTTGACCTGGATGCCGCGAAAACCGTTGTCACGGCCGAGAGTAAGGTTTCCCGTCACGCGGCTGCGTCTGATGTGCCATTGCGTCTGGATGGCGAAGACCTGACCCTGATTTCACTGCAGGTGAACGGCCAGCCGTGGAACGACTATAAAGAAGAAAACAATCAGCTGGTGATTAGCGGTTTGCCGGACAGTTTCACCCTGACTATCGTCAATGAAATTAGCCCGGCGGCGAACACCGCGCTGGAAGGCCTGTATCAGTCAGGCGAAGCGCTATGTACCCAGTGCGAAGCAGAAGGCTTCCGCCATATTACCTGGTACCTCGACCGCCCGGACGTGCTGGCGCGCTTCACCACCAAAATCATCGCCGATAAAGCGAAATACCCCTACCTGCTTTCTAACGGCAACCGCGTAGCGCAGGGCGAGCTGGACAATGGCCGTCACTGGATCCAGTGGCAGGATCCGTTCCCAAAACCCTGTTACCTGTTCGCGCTGGTGGCCGGCGATTTCGACGTGCTGCGTGATACCTTCACCACCCGTTCCGGGCGTGAAGTCGCGCTCGAACTGTACGTTGACCGCGGCAATCTCGACCGCGCGCCGTGGGCGATGACCTCGCTGAAAAACTCAATGAAGTGGGACGAAACCCGTTTCGGTCTCGAATATGACCTCGACATCTATATGATCGTCGCCGTCGACTTCTTCAACATGGGCGCGATGGAGAACAAAGGCCTCAACGTCTTTAACTCTAAATATGTGCTGGCCCGTACCGATACCGCGACCGATAAAGACTATCTCGATATCGAGCGCGTCATTGGTCACGAATATTTCCATAACTGGACCGGCAACCGTGTGACCTGTCGCGACTGGTTCCAGCTCAGCCTGAAAGAAGGGCTGACCGTATTTCGCGATCAGGAGTTCAGTTCCGATCTCGGCTCGCGTGCGGTAAACCGTATCAACAACGTGCGTACCATGCGCGGGCTGCAGTTTGCCGAAGACGCCAGCCCGATGGCGCACCCGATCCGTCCGGATATGGTTATTGAAATGAACAACTTCTACACCCTGACGGTCTACGAAAAGGGCGCGGAAGTGATCCGTATGCTGCACACCCTGTTAGGCGAAGCCAATTTCCAGAAAGGGATGCAGTTGTACTTTGAACGCCACGACGGCAGCGCCGCCACCTGCGATGATTTCGTGCAGGCAATGGAAGATGCTTCGAACGTGGATCTGTCGCATTTCCGTCGCTGGTACAGCCAGTCCGGGACGCCGGTCGTGACCGTGCATGACGACTATAACCCGGAAACCGAGCAGTACACCCTGACTATCAGCCAGCGTACGCCGCCGACCGCGGAACAGGCCGACAAGCAACCACTGCACATCCCGTTCAGTATCGAGCTGTACGATAACGAAGGCAAAGCGATCCCGCTGCAGAAGGGCGGCCATCCGGTGCACCACGTGCTGAACGTGACCCAGGCGGAGCAGACATTCGTCTTTGATAACGTTTACTTCCAGCCGGTACCGGCGCTGCTGTGTGAATTTTCCGCGCCGGTCAAGCTTGAATATAAGTGGAGCGACCAGCAGCTGACGTTCCTGATGCGCCACGCGCGTAACGACTTCTCGCGTTGGGATGCCGCGCAGAGTCTGCTGGCGACCTACATTAAGCTCAACGTTAATCGTCATCAGCAGGGACAGCCGCTGTCGCTGCCGATCCACGTCGCTGACGCCTTCCGCGCGATCCTACTCGACGAAAAAATCGATCCGGCGCTGGCGGCGGAAATTTTAACGCTGCCTTCGGCCAACGAAATCGCTGAACTGTTCACCATCATCGATCCGATTGCCATCGCGGCGGTGCGCGAAGCGCTGACCCGTACGCTGGCGAAAGAGCTGGCCGATGAGCTGCTGGTGGTTTACAACGCCAACAAGCTCGACAGCTATCGCGTAGACCATGCCGATATCGGTAAACGTTCTCTGCGCAATACCTGCCTGCGCTATCTGGCTTTTGGCGATGTTGAGTTGGCAGATAAGCTGGTGCAAGCCCAGTATCATCATGCTGACAACATGACCGACGCGCTGGCTGCGCTGTCGTCGGCGGTGGCGGCGGAGTTGCCGTGCCGTGATGCATTGATGCAGGAGTATGACGATAAGTGGCACCAGGACGGTCTGGTGATGGACAAGTGGTTCATCCTGCAGTCCACCAGCCCGGCGGCCAATGTGGTTGAGACGGTACGCGGATTGCTCAAGCACCGTTCATTCACGATGAGCAACCCGAACCGTGTACGTTCGCTGATCGGCGCCTTCGCGAGCAGCAACCCGGCGGCGTTCCATGCCGAAGACGGCAGCGGTTACCAGTTCCTGGTGGAAATGCTGACCGAGCTCAATAGCCGCAACCCGCAGGTGGCGTCGCGTCTGATTGAGCCGCTGATTCGTCTGAAACGCTACGATGAGAAACGTCAGGCCAAGATGCGTGCGGCGCTGGAACAGCTGAAAGGGCTGGAGAATCTCTCCGGCGATCTGTTCGAGAAGATCGCCAAGGCGCTGGCGTAACGGCGGTGCAAATCCCGGATAGCGGCGCAAGCGCCTTATCCGGGTTCACTACGCTGGCTGAAACTGCCGGTGTTGGTGGCCGCAAAATCCCCGGTGGCGCACTCGCTTACCGGGGCTACAGCGCTTTGCGATTTGGTAGTCCGGCCGAGCGAAGCGCGGGCCGGGGACGTTAGTTAGCCATGACTAAACAAACGCGGCGCGCGCTCGCTGTCGCCGCGCTTCATCACCCGATCGAGCACCTGTGCTTCCAGTTCCGCCAGCTTCGCCGAGCCGAACCGCCGCGGACGTGGAATATCCACGTTCAAATCGAGGCCGATTTTCTTTTCTTCTATTAACAGCACCCGGTCGGCCATCGCCACCGCTTCACTCACATCATGGGTTACCAGCAACACGGTAAAGCCGTGCTCCTGCCAGAGCGAAACAATCAATTCCTGCATTTCCAGGCGGGTGAGGGCGTCGAGGGCTCCCAGCGGTTCATCCAGCAATAACAGGCGCGGGCGATGGATCAGCGCGCGGGCCAGCGCAACGCGCTGTTTTTGCCCGCCGGAAAGCGCGGCCGGCCACTCATCGGCTCTCTCTTCCAGCCCGACGCTGGCCAGCGCCTGGCGGGCGGCATCGCGCCACTGGCCCTTCAGCCCAAGCCCAACGTTGTCGATAACCGTCTTCCAGGGCAGCAACCGCGCGTCCTGGAACATCATGCGCGTATCCTCCTGAATCTGCGCAAGCGGCGTCGCGCCTGCCAGTAGTTCGCCGCCGTTGGGTTTTTCCAACCCGGCCAGCAGGCGCAACAGGGTGCTTTTACCGCCGCCGCTACGGCCGACCACCGCGACAAATTGCCCGGTAGGAATATGTAAATCCAGCTCATTGAGAATGACATTGTCGCCGTAGCGTTTGCTGACCCCATTGAGTAACAGCGGGATCCCGGGATTAAGACGAGCAGTATTCATGCGTTAGCCTCCTGAAGACGGTACGCCGGGTTCCAGCGCAGCCAGACGCGTTCCAGCAGTTGCGCGCTGAAATCGGCGAGCTTGCCGAGTATGGCGTAAAGAATAATGGCGACCACCACCACATCGGTTTGCAGAAATTCGCGGGCGTTCATCGCCAGATAGCCAATCCCGGCATTAGCCGAGATGGTCTCAGCGACGATAAGCGTCAGCCACATCAATCCGAGGGCGAAGCGAATGCCGACCATAATCGAGGGCAGGGCGCCGGGGAGGATCACGTGGCGGAAAAGAGCGAATCCGGATAAGCCATAGCTACGCGCCATTTCCACCAGACCGCGATCGATATTGCGAATGCCGTGCCAGGTATTGATATAAATCGGAAACATCGTCCCCAGCGCGACAAGAAATATTTTGGCGCTTTCATCAATACCGAACCACAAAATCACCAGGGGGATCAGCGCCAGATGCGGCACATTGCGCAACATCTGGATGGAGGTATCCAGCAGGCGTTCGCCCCAACGCGAGAGCCCGCTAATGAGCCCGAGCGTCAGGCCGATGGAGCCGCCGATGGCGAAGCCAAGCAAGGCGCGCCAGGAACTGATCGCCAGATGTTGCCACAGTTCGCCGCTGGCGGAGAGCGTCCAGAAGGCTTTCAGTACCCCCTCCGGAGAGGGGAGAATACGGGTTGAGAGCCAGCCTACCGAGGACGCCAATTGCCAGATCAACACGGTGCCTACCGGTAAAAACCAGGGGGCGAGGCGTAACAGAAGTTTTTGCGAAGAGGCTGCCATAGTTCGCTCCCTAACTTTGCGCCGCTTTACGCGGGATAAATTCATTCGCTACCGCTTCCCCCTGCAGGCGCAGGTTTTGCGGCTGAGGGATCGTCGGAACGTTGACATCGAGCAGCGGGAACAGCAGTTCGCCGACTCGCCAGGCTTCCTCAAGGTGCGGGTAGCCGGAGAAGATAAAACTGTCGATGCCAAGTTCGGCGTATTCATTAATACGTTCAGCGACGGTGGCCGCATCGCCAACCAGCGCAGTACCTGCGCCGCCGCGCGCCAGACCGACCCCGGCCCACAGGTTCGGGCTGATCTCCAGTTTGTCGCGACGGCCGTTGTGCAGCGCCGCCATGCGGTGCTGGCCAACAGAATCGGTTTGCGCGAAGGCTGCCTGCGCGCGGGCGATGGTCTCGTCATCCAGATGGGAGATTAAGCTCTCCGCCGCTTGCCATGCCTCTTCATTGGTTTCGCGAACGATGACGTGCAAACGAATACCAAAGCGGACGCTGCGGCCGAGGCGCGCGGCTTTCTCACGCACCTGGGCGATTTTTTCCGCCACCTGCGCCGGCGGTTCGCCCCAGGTCAGATAGAGGTCTACCTGTTCGGCGGCCAGATCCTGGGCAACGTCCGAGGAGCCGCCAAAGTAGAGCGGCGGTCGCGGCTGTTGCTGCGGCGGGAAGAGCAGTTTCGCCCCGCGTACGTGCTGATGTTTGCCGTGAAAGGTCACGGTTTCGCCTTCCATCAGCTTGCGCCAGATATGGGTGAACTCGGCGGAGGCTTCGTAGCGTTCGGTGTGGTCGAGGAATACGCCATCGCCGGCTAATTCATTTGGATCGCTGCCGGTGACCAGGTTGAACAAGGCCCGGCCATTAGAGAGTCGATCAAGCGTAGCTGCCTGGCGCGCGGCGACGGTAGGCGATACGACGCTTGGGCGCAGCGCGACGAGGAACTTCAGTCGCTGGGTGACGGGGATCATTGAAGCGGCAACCAGCCAGGCATCTTCACAGGAGCGTCCGGTGGGAATAAGTACGCCGGTAAAGCCGAGTCGGTCGGCGGTCTGGGCGATTTGCTGCAGATAGCTGTAGTCTACCGGGCGCGCCCCTTCGTCGGTGCCCAGATAGCGGCCGTCACCGTGGGTGGGTAAGAACCAGAACATATTCAGACTCATGATTTCGCTCCTTGTGCGGGGGCAGGCTGCCAGATACGGTTTTGAATAGTGATTTTTTTCGGTACCAGCTTGTTCTCATAGAACAGATCGGCGGTTTGCTGTTGGCGAGCGGCCGTTTCAGCGCTTACCGGGGATATCGCGGTTGGCGGACGATGGTCGAGATAGCTGGCGATTACCGCCTCGGGTAGCCCCATCGTTTTGGCCAGCAGGGCAATACTTTCCTGGCGATGGCTGATGGTCAGGGCATCCGCCTGGCTAAAGGTCGCCAACACGCCTTCGATAAAGGCGCCGTTCTTTTCGGCATAAGGACGGGCGGCAAGATAGAACGAACCGGTCTGCTTCAGGTCGCTACCATCTTTCAGTACCCGTACCCCGCCTTGCAGCAGCGCCGCAGAGTAATAGGGATCCCAGATAGCCCAGGCGTCGACATTACCCTGCTGAAATGCGGCGCGGGCATCGGCGGGGGCAAGATATACCGGCTGGATATCGCTGAATTTCAGGCCTGCCTGCTGCAGAGCGCGCAGCAGCAGATTGTGCGAGCTGGAGCCCTTCTGGAACGCCACCTTACGTCCTTTCAGTTCTGCCACGCTTTTGATTGGGCTGTTATCGGCAACCAGAATCACTTCCGCTTTCGGTTTCGCGGGTTCCGCGCCGATATAGACCAGATCGGCGCCGGCAGCCTGAGCGAAAATTGGTGGAATATCGCCAGTACTGCCGATATCAATACTGCCGACGTTCAGCGCTTCCAGCATTTGCGGCCCGGCGGGAAACTCGACCCATGAGATCTTAGTTTGCGGATAGCGCTGCTCCAGCAACTGATGGCTCTTCGCCAGCACCATACTGACGCTGCCTTTCTGGTAGCCGATGCGTAACGCTTCCGGCGCTTGCTGGGCCGCATGCGTAATAAAGGAAAGCATGAGTAGCCCGCCGAGAGTCAGGGCGCGCAGAGGATTAAGCATGCTCAACCCCCTGTAATGTCTTTAGTCCGGAGATACGGCTGTTGCGGCGATTCAGCGCCTGCCAGAAGGTCTCCAGCGCCTGGTCGAGACGGTTTTGCAGATTCGGTGTGAACTGCGGCTTGTGTTGATAATCGGTGACCTGGCTATCATCGGCGAAAACGCCATGTAAGATTTCCTGCGCTTTCAGGGCATTAAGCACCGGTTTCAGAGCGTAATCGACCGCCAGCATATGGGCGATGGTGCCGCCTGTCGCCAGCGGCAGGACAATTTTGCCTTCCAGAGCGCGTTCCGGTAGCAGGTCGAGCAGCGTCTTCAGCGCGCCGGAAAAAGAGGCTTTATAGACGGGGGTGGCGATAATCAGGCCATCGGCGCCGGCCAGTTGTTCATTTAAGGTATGCAGAGCGGGGTTATCGAAGCGGGCGTAAAGCAGATCTTCGGGATCAAAATTCTGTAAATGCCAGTGATAGACTTCGATGTCGGCTGCGGCAAGTTTCTCTCTGGTGTACTCCAGCAATGCGCTTGAGCGAGAAGGGTAGCGGGGACTGCCCGCGAGTGTAATAACGCGCATACTCTCTCCTTATAACCAAATGTTTGCATTTATCTATAATTGATAACATTTTATGGCAGTGTGACAGAGGGCGTTTATTTCCCTAAATGATTTTTCCGGCGTTAAATTGCCAAAATGCGCATAACAGGCGGTAGAGAAGTAAACGTTTGCGTTGGACACGTGATTTTTTGTCGCAGGTCAATTCCCTTTCGGGCGCGGATCGAACATAATACGCCCCCGGTTTGCACACCGGGAATCCAGGAGAGTTCATGTACTATCCCTTCGTTCGTAAAGCTCTTTTTCAGCTCGATCCTGAGCGCGCTCATGAAGTAACCTTCCAACAATTACGCCGCGTAACCGGCACGCCGCTGGAAATACTGGTTCGGCAAAAAGTACCGTCGAAACCCGTTACCTGCATGGGGCTCACTTTCAAGAATCCGCTGGGGCTGGCGGCCGGGCTTGATAAAAACGGCGAGTGCATTGATGCGCTCGGTGCGATGGGCTTCGGCTCAATTGAAATTGGTACCGTAACCCCGCGTCCACAGCCGGGCAATGACAAGCCGAGGATCTTCCGTCTCGTCGATGCCGAAGGTTTGATCAACCGCATGGGCTTTAATAACCACGGTGTTGATAACCTGGTCGAGAATGTGAAAAAAGCGCATTTTGACGGCGTACTGGGGATTAATATCGGTAAAAATAAAGATACCCCGGTTGAGCAGGGTAAAGATGATTATCTGATTTGTATGGAAAAAGTCTATCCATACGCTGGATATATCGCCATTAATATCTCCTCGCCGAATACCCCAGGGCTACGTACTCTACAATATGGTGAAGCGCTGGATGATTTACTCGGCGGTATTAAAAATAAGCAGCTCGAACTTCAACAGAAACATCAAAAATATGTTCCTGTGGCGGTGAAGATCGCCCCGGATCTTTCCGTCGAGGAATTGATCCAGGTGGCCGACAGCTTAGTTCGCCATAATATTGATGGCGTCATTGCTACCAATACCACCCTCGATCGTTCACTGGTCCAGGGGATGAAGCATTGTGATGAAACCGGTGGGTTGAGTGGTCGTCCATTACAATTAAAAAGCACCGAAATTATTCGTATGCTGGCGACGGAATTAAATGGTCGTTTGCCAATTATCGGAGTTGGCGGTATTGACTCGGTGATTGCCGCTCGTGAAAAGCTGGCTGCTGGCGCCACGCTGGTGCAGATTTATTCCGGGTTTATTTTTAAAGGCCCGCCGCTGATTAAAGAAATTGTTACACACATCTAATCTTTTCCGTCTCTGAATCTTCCCCAGGGCTTTATTTCCGGCCCTGGTTGTTTTATATTCCTTCATTGTTGCTTATTTAGACATTTTAGTCTTTTCTTAATTTTAGAAATTATTCTGTAGCAGGATGCCATTGCTTTGCAGAAGGAAGTGGAAGAGGACGGGGGTAGAAATGCGGATTAAACCTGACGATAACTGGCGTTGGTATTACGACGAAGAGCATGACCGCATGATGCTCGATCTGGCCAATGGTATGTTATTTCGCTCACGTTTTGCCCGGCGCATGTTAACGCCTGACGCTTTCGCACCGTCGGGATTCTGCGTCGATGACGCGGCGCTTTATTTTTCTTTTGAAGAAAAATGCCGCGAAATTGAATTAAACAAAGAGCAGCGTGCCGAATTAGTATTAAATGCCTTAACCGCGATCCGTTTTCTAAAACCGCAGATGCCGAAGAGCTGGCATTTCACCACGCATCAGCAGAACTGGCAACCCGCCAGCGGCGACGCTGCCAGCGTGTGGATCAGCGATACCGGCGAGCAGGTCAATTTGCTGGTGGTCGAACCGGGTGAAAACGCCACGCTTTGCCTGCTGGCGCAGCCTGGACTAACTCTGGCTGGCCGGGTGATGCAGTTAGGCGATGTGATAAAAATTATGAATGACAGGCTGCAGCCGGCGCAGAGCGCGGCCAGCTACAGCCTCGGGCAGGCGGTTTAAGGCGCCAGGCGCAGCGCGGTTTTCGGTACGCAGCTGCAGCATAAAATGGTGCCATCCGCGGCGACCGCATTTTTCTTTAACGGACTCACTTCTCCCTCTTCGAGGCGGATACGACAGCTGCCGCAGATCCCGGCGCGGCAGGAGTAAGGGATACGAATACCCTGTTGTTCCAGTTGCTCCAGCAGTACCTGCTGGTTATTGCCGGTAAACTGTTGCCCTTGCCACTCAATCTCAACCGTCGCTTTTGGCTGCGTATCCGCCGCCAGCGTATCGTCGCTATCGCCGGCGCCATAGGCTTTAGCCGGACCACGGGTCAGCACTTCCACTTCATCACCCACGCGGATCACGCCGCTGTTGCGGGCGATCAGATTCTGGCCAAAATCGACATCGCCATTATCCTGCGCGGTACGAAAACGCTTTAACGTCTCCAGCGGCTCGCCGGACGGATGCTTTTGCCCACGTTCCGGGCTGACGGTGGTAAAAATGCAGCGGCTGCAGGGTTTGGCGACGTCAAATACTACCTCGCCGATGCGAATGACTTTCCAGCTATCTTCATCCCACGCCGCCGCGCCGGTGACCACCAGATTAGGGCGAAATTGTTCTATGCTTACGCTGGCAGGGCACCGCTGCTGCAGGTCGCGAAGTGAGGCCTCGTTGGCGAGCAGGTAGGGATAACCGTCGGCGAAGGAGAGCGGCACCGCGTCGTGACGTTTTACTCGCCGGGTTAGCTGCGGCCCGAGCCAGCGCAGTTGGACGTCGCGGTTGAAGAAGCCGCTGAGCCACTGGTTGATGGCGGCCGGCGCGATCAAGGCGGTGAAATGGTTGCCCCAGACCTCCGTCGGCTCGCTCTGGGGAGCGAAATCATCAAAGCGCACCAGCGCGCTGCTGCCATCCGGCGCGGTCAAATGCAGGCCGTCGTGAAGCGGAGAAGGCAGGAATTTTACCATCTGCGGAAACTGCCGCGCGGAAATAAACGTACCGTCGGTTTCGGTCAGCATAAAGATGCGGTCGAAGGCCATGCCGCTAATATCGGCAAAGGCATGGGTGACGCCAATTCCGCGCATGGATTTGACGGGATGAATAAAAAGTTTCGATAGCGTTACCATACGCTGCCCCTGGGTTCAAAAATAAGCCTTTAACTTTATGACATAGGGCACATATTGGCTATAATGCGCACCAATTTTCTTTAAGTAAAAGTGACGATATGAAATCTCTGTTTGCCAGCACGGCTCGTGGTCTTGAAGAGCTGTTAAAAACTGAACTGGAAGGACTTGGCGCCACGGAGTGCCAGGTTGTCCAGGGCGGGGTTCATTTTCAGGGAGATACGCGACTGCTGTATCAAAGCCTGATGTGGAGCCGGCTGGCCTCGCGCATCATGCTGCCGCTGGGTGAGTGCAGCGTGTATAGCGATCTGGATCTCTACCTGGGGGTTCAATCGATTCCGTGGACGGAGATCTTTACCACTGACGCCACCTTTGCGGTGCATTTTAGCGGCCTCAACGAGGAGATCCGCAACAGTCAGTATGGCGCATTGAAAGTCAAAGACGCTATCGTCGATAGCTTCACGCGTAAAAACCTGCCGCGTCCGAATGTCGATCGTGAAAACCCCGATCTGCGAATCAACGTCTGGCTGAACAAAGAGACGGCGCATATCTCGCTGGATCTGAGCGGCGAAGGCCTGCATCTGCGCGGCTACCGTGACGGTACCGGCATGGCGCCTATCAAAGAAAACCTCGCGGCGGCAATCGTTATGCGCTCCGGCTGGGTAGCGGGAACACCGCTGCTCGATCCGATGTGCGGCTCCGGCACACTGCTGATTGAAGCGGCGATGCTGGCGACCGATCGCGCGCCGGGCCTGCACCGCGGCCACTGGGGCTTTGGCGGTTGGGCACAGCATGATGACGTCATCTGGAAAGAGGTGAAAGCCGAGGCGCAAACGCGCGCGCGCCAGGGGCTGGCCGCATATGAATCGCGCTTCTATGGTTCTGACGTCGACGAGCGCGTGATTGAACGCGCGCGCCGCAACGCCCGCCGCGCCGGAATTGGCGAGCTCATCAACTTTGAAGTGAAAGACGTCGCACAGCTCAATAATCCGCTGCCGAAAGGCCCGTACGGCACCGTTATCAGCAACCCGCCGTACGGCGAGCGCCTGGAAAGCGAACCGGCGCTGATTGCCCTGCACAGCCTGCTGGGGCGGATTATGAAAAACCAGTTTGGCGGCTGGAACCTGTCGGTCTTCAGCGCCTCGCCGGAATTGCTGAGCTGCCTGCAACTGCGTGCCGATAAACAGTTTAAAGCCAAAAACGGCCCGCTGGACTGCGTACAGAAGAACTATCATCTGGCGGAAAGCGAAGGCGGCAAGCCGGCGATGCTGGCGGAAGATTTCGCCAACCGCTTACGTAAAAACCTGAAGAAGTTTGAAAAGTGGGCGCGTCAGGAAGGCATTGAATGCTATCGCCTGTACGATGCCGATTTGCCGGAATACAACGTGGCTATTGACCGCTACGGCGAGTGGGTGGTGGTGCAGGAGTATGCGCCGCCGAAAACCGTCGATGCGCACAAAGCGCGCCAGCGTCTGTTCGATATTATCGCCGCGACTATCGCGGTGTTAGGGATCGCGCCGAATAAGCTGGTGCTGAAGACCCGCGAGCGGCAAAAGGGTAAAAATCAGTACCAGAAGATGGCGGAGAAGGGCGACTTTATCGAGGTACAGGAGTATAACGCGCGTCTGTGGGTTAACCTTACCGACTATCTCGACACCGGTCTGTTCCTCGACCACCGTATTGCCCGTCGTATGCTGGGCCAGATGAGCAAGGGTAAGGATTTCCTCAACCTGTTCTCCTATACCGGCAGCGCCAGCGTCCACGCCGGTCTCGGCGGCGCGCGCTCCACCACGACCGTCGATATGTCGCGCACCTATCTGGAGTGGGCGGAACGCAACCTGCGTCTGAACGGCTTAACCGGCCGCGCGCATCGCCTGATGCAGGCGGACGTACTGGGTTGGCTGCGGGAAAGCACCGAGCAGTTCGATCTGATCTTTATCGATCCGCCGACCTTCTCCAACTCCAAACGTATGGAAGATGCCTTTGACGTGCAGCGCGACCATATCCGTCTGATGACCGATTTAAAACGTCTGCTGCGTAAAGGCGGCACGATTATGTTCTCGAATAACAAACGCGGTTTCCGTATGGATCATGACGGGCTGGCGGCGCTTGGCCTGAAGGCGCAAGAAATTTCGCAAAAAACGCTGTCGCAGGATTTTGCCCGCAACCGTCAGATCCACAACTGCTGGCTGATTACCGCGGCCTGAAAGGAATAAAGAATGTCACTGATTAGTATGCACGGCGCCTGGCTTTCGTTCAGCGATGCGCCGCTGCTGGATAACGCTGAACTGCATATCGAAGATAACGAACGCGTCTGCCTGGTAGGGCGTAACGGCGCCGGCAAATCGACCCTGATGAAAATCCTCAACCGCGAGCAGGGGCTGGACGATGGGCGTATTATTTATGAACAGGATCTGATCGTCGCGCGTCTGCAGCAGGATCCTCCGCGTAATGTCGCCGGCACGGTGTACGATTTTGTCGCGGAAGGTATTGCCGAGCAGGCGGCGTACCTGAAATCCTACCATGATGTTTCGCATCAGGTGATGACCGATCCGAGCGACAAAAATTTAAATGAACTGGCTCGCCTGCAGGAACAGCTGGATAACCTTGGGCTGTGGCAGTTAGATAGCCGTATTAATGAAGTGATCGAGCAGCTTGGCCTTAACGCCGACGCGCAGCTGGCGTCGCTCTCCGGCGGCTGGCTGCGTAAAGCGGCGCTGGGTCGCGCGCTGGTCAGCGGGCCGCGCGTGCTGCTGCTGGATGAACCGACCAACCACCTCGATATCGAAACTATCGACTGGCTGGAAGGGTTCCTCAAATCCTTTAAAGGCACCATCATCTTTATTTCGCACGACCGTTCTTTCATCCGCAATATGGCAACGCGCATCGTCGACCTCGATCGCGGCAAGCTGGTGACCTATCCGGGCAATTACGATCAGTATCTGCTGGATAAAGAAGAAGCGCTGCGCGTCGAAGAGTTACAGAATGCTGAATTCGACCGCAAACTGGCGCAGGAAGAGGTGTGGATCCGTCAGGGGATTAAAGCGCGCCGTACCCGCAACGAAGGCCGCGTCCGCGCGCTGAAGGCGATGCGTCGCGAACGCGGAGAGCGCCGTGAAGTGATGGGCAGCGCGAAGATGCAGGTCGAGGAGGCTTCTCGCTCCGGCAAAATCGTCTTTGAGATGGAAAACGTCAACTATCAGGTTGACGGCAAAGTGCTGGTCAAAGATTTCTCCGCACAAATCCAGCGTGGCGACAAGATTGCGCTGATTGGCCAGAACGGCTGCGGTAAAACCACGTTGCTGAAGCTGATGCTCGGCCAGCTACAGGCCGATAGCGGGCGTATCCACGTCGGTACCAAGCTGGAAGTCGCCTACTTCGATCAGCACCGCGCGGAGTTGGATCCGGATCGGACGGTGATGGATAACCTTGCGGAAGGCAAACAAGAGGTGATGGTTAACGGTAAGCCGCGTCACGTGCTGGGCTATCTGCAGGACTTCCTGTTCCATCCAAAACGGGCGATGACCCCGGTACGCGCGTTGTCTGGCGGGGAGCGTAACCGTCTGCTACTCGCGCGCTTGTTCCTGAAACCCAGTAACTTATTGATTCTTGATGAACCGACTAACGACCTTGATGTCGAAACGCTGGAACTGCTGGAAGAGCTGATCGATGGCTACCAGGGCACCGTGATGCTGGTGAGCCACGACCGTCAATTTGTCGACAACACCGTGACCGAGTGCTGGATCTTCGAGGGCGGCGGCCGTATCGGCCAATATATCGGCGGTTATCACGACGCGCGCGGACAGCAAGCGCAGTCGCTGGCGAATAAACAGCCGATTGTAAAAAAACCGGCGGAAGTCGCTCAACAGAAAGCAGAAAGTGTCAAACGCGCCGCCAGCAAACTAAGCTATAACCTGCAGCGCGAACTGGAACAGCTGCCGCAGAAGCTGGAAGATCTGGAAATTCAACTGCAGACGCTGCAGGAAAAAGTTGCCGATCCTTCGTTCTTCGGCCAGCCGCATGACCAGACCCAGCAGGTGCTGGCGCAGTTAGCGGAAGCGGAACAGGCCCTGGAAGCGGCCTTTGAACGCTGGGAATATCTCGAAGGACTCAAAAACGGCGCTTAAGCTGAGGAGTGTTCATGTGCGATCATCATCATGCTGCGCGGCACATATTGTGCCCACAATGTGATCTGCTGGTGGCTTTGCCGCCGCTGGAGCATCGCCAGAAAGCCGCATGCCCACGCTGCGGCACCACGCTCACCACATCGTGGGACGCGCCGCGGCAGCGTCCCACGGCCTATGCGCTGGTGGCGCTGTTCATGCTGCTACTGGCAAACCTGTTCCCTTTTGTTTATATGAAAGTCGGCGGGATCAGCAGCGAAATTGAGCTGCTGGAAATACCAAACGTGCTGTTC
The DNA here is from genome assembly GCF_050600755.1 of Klebsiella sp. 141162. Taxonomy (NCBI): domain Bacteria; kingdom Pseudomonadati; phylum Pseudomonadota; class Gammaproteobacteria; order Enterobacterales; family Enterobacteriaceae; genus Klebsiella; species Klebsiella sp. 141162. Next base: position 176,291 of record NZ_JAQIRI010000002.1, on the reverse strand, counting down.
ACCGAGGATTACGCCAGCCTTGGTACGTTCTTTTTACTGTTTGTCCAACTGGTCCCGGCGTTTTGTCTGGTGACCATCTTATTGTTGGTCAATCGCGTTCATATGCCTTCACGCTTGAAGGCGTTTCTGGCGCGGATTTTGTTTCACCTCAAAAGCTGGGGGATGGCCGAGATTTTCCTCGCCGGGGTGCTGGTCAGCTTCGTTAAACTCATGGCCTACGGTGATATCGGCGTTGGACTGAGCTTTGTTCCCTGGTGTCTGTTCTGCCTGCTGCAGTTGCGGGCGTTTCAGTGCGTCGATCGCCGCTGGCTGTGGGACGATATTGCGCCAATGCCGGTCATCAAGCAGCCGCTGCGCCCTGGCGTGCCGGGGCTGCGTCAGGGTCTGCGCTCCTGCTCGTGCTGCACGGCGGTGCTGCCAGCGGATGAGAAAGAGTGTCCGCGCTGTCACACCAAAGGTACCCCGCGGCGTAAAAACAGCCTGCAGTGGACGCTGGCGCTGCTGATGACGTCGTTTGTGCTCTATTTACCCGCCAATATTCTGCCGATTATGATTACCGATCTGCTGGGCGATAAAATGCCGTCGACAATCATGGCGGGCGTCGTTCTGCTGTGGAGTGAGGGCTCTTACCCGGTCGCGCTGGTTATCTTTATCGCCAGTATCATGGTGCCGACGTTAAAAATGATCGCTATCGGCTGGCTGTGCTGGAGCGCGAACGGAAACGGCGCGCGTGATTCAGAGCGTATGCACCTGATTTATGAAGTGGTTGAATTTGTTGGCCGTTGGTCAATGATCGACGTTTTTGTCATCGCGGTACTCTCGGCGCTGGTGCGCATGGGAGGCTTGATGAATATCTATCCGGCGATAGGCGCGGTGATGTTCGCGCTGGTCGTTGTCATGACCATGTTCTCGGCCATGATGTTTGACCCACGTCTATTGTGGGACCGTGAACCAGATCCAAGCCATGAGGAAATGCAACAGCATGGAAAATAAGAGCGGAGAAGCGAAAGTGCAGAAGGTGAAGAACTGGTCACCGGTCTGGATCTTTCCGATTGTGACTGTGCTCATCGGCGCATGGATACTGTTTTACCACTACAGCCATCAGGGGCCGGAGGTGACGCTTATTACCACCAACGCCGAAGGCATTGAAGGGGGTAAAACGCGTATCAAGAGCCGCAGCGTTGATGTCGGGGTGGTGGAAAGCGCTATCCTGACTGATGACCTGAAACACGTAGAAATTAAAGCGCGTCTGAACTCGGGGATGCAGAAGCTACTGCATAAAGATTCGGTGTTCTGGGTGGTGAAACCGCAGGTGGGGCGCGAGGGGATCAGCGGCCTCGGCACTTTGCTTTCCGGCGCCTATATCGAATTACAGCCGGGTAAAGAAGGCTCTGTCGCGCCGCAGTATCCGCTGTTGGATTCGCCGCCACTGGCTTCACCGGATGCCAAAGGTATCCGTGTTTTGCTGGAAAGTAGCAAAGCCGGGCAACTCTCGCCCGGCGATCCGGTGCTGTTCCGCGGCTATCGCGTTGGTTCGGTTGAAACCAGCACCTTTGATACGCAGAAGCGCCGCATCACTTATCAGCTGTTTATCAACGCGCCGAACGACCGTCTGGTGACCACTAACGTTCGCTTCTGGAAAGATAGCGGTATTGCGGTTGATCTTACCTCTGCGGGAATGCGCGTTGAGATGGGATCGCTGTCGACGCTGTTTGGCGGCGGTGTAAGCTTTGATATTCCGGAAGGATTGGATCTCGGCGAGCCGGTGGCGAATAAAACGGAATACCACCTGTTTGACGATCAGAAGAGTATCCAGGATTCGGTGTTCACCCAGCATATCGATTACGTCCTGTTCTTTAAAGATTCGGTGCGTGGTCTGCAGCCGGGAGCGCCGGTTGAATTCCGCGGTATTCGCCTTGGTACCGTCGGCAAAGTACCGTTCTTTATCCCCGGTTTGAAACAGAGCCTGAACGATGATTATCGTATCCCGGTAGAAGTGCGTATTGAGCCGGAACGTCTAATCAACCAGCTGGGCGGCGACCCTAACATTCGCGCGCATATTGACGATCTGATCAACCGCGGCCTGCGCGGTTCGCTGAAAACCGGCAACCTGGTCACCGGGGCGCTGTATATCGATCTCGACTTCTATCCGAAAGCGCCTCCGCGCGGCAAGATTCAGGAGTTCGGCGGCTATCCGATCATTCCAACCGTCAGCGGCGGTCTGGCGCAGATCCAGCAGCGTCTGATGGATGCGCTCGATAAGATTAACAACCTGCCGATTAACCCACTGCTGGAGCAGGCGACCAGTACCCTGGCGCAGAGCCAGAAAACCATGCAGCGTGTCCAGACTACGCTCGACAACTTGAATAAGATCACTTCAAGCCAGTCGATGCAGCAGCTTCCTGCCGATATGCAGAGCACGTTGCGCGAGTTGAATCGCAGTATGCAGGGCTTCCAGCCGGGCTCGGCGGCCTACAATAAGATGGTTGCGGATATGCAGCGGCTGGATCAAGTGCTTCGTGAACTGCAGCCGGTACTGAAAACCCTCAACGACAAGAGCAATGCGCTGGTATTTGAGGCCAAGGATAAAAAAGATCCGCAGCCGAAGGGAGCGAAACAATGAAAAAGTGGTTAGTGGCGGCAGCGGTATGCGTACTGACGGCCTGCAGCAGCGGTGGTGAGAGTAAAACTTACTATCAATTACCGGTAGCAAAGAGCGGCGCGCAAAGCGCCGTCAACCAGAGCAAGAATTTGCTGTGGGTTGAGCAGGTGAGTATCCCTGATTATCTGGCGGGGAATGGCGTGGTTTATCAGACTACAGATGTGCAGTATGTGATTGCTAATAACAATCTGTGGGCCAGCCCGCTGGACCAGCAGTTACGTACCACGCTGGTGGCGAATCTGAGTAACCAACTGCCGGGCTGGGTGGTGGCATCGCAGCCGTTAGGCAGCGAGCAGGATACGCTTAACGTCTCCGTAAGCGGTTTCCACGGTCGCTACGACGGCCGGGTCATCGTTAGCGGTGAATGGCTGCTTAAGCATCAGGGGCAGTTAATTAAGCGTCCGTTCAATATTGAACTTAAGCAACAGCAGGATGGCTACGATGCGATGGTTAAGACCCTGGCGCAGGCCTGGAGCCAGGAAGCCACCGCGATTGCGAGCGAGCTGAACCGCCTGCCATAAGTAAAATTAATACAATACAAGCCGCCGCGACCTGAAAAATCGCCGCGGCTTTTTTATTTGCCGCGTCAGGTTGATAGTTGTGCTGGCTCACGATTTTTGTACAAATGAACTTTCATATAGCTCACAAATATGACACTGGCGTGAATTTTGCGCATTGACGCTGCCTGCGTTTCGCGGTAAAGGTTATACGTGGTTGCATATTTAGTGACCACTGTTTTCTTTTCCACCAGATCAAATAATGAGGGAAACGAGGCATGAAGAGACAAAAACGAGATCGCCTGGAACGGGCACATCAGCGTGGATATCAGGCCGGCATTACCGGCAGATCGAAAGAAATGTGTCCCTACCAGACCCTTAATCAGAGGTCCCATTGGCTAGGAGGTTGGCGAGAAGCCATGGAGGACAGGGTGCAAACTGCCTGACTGTCTCTTTAAAAAAGAAGCCTTCGCTCTGCGAAGGCTTCGCCTTTTGTACTTCAGGACCTTTTGTACTTCAGGATAAGTACGGAAGGTAAATCAGAACGCGGAAGTATCCTGGAACAGACCGACTTTCAGGTCAGTTGCAGAGTAGATCAGACGACCATCAACCAGCACTTCGCCATCCGCCAGGCCCATGATCAGGCGACGGTTTACAATGCGTTTGAAGTGGATACGATAGGTGACTTTTTTCGCCGTCGGCAGAATCTGACCGGTAAATTTCACTTCGCCTACGCCCAGCGCGCGGCCTTTTCCTTCGCCGCCCAGCCAGCCCAGATAGAAGCCAACCAGTTGCCACATTGCGTCCAGACCCAGGCAGCCAGGCATTACCGGGTCGCCGATGAAGTGACAACCGAAGAACCACAGGTCAGGGTTGATGTCGAGCTCAGCTTCAACGTAACCTTTGTCGTAGTTGCCGCCGGTTTCGGTCATCTTGACGACGCGGTCCATCATCAGCATGCTTGGCGCCGGCAGTTGCGGGCCTTTCGCGCCAAACAGTTCACCACGACCAGAGGCAAGAAGATCTTCTTTTGTATAGGATTCGCGTTTATCTACCATGTTTTCAGTAAGCCTTATTTTGAGTTCGGGACGCAGGATAGCTAACACGTGTAAGCTGAACAAGTCCGATCAGTTCGAATTTGATCCGCCTAACCAGCGTAGCGGCCATGGAAAACGATGGCGAGTCTCTTGTTGCATCGCCTGCGCAATCCGTTCCTGAATAGTTTGTCGTAGCGTTTGTCCTTCGCCATCCCATTGCAGTTGGGTGAGAAGCGGCAGGGCTTCGGTAACGTCGTCAATGGCCCAGATAAAGAACTGCTCGTCAGCCACTGCCTGGCGAAGTTCCTGGGCGAGGCTCAGATGACGGACGTTGGCAGACGGGATAATGACGCCTTGCTTGCCTGTTAATCCGCGCTGCTGGCAGATAGTGAAGAAACCTTCAATCTTTTCGTTCAGACCGCCGACCGGCTGGACGCGACCGAACTGATCGACCGAACCGGTAATCGCAATACTCTGGTTAATCGGCACATTGGCCAGCGCGCTGATGAGAGCGCACAGCTCGGCCATTGAGGCGCTATCGCCATCCACTTCGCTGTAGGACTGTTCGAAGGTCAGCGATGCGCTAAACGGCAGCTGCTGTTCAAGTTCAAGCTCGGACATGATAAACGCCTGCATGATCATCATGCCTTTGGCGTGAATATTGCCGCCGAGTTCAGCTTTGCGTTCTACATCGATGAATTCGCCGTCGCCGATATGCACTACGCAGCTGATGCGCGAAGGTTCGCCAAAGGCGCGTGGGTGGCCTGGAAATTCGATTACCGACAGGGCGTTGATCTGACCGATGCATTCGCCTTCGGTATCAATCATGATCTGATCGAGAAGAATTTCATCGCGCATCCGCTCGGCAAGATAGCCTTCACGCCATTCACGGCGCTCAAGCATGGTTTGCATCTCCGCGCCGCTAATCCATTCGCCTTCGCAGAAGGCTGCCGCTTCACGCAGCTGGCGGCTAATCCAGAGAGGGGAAAGCGGAAGCGTCTCCTGATCGCCGGTGTCTCGAGCGCCTTCTGCAATCAGCAGCGGCCATGCGTCTGCCGCCGGCCCCGGTAGCGAAAGCTGGCGAGCATTTTGCCAGACCCACTGACACCAGAGTTTCAGGGTGTCAGCATCGGCTATCTGCAGGTTGTCTTCATACTCGCTATAAATGGCCTGCGAGGCGAGTTCCGGTTCCATCTCCTGGAAATCAGCCAGCGCATCGCGCTCGCCGATCAGAATGATCCTCAGGTTCAGCGGCATGGAGGGAATGCTAACGGGAAGAGGGCGGGATTCGTCAATAGACAGCCAGTCAAAGCGCTGACGGGTCACCATGTTCTTCAGGCGCATCCACAGCAGCGGCTGGGCCAGCAGCGCGCGCAGGGAGAGCAACAGGACGCCGCCGTTCGCGCGATGCACCAGGCCCGGTTGCAGCGAAATTTCGCCGTTAAACTGGCGTACGCAGCCAAAGAGCTGTTCCGCTTCAATCCAGTCTGCGGATTCAACCGGACCGCTGCTGGCAAAATTGTCTTCCGCGCTTTGGGCTGGCGACAGGGTTACGTTGCCGCCGTTGACCTGATAGCGTACACCGAAGAGCGCTGTTGTGGGTTGCTGCAGGCTGCGGGCGGCTTCGGCTACCCAATGCAGATATTCCGGTTCTTCCGGCGCCTTTACCAGCATAAAAGATGAAATGGCTGGCGTGATCAGAAGCTGTTCCAGCGCATAAAATAAACGGGGCTGTAGATCGCCGGCGAGGGATGCCTCTGCCTCGGCGAGATTGACCTGGGTAAACAGCGCCTGATAACTTTCCGTATCAGGAGCGAGGTCGTTTCGGGTAAGTTTCGTAATGGTCAAAGTCGCTGTTTTTTAGTCAGATGTAAAACGAGCGATTATACCCGATGCCGCGTCTGAGCACACGGAGGATTGCGTTTATCACGCTGATAATGGAATCGTCCACATCACGAAAGATGATTTATTCTCAGCACATCCAGAAAAAACTGATATCCTGAAATGAGTTACACGGTCACATTGAGATCGCAATGAAATATCAACAACTGGAAAACCTTGAAAGCGGCTGGAAATGGAAATATCTGGTAAAGAAGCACCGGGAAGGTGAGCTGATTACCCGCTACATTGAAGCCAGCGCTGCGCAAGCCGCGGTCGATGTCTTGCTGACGCTCGAAAATGAACCTGTTCTGGTGAATACCTGGATCGATCAGCATATGAATCCGGAGCTGGCTAACCGGATGAAGCAGACTATTCGCGCACGACGCAAGCGTCATTTTAACGCCGAGCATCAGCATACGCGGAAAAAGTCCATCGATCTGGAGTTCGTTGTCTGGCAACGCCTGGCCGGGCTTGCCCAACGGCGAGGAAAGACATTATCAGAAACCATCGTACAGCTGATTGAAGACGCCGAGCATAAAGAAAAATATGCCAGCAAGATGTCGAGCCTGAAGCACGATCTGCAGGTGCTCTTAGGAAAAGAGTAAGTATTGTCGCGACGTTGCTTGTGATTTTTCTTTTGAGCTCAAAATCAGGCCAAAAAAAACCCCGCATCAGCGGGGTTTTTTATCGTAGAAAACTTAAGCCTGCGGCTGAGTTACTACGTCTTTGTAACCTTTAACTTCGATCGCTACGCGACGATCCGGAGCCAGGCAGTCGATCAGTGCAGCGCGAGCTTTCACGTTGTCACAGGTGTTGCCGGTAACCGGATCAGATTCGCCCATACCGCGAGCAGAGATCTTGTTAGCCGGGATGCCTTTAGCTACGAGGTAGTCAACAACGGACTGAGCACGTTTCTCAGACAGTTTCTGGTTGTACTGCTCGGAACCGATGCGGTCGGTGTAACCCAGAACAACTGCAGAACCGTCTTTCGGGTCCATGTTGCTCAGCTGGGTGTACAGCTGATCCAGAGCCTGCTGACCTTCTGGTTTCAGAGTTGCTTTGTTGAAGTTGAACAGTACGTCAGACTTCAGGGTGAAGGTCTTGGTGGTGACTTCTGGAGCCGGAGCCGGAGCCGGAGCTACAACCGGTGCATTGTCTTCCTGACCGAAACGGTAGGAAACACCAACGCTCAGCATGCCGTTGTCCGGACGAACGCCTACAGTGCCTGCGTCGCCGATGTTGTTAACCCACTGGTATTCCAGACGGGTAGCGATGTCACGGGTCATTGCCCACTCAACGCCGCCAGCGAATACTGGGGAAACGCCGGTGTCGTGGTTGTCGCCAGCGATGCTGTTGCTGGAGTCAGCGCGCCATACCATGCCGCCCAGACGGGTGTAGATGTCCAGATCGTCAGTGATCGGGTAACCCAGTTTAGCGGTCAGCTGAACGCCCTGAGCTTTGAATGCGCCGTTAACTTTGTCGCCTTTGTAAGGCATACGGCCCAGCCAGTCGTAACCCATTTCGAAACCGAGGTACGGGTTAACCTGATAACCACCGAACGCACCAGCGCCCAGCTGGCTTTCGTGGGTCGGGCCATTGTTGTTCAGGTTGCTGTTGTACCAGCCGGTGTCATGGAACTGGGACCAACCCAGTTTACCACCTGCATACCAGGTGTTATCTTTCGGAGCGGCCTGCGCTACGGTAGCGAAGCCAGCCAGTGCCACTGCAATCGCGATAGCTGTCTTTTTCATTTTTTGCGCCTCATTATCATCCAAAATTCGCCATGATGGTACATAAGACCTCACGGTTAAATCCTTCACCGGGGGCGTGACTCGTTGTTAACTATGCTGATACATGCAGCGTAAGCCGATCACCCCTGGCGATGTAAAGTCTACAACTTAGTTAGAAACTTACAAGTGTGAACTCGGTCAGGCATATGAAAAAAAAGGGTTGTATACACAATATTTAACAAATATGGTTAATTTGTGAACGCGGCAAAAAGTCGCGAAACCGCACCACACCGGGATCTCTGTGAAATTAACCACTTTACGAGAATGGTTTTTGATGAGGCAAAAAAAATTCCAGGATTAATCCTAATTTCACTCAATGATATAAATTTGAGTGAATTTTTAGCCCACTTAATTGTCTCCCAGGCTGGCTTGTATTTCTCACCGGGCGCATGATAAAGCCCATCGCATGACCTTCTTCTGCGGCGAGCGCCAGGCGTTCATGCTCTTGTTCAGTAAGTTCATCCGTCAGCCAGCCAATAACCACGCTATAATTCCCGGTACGTAAAGCGCGAATCATCGATTCCAGAGTGTTGCAGGGCGACATCTGGTTAATTTGCATCACTTTTGATAGCGGCAGGCCGGATGATTGTACCCATTCTTTACTCAGCTTCTGCTGCGGCGTGAGCCACAGTTGCCAGCGCGACTGCTGGCCCAACTGTTGTAATAAAGGTAGCAACAAAAGCTGCGTCATCATGGGTTGATCTTCGCGATAGACGATTTCACTAATCAGCCCAGTGGCTGAATGTTCGACGACGCTGTGCGAAGGGCGACGTACTGAAGCCGAAGTCAGTGGTGAACGATTTGCGTGAGCTGAAGTAAACATAGTCTATCTCGCCTGTGAGTTACTGTATGTATATACAGTATATCCACCAGGGGTTAACGTCAACCTCATTTTCCCACTTTTGCATATATTTTATGCACTCTACCCGGCTATGAATCAGAGCCGCGGCGACTTGTTTATATGAATTCACTCTCTCTATGCTGCAGCCGCAGGAGATATTTCCCTCTATTTATCTTTGCTTCACGGCTACCGGGCATGATGTCGATGGGGCCGATATGCTGTTTATCAATTAACATTGCTTAAGTATTCAGCGAGTCTCTGCAACACGATTTGCAGAATAACTTTTTCCTGAAAGCGCCTCGCAAAACGGCGAGCTGGTTGAAATGAAGCCAAAATTCATCTTGCTGCACAAAACGAACTCACTTATTTTCTTCAATAACGGATCCGTTAATAAAAATTACTTTTATATGCATGATTACCAAAGGAATGATCATGAAGAAACTATCAAAATTACGGTTCCTCCAGTTTCAGGAGTGCCTTTCTCCCTTAGGCAAAATCAGTAGCCGGCCTCTATTTGGCGGTTACAGTCTGGCGATAGACAATACCGTGTTTGCCATGGTGGCCGAAGGCGAAATCTATCTTAGAGTGTGTGAGCAAAGCGCAGAATATCGCGTCGAGCATCATAGCCCAATGTTAACCATGCGCAAAAATGGTCGGCCGGTAGCGCTAAAATATTACCGTATAGATGAAGCATTATGGCAGGACAGTAAAATGCTGTTTCACCTCTCGGAGCTGTCTTTGCATACGGCGCGTAGCGAAAAGCAGCATCAGCGTGATTCTGGCAGGCTAAAAGATTTGCCTAATATCAGTTTCCACATGGAATTGATGTTGATTCATGCCGGAATAACCGATGTGAAAATGCTGCGTACAATTGGTGCGGAAAAAAGCTGGTTAAAATTGAGGGAGCATAATAAAGGAATATCAATCAATGTCCTTGAGTCCCTGGCGGGCGCGATTGCCGGCACCCATTCCGCCGCGCTCCCGGCGCAGCGGCGCCAGGAGCTACGGGAGTGGGCTAATACGCAAGGGTACGGCGTGGAGGATTATTCTGGTTGACCGGCAATCCGGCGCTGCAGGCGACATATTTCCGGCAGCAGTGCGAGCAGTAGCCCAATCTGCTGCAGGACCAATGGTTCTTTGCTGTCGGCTCGCGGTTCCAGGTGTTGAATACGTGATTGCAGGTTGCTGAGCGCCTGCTGAACGCGCTGTTCGTCCGCGGGAGAATGATGCAGCGCATCATCGACGTAGCAGACGGCATCATCGAGTAACGCCAGTATTTCCGGCGTCGTCAGTTTCTCCCTGTGCGCCCCCAACGCGGAAATATAGCTGGTAAACGTATGGTTAAGGCACAGCAGGCGGAATGCGGTTTCACGCATTGTGTTGTCGGCTTTTGGCTCTGTGGATAAATTGGATACCACTGATGCCAGCTCGCTATCCCGGTTATGTGCATTACGTCGGGCGACGCGATACTCAAGACGGTTGTCGCGCCCCTGATGGTACTGCTCAAGAATAGCGTCCAGATAACGGCAGTTAGCGTTGATAGCCTGATCAAGTACCCGAGGTAAATTACGGAAGTTCCAGTCTGGCCAGATAAAGGTCACTGCCGCCCAGGCGATAGCGCAGCCGATTAATGTATCGAGGATACGCGGTAAAGCGACTTCGAATCCCTCGCCCAACAGGTTAAAGCACAGCAGTACCAGCAGCGTGATAAACATAGTGGCATGCGCATACTGGACGTTGCGAAAGGCGAAAAACAGCACACCAGTTAGTACAATGAGCAATAGCTGGCCTTCGACCGAGGGAACCAGCAGCAGCACCGGTAGCCCGATAGCGACCCCTACCAATGTCCCGATGATCCTTAACGCCAGGCGATGCCGGGTAGCGTTATAGTTCGGCTGGCAAACAAACAGGCTGGTCAGCAGAATCCAGTAACCGTGGTTGAGGCCGGTAAACTGAATGAAGGCATAGCCCGCGCACAGCACCAGTGACATGCGCACCGCATGGCGGAAAAGCGCCGATTCCGGCGTCATATTGCTGCGCAGCCGTAGCCAGATATCGCTAAAGCCGCTGGGGCGATCGTCTGCAAGCAGGTTTTCGGGATGGTTGCTGGCCAGCACGCTGGTTTGCACCGATTCGATGGTTGCCAATTGCGCATCAATGGCGCGTAGGTTATTGAGTAGAAAACCCAGCGCTTTGACCTGATCTTGCGGCGCGCCGCTGGCGCGAACGCGATCCAGCGCCGCGTCAAGATGCATAAAGGCGCGTTCAAAATGCGCATCATGCTGATACGGAACGCGTAAGAGGATGGCGCGGGAGAGTTTCTGACACGCCTGCGCCTGCATCGACAGCATCCGCTGGAAACGGAACATCACATCGCTGTAGCGGAAATGGTCGCGAAGCGTCTGATACTGAATATGCGACGAGCTGGCACGCTCATGAATGTCCTGAGCGACGAAATAGTACTGTAGGGTACGACGAGTACCGCGTTGCCCGCGGTCGCCGCGCAGGCGCGTAAGTAAAGACGCTTTCGTCTGGTTCAGCATCGCAACCAGTTTGCCGTTGGCGAGCGCCAGATCGTACAACGGCGCCTGACTTTCATCTTCGATATCCGGATCGAACAACCGTGATTTAAGTTCAAGATACTGCGCCAGCTGTTCATAGCTGCGCGCAAGGTTATCCTGCAGCGGACGAATGGGGAAAATAAGATGACCGGCGAGTGTTAATACGTTGTACCAGATGGCGCCAGCCAGCAAAAAGAGCGGCTGCAGGTACCAACTGTTATACAGAGTGACCCCTAACATGGTGTAGATAGCGATCAGTAAGGCGCCGAAAGCAATGGTGGCATAGCGTTGACCCAGACCGCCGAGCAAGATAAAGCCCGTCGTGGACAGGGTTAAGCCTATAGCAAACAGCCATGGCCACGGAAACAGTAATTCCACCGATGCGGAAGCAATAAAGAAGCAGACCAGCGTAATGGCGAGATTACGTAGCCGCCCGGTGAGGCGATCGTCGAGGTCGGTCAGCGCCGCGGCTACCACCCCGAGCGTTAACGGGATCGTGAGTTTGACTTCGCCAATCCACCACGGCGCGATCGTGGTGCCACAAAGCGCAATAAATATCCTGGCGTTATATAACCAGGCGCTATTCCATGTATAACGGCGGAGCAGGGGGCTTAACATAACAGTGATCCGTACAATTACTGAAAGCGGCGGCGGGCGTTGGCTTCGCGTGCGGCGCGAGCCGTTTCAACGGAGACCACGCGGCGTCCTACTGGCCAAAGCGCAATAGCGGCAATTTTAAAGTTGGCGATCCCGACAGGGATACCAATGATGGTCAGGCACTGGGCGATACCGCTGAAGATATGCATCAGGCACAGCCACCAGCCAAAGAACATGAACCACAAAATATTCAAAATAGTGCCGCCCGCGTTCAGTAAGCTGTTTTTTGCTTCAGGTTCCAGTTCATCAACATGAATGGCTTCATTACCGTAGGGGAAAAGCGATAACCTGGTAATTTCCCAACATGAACGGGTCAGCGGTAACGTGAAAATCAAAACAATACTGACCAGCGTCGCCAGTAGCCAACCGAGCGTGGTGGCGAAACCGCCAAGAACAAAGTTTAAAATATTCAGAATGGTACGCATAAACCCTCTGGTTAACCCTATGGATAATAAGACCCGGCAATTGTAACGTTTTTTTGCGCTGGAGCACCTGCTCGCGGGCGGTTAAACTTAAAAACATTCAAACTGATTGAAATTTGGCGATATATGGAACTTAAAGCGACAACATTGGGCAAACGCATGGCGCAGCATCCTTATGATCGGGTGCAGTTGCTGAATGCCGGGGTTAAAGTCTCCGGCGATCGTCATGAGTATCTTATACCTTTCAATCAGTTATTGTCAGTTCAATGTAAGCGTGGCCTGGTGTGGGGCGAGCTGGAGTTCGCACTGCCTGAAAGCAAAGTTGTGCGTTTGCATGGTACCGAGTGGGCTGAGACGCAACATTTCTATCATCATCTCAATAATCTCTGGCAGCAGTGGAGCGCGGAGATGAGTGAAATTGCCGCGCAATTACTGCGCCAACAGTTAAGTGAAATTGAACGCGCCAGCGCCGAAGGTAAGTGGCTGACCCGCCAGCAGGTCGCCGATGTTCAGGCGAAGATACGCCGCGCCTTAACCGGACTGCCTTTCCCTGAGAGCCGTCTGGATGAATTTGATAACTGCCGCGAACTGTGGCGCCAGTGTCAATGCTGGCTTAGCGATATCGACGAGGCTCGCCTGGCACATAATCAAGCCTATACCGAAGCCATGCTGGAACAGTATCGCGCTTTCTTCGATAAGGTCGAGTCTTCACCGCTCAACCCGGCGCAGGCGCGGGCGGTGGTTAACGGCGAGCGTTCGTTGCTGGTGCTTGCCGGCGCCGGTAGCGGAAAAACCTCGGTGCTGGTCGCCCGTGCAGGGTGGTTGTTAAATCGCGGCGAGGCGGCAGCCGATCAGATCCTGCTCCTGGCGTTTGGCCGTCAGGCTGCTCAGGAAATGGATGAACGTATTCAGGAGCGATTGGGAACCGACGAGATTGCTGCGCGGACCTTTCATTCACTGGCGTTACATATTATTCAGCAGGGTAGTAAGAAGGTTCCGGCGATCAGTAAGCTGGAAAACGATACCGCCGCCCGGCAAAAGCTTTTGTTGAAGGCCTGGCAGCAGCAGTGTCAGGAGAAAAAAGCGCAGGCTAAAGGCTGGCGTCAGTGGTTGATGGATGAGATGGAGTGGCAGATTGACGAAGGCGATTTCTGGCAGGATCGCGCGCTGCTGCGTCGCCTGGCTGGCCGTCTTGACCGCTGGGTTAGTTTGATGCGTATGCATGGCGGCTCGCAGGCGGAGATGATCGCCAGCGCGCCTGAAGAAGTACGCGACCTCTTTAATAAGCGTGTGAAACTGATGGCCCCGCTACTGAAAGCCTGGAAAACGGCGTTGAAAGAGGAGAATGCCGTTGATTTCTCCGGGCTTATTCACCAGGCCGTTAACATACTGGATAAAGGCCGTTTTGTGAGCCCCTGGAAACATATTCTGGTGGATGAATTTCAGGATATCTCTCCACAGCGCGCTGAATTGCTGGCGGCGCTGCGCCGGCAAAATAAACAGACCACGTTATTTGCGGTGGGTGACGACTGGCAGGCTATCTATCGCTTTAGCGGCGCGCAGCTCTCTTTAACCACGGCATTTAACCACTACTTTGGCGAAGGGGACTGTTGCGCGCTGGATACCACCTATCGATTTAATGGTCGTATCGGCGAAATCGCCAACGGTTTTATTCAGCAAAACCCGCATCAGTTGGCTAAACCGCTGAATAGTCTGACCGCTGGCGATAAGAAAGCGGTGACCCTGCTGCCCGACGATAAACTCGACGATCTGCTCGACAAGTTGAGCGGCTACGTTAAACCGCAACAGCGGATTTTACTGCTGGCGCGCTATCACCATCTGAAACCCGCCGCGCTGGAAAAAGCCGCGACCCGCTGGCCGCATCTGCAGCTAGATTTTATGACAATTCATGCCAGCAAAGGCCAGCAGGCTGACTTTGTTATTGTGTTGGGCTTGCAGGAGGGTGATGACGCCTTCCCGGCGCCGGCAAGAGAGTCGGTGATGGAACAGGCATTGCTCCCACAGCCGGAAGATTTCCCTGATGCTGAAGAGCGTAGGCTACTGTATGTGGCGATAACCCGCGCCCGCCTGCGGGTCTGGCTGCTGTTCAATAAAGAACGACCATCGCCGTTTGTTGAGGTTTTGCAGGAGTTGGGCGTGCCGGTGGCGCGAAAGCCCTGATCATCGGCGGCCGTCTGGCCGCCGTGGGAATTACTTCAGGCGCTCGGCAAGGTAACGCTGGTAATCAGGGATGAGAATATCGATAGGCTGGTTGAAATCCGGCGACTGAATAATAAAGTCAGCGGTGGCGGCATTCGTGGCAACCGGGATATTCCACACCGTCGCCAGACGCAGGAGCGCTTTGACGTCAGGATCGTGGGGCACCGCATTCAGCGGATCCCAGAAGAAGATCAGCACATCAATTTTCCCTTCAGAAATCAGCGCGCCCACCTGCTGGTCGCCGCCCATCGGGCCGCTCAGCATCGCTTTCACTTCCAGCCCGGTGGCGCGTGAGACCAGGTTGCCGGTGGTCCCGGTTGCATAGAGCTGGTGCTGAGCCAGTAGCGCCTGGTGACGTTCGACCCATTTCATCAGCAGATCTTTGCAGTGATCGTGTGCTACCAGCGCGATATGTTTGCGTGCGGGCAAGGTGCGTGTTGTCAGTTCCATAATGGGGTTCCACTTATATTAACTTGCAGACAGATTACTGGAAGTGACTGATGCTGCAAGCGTTGGGGAGAAAATTTTTGCTGTATCTGTGAGTTAGTCTGGATGGCTGCTTTACCCGTATTAGCTTACACTAGGGCTAAAGAGCAGGAGGATTATGATGAAAGAGAACGATATTGCCGGCATTCTAACCGCGACGCGGACGATTGCGCTGGTAGGCGCCAGCGACAAGCCCGATCGCCCGAGCTATCGGGTAATGAGATATCTGTTGGAACAGGGCTATCATGTCATTCCTGTTTCGCCCAAGGTGGCGGGCAAAACGCTGCTCGGTCAACAAGGCTATGCCACCCTGGCGGAGGTACCTGAAAAGGTCGATATGGTCGATGTGTTCCGCAATTCCGAAGCGGCGTGGGGCGTGGCGCAAGAGGCCGTCGCCATCGGAGCGAAGACGTTGTGGATGCAGCTTGGCGTTATTAATGAACAGGCAGCGGTTATGGCGCGTGAAGCGGGGTTAAATGTGGTCATGGACCGCTGCCCTGCGATTGAAATTCCGCGGCTTGGGCTAGCGAAGTAAAATAAAAAACCCCGTGTTAACGGGGTTTTTAACAAAGCATCGGGAACAAAGGCCAGTCAGTTCCGCAGCCGCGGCGCCTGCAGCTGTTTACGGATAGTCTGCGCCAGTTCGTCCATCGATGGCTGTTCGGGATGCTCATCGCTGGCTTCACTACTGAGCTGCGCTTCCGCGAGGTAGGTGTGGACCGGCTGGCCGTCCTCATCTTCCATCACAACATGATACCAGGGGGCCGCGCGCAGTTCATCGTTGGCGCCGATTTCATCCGCGGCGGGCTCGTCAAGCGAATACTCTGGATCGATATCAACGATTACGCCAAGGTAGCCGAGTAGCGTATGGCGAACCTGTTGGCCGATACCGAATTTGCTGGCAATCATAGTCACCTCCCGGGAAACGCTGGCGCCCACTGTATCCATCATCTTCAAATGTTCTTGAGTCATGAGAATAACGTGTGGGCGATGTTCCGCTTTTCAAGTTACATGACGCGACAGGCAAACCCTTTCAGATACAGTCCTTCCGGGTAGGTTGCGATCACCGGGTGATCGGCAGCCTGACGGAACTGCTCTATAAATTGTACATCACGCCCGGCGTCTATTGCGGCATCGGCGATGATTTTCTGAAATAAATCGGTGGTCATCAGGCCGGAACAGGAGAAAGTCAACAGCACGCCGCCGGGGTTCAACAGCTGGATCGCCAGCATGTTGATGTCTTTATAGCCGCGGCAGGCGCCCATCAGTTGGCTTTTGTTTTCGACGAATTTTGGCGGATCCATGACGATGACATCGAATTTTTCCCCCTGATCGCGATATTTACGCAGCAGTTTGAATACGTCATCGCGCACGAATTCGGCTTTGGACAGATCCAGCTTATTGAGCTCAACGTTCTGCCGGGCGACGTCCAGCGCTTCCTGTGAAGTATCAACGCTGGTGACCTGACGGCAGCCGCCCATCAGCGCAGAAACCGCGAATCCACCGGTATAAGAGAAGCAGTTGAGGACGCGCTTATCGGCGACGTAGCGGCGGGTCGCCAGACGGCTATCGCGCTGATCGAGATAGTAGCCGGTTTTATGGCCACCCTGGATATCTACCAGCAACTGCATACCGTGCTCGGTAATGGGCAGCAGCGCCGGCGGCAGTTCGCCTACCACCGGGCCCTGCGCCAGATCCAACCCTTCTTTTTTACGCACCGCCACATCGCTGCGATCGTAAATAGAGCATTGCGGGAACAGGGTCTGCAGGGCGCTGACAATGGCCGCACGCTGATATTCGGCGCCGGCGCTCAACAACTGCAGGACGAAGAAATCGCCAAAGCGATCGATCGTTACGCCAGGCAGGCCGTCGGATTCCCCGGCGATTAAACGATAGCTGTCAAGACCATCGCGTTCGGCCAGCCATTGACGCCAGGTTTGCGCCTGCTGCAGGCGACGCTCGAAAAAAGCATTATCGATAGCTTCATGACGATCGAAACTCCAGACACGGGCGCGGATCTGCGAGGAGGGCGAATAGGCGCCGCGAGCGAGCCATTTCCCTTGGGAATCAACGATATCAATCGTCTCGCCGGAACGAGCTTTACCTTCCATCCGGGCGACGGCGCCGGAGAAAATCCATGGATGGCGACGCAGCAGGGATTTCTCGCGTCCTTTGGCTAATACTAAGCGTGGGATAATGGAATCTGTCATGGGGCTACCTTTAAGCGACGGAGCGTCGGCACCGAAAAATGGCGCGTAGATTAGCATAACTGGCTGGGGCAAGCACCATTCCTGCCGCCGCCGGGCGGATGTTTTAGCGTCAGGCAAAAGTGAGTATGCTGGAGAGAATTTGCTATTCTCTGCAACAGGATAGTGTAGTAGAGGGGGTAATATGGCGAAGGTATGCACGATGGCATGGGTTCACGGAGTCGTTCAGGGCGTGGGATTCCGCTATTCAACGCAGCGTGAAGCGCTGCAGCTGGGGCTTACAGGTTATGCGCGAAATCTGGATGATGGCAGCGTGGAAGTGCTGGCCTGCGGGGAGGTGGAGCAGGTGGAGAAACTGATTGCCTGGCTTAAGGCTGGCGGGCCGCGTAGCGCAAGGGTCGACAGGGTGTTAACCGAGCCCCATCAACCCACCAGAGAGTGGCAAAAATTCGCTATTCTCTATTAAATGCATTTTACGGGCTTCGGCAGACCGGCGATTTTAGTCGCCTGTTTAGCCGGGCCTTTGGGGAATAATCGATACAGGTAGCGGCTGTTGCCTTTCTCTTCACCGAATTTATTCGCCATCGCTTTGACCAGCATACGGATGGCTGGCGAAGTGTTGAACTCCAGATAAAAATCGCGCACGAAGCGCACCACTTCCCAGTGTTCGACGGACAGGGTGATCCCTTCCTGAGCGGCGATAACTTCCGCCATCTCTTCACTCCACTGAGTCGTCTCTTTCAGATAGCCTTCGCTATCGGTCTCTATTTCACTGCCTTCAAAGATAAACATGATTTTTCACATAATGCGGAAACTGCGCGCAGTGTAGCAAAAAATAAGGCCCCGCATAAGCGAGGCCTGGTGTTGCAGGAGAGAAGGTTAGTCTCTGCTGGCGAAGCCGAGGATGCTCAGCAGGCTGACGAAGATATTGTACAGCGAAACATACAGGCTAACGGTGGCGCGAATGTAGTTGGTCTCGCCGCCGCGGATGATGTTGCTGGTTTCAAACAAAATCGCGCCGGAAGAGATAAGGATGAACACCGCGCTGATGGCCAGGTGCAGAGCCGGCAGCTGCAGGAAGATGTTCGCCACCATACCAATCAGGACGACCACCACGCCCGCCATCAGCATGCCGCCGAGGAAAGACATGTCTTTGCGCGTCGTTAATACGTAAGCCGAGCAGCAGAAGAAGACCAGCGCGGTGCCGCCCAGCGCCAGACCGATCAAATCGCCCATGCCTGCGGACAGGTAAGCGTTCAGCATTGGCCCCAGGATGTAGCCGAGGAAGCCGGTAAAGGCGAAGGCCGCCAGAATACCGCTTGGTTTATTAGCCAGTTTGTAGGTCAGGAACATCAGACCATACATGCCCACCAGGGTGAGGATGAGCCCCGGAGACGGCAGCATCAGCACGGTGCTGGCGGTGGCGGTGATCGCCGAAAACGCCAGCGTCAGGCTGAGCAGAAAATAGGTGTTACGCAGAACTTTGTGCGTGCTGAGCAGCGATGAACGGTCACGCGATGAGGTAATTATACGATCCATGAGTCACTCTCTTATGACAGATGTAATTAGTTATGAAGCATAAGAAAAGCGAGCCGAAAGCCATAATGCTTTTACCCATCTTTACTCAGATCCCGGTGCCGGTGGGGTAGCGTTTTATTCTGGTAAAATAGATTAAGACAGTATGTTTATGCGTTCAACGACGGAAAGCAGATCTGAATCTTATAGGTCACTGAAAAATATTGCCTTAATGCCAGTCAGCGACTAAGTGTGGAAAGGGTATCAACGAAGCATAAAGGCAAGGGAAATGAAACGAAAACAATATAACCACATCACACACGCATTATTGGTCCTGGGTTTACTCGGCAGCGCGGCCACGGCAATCGCCGCCCAGGTCCCGCAGGGTACCGAACTTGCAGCAAAACAGGAGCTCGTCAGGAACAACGGTAATGAACCCGCTTCGCTCGACCCGCATAAGGTCGAAAGCGACGTCGAGTATAATATCATCAGCGATCTGTTCGAAGGGTTGGTGAGCGTTTCGCCGCAGGGCGAGATTCAGCCGCGGCTGGCGCTGAAGTGGGAGAATAAAGATAACCTCGTCTGGACTTTCCATCTGCGTCCTGGCATCAACTGGTCCGATGGGACAGCGATTACCGCGCAGGATATCGTCTGGAGCTGGCAGCGGCTGGTCACGCCGACCACCGCTTCGCCGTACGCCAGCTATCCGGGTAATATGCATATCGTTAACGCCCGCGATATCTCGGAGGGAAAACAGTCGCCGGAAACTCTCGGCGTAAAAGCGCTGGACGATACCACGCTGCAGATCACGTTGGATCAGCCTAACGCCGCCTTCCTCGCAATGCTTGCTCACCCGTCGTTGGTGCCTATTGATAAGGTGCTGGTGGAGCGCTTTGGTGACAAATGGACTAAACCGGAACATATCGTCACCAGCGGCCCTTATACGCTTTCGAAGTGGGTCGTCAACGAGCGCATCGTGGCGCAACGCAACCCTAAGTACTGGGATAATGAACATACGGTAATTAATAAAGTGACCTATCTGCCGATTACCTCCGAAGCGGCGGATGTGAATCGCTATAAAGCCGGTGAGATAGATATTGTTTATACGCTGCCGGTGAACCAGTTTGCGTTACTGAAGAAAACGATGGGCTCGCAGCTGAATGTTTCTCCGCAGCTGGCGACCTACTATTACGAACTCAATACCACTAAACCGCCCTTTAATGACCCCAGAGTGCGCCGGGCGCTCAACATGGGGCTGGATAAAGATATCATCGCCGATAAGGTGATGGGGCAGGGACAGCGTCCGGCATGGCTAATTAGCCAGCCCGATATTGGCGGCGTCACGCTGAAACAACCGGATTACGCCAGCTGGCCGCGCGACAAACGCATTGCCGAGGCAAAAAAACTGCTTAACGAGGCGGGCTTTAACGAAAGTCATCCTTTAGTCTTTAACCTGCTTTATAACACCTCGGAGACGCACCAGCGCATTGCCATCGCCGCCAGTTCAATGTGGAAGAAAAATCTCGGCGTAGAGGCGAAGCTGCAGAACCAGGAGTGGAAGACGATGCTGGATACCATGCATACGCATAATTTTGATGCCGTGCGTTATGCCTGGATCGCCGATTATGACGATGCGGCGTCATTCCTGAATAACTTCCGCACCGGCGATAGCGAAAACACCAGCCAATACAGTAACCCGGCCTATGATAAAGCGCTGCATGATGCGGCGAAGGCGGCGGATACCGCCGCGCGAGGCAAATTCTATCAGCAAGCGGAGGATCTGTTGGCTGAGGATGTGCCCGCGATTCCTGTTTATCACTATGTGCGTACCCATTTAGTGAAGCCGTGGGTCGGCGGGTTCGAGCCGGATAAGCTGGGCTTTTACTACACCAAAGATATGTACATCATAAAACATTGAGTCAAAGGGCGTTCTTAACGCCGAATTTCTGCGCAAACTGCCTGAAATTCAGACGAATAACACGGATTTGTTTGTTTTTAAGGCAGTTGAACAAAATGATGCTTTACAGCATCGGCAGAGGTGTTTATAGTGCGCCCCATACCGGAAGCGTGGCCGAGCGGTTGAAGGCACCGGTCTTGAAAACCGGCGACCCGAAAGGGTTCTAGAGTTCGAATCTCTACGCTTCCGCCAAATATAAGCCCCGAGCTAATTATTAGCTTGGGGCTTTTTCTTTTTTATCGGTATTAAGTTACCATCTGTTATGCCATAACTGCCTGGCTGTGATGGTGAGCTTGAGAATTCGTCGGACAATACCACTGGTCATGCGCCTGAACATCTATCAGACTCAGCATACCGGACTTCTTCATTGAATCACGCCATATACTGCATTCAAGATTGCGGGTAATGGCTTTTATGGCGGCTTCTGGTTTCTCTATCAGCTAGCAGCTACGGTGGAAGTCTTGAGTCATAGCCTAGTCGAGGACCGTTTTCCCTGATACTGCAGGTCAGTGCCGAGATATCGGCAAGTTGCTGAATGAGCGTTTCAATCTGTGCTGGTGCAGTGTTACGCCCGGTGATGATACGTTCAATGCTGGTGAAGCGAATCACGTCGGTATGGTCGATTAATACTTCAGGTTCAGTCTGCATGTTGTTATCTCCATAAATTAAATGACCTGCAATCATGAACGCATCGAACCGGTTCTCGTTGCAACCTGTGCACTAGAACAAATATTATGAACCTATGTGCGCCCCCTCGTGTTTTATTGAGGGGGCACGGCTTAGAAGATATTGAAGCTGTAGCCGACGATAAACTTCACGTCGTTACGATCGGTTTTATAGTTGCTGTCCGTCGACCTGAACAGTGCAGGGAGCAGGGTGAAGGAGAGGCCTTTCGCCATACCCTCGGCTACCGAGTAGCGAGCGGATAGATCCAAAGACACCATACTACCGTCGTACTTTCTCACTGAACCGGTTTTGCTGACATCGCTCACCACATGCCAGCCGTAGGTTCCGGCCCCTCCCAGGGTTAGCTCCGGTAGATTAAAATCTGCGAAGTTATAACTCACGCCAAAACGAACAGCATGGGCACCGGAAACGTTAAAGTCTTCCAGCTGTGACAGCGTTGGCTGATAATCACGCTTATCGGAGTTCGCCCACGGGGTTAAGCGGAAGTTGTAATCCCCGGTGTTGGGTGCGTAGTTCTGACTGTAGCCGAGCGACCACACGGTATTGTTGTGACTCAGGTTAAAACCTATCCCTACATAGTATTCCGTTGATGGATCTTTAATCTTCGACAGATCTTCGATGTAGCGCGCGCCCTGATAGAAGAGCTTACTTTGCAGGGAGAAAGCTTTGGTCAAAGTATCGTTCCGTTCGACCAGCGCCTGCCAGTTGCGACGATAGCCTTTACCTTCGCCGTAACCAACGTCGAGAACGGTATTTCCGAAGTTATAGACCGCACCCACCGTGTGAATGTAATCGATTATTTCACCGGCTTTAATAATTTTGCCGTTGTCATCAAGCCCGGCGGCGTTGTTCTGGTGCCAGGCCGTAGTCATCGGTTTAAAATCACGGCTCCAGTCGTTCTTGAAGCGGTCGGCCCAGGCGTAGGTTAGCCGCAGTTTATCGAGGGTCAGGGCACTGTCAAACCCGCGGAAAGCGTGGGGGTTGAGACCCCAACTGCTTTTAACGGTACCGGAGTTGATGGGGGTATAACCCGCCGCCAGCTTGAAGTTGGTACCTGCATCGCCAAGATTGAGCTTTAGTGCGGCAACCGACACGCTCATGTAGGACTTCTCGCATGGGCTGAACTTGCCTGGTTGGCCACATTCGTAGTCGTAGTAAAGGATCTCCGACTGACCGACAGTATGCCCGAGTTTGATATTGGCGTTGCCCCAGAAATCAAAGCCAATGACATCTTTGTAATAGCCAGAAATATAGCTAATCGCCACGTTACCGGTCTGGTTCTGGATCCCGGCCGGACCCAGTCCGTATTTACCGGTAGTAGGATCTTTGACTGCACGATGACGAATGTATAACGAGGTATTGAAGTTTAATTTGCCTTCATCATAAAACGCTTTCTCAAACTGCGAAGGCGCTTCATAATCCGTTTCTTCTTCCGCAAAGGCATTTGGGGTAATAAAAAGCAACAGCGATGCACACAGAGAAACTCTGAGTTTATGACTTGTCATTATTATATACCTTATAAAACCCTGTATTGTAGGGCGAGGGGACGTACTACTTATTTAAAATTATTGTTATTTATCAGCTCCGGGATCCGGGGGCCATATTTTTCCAGAAGATATTCATTATGTTGCGCCGAATTAGCAATATTACCGCTCAAAAACACCGGTAGACATTTATTATCACGCCCCAGCTTTGCGATGATTTCTGCAAACAGGCTGTGCATAATAAAGAGCCCGGTCATCGAGGAGACTGGCGCAAACGGCGTCGTATGATCCGCAAGCGACAGCACCGCATCACCGATGGGCACCTGGTTATCTATCGCGATATCTGCGCAGTCGCGCAGTTTGAGGCCAGCCTTGTGCTTCGACGGTTGGGTCTCGGCATATAGGAAACTGGTCAGCGCCAACGTCAATGCCCCGTGCTGTCTTGCCCACAATGCCGCATCCACCGGCGCGGGGTTGATCCCGGAAGTTGAAATAACAATTAATGCATCTTTATTGGTTATCGCGAACTTCTCCAGATGCCCTGCGATATAATCATTTTGCTTTTCATAATACGATGAAGCTGCCGCACCTTCATGTAGCATTAAAGGCTCGATAAATATCGGCCGGACTGGGGCGATACCGCCGGCGCGATAAAACATATCTTCAGCGAAAATATGTGAGTGACCACAGCCGAAAATATAAATCACACCACCCTGATTAATGACCTTTGCCAGTTGCCCGGCGGCGGAGGTGATTTTATGGCTTTCCTGTTGGGTAATGTCGTTAAGTTTCTTCTGGACGATATTTAAATAACTTTGAATCATTGTCATAACCAGTATCCTGACCATTGCGGTTGGTAGATTCGGTATAACGCTTCCATGTAGAAGTAATCCCCCCAGAGATTACATTCATCGATGCCTTTGCCAAGGGCATAGGCGTAAACACCGTGTTTAAGTAAGCCTTCGCAGGCGTCGTCATCGCGGGCAGAAGCGCCGCGCATTAATGCCTGCAGAAGCTGACGCGCCAGTTTCTCGTACCCGGCCTCCGGGAAGTGCTTGTGCGCTTCGAGCAGGCCGCACACGGCAATGGCCAGCGCGGAGCTGTCTTTTGGCGCCGCCGGATCAGTGGCAAGCAGCAGATCCCAGGCCGGAACACCGTCCTCCGGCAGGTAGCGGAAGAAGTACTCGCAGGCCTGCTGCCAGCGCTCGTAGTAGTCGGTTTCCCCGGTGGCAGACCAGTGAAGTGGGATCCCGAGAATGGCCCACGCCTGTCCGCGCGCCCAACAGGAGTTATCGCTGTACCCCTGGAAGGTTTTCCCGTGTGAAGGCGCACCGCTTTTCGGGTCAAAATAGAAGGTATGGAAAGTAGAGCCATCTGCGCGAAAAATGTTGTTGATAACCGCCGCATAGTGACGTTCAGCAACGATTCTATAACGCGACTCACCGCTGATCTTCGCCGCCACGTGGAGCAGAGGAAGGTTAATCAGTGAATCGATAATAAGCCGGTACTCCTGCGGGTCATTAAGCGTTCCCCAGGCCTGGATAAAACCGGCGCTGTCGTGAAAACGATTCACCAGCAGATCGGCCGCCGCCACGATAAGCGGGGTTAACTCGTCGCGCTCCGTCAGTTTCCAGTGCGCGACCGCCGACAGGCTATAAAGGAAGCCGATATCGTGATGGTCAAGGACATGGTGTGCCACCAGGCGCGCTTTAAAACTGACGACGTTACGTTCAACGCCGTCCAGGTATGCCGTATCGCCGCTAAACTCCCAGGCCATGGCCTGCATCCCGGTCCAAAAACCATTGGTCCAGTCGTTATTCTCTTTCAGGACATAGCGATTGTTGTGAGTGCAGGCGGAGGGGAATTTCTCGCCATACAGGCCCATGTTGCGCGTGATGCGCTGCACACATGCCGCCAGCGCATCCCGACAGTCGTCGGGAGTGATAGCAGGAAAGGGCAGCGGTGCGAGGCGATTAGACAGAGTCTCTTTCATGTTTTTCCCCTACAGCGTAAACACGCGCTCTTTGTACTGACTCATCAGCGCATCGTTGTATTCTTTGCCACCGGCCAGATTGATGCTGCGCATCACCGGCGGCGCGATACCCTGTTCCAGCAGCATCTCGATGCAGCGGATTACTACGTTATTGATGATGAAGGCCGCAGAAAGCGAGGACACCGGGCCGGTCATGATGTTGCCGTTATCCATACTCAGCGTGCAGTCACCGGCCGGACAGCCGTTATCGAGAATGACGTCGGCATATTCGCAAATGCTCTCGCTCGTTGATACCGACTCTCCGGTGTAGCGGGTGATTACAACCAGCTTCAGTCCCATCTCTTTAACCTTGCGTGCCAGCTCAACGTGCAGCGGCTTGGTGCCGGAGTTGGAGATAATCACAAAGCAGTCTGCCTCGCGCAGATCCAGCAGCCCGGAAAAGATATCGCCAATCCCTTTGAGCGAATCAAACCAGCCGGTTGGTCCATAGAACTGATCGATGGCTTTGGTGTTGACCAGGCCACCCGCACGACCGGCCAGCTCGACCGCCGCGGCAAACGAATGGCCGGAGCCAAAACCGTGAATGATGCCGTTGGCTTTGACGCACTCGGCAAACAGCGCCGCCGCCTGCTCAACTTCAGCACTCTGAGTAAGAAACACCTGATCCAGCGTTGCTAATACATGCTGATAATATTGCTGCTGATGTGGTGACATTCCTTATCCCTTATCGGCTTTTAAAAACGTAGTGATACAGGCGTTTGGTTCTTCCGGGGTCATCTGTGCTGTGACCGCTACGCCTTTTTCCAGCAACGCGTTGATGGCAGCAATCTCTGCATCGTTAACGCTTACCGAACGTTTAATCTGGCGACGATCGTCTTTGTTGGACATATTGCCGATATTGAGCTGGGTGAGGGCAGCGCCGCAGTTCATCAGCTTCAGCGCCAGCTCCGGCGTTTTCAGCAGGATCAGCACTCGCTGACCGTCGTAGTTCCCGGCGAGGATATTGGCGCTCGCTTTCTCAAAAGAGAGAATAGAGGTGTTGCAGCCTTCCGGTGCCGCACTGCGCAGCAGCATCTTTTCGACGTCGTTTGCAGCAACGGTGTCGTCAATCACCATAATGCGGTTGGCGTTGAAATGGCTTACCCAGCGGGTAGCCACCTGGCCGTGGATCAGTCGGTCATCGACGCGGATGTGAACAATACCTTTCATAATAACTTCCTTAAATCAATGTGTTGCTTAACCGAGAATATTCAGGTTGTAGCCAACGATACCTAAAATAATCAGAACGAAAATGACGCGAGTTGAGTTCATCTTTTTGAGCCCCAGCAGCCAGTAAGTGAACCCCACAACCAGCAGTGGAATAAGCCCCGGCATTATCTGGTCGGCAATGCTCTGCAGCTTCAGCGACACTTCGCCGTAGCTGAACTCGAAGTTAAGATTTGCCTTTACCACCGAGGGAATAAGCGCCCCGATGACCGTCAGCCCGAGAATGTTGGCCGCACGGGTAATTTTGTTGAGGCTGTTGGTCAACGATCCCAGCAGGTTCACCCCTTCCTGATACCCTTTACTGATGCTAAAGCGCATAAACAACATGCGAACCAGAGCGAATAGCAGCCAGAGGATAAGCCCTACCGGGTTGCCCTGTAGCGCGAGGTATGACGCGACGGAACCGATAATGGTGGTCGGGATAACGAAGAACAACGTATCTCCGATGCCCGCCAGCGGTCCCATCAGACCGGTTTTGATCCCGGCAACGGCATCTTTACCCGCAAGCCCGGTCTGCTCTTCCAGGGCGATATTTACCCCGAGGATCCCAGGCGCCATGGTGTTGTTGGTGTTAAAGAATTGGCTGTGTACTTTAGCTGCATCCTTCTGCTCTTCAGGTCTGGTGTATTT
Organism: Klebsiella sp. 141162; assembly: GCF_050600755.1. NCBI lineage: Bacteria > Pseudomonadati > Pseudomonadota > Gammaproteobacteria > Enterobacterales > Enterobacteriaceae > Klebsiella > Klebsiella sp. 141162. Next base: position 149,498 of record NZ_JAQIRI010000002.1, on the reverse strand, counting down.
CTTCTCAAGGAACGGGTAGATGCTGTACAGATAGCCCAGACCCTGCATTTTTTCGTAGTTCCAGCCAGACTGACCGAAGAGAAACCAGCGCCAGAATACGCGTGTTAGTACTTTATTCATCGCCCATTGCTCCATTTGCCGGGGACTCGGTGGTTTGCGTTGCCTGTTTTTCTGAGTTGAAGACGTAAAGCGCAATCGCCAGTCCCAGCAGTGCGGCACCCAGCACCGGCACTTTCAGATAGGCCGACAGAAAGAAGCCCAGAATCAGGAATGAGATGTTCTTCTTAATCGGTAAATAACGAAGCAGGATGGCGATACCCAATGCAGGCAGTACGCCGCCGGCGACTTTCAGACCGTTTATGATGGAAGCAGGGATCCAGGTCACGACGTCATTAACGAAGGTTGCCCCGAGGAGCAGCGCTAACAGCACCGGCAGCATCCGCGAGAGCGAGATCGGCACCTGGCCCAGCAGGTTCATTCTTGCCGCCGCCTTCACCTGACCGTCTTCAATCAGCTTATCGGCCTTATGATGAATAAAGGTGTTGGTGAAGCGGGCGAGGATATCCAGCTGCACCATTAAGAGCCCAATCGGTACGGCAATGGTGGCACCGAACGCTGCGCCCTGGCCGCTGATGATGGCAAAGGTGGTTCCCAGCACCGCGCCGGTCATGTAGTCCGGAATCGATGCGCCGCCGAAGTTACCCACGCCCAGCACCAGCAGGTTCAGGGTGCCGCCAACGATAAGACCGGTGTTCATATCACCCATAATCATCCCGGCAAAGAAGCCCGCCATGCTCGGTTTCACCAGCCCAAGCGTCGTGTTGTTGCCGTCATATATCGCCAGCCCTGAATAGAGCGTTAGTAACGCTATCTGCCAGACCGCAATGTGCTCCATTTTTTACTCGTCTCCGTCATTTGTTTGCGCGGCAAGCTCTGCCTGCTGTAAATGGTAAATACCATCACGCGCCGTTGTTATTATTTCATTCAGCGAGGCGGGAGTATGATTTTCATCAATCGCCATCGTTATTTCGAGAATTAAGTTTAAATTCATCCCAGAGAGTAGGGTGATATTATCCCACAGGTTGTTGCTGACAATAACCTCCATTGCGGAGTTATACGGCGAACCGCTTTTTAAATCAGAAAGAATAATAATGTTTGATTCTGCTGTACTGAGAGCGGTTATTTTATCGCGAAGTTCCTGTTTAAATACTGCTATACCTTTCTCACCATCCAGTTCAACTACATGGAGGTTAGGCTGTGCGCCGAGAATCAATTCTGTAGCCTGTCTGGCGCCGCTGGCGAAACCCCCATGAGAGATTAATAATATTTGATTCATCCTGCCCCCTTATCTGGCGTTCTGATTTCGATATAAAATGATTCTAACCGTTTCCAGGTTTCAATATATTCAATGATCTGGCCCTGCTCGTTATTGGTAAAACGCTTCATCATGATAACGGGCTGATTGGCGCCGAGACCAAGGTGCTGCAGTACTTCAGGCTCGACATCGGTTTGGGCGCAGATAGTTTGTCGGTACGGCATGGTATACATATCAAGACCATTGTTGACTTTAAATGCCTCGTAAATGGAACTGAGAGCCGAGTTCTTAACCGTCAATTTACTGGAAAAATAGTGAGCCGGTATATGGGAAATTTGCAGTGCGTAAGGTTTGTTGCTGTCAAATTTCAAGCGCGCAATGCGGTAATATCTTTCATTATCTTTTAAACCAAGCTTTTCTTTAATGTCAGAAACGTTTTCTAATTCGCATTGGATAACTTTAACTGACTGCATACCTTTTAAATCGTTATCTGATTCTGAAAAAATAATACTCTCATTGCGTTTGGCTTTCGAAACAAAAGTACCTTTTCCCTGGTAGCGGATCAAATAACCATCATTCACTAATTCATGAATGGCACGAATTACCGTGGCAGAACTCACAGAGTAGCGTTCTTTTAATTCCGACTCGCTGTAAAATTTTTCGCCGGGCTTAAAGGTACCGTCTCTAATTTCGTCTAACAGGGCCGTTTTAATCACCTGGTACTTCGTTGACTGTGCCGATGCTTTCATTGTTTCGCCAGTTTCTGTCTACATTGATTTTATTTCGTAGTCTTACGATACCTGTACCAGTTTGCCCGATCAACCACTCAACTCAACTTAACCGGTTAACCTGTTAAGTTGTTTTCTGTATTGTGACGCATTTCTCAATTTCGTAGCTACTGATAAGGGAGAACGTAATGAATCTATGTCTAACTGGCTGTGTATGAACACGACTGATTGTGAACGATCACATGACAGGCATCAGCAAAAGCCAGTAGAGACAACCATTCAGTAATGGTGCGTACATGGCTTCACTGAAGGTTTATTCATACGGGAAGTGCTGTTGAACGAAAGGAGCTTTACTGCTGAAGAGCCCTACACCTACTCAGGACAACGCTTTGATGACCACACTTTATGGATTTAGTCTTCTATCTATAGCCTGCGGCATTTCAATATTAGATACGCTCTGGATATGCAGAACATGAAACTGCATACATACTCTTTTCCCGCCGTTGCGGATCAGTCAGATTGATAGAAGGCCATGTAAACTCCCATCCACGTAAATTCTTTTAGCTTTATCCTTCAGCTATTGCCCTCTGATCTGGTTGGGTTTTGAGCACCAGAGTAAACCTCGGGGAGGGGAGCCACTTTAATCTTGCCGGTGAAGTCAGCAATTCTTTTCCTTCAGTTGCTCTCGCATCTACTGCAACGTACAGATAAATATGGGTAAAGACGCCGTAGAGAAGACGAGTCCATTGCGTCCTTGTTTATGGATAAATAGCTGTAAGCCTCGATCTTCATAGAGGTAAAAATCAGGTACCACACCGCTCAAAAGCCTGGCCTGGGAAGCGGTAAGCAGTGAGAGAGTCGAGATCATGGTATATACATTCCCTTGCCTGGTAAATTTAAAAGCCAAATTCTGTGTTACTTTGCGCGCAGGCAATCCTGGTTCATTATATTCTCCAATCGTAATAACCTTTCCGGTATCGCCATTAAAAACATATCTCACTTTAACTGAGTAAGTTCCCGCTTGCCTGTTAAAACTAATTTTCCCCCAGCAGGAGAAGTGATCTTTATCATAATTTTCAGTCACATTGAGTAACAATGGAGATAAGGCGAGGGTTAACAATACCAAAACAAAAATCCATTTCTTTTTCATGTTAGCGCTCGATAAAAAAAGTTGAAAAGCAAGAGGAGGTATCATCTGTGTTTTTATTACAAAAATGCATAAAAATCTTTGTGGCACGCGTATCCATTGCGATGTAGACATTTTTTGCCGTTTCACAGTGAATATCTTTCTGCTGAAAAATAGAAAAATAATCCGCTTTTTGTCTAAGCTTATCCTTCTCACTTTTCATTAAGGTACAGTTGTTTATATCACCTATGCTGTAATAGTTTTTAAAGTAATCATGAGTGTTATCACTTAAGTAATAATAAAAGGTGAAAATTGATAGCATCAATAATAGGGCCGCAGAAACTGATCGCCATTTGTATTTATAAATAATGTCGATGAAATTAAGCGTAGCTTTCAAGGGAGAAACGCTGGTTCTCTGGGGAGGTCCAGGGTTAATCCCTGGTATTTTATGTTGTGTAGGGGAATATATACCATGGGCACTGTAGTCATTATTTATAATTTCCATATTATAACTTACAGATACATCATGACGCTTTTCCTTAGACGCAGATCCTCCAGGAGGTACGTTTTCTGTAGGGGTATTATCCTCCTGCATAAGAATAGCTGTACCCAGAAAGCTGAATCCTTCTCGGGGTATAGTATGGATAGCATCATGAGAAATACCTACTTCTCGCAGAGCTTTACGTATTAGCGAAATGTTTTGATAAAGCGTATTGGCGCTGGTGTATTGACCCCTGCTTTGCCAAACATCCTGCGAAAAATCATATTTTGTGACGATCTCACCCTTCTTTTCTAATAGTAGGGTTAAGCACCTGCTTGCCGGCACATTTAAAGAAACTTGCGCATACTCTTCTGATATTGGTACTAATAATTGCTGAGCAGGGTAGAAGTACACACTGTTATTGATAAGATATTTTTCTTTCATTCATTAGAACGCTAATTAATATGATAGATCTGTTACGATAAAAGTATATGACAAAAAAACATATAACACAACAATATGTATTGATGGTTAATTGGTGAAAATTATGTAAAGCGTTACTGTTATCAGTAGTGAAATAATAAATGCATGACAGGTTTTTATAATTTTTTGTTGCTTCATTTAAACGTTAACGCAAGCAATATTGATTATCATTTATTTATGACAAGTTTAACGCAATATATTGTTTTAATTGGTTTTTTATGGCTCTCATGAGATCTCATGAATTCTTATTTTAGGGAATGTAACTGACAGAGAAAGATTCAGAAAAAATGAGTGAGGAAATTTATGAAACACAAGTAGGATAAATCTTAAAGATTGTTCAACAAAAGACAAATGAATAATCAACAAAGTTATCTTATGCGAGTGTTTTATAGGGAGAATGCGCCTTGATTCTTAGTCGATCCGATTATCCTTGCCAATTAAGTAATGTCACGTTTACATCAATTATTGATGATATGAACAAAACCTTGAGCGGTTTATACCATAACAGCAATTGCTATGTCTTTTTTATAGATGGAGACTCGCCTAACGTTAGTCTGCATGCTAAAAAGATTTATCTCGAAAGGAAGCGCGGTAAGAACATTTTTATGGTAACGCTGACCGCGAGGAAGAAAAATTACTCGACGATAATTAATCATTTGTCCGACCTGGTGATATGCAAGAAAGCATCATATTCATTTTTAAAAGAAGCGATAGAGTGGATGCTAAAAGCACCGCCAAAGGATACTGAGGACTATTTTCTGGGCGATATTTGGGGGAATGTCCTGAAAGGAACACAGAAAGAGTATGAAGTCCTCGACCTGCTTTTTAAGGGTTACACTCAAAACCAAATAGCAAAAATATTAAATCTATCTGTGACAACGGTCAGCGGATATAAAATGAAAGCAGTCAGACGCCATGGGCTGAGAACTTTTAATGAGCTATACATTCAAAAATTTAAAAACAATATTAATATCTTCGATACTTGATAATAAGCCATGCAAGGTATTGCATGGCTTATCCTGGCACAACCATTTTCTTGCGGATTATAGCAACCACTGGTGATATTTTTCTATTGATAGGAGAAAGTTATACTGGCAATTGCATTCGCGCTACCAGCCGTAATCTCCCCAGTTTGCACATATCTTACCGTAACGGGAATAGCGACATTTCCCTGTTCTTTAGTTGTGACAAGCTGAATCTGGCCGGTGGTGCCTTTTAATGAACTATCGGGCCCTAACGAAATGGGTTCTTCGCTATCAACAAAAAACTGTACGCCGATTCCTTTTGCATCAGAGTCAGGGGTCAATCCTACGGTTTTACTGGTGTTAGATACATCTGATTGATCGGTAATAACCATTGCCAATGCTATATTGGCATCACAGTTCAATGTAATTGTGGATGAAATGCCGTCGGAGCGACTCCCCACGCCTTTGAATACGCTCTCGCTGACCTCTCCCATGGGAAAATTGATTAAAGATTGGTCCACCTCACAGCCATTGGCAGTCGTTGAGATAGTGGTAGGACTAATCACTATTTTGGAAGTAGTCGATGCCCCGGAAAGAGACTCATGGCCTGTCATGACTGCGGCGGTGATTTCTGGTGTCGTTATTATGCCGGTTTCCAGTCGTCCACTAATTTTGACGAAATGGATTTGCGCATCAAAACCAATCTGACCAACTGCTCCGCTCCAGGTTGTGCTCTCTTGATCGGTCAGCGGAATATAGCTAGTGGCTTTGGTATCCTTGACGCCAATGGTAAAACCAATACCAGGCACACCTGTTTCATAAACACCATAAACCAGACCATTTACCGTTAATGTGACGCCAGAAGGTTGTAAGCCGCTACCTAGTTTGACGGTTGCTGATTTACAGGGATAAAGCCAGTTAGGACAGGTAAAAACATTATCTACGCTGACTGTAGTGGTAGCGCCTATCTGCTGACCAAAGGTGGAGGCGTCAGCATTTTGGGTGACGCTGATTGGCGCAGGGGTAAGCACAATCTGAGGTGTCGTGGCGGTAATGGCCAACGCTAAGTAACTATATGAAATAGATAAAATCGTAATTAATATTTTTAATATAATTTTCATTAATGATGGGGTCCATTTTATAGCTAATAAGTTAGCGAGAATAGAATGAAAAATTGACCTACTAGATAAAATCACGGGAAAGTAACGATATAAGTCGCCGTACTATTTGCTTCTCCTGCGCTAAGTGAAGCGCCGGTGGCAATGTACTGAGCATAAAACTGTAATGCCATGGTGTTACCTTCGTTCAGCAAGTAATTTTTTGATGCGCTGCCCAGAGGAACGATCGTTTTATCTTCATTCAAGATTTTAATCGCGACGCCGCTGGCGCCACCTTCGGACAATGCTAAAAAATCGCTATTTGTTCGATCGGGAACGCCGGAAAATGTCACTACCGCACCGCTGACCGAGGCCGCACAATCCATTAATCGGATGGTGAAAGGTACCATTTGTGCGCTGCTATTGGTCTGCGTCAGCTGTGTTATATTGATCTCTTTCATATCTACATCAATCATTCTGGAGTCGTTTTCAACGACGCAACCGCTAGCGGTAATTTGTCCGGTAACATTAAGTAAAACGTCATATCCGAAAGCGTTGCGTATCAAAAACGGCATAAATAAAGCCAATAACGGCATGACAATTTTCATTATTTACACCTTACTGATGTCGAATAAATACCTGTCACTGTATTGCTTTTTAATGACCTGATATCGTATTTTGCAGTACAAACTTGAGTATTAGATTTTCCCCATCTGGCGGTTAATTGGCCAACATCTGCTAGTCCGTTGATATAAACAAAACCAGAATCATCAACGATGCCGTTATTAATGGCGCCATCATCCGTTTCAGCGTTGACGATGGTGCCAAAAGGCAAAGGCTGTCGATCGTCTTTAACGAGTCTGAACATGACTTTCTTACCGACTCGCGCTTTGAAGGTCGCGCGCACCAGCGCGCCTTCTGAAGGGATGACCGTTTTAACTGCTTCATCCAATTCAACGTCCTGGTTTAATGTTTCCTCGCGTAGTTGAACTCGATTTTCACGATAGGCGGTTGCATAAGGAATAATCGTATATCCATGTCCGTCAGTCTGGATGCCGGTCCCATTCACCAGTTCTGCATCAGACGCCCCCACGGCTTTCACCAGAATATTTGTGTTTCCTAACTGCTGGCCCAGCGTCAGTCCGTCTTCATGGAGGACCATTGCTCCGGTAAATCCATATTTCAAAGACTGATTATCCCGGGAATAGCTATAACCAAGATCGGTAATGCCATAGCGTCCTTTATAATTCAAGGCTATATTACCGCCGACAGGTGAATGGCGTTGGTGATATTGATAGAGGTTGTAGCTTAGCTTATTATAATCAAGTGCATTACCGCTAAGGCCGATAATCTCATTATAATCACCTTTATCAGTTCTCATCATTGAAGTATTGATTCTTGCTGTAGTTTTAGAAGCGTTGGTTAAAAAACTCGAAATAGGCAAAGAAAACGCCAGATTGACGATTTTATCTTTTTCTGCGTTCCACGGATTACGGTTCTGAGCATAGCTTAGGGTATAAGAAAGATTGCCCACGCTGCCGGAATAGCCAAATTGCAAGTTGGTATTTTTTTTCTCTGAACGCCAATAGTCCTGATGGTTGAACGATACATAAGCGGAGCCAAGCCCGTGTAAGCTTTGCGAAATCAGGATTTGAGACATCGCCTTTTTAGCATAGCGCAGGTTATAGCTATTAGTTGTGTTAATCACCGGTTTGCCATTTTCATCAGTATTATACTCGATGGTTTCACCTTTCATCTTTTTATAAGTGGTATCACTAAATGAATAGAAGCCATCGGTAGAGTAGCGATATGCAGCAAAATTAAAGTTGGTACCAAAATCAGTAAGTGACCTGGCATAACGAAGTAGCAGTGAATTACCACGATGTTTTTCATCGTTTGATAGCTGACTCTCCGCATGGGTAATATCCAGGGAAATGGCTCCCCATGCCCCCATGTTTCTGGCGAGGCCCAGTGCGGTCGCCTTATATCTTTGTGATAATTGCACTCCACCATACAGCGTCAAACCCCAGGGGGAGCCCCAAAATAAAGAAGTTTGTGTGTAAAAAGGCTTGTTTTGTTCGCTTTTTAAACCAGAACGATAATGACCGGCACTGAGCGCATATTTTAGGTGTCCTTCTCTGACAAGGTTAGGGACGCTAGAGTAGGGTACGATATAGTTTGTTGATTGCCCGTTCTCTTCCATCACTTCAACGTTCAAATCTCCGCTGGCTGATGTTGGGTATAAATCGTCAATAGCAAAAGCACCAGGCGCAACGAACGTCTGATAAATAACATTATTATTTTGCCTGATAGTCACCCGGGCATTACTTTTCGCAATCCCGCGTACTGTCGGGGCGAATCCCTGTAGACTGTCTGGCAGCATGGAATCCTTCGATTCAAGTTGAATTCCGCGAAGTCCAACGGTGTCGAATATGTTATAGGCGGTATTCGTTTCACCCAGAGTGATTTGGCTCCTGAGAACACGAATATCACGTTGTAAATAACTATTAATATGGCTCCACTCACCGCCATTGTGGGTGTTATAAACCCAGTTTTGCTGGTTTCTTAATCGCCATGGTCCCCAGTTGACTCCTCCATTAAGGCCGAGAAAATAATTGCTCTGTGTAGAGTTAGTACCCGAACGGTAATGATAATCGTTGCCGCTAAACGTATAGTTAAGCATTGCCGCAGTGATCCCGTTTTCCCATTCTTCGGGGGCGATGGCTCCTCTCGCTTTATTTTTTAATAAAATCTGAGGAATGGAAAAGGAGAGTTTCATCAATTGTTGGTCAAATATTACTGATATATCAGGGAATAGGCTAAAATCTATACATTCTGTAGCATGAGTAGATTTAAATTTTTTCAAGACAATTGGGTTCAAACCCAGGTTTCCCAGGGCAGCAAAGGAAACACAAGGGGCTAAAATGGCTGTATTATTTCTGGTTTGAACCTCAAACAAAAAAGTATCAGTTTTGAGATACTTATTATTTACAAAAATATCTACCTTGTAATATCCAGGCTGTAATTCAAGGCCTTGTTCAAACGATGATAGATCGGCAACTGTATTGTTTTTATCACTGATGAATGCAGGGTTGAATTTATAGCCGGCAGCTTGACTTTCATGTGTTAGGGTGAAGAAAATTATAACAAAACCAGTTGCTAAAAATAGGGGGGGAGTGTGTATAAGAGAATGTTCAGCATCCATTTTACTTCAAGTCCTGAGAGTCGAATCATATCATCCAGACAAATTAGAAATGCAACGTTATTGGTTTGGTTTGAGCACCATAGTCATTAATTGTCTGAAACTTTATTACTCCACCTGGTGTTGCGCCATTTTTAATTTTAATGCTTTGCTGGGGCGGAACCATTAGTGGATTTAAATTACGCCCATTGACGGTTATATTTACCATGGTCAAAAAATAGGGCGAAGGGTTAGCTAATTCGATTTCGTTACCATTTTTTTTAGCGCTTAACATTGCTGGTGCATCTTGTGGCCTTATCGTTAAGGTCTGCGGACGATAAAATAGTTTAATGCGATTAGCCGATGCCAATTGCAATGTATTACCTTGTTTCTCTTCGTTTACAGGAGGCACCGCTTTTACCGTCAACCAGAAAAGGCTTTCTTTATCTGTCGGTAACTCCGGTCCCGCGTATATTATACGCAGAAGCTTTTCACTCTTCGGCTTTAGCACGGAGAGTGGCGGAGTGATCATAAAGTCGCTGGTTCGGTTACCCTGATAGTCTTCCGTCCAGGGTTGAATCAGAAACGCCATATTTTCGTCTGTATTTCTGACTGAGAGAGATAATTGCCTGACATCAGAGGGATAAATTAAACGGGTTACCCCAAGTCCGACTCCGCCAGCAAAAGAGGAGTTGCTAGAAAATAAAATTATGGAAGTAGATAGAATTAACAGTGAAAAAAAACTTTTCAAAATGCACTCCAATTAACTGTAAGAAAAATATTTTTCGCACTGGTGAATGCTTATCCAATTAAGGGCATAAATATGCCCCCGGAACGAACATGACTTTAAATAAAAGTTCTTATGGATAAATCATGGTGAAAGTTGCAGTAGCATTCACATCACCAGCGCCGGCCTGGCCTAATGCATAATATTTAGCCATGAAATTCAGCGTAGTTTGACCGGTAGTTAAACTAATTGGCGCGGTTGGCTCATCCAGTTTAATTTCATTGTTTTCGCTATCATACAATTTAATTCCAACCTGAGTTGCTGAGTTTCCACCGTCAACTAAAGATAATACGGTTGAATCGCCAGGGATGCTGTTGCCTGAGAAAACCACCTGTACCGTATTTGATGTATTAGTGTTGCACTCCTCAAGTACGATAGGTACATTCGTAGGATTAGCAGTATCACCGGCTGTTTTCAGTAATGTCGTACTTACTGGGTCAAGAGGAATAGTCTGGCTGACACTGCCAGCTGCGACGGTGCAACTAGCATCGACAACTTTACCCGTAAAATTAATAGTACCATCCGTTACCGGCAGGGCATATGCAGAGTTAACTGCAAAGTATAAGGTTGAAGAGGCAATTAACGCATAAATAATTCTTTTTTTGAACATGGACTAATTCCTTTTTAATTAATGCAATGTGAAAAAACTGATGGCTTAATCAGGTTGATTAATTTCCATGGAGCAGAGATGACTGCTCCGGTTACTTATTACATAATAAAACATTGAGTTTTCTTGGCTTATTGGCTACTGAAAGCTAAGTTGCCGCTTTTATACTAACGATAGTACGGCGGTAACAGAGCAAAAGATATAGGACGCCTCTTGCGGTTATTCAAAATAGTCCTATTTATGGTGTGGGAATATCCACTTAGCGAAAGCAAAAAGCTGGTACTGGCGATATCCAATAGTCAAATTGATACTGAATACTTAGGGTGACAGCGCGGATCGCTGCAACGTGCTGCTCTCGCTGAAGTTACTATTATGGATAAAGCGACTGCTGATACTCGGCGAGTTCTTCTCGAGCCTGGTTAAGTTTTTTTAGCTTTTTGTTCACGTCCTTCGGATCCCCGCTACGTTTGGCTTCTTTAAGTTCAAATTCTCGCTCACTGACTTTTTGCTGTTTTTCTCTGATTTTTTGTTCATGTTCCCAGCGCAGAGATTCATCGCTACAGTTCGCTTCTACTCTTCTGAGTGCTCTCTCCAGGCCAGCAACCCGGTAATTATTATGATGCTCTTTGGCATAACGGATTTGTGTTTGAATTTTCTGTTTCTTGATACTACATCCGGCGAGGTCTCTGGCTACTGCGCTTTGCGGCAAACACATTATCAGGGGGATAGCGACAAGCAATGGTTTTATTTTTTCTTTGAAAAGCAACATGAAATTTCTCCTGGTTAGGTTTAAAACACAGGGGAGTATAATGTCGTTATGCGAAAGTTAAAATGAGACGTTTCTCGAGAAATATCTCAATATTTAACATAAAAATTTAGCTTGAGCGCATTATGCGTCTTTATTTGCAGTAAATAGTTTGAGGAGGGGTGGGTAATTATTAGCCATGAATGTTGATTGCGACCATACCTGTTTTATGATGACGAATATTGTTTTAATGGTGAGATTGGCCTCGATGAGGCCAATTATACATATTCCGTAGTGAGCGGTTTACGCTCCCCGCTGGAATTCCGGCTCTCTTTGTTTTAATTATCCGCCTTCTCCCAGTAGGGCGGCATCCCAATCTTTTCAACCATAAAGTCGATAAAGGCTCGGACTTTATGCGGTACTCTCCTGTTTTGTGGGTACAGCATCCAGATGGCGGTTTCGCTAGGGAACATACTAAATTCCCACTCCGGGAATACCCGTTGAATGAGCCCTTGTTCTTCAGCCTGCTGCGATAGCCAGTTCGGTAAAATCGCAATCCCGGTGTGATTGACGCAGGCATAAAGCATGGCGGCGCTATCGCTAACGCTCAGTCGGTAGTGAATCGGGATGCGCTGCCATTCATCTTCTGAACCCGTCTTACGGGTATACCAACCGGCGCCATGCAGACGAGAAAACATCACGATATTGATCTGCTGCTGGTCGGCGCCCGGCGTGGCAGAAGGGCGGTTTTCCGCAATCCACTGCGGGCTGGCCCAGGCTGAGCGCGTCTGCGAAGCCAGTTTACGGGCATGAATCGAGGAGTCAGGCAAAATGCCAATGCGAATACTCAGGTCGATGCGCGCTTCAATCAGATCCTGCACTTCATCGTTAAAACTGATATCCAGCGAAATGTTGGGGTGCAGGCGAAGAAATTCATCAACAAAAGGCATCACGTGCAGACGGCCAAAGGTACTGGGTACGCTTAACCGCAGCAGGCCGGAAGGTTGTTTATCCAGTGCGGAAGTTAACTGGCGGGTTTCCTCCCATTGTAATAACAGTTGTTGGGCGTGCGAGTAAAAAAATGCTCCGGTTTCGGTTAATGCTAATCCGCGGGTAGAGCGGTTAAACAACGTCACCTGTAAATACGCTTCCAGCTCGGAAATATGGCGAGAGACGGTGGATACTTCGATATTTAAGAATTTGGCGGCGGCACTGAAACTTTGATGATCGGCGGCGCTGACGAAGGTTCTGATTGCGGATAAATGGTTCATCTGTTTTACGTCTCATTGATGATGAATGTTTCTCAGCAACCTGTTCTGGTGTAGCCGACTACAATAGCGGTCCTGATGTCACAGCTTATCACTTTGTTTCTCGAATTATTCCCGGCAATATCTATGGATAATGATTCTCAGGATATAAAAAAGGCTTCCCTGACTGCGGGAAGCCGGATAATTGATAGTTATATTTTATTTTGCGCTGACGCGCCAGACGGTATTACCGACATCGTCGGCAATGATTAACGCTCCTTCGTTATCCTGCGCGAGTCCGACCGGCGCGCCGTACAGTTCTTTCTCATCGCGGGAGACAAAGCCGGTGACCACGCTCTCAGGTTTACCGACCGGCTTGCCGTCTTTAAAGGCGACAAAGCTGACTTTGTAGCCATTCAGCGGCGAACGGTCCCAGCTGCCATGTTCGCTGATAAACACGCCGCCCTGATAGGTCTGCGGCAACATTTTTCCGGTATAAAACAGCATTCCCAGCGGCGCAACGTGGGAACTCAGGGCATAATCCGGTTTGATCGCTTTGGCGACCATGTCCGGGCGCGGCGGCTGTACGCGGCGATCCACATGCTGTCCGAAATAGCTCCACGGCCAGCCATAAAATCCGCCATCCTGCACCGAAGTTAAATAATCAGGCACCAGGTCGGCGCCGATCTCATCGCGCTCATTGGCAATGGCCCAAAGCTTGCCCGTCTGCGGTTCCCAGCCGAGTCCGGTAGGATTCCTGATACCGCTGGCGAAGATACGGCTTGCACCGGTTGCCGTATCAACCTCCAGAACGGTGGCGCGACGATATTCAATATCCAGCCCATTCTCGGTGATATTACTGTTCGAGCCGACGCCCACATACAGCTTCTTACCATCCGGGCTTGCCAGTAACGCTTTGGTCCAGTGGTGATTGACGGTGCTGGGCAGGTCAGCCAGCTCGCTCCCCGCATCGCTGATATGTGTCGCCCCCGGCTGGTAGTGATAACGCATGATATTGCCGGTATTGGCGACGTATAGATTATCGCCAATCAGCTGGACACCGAAAGGCGAGTGCAGGTGTTCAAGGAAAATATGTTTTTCCCAGCCGCTGGCGTTTTTACGCAATAGCGTAATGCGATTCCCGCCTTTTCCACCTTTGCCTGACTGATTTTTCACTATCCCGGCAATCAGCTGCTTCGGCGTAGTCAGCGGCTCCTCGCCAGGACCGTTGCTTTCAACGACCAGTACATCGTCGTTTGGCAGGACATAGACCATTCTGGGATGCAGGAATCCATCGGCTATTTTTTCTATTTTCAGCCCCTGGGCAACCGCCGGTTGCCCATCTGTCTTCCAGCCCACGCCGCGGGGAACCTGCATCGGCGGCATCAGGAAATCCTGGGCCTTCGGCATTACGGGATCGGGCCCTACCTGCTGATCCGGGCTAAGTTTCGCTTTCTCATCGCATCCGGACAGGGCAAGCGCCGTGGCGAGCATAACGGGCAGGGGCAGTAGTAATTTATTCATGGCGAATCCCCTTATTATTAGCCAGGCAAGTGGAGCTGATAATATTGGCGACCAGCAGGCAGATAACGGTAATCGATGAATAGATTACGTTCTGCGGCGCAATCGCCCAGGCGTCGCGGCTATGAACAAAACAGTTTACCAACGCGGCAATAATAGCGATAAGGTTTAGCCAGAAATCAATTTTTGCCGCCGGGCGTCGAGGAGTAAAAAACCACACCTGCGCCAGATTAATCAATCGCGGAATGATGGCAAAAATAAGGCCAAGGGCAATAAGCCAGCTGGCGCTTTTTCCCCACATCACGTTCGTACTGTAGAGATAAATAATATCGAAGATGAGACCGGCGATAAAAAAGCCGTAAGGCACCGGATTGAGTAGATTATATATGACCATCGCAAGGCTATTACCTCGGTCATGAGAGCGTTCACTCATTGTCAATTCCTTGTCAGGGGGAATAAGGTAGGATGAAAATAATGCTGACGTTCAAGCCGGAATAATGAATACCGCTTAGCAGATAAAATTATACATATTGTTAACAATTTCAGTATGCCAATCGCGGGAAATCTGTTTTGCGCAAATGGTCATACTGGCTACGGTAAGATTGTTGCAGAAGGGAGGAGGCGGGCCAGATACTGGCCGCGCCATCGTACGCTTAACTTTCTATTCGGGCAGCCAGCTGCTGGGCCATTTCGGCGAAAATCCGCGCTGCAGCTTTTGGCCGGGCGCCTTTGCGCTGCATTAACACCGCGGTTCTCTCAAGCGCGGCTTCTTTAAGCAATCGGGTCATCAGGCCGGTACGCTGGGCGGCGACATTCAGCGGCAGAATGGAGACTAATTGGGTTCGCTGGATGATATCGAGGATGGCGTTGATCGAATGCATTTCAATGGTCACCTGCGGGTGGAAACCGGCTTGCTGTAAGCAGTGGTCAATTTGCAACCGGGTGGCGAAATGATGATTAAGCAGAATAAACTCCTCCGCGGCCAGCTGGCTCAACGAAAGGGAGTCTTCGTGGGCCAGCGGGTGATGGTTCGCGACAACTAGCGCCAGCACCTCCTGTAGCAATGGGGTGGAAACGATGTCCGGCGCACTTCCGCCAGCAAAGGCAATACCAATATCCAGCTCATTTTCCAGCAGCATACCTTCCATTTTCTCCTGCGACATCTCCTGTATATCCAGCGTGATATGCGGATAACGCGCATGAAATTCCGCTACTAATGGGACGACGAAATAGGAAGTAAAGGTGGGCGTCACGGCAATGCGTAGAGAACCGCGACTGAGGTCTTCGACATCATGAATGGCGCGTTGGCCCTCATCCAGCAGTTGAAATGCCTGGCGCGCATACTGCAAAAACACCTCACCTGCATCTGTCAGGTGAATATGCCGGCCGCTGCGGTCAAAAAGCTGCGCATCCAGGCTCTCTTCTAACATCCTGATTTGCTGTGAGAGCGCAGGCTGCGAAATGTGCAGGGCTTCCGCCGCGCGGGTAAAGCCCTGATGTTCGGCGACGGCGAGGAAATATCTGACATAGCGAATATTCACACGTTCAACTCATAAGTTTTTTGAATGAATTTGATTATAAACAAGACTTTTATTTTATGCCACGCGGCGCGTAACCTCCCTGACATTCCACAGCGAGGTAGACATTATCATGAAAGAAATCATTGATGGTTTTCTTAAATTTCAACGTGATGCATTTCCTGAACGCGCTGAACTGTTTAAAAGTTTAGCCTCCCGGCAGAGCCCCCGTACGCTGTTTATTTCATGCTCCGATAGCCGGATGGTTCCTGAGTTGGTTACCCAGCGAGAACCCGGCGATCTATTTGTCATCCGTAATGCCGGCAATATCGTCCCTTCTTACGGTCCGGAGCCCGGCGGCGTGTCGGCATCGGTGGAATATGCCGTTGCCGTCCTGAAGGTCACGGATATTGTGATTTGCGGTCACTCCGATTGCGGGGCGATGACGGCGATTGCGCAGTGTAGCTGTCTGGATCATGTCCCCGCCGTTAAGCACTGGTTGCAATATGCGGATTCGGCAAAAGTGGTGAACGATGCCCGCGAGCATCGCGACCCGCAGGCCAAAACCGCGGCGATGGTGCATGAAAACGTGATTGCCCAGTTGGCGAATATTCAAACCCATCCGGCGGTGCGTCTGGCGCTTGAGGAAGGACGTCTGGCGCTACACGGCTGGGTGTATGACATTGAAACGGGAGAGATTGCCGCCTATGACGGCAATGCCAGAGCTTTTATTTCGCTGGCCGGTCATCCGGATACCCGAGCGGTGCCGGTTTACGGTTAGTCATTTCATTTCACTACGATATAACGAGGTAACACCATGATTCAGTCTCAAGTTAGCCGCGAAGTTCGTCTGGAGTTAGCGAACAAAATATTGCTGATTAAAGCCAAAAAGGATCTCTCCTTTGCACAGCTTGTTGAAGGCACCGGTTTATCAGAAGCCTTCGTGACGGCCGCGCTATTGGGCCAGCATCCGCTGCCTGCCGAAGTCGCGAAAATGGTAGGCGCAAAACTGGAGCTCAGCGACGATGATATTTTGCTGCTGCAAACCATCCCGGTCAGAGGTTCTATTGAAGACCGCGTACCAACGGACCCGACGATGTATCGCTTCTATGAAATGCTGCAGGTCTACGACACCACCCTGAAAGCGCTCATTCATGAAAAATTTGGCGACGGGATCATCAGCGCGATTAATTTTAAGCTGGATGTGAAAAAGGTCAGCGATCCGGAAGGCGGACATCGCGCGGTGATCACCTTCGATGGAAAATATCTGCCAACGAAACCTTTCTGATGACAATTAACCGTTAACGGCACGGGCCTGAACCACGATCCAGGCCCGTTATTATCTGGCGGGCTGATAACGCATTTGCAATGTGGCGGGCAGATAACGCTGCAGCGGCTGTGGCGTTTTACCATCGATCAGCTGACTGATGAGATCGTAGCAGTGCCAGGCCAACTGGCGGTTGTCCTGCTGGATGGTGTCGATGCGCAGCGACAGCGAATCATACAGATAGTGGTCATCGAAGCTGGCTAAATGGATCCCGGAATCCAGCAGGTTATGCTGGCTCATATAGCGTAGTACCCCTTCCAGCAAGCCGCAGGCGGCGGTAAACAACGCCTTAGGCGGCCGCCCGAGGCGGGCGCACAGCGCGGCAAACATCTCATAGCCTGAGCTTGGGTGATAGTTGCCGTTGATGATCCATTCCGGGCGTAACTCAACCCCTGCCTGGGCTAATCCCTGACTAAATCCGGCCAGCCGATCGCGCGAAGGCGAGAGCCGCGGCTGACCGCCGAGAAACCAGAACTCATCCGGGTGTTGGCCGGCGATACGGGCGATAAGTTCCGCCGTCGGCGCCAGTGAATCGGTCATCACCAACGGCAGGGCGCTATCGTTTGGATTGCGATCGAACAGCACCACCGGCAGCTGTTCGCTGAGCTTCAGATAGTCGGCGTCGCTGTGCATACAAGAGGCGACAATCAGGCCATCGACCTGACGGGCAATCATATTATTGACCACCATGCTCTCCTGGCCGGGATTCTCATCGGTGCAAGAGATAAGCAGCTGTACGCCGGCTTCGCGGCACAGGGTTTCCAGCTCGTGAGAAAAAACGGCAAAACCATAGTTAGTGATCTCGGGTACCACCAGACCAATGGTATGGCTGCGGCTATCGCGCAGTGAACGGGCGTGAATGCTCGGCTGGTAGTGCTGCTCGCGGGCGATAGCCAGCACCCGTTCACGCGTCTCCTGCGCCACGCGCAGCTCTTTGCCGCGACCGTTCAAGACCAGGCTGGCGGTGGCTTTGGAGACGCCAGCCAGTTCGGCGATATCTTTTATGGTAATGCGTTTGGGTTTCATCACGAGCCAGGCGCCTGAAAGCAAAACGCTTATTCTACCATGCATGGCCGCAGCGGCCAGCAGCAGAATGCCCCCGGCGTCGCGCCGCTGAATACCAGTTTTCCAGGATAATCCGCAAAGAAGCGGCTGCTCATCACCCCGGCGCCATCATTAATAAAAATTTCGACGCTGGAACGATCGATGAGGATCTGCAGTTTATGCGCCGAGCCGCGCCAGTAACGGTAATCGACAGTATCAGCTACCAGGCTTCGACGGGCCAGGCGTACGCCGCGACTGTCCAGCGAAAGCTGCAGCGCGCCTGCGAAATCCAGCCTCAGCGCATCGCCTGGCATGACCTCGAAGGCCAGTTCCATCGGCTGCAGCACCAGCGGTTCGGTCTGCCAGCCTTGCGCCTCGCCGCGCAGCGCCGCCAGTTCGCGTACGGGATTTTGATATAGCGTGCCGTGGCGCCAGCTGAGTTCCCGCAGGCAGGTCATCTGGTGGATCCAGCCGTGGGCTCGCGTAGGTTGCTGCATCTCTTCTCCGTCGGGAACGCCCATCCAGCCAACCAATAGGCGCCGACCATCTTCCGCCAGGGTGGTTTGCGGCGCATAGAATTCGAAGCCGCTATCCAGCTCTTCGAGCGCGCCGTGGCTAAAAGTCGCGTCAGCATTGTCGAAATGCCCGTGCATCCAGACCGCCGGATAGGTGTTCAGGAAGCGCTGGGCTTCTCGCGGTAGCCCCTGTGGGCAACTGAGTAAAATATGCTGGTCGCCGAGCGGGAACAGATCCGGGCATTCCCACATATAGCCGCCATCGTTCAGGCCGTTAAGTCCGCTACCGGCAATTTCGCCATGGCTGCTCCACTGCATCAAATCAGCGGAGCTGAATAGCAGTACCTTACCGCGGTCGGCCAGATCGCGCGCGCCCAGCACCATCAACCAGCGATCGCCATCGCGCCAGACTTTGGGATCGCGCACGTGTCCGCTATAGCCGGCTGGCAGCGCCAGCACCGGGCCCTGCTTGCGAAAAGTACCGTCGGGATTTTGCGTCGCCAGACACTGCCAGGCGGTACGGCTGCCATCGTTAAATTTCACATTACCGGTGTAGCACAGCGTCAGGACGCCGTCGTCATCTACCGCGCTGCCGGAGTAACAGCCGTTACGGTCGTACTCCGCATCCGGCAGCAGGGCAATCGGTTCGTGCCGCCAGTGCAGTAGATCCGCTGAACTCCAGTGTCCCCAGCCTTTATAGCGATGATCGCAGGCGAGGGGATTCCACTGATAAAACAGATGATAACGGCCATTGAAGTGGATAAAGCCGTTTGGATCGTTCAGTAGCCCACATACCGGCGCCAGATGCCACTGCGGATAGTGGTCATCCCGCCGCGCGCGCGGCTGGTGGTTCATGACGGCCTGCAGGACCGCCGGTAACAAAGAAGGCTGCGTCATTATTCAGCATCCGTTTTGTATTTGAGCGTCAGCGAAACGATAAAGGCGACCACAAACGCGATAGCCAGCCCGATGATGTAGTTAAGCAGGGAACTGGCCTGCACGATAGCCATGCCGGGGATGGCGGTCAGGCCGACGGCGGTCATATAGACGTGCATGGAGACCACCCAGGCGCCACCCGCCGCGCCGCCAATCAATGCGGCGATAAATGGCTTAACGAAGCGCAGGTTGATGCCGAATATCGCCGCTTCGGTGATGCCAAGCATCGCCGAAAAGGCTGAGGGGAGGGCAATGGCTTTCACTTTTACATCTTTGGATTTAAACCACACCGCCAGACAGGCGCCGCCCTGGGCAATATTAGCCATTGCCCAGATAGGCAGCAGGAAATTGACGCCGATCGACGGGTTGCCGAGCAGCCCGGCTTCGATAGCATGGAAGCTGTGGTGGATACCGGTGATAACAATAACCGAGTACAGCCCGCCAAACAGGAGTCCCGCCAGCCAACCGGCGTGGGCAATGAGCGTGCTGAGAATAAAGGAGATGCCGTCGCCGAGGGCACGACCGGCCGGACCGATTATCAACAGGGCGATAAAACCGGAGATAATAACCGTCAGGAACGGCGTGAGGATCAGATCCAGCGCGTCGGGAATCAGGCGTCGCAGTTGCTTCTCAAGCAGGCTCATAAACCACACCGCCAGCAGCACCGGGAACACCGTCCCCTGATAACCGATCATCGCCACCTCGAGGCCGAAGAAATTCATGGTGTGGAAGCCCGAAGCCACTCCCCAGGCGTTGGTCAGCGCCGGGTGGGTAAGAATACCGCCGAGGGTTGCGCCAAGATAAGGGTTGCCGCCGAATTCACGCGCGGCGGTAAACCCGATCAGGATTGGTAGAATAATAAAAGCGGCCGAACTACACATATCGAGGATCAGGTAGATGGCGTTGCCCGGGTCGACCCAGCCGTAGGTTTTCACCATCCCCAACAATCCCATCAGCAGGCCGGAGGCGACGATAGCCGGGATAATGGGCACAAAGATGTTCGATAGCAGGCGGGCGATCCGTTGGAACGGATTCAGTTTTTTCGCCGCCAGATCTGCGGCTTCGGATTTGCTCGACTCGCTAATACCGGCTGCCTGAATAAAGGCGGCATACACTTTATTGACCACGCCGGTACCGAAGATGATTTGCATCTGGCCGGCGTTGCGAAAGCAGCCTTTTACCCCCTCAATTTTGCCGATGGCCTGCTGGTCGGCGAGCGCGTCATCGACCAGTACCAGACGCAAGCGGGTGGCGCAGTGCGCGGCGCTGGCGATATTTTCTTTGCCGCCAAGCAGCGGCAGCAGCGTGCGAGAAATCTGTTGAAAATCCATAGTACCCTCTACAAAGTCTGTCATCATCATGGGCAATTGGGGATGTCCGAATCCCCGAACCGCCGCTTTGCTAATTTTGCTAAAACGTTTTAATTATTTTGTCTGCCTGCATCGTTAAAACTGGCGGTTCACATCGGCCTGGTACGGTAAGGCGGTCATCGCGCCTTTGGCGGTGGTTGCCAGCGCGCCGCAGGTTTGCGCCAGCGCGACGATTGGCTCCAGCGCGGCGACAGCGTCAGGGAAGCCGTGAGCGGCGAGGCTGGCGAGTAGCCCGGCAACAAAGGCATCACCGGCTCCGGTGGTATCAACGCTGACCACCGGACGGGCCGGGAAGTGAATATGCTGTTGCTGGAACAGCGCTTGCACCCCGGCTTTTCCTTGCGTGACCAACAGCAGTTTTGGCTGAAAGCGCTCGCGGAATCGCGCAATACCGCTGGCGATATCGTCGCCACCGCTAATAAAGGCCAGTTCCTCTTCCGATAGTTTCACTACGTCAGCCAATGCCAGCGCCTGTTCGAGACAACGCCGTAACAACAGGGGATCCTGCCACAGATCGCTGCGGATATTCGGGTCGAAGCTGACGCTACCGCCGGCGCGTTTAATCTGTTCCATTGCCATAAAGGCGCTGCTGCGGCTGGGCTCGGCGCTGAGAGCGATAGAGCAGACGTGCAGCCACTGGCCGGCCGCGAAAGGGGGGAGATCGTCTGGTTGTAGAAAAAGATCGGCGCTCGGACGGACCATAAAGGTAAAGGTGCGTTCGCCGTGTTCATCCAACGCGACCACGACGGTTGAGGTGCGCTGTGCGGGGTCTAAAGAAAGGTGGCGGATATCCACGTTCTCTTGTCGTAGCGTCTGGCGCATAAAGCGGCCAAAAGGATCATCGCCAACCCGGCCGATGAACCCGCTATTGCCGCCAAGCCGCGCGACGCCGACAGCGACGTTAGCCGGTGCGCCGCCCGGACATTGTAATAAGCGGCCATCACCCTCAGGCAGCAGGTCGACGACCGCATCGCCGAGTACCCATACTTTACTTGTCATACTGAAATTCCTTCTTGCTAAACTTTATTAAACCGGTTTAGCTAATTTAAACATAACCCATAATCCAACGGAACGCGGAAGTGATGAAAATGCGATCGGCTACGATAAAATGTGATCCAGCCGCGATATTACGCGCTTAGCGCTAGCTATTTTTCCTTTACTACAGATAGGCAAATGAACTTGTCATTTTCCCTACCAATAATAAGGGGGAGGGAAGTCGGGTCGATAGAGCGCTTATTGTCGGATGAAAAACCCTCATATATCTATTTATTAATATTAACTTGCTGTCAGGGTGCGGCTAAAAAATATATTCCTGATGGCTTTATGCCAGGGTTTGACACCGTTAATTACTTCTCATTTTTTATTATTACAACGTGATAATAAGCCCGTTTCGTTAAAATAATGTTAGAAAAATAACCCCGGGAAAATACCCCTTTGGGGTAATACGTCAGGCCGTAAATGTTATAAAAAATTTATCCATATCTGGAGGCGTTCAGCCACGAGCAGGAGCGCAAAAATAGCGTCAGGCGTCGCGATATAGGGTGAATTGAACGCATCTTGCTCAATTGGTTGAGCTGAAAAAACAGGCTAACCCAGGTTGTTTTTGTTCAATTTTTATACTCCTTCCGTCACTGTCATCCGAGTATTAGATCTAATATCCTTGTATTACACCATGGTTATTTTTTGCGGTGAAAACTAATGATTTACGTTGAATTTAACGCTTGTTCAGATTTTTATTCTTCAATTTTTATAATGTTATTTTTTTGTTCTAAATGTGCCAGAAAAAACTAATTGCAATGGTTGATAACACTTTTTTTAAGATAATTCATTTACTTGTGATCGTTAAATGATCGAATGTTGGTTATAAAGTGATCGAAATGGGGTGTTGTTACCGGTATTATTTTTTGTTTTTGTGATCTATATCTCATTATATTCAAAATTTCCCCATACTTAATTGTGTGTGCTAATGATTCGGGAGTAGAGTTGCGCCGCCTTAAGAATATTCTTATAGAATTTCTAAAAATAGTTTCATGGCAATTCAACTCTCTCGAAGCAAATTCTTTACATCCTCCACTCCAGTTTGCACCTGTAACAAACTATTAACAGTGGGGCGAATTTGATGATTAGCTGAATTTTTAGCTATCGCGAGTGAGCGTTTTAATTGCCGTCTTGGGGAAATAACTGAGGTCACGGGCGATTAAGTATCACGCCCCGTGTATGTTTTCTAACATGGCTTATCGGGATAGGGATTATGGGTACCTCCGAATTACTTAAGCATATTTATGACTTCAACCTGTCGTATTTATTTTTAGCACAGCGGCTGATCAACGATGAAAAAGTATCCGCAATGTTTCGTTTGGGAATTGACGAAACCATGGTTGATACCCTGGCGCAGCTGACGTTACCGCAGATGGTGAAACTGGCTGAAACTAATCAGCTGGTGTGCAATCTGCGCTTCAGCGACCATCAGACTATCGAGCAATTGACCAAAGAGTCGCGCGTTGATGACCTCCAGCAGATCCATACCGGTATCCTGCTTTCCAGTCACCTGCTGCAAGAGCTCCGCGCCAAAGAAGGCGCTGCGGCGAAGAAAAGTGTTTGATAATGGCTGAGAAAAGTATTGTTCAGGAAGCGAAGGATATTCAGCTCGCCATGGAGCTGATATCTCTCGGCGCGCGTCTGCAGATGCTGGAGAGTGAAACTCAGCTCAGCCGCGGGCGCTTAATTAAACTCTACAAAGAGCTGCGCGGAAGCCCGCCGCCGAAAGGGATGCTGCCGTTCTCGACCGATTGGTTTATGACCTGGGAGCAGAATATTCATTCGTCGATGTTCTACAACGCCTATTTGTTCCTGCTGAAGAGCGGCAAATGCAGCGGAGTGGAAGCGGTGATCAAAGCCTATCGCCTGTACCTCGAACAGTGTCCGCAAGAAGCGGGCGAAGCGCCGCTACTGGCGTTGACCCGCGCCTGGACGCTGGTGCGCTTTGTTGATAGCGGTATGCTGCAGCTCTCCGCCTGCAATAGCTGCGGCGGCTCATTCATCACCCACGCGCACCATCCGCAGCACGATTTCGTCTGCACGTTATGCCAACCGCCGTCACGCGCCGTAAAAAGACGTAAACTTTCTCCGCAACTGGCCGATATAACCTCTCAACTGCTGGACGAGCAGGCTAAACGCGTCATGTAAGTCGCCGTTCCGACGACTTACGGCAATCCATTTTCGACGTGTAATACGCAGGGGCGGCATGCCGCCCCCATTCCCCGCCTGGTTTACGCCAGGGCGCGTTAGCCTCGCTTGCCATCCACATTGTTAATTTGAGGTATGCGTGTGCTAGTGATATTGGGTTATCTCGTGGTCCTGGGAGCGGTATTTGGCGGCTATTTACTGGTGGGGGGCCACCTGGGCGCGCTGTACCAACCGGCGGAATTTCTGATTATCGGCGGCGCCGGCATCGGCGCGTTTATCGTCGGCAACAACGGAAAGGCCATCAAATCCACGCTGCGGGCGTTGCCCAAAATGGTACGTCGCTCCAAATACAGCAAGGCGCTGTATATGGATCTGATGGCGCTGCTGTTCCTACTGCTCGCTAAATCCCGTCAACAGGGAATGCTGTCGCTTGAATTCGATATCGATAATCCTCAGGAAAGTGAAATTTTCGCTAATTATCCGCGCATCCTTGCCGATAACCATCTGGTGGAGTTCATAACCGATTATTTACGCCTGATGGTGAGCGGCAACATGAATGCTTTTGAAATTGAAGCGCTGATGGACGAAGAGATCGAAACCTTCGAACAGGAGAGCGAAGTGCCCGCCG
Source organism: Klebsiella sp. 141162 (assembly GCF_050600755.1). Classification (NCBI taxonomy): domain Bacteria; kingdom Pseudomonadati; phylum Pseudomonadota; class Gammaproteobacteria; order Enterobacterales; family Enterobacteriaceae; genus Klebsiella; species Klebsiella sp. 141162. The sequence continues at coordinate 124,692 of NZ_JAQIRI010000002.1, read as the reverse complement.
GCAGCCTGGCGATGGTCGGCGACTCTCTGCCGGCATTTGGTATTGTCGCGGCGGTAATGGGGGTGGTACACGCGCTGGCCTCGGCGGACCGTCCGGCGGCAGAGCTCGGGGCGCTTATCGCCAACGCGATGGTGGGGACTTTCCTCGGCATTCTTCTGGCCTATGGATTTATCTCGCCGCTGTCGACGCTGCTGCGGCAAAAAAGCGCCGAGACGGTCAAGATGATGCAGTGCATCAAGGTGACATTGCTCTCCAGCCTCAACGGCTACGCGCCGCAAATCGCCGTCGAATTCGGCCGCAAAACGCTGTATACCACCGAGCGCCCGTCGTTTGTTGAGCTCGAAGAGCACGTGCGCCAGGTGAAAGCGCCCGCCGCGCAGGCGACGGAAAGCGAAGAAGCATGAAACATAATCACCCGGTGGTACTGGTCAGAAAACGCAAATCGCACCAGCCCGCCCATCACGGCGGTTCATGGAAGATTGCCTATGCCGATTTTATGACGGCGATGATGGCTTTCTTCCTGGTCATGTGGCTGCTGGCGATCGCCAGCCCGCAGGAGCTGACGCAGATTGCCGAATATTTTCGCACGCCGCTGAAAGTGGCGCTGACCAGCGGCGATAAAAGCAGCTCGGAAAGCAGCCCGATCCCCGGCGGCGGCGAAGACCCGACCCGTGAAGTCGGGCTGGTCAGCAAACAGATCAATACCGCGGATAAACGTGCCGAAGAGCTACGGCTTAACAAACTGCGTGACAAGCTCGATCAGTTGATTGAGTCAGACCCGCGTCTGAAGGCGCTACGTCCGCATCTGCTGATCAACATGATGGACGAAGGACTGCGCATTCAGATTATCGATAGCCAGAATCGCCCGATGTTTAAAACCGGTAGCGCCCAGGTGGAAAGCTATATGCGCGATATCCTGCGGGCGATAGCGCCAATCCTCAATGATTTGCCGAACAAGATAAGCCTCTCCGGCCACACCGATGACATCCCCTATGCCAGCGGCGAACGCGGTTACAGTAACTGGGAACTGTCGGCGGATCGCGCCAACGCCTCGCGCCGCGAACTGATTGCCGGCGGCCTGGCGGAAGGGAAGGTGCTGCGGGTGGTCGGTATGGCGGCGACCATGAGTCTGAAACAGCACGGCGCTGATGATGCCATCAACCGCCGCATTACCGTACTGGTGCTTAACAAAGAGACCCAGCAGAGCATTGAGCATGAAAATGGCGAAAGCAATGCGCTGGAGATTAGCCAGCCGGATGCGCTGCCAAAGCTGGTCGCGCCCGCGCCGGTTAACCGTGATTCACACCCAGAGGTGACCCCATGAGCATGGATATTAGCGCTTTTTATCAGACTTTTTTTGATGAAGCAGACGAGCTGCTGGCAGACATGGAGCAACACCTGCTGGAGCTGGATCCGCAGGCCCCCGATATCGAACCGCTGAACGCGATTTTTCGCGCGGCGCACTCGATCAAAGGCGGCGCGGCGACGTTTGGCTTTTCCGTATTGCAGGAAACCACCCATCTGCTGGAGAACCTGCTCGACGGCGCCCGGCGCGAAGAGATGCGCTTGAGCACCGAAATTATCAATCTGTTTCTGGAAACCAAAGATATTATGCAGGAGCAACTGGACGCCTATAAAACCTCGCAGCAGCCTGACGCTGAGAGCTTTGACTATATCTGCCAGGCGCTGCGGCAGCTGGCGCTGGAAGCACAGCAGCAGGACGCGCCAGCCGCGCCGCCCGTCGTGGCCCAGCCTGCGCCGACGGCCGTCGCCGGCGGTATGCGCGTAAGCTTAACCGGGCTAAAAGCCAATGAAATTCCGCTGATGCTGGAAGAGCTTGGCAATCTCGGCGAGGTACAGGATCCGCTGCAAACTGACAATAGCCTTGAGGTGACCCTGCTGACCACCGCCAGCGAAGAAGACATCTGCGCGGTGCTCTGTTTCGTCCTTGAGCCGGAACAAATCAGCTTTACCACGCCGCCAACGACTGCCGCTAAGCCATTGGCGTCGGCCGAAGTTGTGCCGCCGCCTGTCGCCCAGCCGCAACCTGCTGCCGTCGAGCCGCCCAAAGCGCCGAGAGCGAAGGCCAGCGAATCGACCAGCATTCGCGTGGCGGTAGAGAAAGTTGACCAGTTGATTAACCTCGTCGGCGAACTGGTGATCACCCAGTCAATGCTGGCGCAGCGTTCTGGCAATCTGGATCCGGTAACCCATGGCGATCTGCTCAACAGCATGAGCCAGCTGGAACGTAATGCCCGCGACCTGCAGGAATCGGTGATGTCGATTCGCATGATGCCGATGGAATATGTATTCAGCCGCTACCCGCGGCTGGTACGCGACCTGGCCGGCAAGCTCAATAAGCAGGTGGAACTGACGCTACAGGGCAGCTCTACCGAACTTGATAAGAGCCTGATCGAGCGCATTATCGACCCGTTGACCCACCTGGTGCGTAATAGCCTCGACCACGGTATTGAAGATCCGCAAACCCGTCTGGAGGCAGGTAAGTCTGAGGTGGGCAATCTGATTCTTTCCGCTGAACATCAGGGCGGCAATATCTGCATCGAAGTGATCGATGACGGCGCCGGGCTTAATCGTGAAAAAATACTCGCCAAAGCGGCGGCGCAGGGGCTGGCGGTCAGCGACAGCATGAGTGATGAAGAGGTCGGAATGCTCATTTTCGCGCCGGGCTTTTCGACCGCGGAACAGGTGACCGACGTCTCTGGCCGCGGCGTCGGCATGGACGTCGTGAAACGGAATATCCAGGAGATGGGCGGTCACGTTGAAATCCATTCCCGTGCGGGCAAAGGGACCTCGATTCGTATTTTGCTGCCGCTGACGCTCGCCATCCTCGACGGCATGTCGGTCAAGGTCAATGAAGAGGTCTTTATTCTGCCGCTCAATGCGGTCATGGAATCGCTGCAGCCGCAGGCTGAAGACCTGCATCCGATGGCCGGCGGCGAGCGGATGCTGCAGGTCCGCGGCGAGTATCTGCCGCTGGTGGAGCTATACCGGGTGTTTGATGTCGCCGGGGCGAAAACTGAGGCCACCCAGGGCATCGTGGTGATTCTGCAAAGCGCCGGCCGCCGCTATGCGCTATTGGTGGATCAGCTGATCGGCCAGCATCAGGTAGTGGTAAAAAACCTGGAAAGCAATTATCGCAAAGTGCCGGGAATTTCCGCGGCGACGATCCTCGGCGACGGCAGCGTGGCGCTGATCGTCGACGTGTCGGCGCTGCAAATGCTCAACCGGGAAAAGCTGCTGAGCGCAGCGGCCGCGTAACGACTCATCTCATAAAATTAACAGGTGCAGACCATGGCAGGATTAGCAACCGTCAGCAAACTGGCTGGCGAAACGGTAGGTCAGGAGTTTTTAATTTTTACCCTCGGCAATGAAGAATACGGCATCGATATTCTGAAAGTGCAGGAGATCCGCGGCTATGATCAGGTGACGCGTATCGCCAACACCCCGGATTTCATCAAAGGCGTCACCAATCTGCGCGGGGTGATCGTGCCGATTATCGACCTGCGGGTAAAATTCGCCCAGCAGGGCGTCTCTTATGATGAAAACACGGTGGTTATCGTGCTTAACTTCGGCCAGCGGGTGGTGGGGATCGTGGTCGACGGCGTCTCCGACGTGCTGTCGCTCACCGCTGAACAGATCCGCCCGGCGCCGGAATTCGCGGTAACGCTGGCGACCGAGTATCTCACCGGTCTTGGCGCGCTCGGCGAACGCATGTTGATTCTCGTCGATATCGAAAAGCTGCTCAGCAGCGAAGAGATGGCGCTGGTCGATAACGTCGCCAAAAGCCACTAAGCAACGGGGCGCGCTCGGTCGCGCCCGGTAAAAATAGTCCCCGCCTGGCATAAAGTTCCCCTCCCGCGCGCCGATAACCCTTTCAGTCACATACGTAAAGCCTGGCCGTTCAGGCTTCCAGGAAGGGGAAACATGTTTAATCGTATTAAGGTCGTCACCAGTCTCTTGTTAGTGCTGGTGCTATTTGGCGCATTGCAGCTGATTTCGGGCGGTCTGTTTTTTTCGTCGCTGAAAAGCGATAAAGAGAACTTCACCGTCCTGCAAACCATCCGTCAGCAGCAGTTGCTGCTAAGTGAAAGCCGGGTCGATCTGCTGCAGGCGCGTAACTCCCTGAACCGCGCAGGGATCCGCTACATGATGGATACCAACAAAATCGGCAGCGGCGCGACTATCGACGAGCTGCTGGCGAAAGCGAAAGAAGAGCTGGCCCGCGCCGAGCGCAACTATGCCGCCTATGAAAAAATCCCGCAGGACCCGCGTCAGGATCCGCAGGCGACGGAAAAGCTTAAGCAGCAGTATGGCATCCTGTACGGCGCGCTGTCGGAGCTTATCCAGCTGCTGGGCGAGGGTAAAATCAACGCCTTCTTCGACCAGCCGACGCAAAAATACCAGGACGATTTCGAGCAGACTTATAACGCCTATCTGCAGCAAAACGGCAAGCTGTACCAAATCGCCGTTGACGGTAGCAACAGCTCTTATAGCTCGGCGATCTGGACCTTAATTGTGGTCATCATCGTGGTGCTGGCGGCGATCGTCGGCGTGTGGATGGGTATCCACCATATCCTGGTACGCCCGCTGAACCGCATGATTGAACACATCAAACGTATTGCCTCCGGCGACCTGACCCAGCCTATCCCGGTGACCAGCCGTAATGAAATCGGCGTGCTGGCCGCCAGCCTCAAGCACATGCAGAACGAGCTTATCGAAACGGTGAGCGGCGTGCGTCAGGGGGCGGATGCCATCTATAGCGGCGCGTCGGAAATCGCCGCCGGGAATAACGATCTCTCATCGCGCACCGAACAGCAGGCGGCATCGCTGGAAGAGACCGCCGCCAGTATGGAACAGCTGACGGCGACGGTGAAACAGAACGCCGAAAACGCGCGTCAGGCCAGCCAGCTGGCGCTGAGCGCCTCCGAAACCGCGCAGAAGGGCGGCAAAGTGGTGGCCAACGTGGTGGAAACCATGCACGACATCGCCAGCAGCTCGCAGAAAATTGCCGATATCACCGGCGTTATCGATGGTATCGCCTTCCAGACCAACATCCTGGCGCTTAACGCCGCGGTAGAAGCGGCGCGCGCCGGTGAACAGGGCCGCGGTTTCGCGGTCGTGGCGGGCGAAGTCCGCAACCTGGCGCAGCGCAGCGCCCAGGCGGCCAAAGAGATCAAAGCGCTGATCGAGGACTCGGTCAACCGCGTGGATATGGGCTCGGTGCTGGTGGAAAGCGCCGGCGACACCATGGGCGATATCGTCAATGCGGTCACCCGCGTGACCGACATCATGGGCGAAATCGCCTCTGCTTCCGATGAGCAGAGCCGCGGCATCGACCAGGTCGGCCAGGCGGTAGCGGAAATGGATCGCGTCACCCAGCAGAACGCCTCGCTGGTGGAAGAGTCGGCCTCCGCCGCCGCCGCGCTGGAAGAGCAGGCCAGCCTGCTGACGCAGTCGGTTGCCGTCTTCCGTCTGAAGTCGGAAGGGCAGGAAGAGTATAAAGCGCCGGTCAGCAATAAAACCGCGCCTGCCGCCATCGCTACGCATAAAAAAACCAGCGCCAGCGACTACCAGGATAACTGGGAGACGTTCTAACGGGTACCGGCCGCCGCATCCCTACACGCGGCGGCCTCTCTTGCGTTGTAAGCCGGCCGAGACCGGCTACCAAGGAGATTGCTATGTTTAACCGAATCCGTATCTCTACCAGTCTTTTCCTGCTGCTGATCTCCTTTTGCATCATGCAATTGATCAGCACCGGGCTCTCTTACGTCGCGCTGCGCGCCGACAACCACAATCTTGAACGTATTACCGTCAGTAGCCAGCAGCGCGATGCGCTTAGCCTGAGCTGGGTATCGCTGCTGCAGGCGCGAAATACCCTTAACCGCGCCGGTACCCGCGCGGCGCTGAAGGTGCCGCAGGAGCAGGTGGATGCGCTGATGGGCGGCGCCCGCAGCTCGCTGCAAAAAGCCGATCTCTACTTTAACCAGTTCCTCGACACGCCTCGCGCGGATGAGCAGGAGCAGCAGTTGGCCGATGCCACGCGCGACAGCTACGAGAATCTGCGCGGCGCGCTGCGCGAGCTGATCGTGTTCCTCGAAAATCGCAACCTGCAGGCCTTTATGGACCAGCCGACGCAGAAAATACAGGACCGCTTCGAGGCCGACTTTGTGCAATATCTGCAGCTGGCGAAGGCGACGACCGATGAAGCCAGCGCCTCCAGCCAGCGGGCCTATGGCTGGTCAATCTGGTTGGTTGCCGGGGCGGTGCTGATGCTCTTGGTGGTCACCCTCAGCGCGATGTGGTGGCTGCGAACCATGCTGGTGCAGCCGCTGAATATTATTCGCGGCCACTTTGAACGTATCGCCAGCGGCGATCTTTCCGCACCGATTGCGGTCTATGGGCGCAACGAAATCAGCCAGCTATTTGCCAGCCTGCAGCGCATGCAACAGTCGCTGATTGGTACCGTCGGCGCGGTGCGCGACGGTGCGGAGTCGATTCTTATCGGCCTGCAGGAGATTTCAGAAGGTAACAACGATCTCTCCTCGCGCACCGAACAGCAGGCGGCTTCGCTGGAAGAAACCGCCGCCAGTATGGAGCAGCTAACGGCGACGGTAAAACAGAATGCCGATAACGCCCGCCAGGCATCGCAGCTGGCGCGTGATGCTTCTTCAACCGCCGCCAAAGGCGGCGAGCTGGCGGATGATGTGGTCACCACGATGCACGACATCGCCAACAGTTCGCAAAAAATCGGCGCGATTACCAGCGTCATCGACGGCATCGCCTTCCAGACCAATATTCTGGCGCTCAACGCGGCGGTGGAGGCGGCGCGCGCCGGTGAGCAGGGGCGCGGCTTTGCGGTGGTGGCCGGAGAAGTGCGCAACCTGGCCAGCCGCAGCGCCCAGGCGGCAAAAGAAATTAAGCTGCTGATCGACGAGTCCGTCAGCCGCGTCAAACACGGCTCGGTGCTGGTGGAAAATTCCGGCGCCACTATGCAGGACATCGTGCGCTCGGTAACCCGGGTCACCGACATCATGGGCGAAATCGCCTCCGCCTCCGATGAGCAAAGCCGCGGCATTGAGCAGGTTACGCAGGCGGTAACCCAGATGGATCAGGTGACGCAACAGAACGCCGCCCTGGTGGTGGAATCCGCTTCCGCCGCCGCTGCGCTGGAAGAGCAGGCGATTACCCTCGCCGATGCAGTGGCGGTATTCCGTCTGGCGGATGACAACTTCGTCGCGCCGGAAACCTCATCCACGGTAAAGGAGACCCTGGATTGTCAAACCGCATAAACCGCTCGTTTTTTGCCGGTGAGCCGGCATGAAGCAGACAACATCAACCGCGCCGCGCGAAAGCGGCTCGGCGCTGGCGCAGATGGCCCAGCGTCTGCCGCTCTCCGACGCGCATTTTCGCCGCATCAGCCAGCTTATCTATCAGCGTGCCGGGATCGTGCTGGCGGCGCATAAGCGCGAGATGGTGTACAACCGGCTGGTGCGCCGCTTACGGCTGCTGGGCATACATGATTTCGGCGACTACCTGGCGCTGCTGGAAAGCGACCCGCACAGCGCCGAGTGGCAGGCGTTTATCAATGCGCTGACCACCAACCTGACGGCCTTTTTTCGCGAGGCGCACCACTTTCCGATTCTGGCGGAGCATGCGCGCTCGCGTCCGGGCGGCTATAGCGTGTGGAGTACCGCCGCTTCGACCGGCGAAGAACCTTACTCCATCGCCATCACCCTCGGCGATGCGCTGGGGGAGCGCGCCAGCGGTTGCCAGGTCTGGGCCAGCGACATTGATACCCAGGTGCTGGAGAAAGCCGAAGCGGGGATTTATCGCCATGAAGATCTGCGTACCCTGACGGCCGGGCAGATGCAGCGTTATTTTCTGCGTGGCACCGGGCCGCATCAGGGGCTGGTGCGCGTGCGTCAGGAACTGGCGGCGCGGGTCAACTTCCAGCCGCTGAATCTGCTGGCGCCAGAGTGGGCGCTGCCGGGGCCGTTCGACGCGATTTTTTGCCGCAACGTGATGATCTATTTCGATAAACCGACGCAGGAGCGCATCCTGCGCCGCTTTGTCCCCTTGCTTAAACCGGGGGGGCTGCTGTTTGCCGGTCACTCCGAGAATTTCAGCCAGATCAGCCGGGATTTCTACCTGCGTGGACAGACCGTATATGGGCTGACCAAGGAGAAGTGATGAGTAAAATCAGAGTGTTATGTGTTGATGATTCGGCCCTGATGCGCCAGCTGATGACCGAGATCGTCAGCGGCCACGCCGATATGGAGATGGTGGCGGTGGCCCCGGACCCGCTGGTCGCACGCGATCTGATCAAAAAATTTAACCCACAGGTGCTGACGCTGGACGTCGAAATGCCGCGCATGGACGGCCTCGATTTCCTCGAAAAGCTGATGCGCCTGCGGCCGATGCCGGTGGTGATGGTTTCGTCGCTGACCGGTAAAGGTTCGGAAATTACCCTGCGCGCGCTGGAGCTGGGGGCGGTGGATTTCGTCACCAAACCGCAGCTCGGGATCCGCGAAGGCATGCTGGCCTACAGCGAACTGATAGGCGAAAAGATCCGCACCGCCGCGCGGGCGCGGCTGCCGCAGCGTGCCAATGGCCAGCCGCCGGCGATTTTAAGCCACGGACCGCTGCTGAGCAGCGAGAAGCTGATCGCCATTGGCGCTTCCACCGGCGGCACCGAAGCGATTCGTCAGGTGCTTCAACCGTTGCCGGCCACCAGCCCGGCGCTGCTGATCACCCAGCATATGCCGCCGGGATTTACCCGCTCGTTCGCCGAACGGCTGAATAAGCTGTGCCAAATCACGGTGAAAGAGGCGGAAGAGGGCGAACGCGTGCTGCCGGGACACGCCTATATCGCGCCTGGGGATCGCCATCTGGAGCTGGCGCGTAGCGGCGCTAACTATCAGGTCAAGCTGCACGACGGCCCGGCGGTGAATCGCCATCGTCCCTCGGTGGATGTGCTGTTTCGCTCGGTGGCCCGCCACGCCGGGCGCAATGCGGTGGGGGTGATCCTCACCGGCATGGGCAACGACGGCGCGCAGGGGATGCTGGAGATGCATCGCGCCGGGGCCTATACCCTGGCGCAGAGCGAAGCGAGCTGCGTGGTGTTCGGCATGCCGCGCGAGGCCATCGCCAGCGGCGGGGTCAGCGAAGTGGTTGAACTGGAGCGCATGAGCCAACGCATGCTGGCGCAGATAGCCGGCGGCCAGGCGCTGCGAATTTAAATTCACGCCGCCAGGAGTCCCGGCGGCGTGGTGTGAAGTGAGTTAAAAATGACACTGTTCAGGGGTAGTAATGGCAGATAAGAATCTCCGTTTTCTGGTCGTCGACGACTTTTCCACCATGCGTCGTATCATCAGAAATTTGCTTAAAGAGCTCGGCTTTAACAACGTTGAAGAGGCGGAAGATGGCGCGGACGCGCTAAATAAGCTGCGGGCCAGCAGCTTTGATTTCGTGGTCTCCGACTGGAACATGCCCAACGTCGACGGTCTGGAGCTGCTGCAGACCATTCGTGCCGATGCCGCGCTGGCGGCGATGCCGGTACTAATGGTGACGGCGGAAGCGAAAAAAGAAAATATTATTGCCGCCGCGCAGGCAGGCGCCAGCGGTTATGTGGTGAAACCTTTTACGGCGGCGACGCTGGAAGAAAAGCTCAACAAGATTTTCGAAAAATTGGGCATGTAAGGAGAGGGCGATGAGAGAGATTCCAATGCCTGCCAGCGATGCAGCGACCGCGGGAGAGATAATCTCCCGTATCGGCCAGCTCACCCGCATGCTGCGCGACAGCATGCGCGAGCTGGGGCTCGATCAGGCGATTGCCCAGGCGGCCGAGGCGATCCCGGATGCCCGCGACCGCCTTGATTACGTTGTCACCATGACGGCGCAGGCGGCGGAACGGGCGTTGAGCTGCGTGGAGGCGGCGCAGCCGCGCCAGGCCGAACTGGAGTCCGGCGCCAGCGCGCTAAAATCGCGCTGGGATGAGTGGTTCGCCAATCCGATCGAACTGGATGACGCGCGCGCGCTGGTGACCGACACCCGTGAGTATCTGGATCAGGTGCCGGGCCATACATCCTTTACCAACGCCCAACTGATGGAAATCATGATGGCGCAGGATTTCCAGGACCTGACCGGTCAGGTTATCAAGCGCATGATGGATGTGGTGCAGGAAATTGAAAAGCAGCTGCTGATGGTGCTGATGGAAAACATGCCGGAACCGCCGGTGAAAGAGAAACGGGCCAACGACAGCCTGCTTAACGGCCCGCAGCTTGATCAGAACGGCGTCGGCGTTATCGCCAACCAGGCGCAGGTTGACGATCTGCTCGATAGTCTCGGTTTCTGAATATGACGGGGCGCAGTTGCTGCGCCCCTGCCGCCTTTCCCTCATCCGTGAAATAACCCCTCTTTTTCGCCGTTGTTCCGCCAATGACTTCGCCAATTTTTTGGCATGCTGACCGCCATTCTTTACCCTCCCGACACAGGAACTGCAGGCTTGGCGGAAGACAGCGATCTGGAAAAAAGCGAGGCCCCCACCGCCCACCGGTTGGAGAAGGCGCGTGAAGAGGGCCAGATCCCGCGATCGCGCGAGCTGACCTCGGTGCTGATGCTGGTGGCCGGGCTCGCCATTATCCTGATGTCCGGCAGCAATATCACTCGCCAACTGGCGGAGATGCTGACGCAGGGCCTGCACTTTGACCACGGAATGGTCAGCAATGACAAACAAATGCTGCGCCAGCTGGGAATGCTGTTGCGTCAGGCGGTGCTGGCATTGCTGCCGGTAATGGCCGGGATGGTGCTGGTGGCGCTGGCCGCGCCAATGCTGCTTGGCGGCATTTTATTCAGCACCAAGTCGCTCAAATTCGATCTTAAACGGCTGAATCCGCTTTCCGGCCTAAAACGTATGTTCTCCACTCAGGTGCTGGCGGAGCTGTTAAAAGGGATCCTCAAAGCCACGCTGGTCGGCTGGGTAACCGGACTGTACCTGTGGCACAACTGGGCGGCGATGCTGCATCTGATGACCCAACAGCCGCTCGACGCGTTGGCTAATGCGCTACAGATGATCCTCTACTGCGGTTTTCTGGTGGTGCTCGGGTTGACGCCGATGGTGGCGTTTGACGTTTTTTATCAGCTGTGGAGCCACTTCAAAAAGCTGAAGATGACCAAACAGGATATCCGCGACGAATTCAAAGACCAGGAAGGCGACCCCCACGTTAAAGGACGGATCCGCCAGCAGCAGCGGGCGATTGCCCAGCGGCGGATGATGGCCGATGTGCCGAAAGCGGACGTGATCGTCACTAACCCGACCCACTATGCCGTGGCGTTGCAGTACAACGATAAAAAAATGAGCGCGCCGAAGGTGTTGGCTAAAGGGGCGGGGGAGATTGCGCTGCGCATTCGCGAACTGGGGGCGCAACACCGTATCCCGATGCTCGAAGCGCCGCCGCTGGCCCGCGCGCTCTATCGCCATAGCGAGATCGGCCAGCATATTCCCGCCACCCTCTATGCCGCGGTCGCCGAAGTGCTGGCCTGGGTTTATCAACTGCGCCGCTGGCGGCGCGAGGGCGGCTTGATCCCGAAAAAACCTCAACGTTTACCGGTGCCGGAAGCACTGGATTTTGCAAAAGAGAGTGACTCTGATGGCTAATTTGGCCTCCCTGCTGCGTTTGCCGGGGAATATTAAAGATACACAATGGCAGGTGCTGGCCGGCCCAATCTTGATCCTGCTGATTTTGTCGATGATGGTGCTGCCGCTGCCGGCGTTTATTCTCGACCTGCTTTTCACCTTCAATATCGCATTGTCGATCATGGTGCTGCTGGTGGCGATGTTTACCCAGCGCACGCTGGACTTCGCCGCGTTTCCAACCATTCTGCTGTTCTCGACGCTGCTGCGCCTGTCGCTCAACGTCGCCTCGACGCGCATCATTTTGATGGAAGGGCACTCCGGGGCCGCCGCCGCGGGACGGGTCGTGGAGGCCTTCGGCCACTTCCTGGTCGGCGGTAATTTCGCCATCGGTATCGTGGTGTTTATTATCCTCGTGTTGATCAACTTCATGGTTATCACCAAAGGCGCCGGGCGTATCGCCGAAGTGGGGGCGCGTTTCGTGCTCGACGGCATGCCGGGTAAGCAAATGGCGATCGATGCCGACATGAACGCCGGGCTTATCGGCGAAGACGAGGCGAAAAAACGTCGCGCTGAAGTCACGCAGGAAGCCGATTTCTACGGTTCGATGGACGGCGCCAGCAAGTTTGTCCGCGGTGATGCCATCGCCGGGCTAATGATTATGGTGATTAACGTGGTCGGCGGACTGCTGGTCGGCGTGGTGCAGCACGGTATGGAGCTGGGCGCGGCGGCGGAAAGCTACACCTTGCTGACCATCGGCGACGGGCTGGTGGCGCAAATCCCGGCGCTGGTGATCTCTACCGCCGCCGGGGTCATCGTGACCCGGGTGGCGACCGATCAGGATGTCGGCGAACAGATGGTCGGCCAGTTATTCAATAACCCAAAGGTCATGCTGCTGTGTGCCGCGGTACTTGGGCTGCTGGGGCTGGTGCCGGGGATGCCGAACCTGGTTTTCCTGCTGTTTACCGCCGCGCTGCTCGGGCTGGCCTGGTGGCTGCGCGGGCGCGAAAAACAGACGCCGAAAGCCGCCGACGAACCCATCGTGCAGGAGAATACCCAGGCCGCGGAAGCCAGCTGGGCTGATGTCCAGTTGGAAGATCCGCTGGGCATGGAAGTGGGCTACCGGCTGATCCCGATGGTCGATTTTCAGCAAAATGGCGAGCTGTTGGGGCGTATCCGCGGGATCCGCAAGAAATTCGCCCAGGAGATGGGCTATCTGCCGCCGGTGGTACATATTCGCGATAACCTTGAACTGGCGCCCGCCCGCTACCGCATTCTGATGAAAGGAGTGGAAATCGGCAGCGGCGAAGCGCAGCCGGGGCGCTGGCTGGCGATTAACCCCGGCAACGCTATAGGTGAGCTGGCGGGGGATAAAACCATCGATCCGGCCTTCGGTCTGGAGGCGGTGTGGATCGATAGCGCGTTGCGCGAGCAGGCGCAAATCCAGGGCTATACGGTAGTGGAGGCCAGTACGGTGGTGGCGACCCATCTCAACCATCTCATCGGCCAGTTCGCCAGCGAACTGTTTGGCCGCCAGGAGACGCAGCAACTGCTCGATCGCGTGTCGCAGGAGATGCCGAAGCTGACCGAAGATTTCGTACCGGGCGTGGTGTCGCTGACCACGTTGCATAAGGTGTTGCAGAATCTGCTGGCCGAGCGGGTATCGATCCGCGATATGCGTACCATTATCGAGACGCTGGCGGAGCATGCGCCGACGCAAAGCGATCCCTACGAGCTGACCACCGTCGTGCGCGTGGCGCTGGGGCGGGCGATTGCCCAGCAGTGGTTCCCCGGCAATGGTGAAATTCAGGTTATCGGTCTGGATACCCAACTGGAACGACTGCTGCTACAGGCGCTGCAGGGAGGCGGCGGTCTCGAACCGGGGCTTGCCGACCGCCTGCTGGAGCAGGCGCGGCAGGCGCTGCAGCGCCAGGAGATGCTTAGCGCGCCGCCGGTGCTGTTGGTTAACCACGCGCTGCGCCCGCTGCTGGCGCGTTTCCTGCGTCGTAGCCTGCCGCAGATGGCGGTGCTTTCCAACCTGGAGATCAACGACGATCGCCAGATTCGCATGACCTCAACCATTGGAGCGGCCTGATGACGCGCTATCTTCCTTTATTGTGCCTTTTATTGCCGGTTGCCGCCGGCGCGGCGTCGGGCTCATGGATTGCCGAAGGGCCCGGCGTCACTCTTGAACAGGGCGGGATGAGTGATTCTTCCGCCGCGCTGCTGCCGCCCAATACGCTGCCTGGCGGCAATGCGCGCATCGAGACCGTTAGCTGGCGCTATCGTCTGCTGTCAGCGGAGCCGGCGGGGCTGCAGGTGCATTTGTGTAGCCTGAATCGCTGTATTCCGCTGACCAGCGCCAGCGGCACCAGCCACGCGTTGGCCGGCGAGGCGGCAGAAGGGCCGCTGCGTTTTGTCTATTCCGTACAGACCCGCGGGCCGTTAAACCCGCCGCTGCGGGCGATTGCCAATCAGGTTATCGTTAATTATCAGTAGTTGTGGGGAAAAGTTTTGTATTAATACAGAGCACATTGCGCTCCCGGAATGCAATGCTTTCTTCAGTTCAGTAATAAAACGGGTAGGTGCAGCCATATATCCGGTTTCTGATGGGATTTCTTTATCCCGAACCATGATGAAATCCGCCAGGCAGGTACCAATCATCCTGTGCGAGCTGACTTGCCCTTGCTACCTCTCGGTGTATCCTGCCTGCGGTCTTACCTGTTTTGCCATCTTCTGAAGTCACCTGCACCTACCAGGACGTTAACTCTTTTTCAGCACCTCGTCAGATTGACTGACCTTGTGTCAGGCGAGCTGACGAGGCTGATATTCAGTATTGTGTGTCAACATTGACCACATGATCCTGGCTGTTTTTGCCGCCATGGCGACAACAGCTACATTGCAGTGCTTCCGCTCAAGTAGTCCCTGAAGCCAGGCATTCTTCTCAACCGCGCCGTTCCGGTTGACCCAGGCGGTAAGTGCGCGTGCGCCGTGAACCAGCAGGTATCGGAAATATCCATCTCCACGTTTGCTGATCCCTCCCAGTTGCTGTTTCCCGCCGCTGGAATGTTCCTTTGGTGTCAGCCCCAGCCATGAAGCGAACTGCTTTGCAGTACTGAATTGTCGGGCATTACCCACTGCCGCTATCACATAAGTGGCCGTTAACATACCAACCCCCGGGATTTTGGCCATTCTCTGGCAGGCTTCCTGCGTTCTGTACCAGGAGGCCAGAGCTTGTTCTACCTGTTTAACTTGCTCCTCAAGTTCCCGGATATGTTTAGACTGTCTGTAGATGCTGGTTCTGACGAAGGGAGATAAACCATTTTCGTCGTCCTCCAGAATGGCTGGCAGCTCATGGGTTAAATGGCTTTGTCCGGCCGCAATCGTAATACCAAACTCAGCAAGTGTGGCTCTTAAACTATTGGAACAGGCGATCCGCTCACGGATAAGTATTCCCCGTTCAGTGTGTAACGCTAAAACGGCCTGCTGCTCTTCGGTTTTTATCTGTACAAAACGCATATTCGGGCGGGTGACCGCTTCGCAGATAGCTTCAGCGTCTGCTGCATCCGTCTTGTTCGTTTTCACATAAGGCTTTACATACTGCGGAGGGATGAGTTTTACCTCATGACCATAGCGGGTGAATAGTCGCGCGAAATGATGACTGGATGAGCAGGCTTCCATGCCAATCAGACAAGGCTCCAGTTGAATAACAAATTGAACAAACTTAGCCCGGGTGAGCTTTTTACGCAAAATAGTATGACCTTCGTGATCGACGCCATGAAGCTGAAAAACGTTCTTTGCCAGGTCGATACCAAGAGTTGATACTTTCATGTGGACGCTCCTCATTTTTTAGGACGTATTGCAACGATCCAGTCTGGTACTTTGATACCGTAAAATCTGGAGCGTCCATCTCATTATCCGTGCAAAACACGGCCCTCAGCCCGCATCCATGCGGGCTGCCCCGGCCATCCGGGAACGTCTCAATAGCACGGATCGTAGGCCGGATAAGGCGCAGCCGCCATCCGGCGCGAAAATGGCTCGTTACCCGCGGTTATTGCCCGGCGGCGCTACGCTTGCGCGGGCCTACAGATCACATGCCGGCGTAGGTCAGGTAAGCGTAGCGCCACCTGACAAAAAACGGCGCTACGGGTAATCGTCACCAGCGGGGAAAATACAGAGAAAGGCGTTCAGACGCCGATTTTACGGCCCAGCAGACTCGCGGCGCGCGACTGGCCATCCGGCCCGTACAGCGATTTATTATTCTGGCTAAGAATTGCCAGCGCCTGCTGGTTATGGGCGATCTGTTGATTGAGCAACAGACCGTTATGCTGATTCTTTTCACGTAGGCTCTGGCTTAACTGCTGGATCTGCCGCCAGCGTTCGCCGAAGCTTTCATGGCCGGGGTAAGGCGCGCGTAGCGCAAGGTTGGCTTCCAGCGTCGGGCGCTGTTGCTCAAGCCAGGCCACCGTCGCCAGCAGCTGGCTCTTGCTATCGGTGATGCGCTGCAGCGCCACGCCGGGCAGTTCATCCGCACATAGCAACTGTTGCTCTTGCGCCAGCACGTCATCCAGCGTCCGCAGGGTTTCCGCCAGTTTATCCAGCAGAGTGCGTAATCTGTCCATCATCAGGCCTTATCTGTTTTGCTACCGGCAAGGCGCTGGATATCGTTGTGCGCATCCTGCAGCAGGGCGTCGGCGATTTTGCCCGCGTCCATTTTCAGTTCGCCGCTGCGAATCGCCTGTTTGATGGCCTCAACCCGGTTCATATCAATATCCTGGGTGCCTGGCTGCATCAGCCGCGCCTGCGCATCGCTCAGTTTCACTTTGGTGGCGCTAACGGCGGTTTCCGCCACGGCGGCCTTACGCGGCTGAAGCGGGTTGTCGGCCGGGGTTTCACGCGGCTGCACCGTGGAAACCGGCTGTAACCGCTGGGTGCGATCGATACTCATGGTCCATCTCCAAAATGGGTTTCTAATGGGGTTATCGGCAGGGGCTGGCAAACCTTTACTTTTTTATAACGTAATACGAATGGATCCATCCTCCCCGGCGATACCGCTGACGATTTTGCCGGAAACCATGCGCACGCGCACGCTATCTTCGGCCGCCGCGTTATTCATCGCCTTACCGGAACCGCTGATACTAAAGCCGTCGCCCTCGGCCATGACCTGCACCGGCTGACCGGCTTTAATCACCCACGCGCGACGCAGCATCGACAGCGTCAGCGGTTGCCCTGGGCTGATATTCCGCAGCGTCACGGCGCCCAGCGCTTTCTTGCTGTCGGTCAGCGTACGCGGCGGCAGGGTATCGAGCCTGCCTGATTTTAGCACCACATCCGCCGGGGTCAGCGGCGTTCCGCCGCTAATACCGCGCGCCGCCGTCAGATAACGGCCAAATACCTGCACCTGGGTCTGAATAAACCGCCGCTCCTGTCCGCAGCGGGCGGAAACGCTGATATTGCCGCCGATTCGCGCATTGGGCGCCAGCGACAGCTGCGGTAATTCACACGGCGGCCACTGGGCGGGCGGCGTGCGCACCAGCACTTTCACCTGCACGGCATTATCGTTGAATTTACTTTTAATGAAGCTTTCGATTTGCGTCGCCAGCGTGTCGGCGCGGGCGTTCAGGCTGCACAGCAGACCGACCAGCAGGATTTTACTTTTCATCGCGTTCCCCTCACGCCACCCGGAAAGGGGTTAAGTGTAACGGCTGCCCTGAGGGACTAAACAGATAAATAGCGCTCCATTTTGCCCCTATTCCCGCGATAGGTTGGCGCAGGGGGCGTTTATGCTGTCGGCTCCAAATTCTAACCTTGCGGAGGGAGCATGCTCGACAAACTGGACGCTGCTCTGCGTTTTGGCCAGGAGGCGCTGAACCTGCGCGCCCAGCGCCAGGAAATACTGGCCGCCAATATCGCCAACGCAGACACGCCGGGCTATCAGGCGCGGGATATCGATTTCGCCAGCCA
Source organism: Klebsiella sp. 141162 (assembly GCF_050600755.1). Classification (NCBI taxonomy): domain Bacteria; kingdom Pseudomonadati; phylum Pseudomonadota; class Gammaproteobacteria; order Enterobacterales; family Enterobacteriaceae; genus Klebsiella; species Klebsiella sp. 141162. The sequence continues at coordinate 107,075 of NZ_JAQIRI010000002.1, read as the reverse complement.
ACTGAATAAAGTCCTGCAACAGGGGCGGGTAAACGGCAACGGCATGGCGCTGAACCTGACGGCGGCGCGTCATATTCCGGCGCAAACCATGCAGCCACCGGAGCTGGATCTGCTGTTTCGGGTGCCGGACCAGCCGTCGATGGACGGCAACACGGTGGACATGGATCGCGAACGCACCAACTTCGCTGACAACAGCCTGAAATATCAGACCGACCTGACGCTGCTCAACGGTCAGATCAAAGGGATGATGTCGGTGCTGCAACAAGGATAAGGCGAATGTCTTTACTCAATATTTTTGATATCTCCGGCTCGGCGCTCTCGGCCCAGTCGCAGCGGATGAACGTCAGCGCCAGCAATATGGCCAACGCCGATAGCGTCACCGGCCCGGATGGCGAACCCTATCGCGCGAAGCAGGTGGTGTTCGAAGTGGCCGCGGCGCCAGGGCAGCAGACCGGCGGCGTGCGCGTCTCACAGGTGGTTGACGATCCGGCGCCCGCGCGGATGGTTTATCAACCGGGTAATCCGCTGGCCGATGCTAAGGGCTACGTGCGGATGCCGAATGTCGATGTGGTGAGCGAAATGGTTAACACCATCTCCGCCTCCCGCAGCTATCAGGCCAACGTCGAAGTGCTCAACACCACTAAGTCGATGATGATGAAAACCCTGACGCTGGGTCAGTAACCGGAGATCCCGATGGCTATCGCCGCAACCACCAATGAATCGACCAATAACGCGGTTCTTGATTCCGCCAGCAAAAGCAGCACCAGCCAGGATCTGCATAACAGCTTCCTGACGCTGCTGGTGGCGCAGTTGAAAAATCAAGACCCGACCAACCCGATGCAGAACAACGAGCTGACCTCGCAGCTGGCGCAGATTAATACCGTACAGGGCATCGAAAAACTCAACACCACCCTTGGCGCGATCTCCGGGCAGATCAACAGCAACCAGTCGCTGCAGGCCAGCGCGCTGATCGGCCACGGCGTGATGGTACCGGGTAATAACATTCTGGTCGGCAGCAAAGAAGGCCAGGTCAGCACCACGCCGTTTGGCGTCGAACTGGAGCGCGCCGCCGATCAGGTCACGGCAACCATTACCAACGCCAACGGCCAGGTGGTGCGGACCATTGAGATTGGCGGCCTCACCGCCGGGGTGCACGCCTTTACCTGGGACGGCTCGCTGGATGATGGTACCGCCGCGCCGGACGGCGCCTATAAAGTGGCGATTAACGCCAAGGGCAACGGCGAGCAGCTGGTGGCGCGCAGCCTACATTTCGGCATGGTTAACGGCGTGATTAACGACAGCAACGGCGCGAAGCTGGATCTTGGCCTTGCCGGTAACGCCAGTCTCGAAGAAGTGCGGCAGATCCTGTAATTCGCACCTGATTTTATCGATATCCTCAATATTTGGAGAGTAACATGGCCTTTTCTCAGGCAGTCAGCGGCTTAAATGCGGCGGCCACCAATCTCGACGTGATTGGCAACAATATCGCTAACTCCGCGACTGCGGGTTTCAAATCCGGCAGCGTGTCGTTTGCCGATATGTTCGCCGGTTCGCAGGTCGGACTGGGGGTTAAAGTCTCCGGAATCACCCAGAACTTTAAAGGCGGCACCACTACCGGCACCAGCCGCGCGCTGGATGTGGCGATTAACGGCAACGGTTTCTTCCGCATGCAGGATAAAGACGGCGGTATTTTCTATACCCGCAACGGCCAGTTTAAGCTGGACGAAAACCGTAATCTGACCAATATGCAGGGGCTGCAGCTGACCGGATATCCGGCCGCCGGCACGCCGCCGACCATTCAGCAGGGCGCCAACCCGTTACCGCTGAGCATTCCCGAAGGGATGATGAACGCCAAAGCATCGACTTCCGGCGAAATGGTCGTCAACCTCAAGTCGACGCATAAAGTGCCGGAGAACAAAACCTTCGATCCGGCGAAGCAGGACAGCTACAACTACGTCAACACCATCACCGCCTACGATTCGCTGGGTAACGCCCACAACATCAACGCCTATTTCGTGAAAACCGACGATAACAAATGGCAGGTCTATACCCAGGACGGCAGCGCGGCTGCGGTCAGCGCGGGCACCATGGAGTTCAATACCAGCGGCAACCTGGTCAGCGTTAACGGTCAGGCGGGCGAGTTCAGCATGACCATTCCGATGAGCGCGAAAGACGGCGCCCCGGCGCAGAACTTCACGCTTAGCTTCGCCGGTAGTATGCAGCAGAACGTCGGTAGCGATTCGGTGAGTAAAGTGGCGCAGGATGGTTATGCCGCCGGCGAATACACCAACTTCCAGATTAACGATGACGGTACCGTCGTCGGTATCTACTCCAACCAGCAGACCCAGGTCCTGGGGCAGATTGTGATGGCCAACTTCTCCAACCCGGAAGGGCTGGCGTCGCAGGGCGATAATGTCTGGCAGGAGACCGGCGCGTCCGGTCAGCCACGCGTAGGACTCTCCGGCGGCGGCGGTTTTGGCAAGCTGACCAGCGGCGCGCTGGAGTCGTCCAACGTCGACCTGAGCCAGGAGCTGGTGAACATGATCGTCGCCCAGCGTAACTATCAGTCCAACGCCCAGACCATCAAGACGCAGGATTCGATCCTGCAGACGCTGGTCAGCCTGCGCTAACGGAACTGAGTTATGGATCACGCGATTTATACCGCGATGGGCGCCGCGCGCCAGACGCTGGAGCAGCAGTCGATTACCGCCAACAATCTCGCCAACGCCTCGACGCCGGGCTTTCGGGCCCAGCTCGCCGCGCTGCGCGCGGTACCGGTTGACGGGCCGAGCCTCGCCACCCGCACGCTGGTGGCGGCCTCGACGCCGGGCGCCGATATGAGCCAGGGGGCGCTGAACTACACCGGGCGCCCGCTGGACGTGGCGCTGCAGCAGGACGGTTTTCTGGCGCTCAGCCTGCCGGGCGGCGGCGAAGCCTATACCCGCAACGGTAGCATTCAGGTTTCGGCCAACGGTCAACTAACGGTGCAGGGGATGCCGCTGCAGGGCGACGGCGGGCCGATTGAGGTGCCGCCGTCGGCGGAAATCACTATCGCCGCCGACGGCACCATTTCGGCGCTGAATCCCGGCGACCCGCCGAACACCATCGCGCAGATTGGCCGCCTGAAGCTGGTGAAAGCCGATGCGCGCGAAGTGATGCGCGGCGATGATGGCTTTTTTCGCCTGACCCCGGAAACCCAGCAGCGCCGCAGCAACCAGTTGGCCAACGACCCGCAGGTGCGGGTCATGCCGGGCGTGCTGGAGGGCAGTAACGTCAAGCCGATGGAGACCATGGTCGATATGATCGCCAACGCCCGTCGCTTTGAAATGCAAATGAAGGTCATCCACAGCGTGGATGAGAACGAACAGCGGGCGAATTCTCTGCTGTCAGTAAGCTGATAGCCAGTCGGCCCGCGGCCAAAGGAAATAACCAATGATTCCCTCTTTATGGATTGCGAAAACCGGTCTTGATGCGCAGCAGACCAATATGGACGTGATCGCCAACAACCTGGCGAACGTCAGCACCAACGGTTTTAAACGCCAGCGCGCGGTTTTTGAAGACCTGCTGTATCAGACCATGCGTCAGCCGGGGGCACAGTCCTCCGAACAGACCACGCTGCCTTCCGGCCTGCAGATCGGTACCGGCGTGCGCCCGGTCGCCACCGAGCGTCTGCATAGCCAGGGCAACCTGTCGCAGACCAACAACAGCAAAGACGTGGCGATAAAAGGCCAGGGCTTCTTCCAGGTGCTGCTGCCGGACGGCAGCCAGGCCTACACCCGCGACGGCTCGTTCCAGATCGATCAGAACGGCCAGCTGGTGACCGCCAGCGGCTTCCAGGTGCAGCCGGCGATCACTATTCCGGCCAACGCGTTGACCATTACCATCGCCCGCGATGGCATCGTGAGCGTCACCCAGCAGGGGCAGACCGCCGCCCAGCAGGTCGGGCAACTGACGTTAACCACCTTTATTAACGACAGCGGCCTCGAAAGCGTGGGCGAGAACCTGTACCAGGAAACGGAGAGCTCCGGCGCGCCGAATGAGAGCACGCCGGGCCTGAACGGCGCCGGCATGCTCTACCAGGGTTATGTCGAGACCTCTAACGTCAACGTGGCGGAAGAGTTGGTCAACATGATCCAGACCCAGCGCGCCTATGAGATCAACAGCAAAGCGGTTTCGACGTCGGATCAGATGCTGCAGAAGCTGACCCAGCTGTAATCTTTGATGACGGGCGTCGCCTGCCGCGCCCGTCGCTTTTTTGGTGTAACAAAGGCGATACCCCGTGGTAACCACACATTCGATGGCCACCCTGCCGCGCCAGGGACAACGCTTGCTGGCGGGCATGGTGATGCTGACGCTGAGCGGCTGCGCGTACATTCCGCATAAACCGTTGGTCGATGGCTCGACCTCGGCGCAGCCCGCGCCGCCGACCGCGCCGGTACCGAACGGCTCTATTTTTCAGGCCGCGCAGCCGATGAACTACGGCTATCAGCCGCTGTTTGAAGACCGCCGCCCGCGCAACGTTGGCGACACGCTAACCATCGTGCTGCAGGAAAACGTCAGCGCCAGCAAGAGTTCTTCCGCCAATGCCAGCCGTAACGGTTCCAGCAAGTTTGGCGTCGCCACCGCGCCGCGCTACTTAGACGGCCTGTTGGGCAACGCCCGCGCCGATATGGATATTTCCGGCGATAACAGTTTCGGCGGCAAAGGCGGGGCGAATGCCAATAACACCTTCAACGGCACCATTACCGTCACCGTTAATCAGGTACTGAGCAACGGCAACCTGCACGTGGTGGGGGAAAAACAGATCGCCATTAACCAGGGCACCGAATTCATTCGCTTCTCCGGGGTGGTTAACCCGCGCACCATCAGCGGTAGCAACTCGGTCACCTCAACGCAGGTGGCGGACGCGCGCATCGAGTATGTCGGCAACGGCTACATCAATGAAGCGCAGACGATGGGCTGGCTGCAGCGGTTCTTCCTCAACGTCTCCCCGTACTAATGGGCGGGCCATTTGCGGTGTTACTGAAAAGAGATTCACATGGTTAAAAAACTCATCATTGCGCTATTAATCGGCGCGGCCAGCTTACCGGCGACGGCGGAGCGTATTCGCGATCTGGTGACGGTACAGGGCGTGCGCGATAACGCCTTAATCGGCTACGGCCTGGTGGTGGGGCTCGACGGCTCCGGCGACCAGACCATGCAAACGCCGTTTACCACCCAAAGCCTGAGCAACATGCTATCGCAGCTCGGCATTACCGTGCCGCCGGGCACTAACATGCAGCTGAAAAACGTCGCCGCGGTGATGGTCACGGCGAAGCTGCCGCCCTTCGCGCGCGCGGGGCAGAATATCGATGTGGTGGTCTCATCAATGGGCAACGCTAAAAGCCTGCGCGGCGGGACCTTGCTGATGACGCCGCTCAAAGGGGTGGATAACCAGGTTTATGCGCTGGCCCAGGGCAACGTGCTGGTGGGCGGCGCCGGCGCGGCGGCGGGCGGCAGCAGCGTACAGGTCAATCAGTTGGCTGGCGGACGCATCAGCAACGGCGCCACCATCGAGCGCGAACTGCCGACTACTTTCGGCAGCGGCGGGGTGCTCAACCTGCAGCTCAATGATGAAGATTTCACCCTCGCGCAGCAGATTAGCGATGCGATTAACCGCCAGCGCGGCGGCGGCACCGCATCGCCGCTCGATGCGCGTACCATTCAGGTATTGGTGCCGCAGGGCAATAGCTCGCAGGTGCGATTCCTCGCCGAGATCCAGAATATCAACGTTAACGTTGGCGCCATGGATGCCAAAGTGATTATCAACTCGCGTACCGGTTCGGTGGTGATGAATCGCGAGGTGATTCTTGATTCCTGCGCGGTGGCTCAGGGTAACCTGTCGGTGGTGGTCGACCGACAAACCAGCGTCAGCCAGCCGACGACGCCGTTCGGCGGCGGCCAGACGGTGGTCACGCCGAATACCCAGATTTCAATGCAGCAGCAGGGCGGTTCGCTGCAGAAAATCAACGCCAGCGCCAACCTCAACAACGTGGTGCGCGCGCTGAACGCGCTGGGGGCGACGCCAATCGACCTGATGTCGATTCTGCAAGCCATGCAAAGCGCCGGCTGCCTGCGCGCCAAACTGGAAATTATCTAATGGCCAGCGATGTTATGGCGATGTCGGGCGCCGCCTATGACGCCCAGGCGCTGAACGGCCTGAAGCGCGATGCCGCCGCCGATCCGCAGGGCAACCTCAAGCAGGTGGCGCAGCAGGTCGAAGGCATGTTTGTACAGATGATGCTAAAGAGCATGCGCGCCGCGCTACCGCAGGATGGCGTACTCAGCAGCGACCAGACCCGGCTCTATACCTCGATGTACGATCAGCAGATTGCCCAGCAGATGTCGCAAAAGGGATTAGGGCTGGCCGACATGATGGTCAAGCAGATGAGCAATGCCAACGCGGTCCCCAGCGAAACGGCGGGCACCGCGCCGATGGCGCTGGATAATGAGGTGCTGCAGACGCTGCCGAATCAGGCGCTGGAGCAGATGATCCGCCGGGCGGTACCGAAAGCGCCGCCAGCCGCCGCGCCGCTATCGCTCAACAACGGCAACTTCGTTGCCCGTCTGTCAATGCCGGCGCGTGCCGCCAGTGAGCGCAGCGGGATCCCGCATCAGCTGATAGTCGCCCAGGCGGCGCTGGAATCCGGCTGGGGGCAGCGCGAAATCCCGACCGCTGACGGTACCCCGAGCTACAACCTGTTTGGTATTAAGGCCGGGGGCAACTGGAAGGGGCCGGTTACCGAGATCACCACCACCGAATTTGAACAGGGGGTGGCGAAGAAGGTGAAGGCCAAATTCCGCGTCTACGATTCGTATTTCTCGGCGATTGCTGACTACGTCAAGCTGCTGACCAACAACCCGCGTTATGCCTCGGTTGCCGAAGCGTCCACTCCGGAGCAGGCGGCGCACGAGCTGCAGCGCGCGGGCTACGCCACCGACCCGCAATACGCCAGCAAGCTGGTCAGCGTGATTCAGCAGATGAAGCACGCCGGGGCGCAGGCGGTGAAAGCCTATGCCGCGGATATTAACGATCTGTTCTAGGTTCGAAGGTCGCGCCTTCTCCCGGCTCGCGCTCCCGGTTAATTCTGCTGCGATATGTTTTCCCGGAGGCGGCGCATTGCGCCTTGTCCGGGCTACCACATCGCACAGTGCTGTAGCCCGGTAAGCGGTAGCGACATCCGGCATAAAAGCGGCTGCGGAATTTTGCAGGCAGATTTACTCAAGTTTTTACTTCTCTGACCGATAACAAGGGCAAGCTGAGCGAATTGACTTGGCAGCATAAGGAACCCTGATGTCCAATAGCTTAATCAATACGGCGATGAGCGGACTGAATGCGGCGCAGGTGGCGCTCAGTACCGTCAGCAACAATATCTCTAACTACAACGTGGCGGGTTATAACCGGCAGACGGCGATTCTGGCCCAAAACGGCGGCCTGGCCACTATGAACGGTTTTATCGGTAACGGCGTGACCGTGACCAGCGTCAACCGCGAATATAACCAGTTCATCACTAATCAGCTGCGCGGCGCGCAGAGCGCGGCCGGTTCGCAGAACGCCTACTACGAAAAGATTTCGCAGATCGATAATCTGCTGGCCAGCAAAACTAATACCCTGTCGGGGAGCCTGCAGGATTTTTTCACCAATTTGCAGAACCTGGTGAGCAACGCCGGCGACGACGCGGCGCGCCAGACGGTGCTGGGTAAGGCTAACGGCCTGGTCAACCAGTTTAATAATACCGATAAATATCTGCGCGACATGGACAGCGGCGTTAATCAGCAAATTAACGACACCGCCCAGCAGATTAACAGCTATAGCCAGCAGATTGCCCGTCTTAACGATGAGATTACCCGCCTGCGCGGCAGCGCCAGCGGCGAACCGAACGCGCTGCTCGATCAGCGCGATCAGTTGGTCAGCGAACTCAACCAACTGGTGGGCGTTCAGGTAACCCAGCAGGACGGCGACGCTTATACCGTCTCCTTCGCCAACGGCCTGACCCTGGTGCAGGGCAACAACAGCTATCAGGTGGAAGCGATCCCTTCCAGCAGCGACCCTTCGCGCCTGACTCTCGGCTATAACCGCGGCAGCGGCGCCAGCGAAGTACCGGAAGGGCAGATCACCAGCGGCAGCCTGAGCGGCGTGCTGCGTTTTCGCAGCGAGACGCTGGACGGCGTGCGCAATCAGCTCGGGCAACTGGCGCTGGCGATGGCCGATAGCTTTAACCAGCAGCACCGCGAGGGCTTCGATCTCAACGGTGAGCAGGGGGGCGATTTCTTCAGTTTCAGCGGCGCGCGGGTGGTTGATAACACGCGCAATACCGGCGATGCCTCGCTGTCGGTCTCCTATACCGATACCAGCAAGGTAAAAGCCAACGACTACCGCGTGGAGTATGACGGCGCCAACTGGCAGGTCAGCCGTCTGCCGGACAACGTCAAAGTCAACGCCACCGCCGGTAAAGATGCAGACGGTAACCCGACGCTGAGCTTTGATGGTCTCGAAGTCAGCATTGATGGCAACCCGCAGCAGAAAGATAGCTTTACGGTAAAGCCGGTCAGCGACGTGGCGGGCAACCTGAAAGTGGCGATTACCGATTCAGCGAAAATCGCCGCCGCCGGTAAAGATGACAGCGGCCGCGGCGATAACGATAACGCTAAAAAACTGCTCGATCTGCAGACCAAAAACCTGGTGGATGGCAAAGCGACGCTCAGCGGCGCCTACGCCGGGATCGTCAGCGGCGTGGGCAACCAGACCGCCGCCGCGAAGGTGAGCAGCGAATCGCAGTCCAGTATCGTCACCCAACTGGCCCGTCAACAGCAGTCGCTCTCCGGGGTAAACCTCGACGAAGAGTATGGCGAGCTCCTGCGTTTCCAGCAGTACTACATGGCGAACGCCCAGGTGATCCAGACCGCCAGCTCGCTGTTCGACGCGCTGCTGAATATTCGTTGATTGTATTGAGGAACTGACAGCATGCGCATGAGCACCAGCATGATGTACCAACAGAACATGACCGGCATCACCGGCAATCAGTCGCTGTTTATGAAGGCCGCCGAGCAGCTTTCAACCGGCAAGAAGGTGATTAATCCCTCCGACGATCCGCTGGCGGCATCGCGGGCGGTGATGCTGTCGCAATCGCAGGCCGAGAACAATCAGTACACCCTGGCGCGTACTTTCGCCCGCCAGAGCGTATCGATGGAAGAGACCGTGCTTTCCGGAGCCACCTCGACGATTTCTGATATCAAGGCGCTGATCGTTAACGCCGGCGGCACCGAGAGCGATAACGACCGCGATTCGCTGGCGACCCAGCTACAGGGGCTGAAGGATCAACTGCTCAACCAGGCCAACAGTACCGATGGCAACGGACGCTACCTGTTTGGCGGCTATGAGAATGATAAGCCGCCGTTTGTCGATACTAACGGCAAGATTAGCTATCAGGGCGGCAATAAAACCGTGGAACAGAAGGTTGACGCCAACCGTACGATGACCATCGGCCATACCGGTAATTCGGTATTTATGGCGCTGACCAGCAATCCGAAGCCGGAGCCGGACGGCAGCGCGCCGGTCGCCGATGTGTTCGCCAGTATCGATATTGCGCTGGAGGCGTTGAAAACGCCGCTGCAGGGGGCCGATGACGCCACCAAACAGCAGGTGAACGATGCGCTGGCGAAGGCCAACCGCGGCCTCGATAACTCCTACAACAAGGTATTAAGCGTGCGCGCCGAGCTGGGCAACCAGCTACAGGAGATGGATCAGCTCGATAGCATCGGTAAAGAGCGTGATATGACCAACCAGCTGCAGATGAGCGCCCTGACCGATGCTGACCTGGCGGAATCTATCTCTTCTTATTTTATGCAGCAGGCGGCGCTGCAGGCATCTTATAAAACCTTCAGCGATATGCAGGGCATGTCGCTGTTTCAGATGAATCGCTAATCACGAATATCCACTTTTTCATTTAGCACCTTGGCACCACATCCCGTTCTCTCTGTGTACGCGGGGTGAGGTGCCCTTTTTTTCGGGGGCCTGATTAGAGAAGAGAGCGGGTGGGCTCTCAGCGACAAATTCACCACATCGTAGCGTGTAAACTCAAACCGGATCCCAACCTTCACACCGTATCCTCTTCAGGAGAATCCAGGATGTTTACTCATATGCGTATCGCCAAACCCGTCACCGATCTTGCACGGTCCTGTTTGATGTACTGCCAGGGACTGGGCTTACACAAAATTGCTGAATTCAACGATCACGATGGTTTTAATGGAATAATGTTAGGGCGACAGGGGCTCGGCTGGCATATAGAATTTACCTGGTGCCAGTATCATCCCGTGCAACCCTTGCAGACGGAGGAAGATTTACTCGTGCTGTATTACCCGGATAAGAAGGAGTGGCTAGATGCTTGCGCCAGAATGCGCGAAGCGGGCTTTAACTTGACGAATTCTTTTAACCCTTACTGGGATGTCAATGGCCAAACGTTCGTTGATCCAGATGGCTACAGGGTGGTACTCCAGAATAAAGCGTGGGGATAAAGACTCGCGCCTCAATGCGCTAATTCTTCCTCAGCAAGCCCCAATACAGGGATGTTCATTTAAACAGTCTAATGCCCTTCGCCACAATTTTTATAAATTCAGGGCATTGCATATGTTCCGGCGCAGTACAGCGGGCGGCGTGTTTTAGCCCCTGGCTTAACAGCTGTAACCGACGAATGGTGTTATCAATTTCCTGCGCGCGCTGCTCAAGCCGTTGGTTATCAATGGCTATCTTGCCGTCAGCGTTAAATATCCCGGCTATTTCAGAAAGCGAAAAGCCGGCGGCCTGTCCCAGCACGATCAGTTCCAGCTTGTTCAGCACATTTTCATGGTACTGCCTTCGCAGACCATGACGACCAATCGGTTTGATCAAACCTTTCTTTTCATAAAAACGCAGCGCTGAAGGCGTAATGCCGGACAGCGTCGCGACCTCGCGGATATCCAGTTCTTTCATGATTGACTTAAACCTCACTTTAAGTTGCACACTGGTCAACAGAGTAGCATTGGCTCATAAAAAGGAAGAATAAATTGAAGATGATTGTTGCTGTGCAAATTTTGCTGACGGGCCTCGGCGCCACGTTAGTCATGGATTTATGGTCGCTCTTTCAGAAGCATATACTCAAGATTGCGCCGCTGAACTATGCGCTGGTCGGTCGCTGGGCGTTATGGCTTTCGCGGGGGAAAGTGCGGCATAACACCATCGCCGCAACCCCTCCGCTAGAGGGTGAGCGTTTTATCGGCTGGTTATGCCATTATCTGATCGGTATCGCTTTTGCGGCGGTGCCGCTTGTGTTGAGCGGCGCCGATTGGTTTTATGCCCCCACTCTGGCGACAGCGCTGCTGTCAGGGGTCGTAACCTTATTCGCGCCGTTCTTGATCCTGCAGCCCGCATTTGGTTTTGGCGTCGCGGCCTCACGGACTCCCCGACCGTGGCTGGCGCGTTCGCTGAGCCTGGTGGCGCACCTGGCCTACGGCATCGGGCTGTATCTGGCGGCGAGCGCTTACAGAGTTATGGCGATGTCAGCTGATCTTTAATCTCATCAAACAGGGCAATTAAATGATCGGCCACCACTCTGACGCGCCGCGAGTGGGCTAAATCGGAATGCATCACCAGCCATAGGGTTTGGTCGACGCCGATATCCGCATTCACGCACTGCAGGCCATTTTTCCGCGCCATAAAGTGTGGCAACACGCCCAACCCCAGGCCGGCTGAAACCGCCGACAGCTGCGCCAGCAGCGTGTTGGCTTCCACCCGGCACGGCCTGCCGCGAAGCGTCCGAGTTATCCAGCGCGCGGCGGGCAGATGCTGGTGTGATTCTGGCCAGCCTATGTAGTGAGCGTGATTGAACGCGACGTCGGTAGAGCCTGCTTGTCCGGTATCGGCGCTGTACAGACCAAACCCCACCTTCCCGAGACGCTTCAGCGTCAGGTTGCCGCTTTCCGGTTTGACCATTCGAATGGCTAAATCGGCATCCCGTCGATGCAGGTTGACGGATTGCACGCCGCTGAGCACCTCGACCCGCAGGTCGGGATATTTTTCCATCAAGCCGTTGAGTGAAGGCAGAATAAAATGCGCCGCCAGATTGTCCGAGGTAGCCAGCCGGACCAGCCCGGCAACATTCCCCTGCAGCCTCGCCGTCTCGCCAAAAGCGAGCCCTGCATGCTCGAGCGCCTCTGCTCGCGCCAGCAGCGCCTCGCCATCATCCGTTAGCCGGTAGCCGCTTTGATGCCGGCTGAAAAGGGGGACGGCCAATGATTTTTCCAGCCGGTCGAGTCTTCTTGACAGGGTTGCGATGCCCATATCCATAGTTTCTGCCGCGCCGCTTAGCGTACCTGAGCGGGCCACAGCCAGAAAAATCCGCGTATCGTCCCAGTTAAAATCTGCTTTCATTATTTTCCATTTTTGGAAAACGGCTCTCCGTTTTCATGGCTATTTTATCACCTCTCCTGGAATGATACTGCACTGCACCTCAAGAGAAGGCAATAAGCAACGACGCGGAAACTCTAGCGTATCAGGCAAGCCAACTCCTTTTCAGCCATTTTCACCGGGATACAGAAGACATGAACGACCTTGTTTTACAGGCTAACCCAACGCCAATGCGCGCATGGCTCGCCGTAGCTGCGCTGGGCGTCAGCGCATTTTCGATTGTGACCAGCGAGCTGGCGCCGGTCGGTATGCTCAGCGCGCTGGCGAACGATTTGCATCAGTCGCAGGCGGGAGCGGGTCTTGCCGTCACCGCTTATGGCTGGGTAGCCGCGCTGGCCGCTTTACTGGCCGGCGCGATCCCCGCCAGGATTTCACGTAAGGCGTTGTTGATTGTGTTGATGTTAATCCTCGCATTTTCTTGTCTGGCGGCGACCCAGTCGCACACTATGCAGACATTTATGACGGCGCGGATGACAGGGGCGCTGGCGCATGGCGCATTCTGGGCGCTAATAGGCACCGTGGCGGTACAACTGGTACCGGTTGATAAACTGGGGCTGGCCACCTCGGTGATTTTCGCCGGTGTTTCGGCGGCCAGCGTGTTGGGCGTGCCGCTATCGAGCTTTATTGCCGACATGGTCGGCTGGCGACAGGCATTCAGCGCGATTTCACTGCTCTCACTAGCCACCGCCGTGGCTTTGCTCTGGACGCTTCCCACGCTGGCGGCTCCGCAGCCGTTGAGGCTGAAGGTTTACGTTGGGATAGTTAAGAATCCGCTACTGCTTTCATTGTTCGGCGCTACAGCCTGCGTTATTTCCGCGCATTTTGCAGCCTTCACCTATCTTGAGCCGTTGCTCACGCAAACCCGAGGTATACCGACATCGGCGATTTCCGCGCTGCTGCTGATGTCAGGACTTTCCGGGCTGCTGGGAAATATCATCGCCGGCAAACTCATCGATCGACATATCAGGTTGCTGATTATGACATCACTGCTGCTCAGCGCAGGCGCGCTGGGGATGCTGGGGATGAAGAGCCTGTCCTCGCTTCCTCTTTGGTTCACCGCGGTATTGCTCGGCATATGGGGCGCGGGCATGGCTATCGTGTTCGTTGGCTTGCAAACCTGGCTGCTACAAAGCGCAGGGGAGGCGACGCAGCCCGCATCCGCCTTATATGTCGCTATTTTCAATGCTGCCATCGGCACTGGCGCGCTTGTCGGCGGCCTGGTATCGGCAAGGTTTGGTCTTTCGTCACTGGCATTACTGGCGGCGGTGGCGATGATCTGCGGCATGGCGCTGGTCTGGAAGCTGAAAAGCCCAAGAGCGATATAACGCTTTACTCATCGAATAGTCATCGGTAAATGGACAACGTGAGCGGGTCTGGCAGACGTAAGGTTTGCCAGATATCTGGCTGCGACGGGTGGCGTTATTTTATAAATTATTGAAATTTAATTTATTTTTGTTTTTTCTCAACGTTCTCCTTCTTTACCGACTTTAAACATCTGTGATTCACCTCTTATTTACATCATTTAAACCAATCGTTAACTGGATAAAAACGCGACAGCCTCGTTATAGTAGTTTTGTAAAATAAAACACGGTTGTACATAGTACAACAAAGGCGAGGTGTTCATGGAGATCGTTACCGCACCGCATCTTGCGGTCAGAAACGAGTGGCTTGCGTTACATCGTGAGGCGCCACTACAACCCGAGCTGCCCATCATTGATGCGCATCATCATCTCTGGGATAGGCAAACCGGACGCTATCTCACCCATGAGTTCAGCGACGATATCCAGACCTCAGGGCATCGCGTTTTCTCATCGGTCTACGTGCAATGCCGCTCTATGCTGCGCCGCCACGGGCCGGAAACGCTGAAACCGCTTGGTGAAATCGAGTTTGCCAGCGGGATAGCCGCGATGTTCGCCAGCGGACATTATGCAAACGCTCTCGGATGTGAAGCCATCATCGGCGGCCTTAGCTTGCTGGCGGGCGATGCGATGCAGCCTGTCATCGAGAGCGCGCTGGCTTTATCAGGCGGGCGGTTGCGCGGAATGCGTAATCCACTGGCCTGGCATCCGGATCCGCGGGTCACGTCCAGCCCTGTTACGCCACCGGCAGGACTGGCGCTGAGCGACCCGTTCCGTCGGGGCGCTCTCTGCCTTGCGAAAAATGGATTGTCGCTTGATGTGTGGGTTTACCACACGCAACTGGATGAAATTGCCGAGCTGGCGCGGCACATACCAACGCTTCAGATTGTGCTCGATCACTGTGGCGGGCCAGTCGGCGTTGGACCCTATTCAGAAAGGGATCCAGACATGTTTCAGCAGTGGCGAAACAGTATGCGACATCTGGCGGAACTACCGAACGTATGCGTAAAAATTAGCGGATTTGGTATGACAGTCAGGGGATTTCCCTTCGCAGCGGCAGAAACACCGCCGGATTCGCAAATGCTGGCACAGGCCTGGCAACCGTGGTTTGAGACCATCGTTTCGCTTTTCGGTGCGGAACGCTGCATGTTCGCCAGCAACTTTCCGGTCGATAAAGGCATGTTCAGCTACGGCGTTTTCTGGAACGCCTGCAAACGCCTGGCGCAACAGATGTCCCCTGGCGAACAGGCGCAGTTGTTCTGGCGCACTGCCGCAACCTGTTATCGGTTAACCTCTGTGGAGAATATCAATGACCAGTAAAAGCGAGCTGAATCAATTTACTGCGACTAAATCGACGCCTGACACATTGCCACAACGCGTTGCTGAGAGGCGGACGCTGGCGTTGGGCGGCCTTGGCTGGACATTTGAAAGCTACGACTCCTTCCTGCTTTCGCTGCTATTGCCGGTACTGGGCGTGGTGTTCGGTATTAATAAAACCGAGCTTGGGCTGTTTATCAGCGTCACGGCCGGGGGGCAGATTATTGGCGGGATCCTGTTTGGTTTTATCGCCGACAAAATTGGCCGTGTAAAAACGGCGCTGACCTGTATCGCCATCTATTCACTCTTTTCCGGCCTGTTAGCCTTTACGCACGATCAACAACATTTCGCGCTTTTACGTTTTTGCGGCGCGCTGGGTATGGGCGGAATGTGGACATCGGGCGCGGCGCTGATTGCGGAAACCTGGCGGCCAGAGCGGCGCGCGCGCGGCGGGGCGCTGATGCAAATGGGGTTGCCCGTTGGCGCGATTCTGGCCATCAGCCTGACGGCAATCGTGAGTTCGGTTAATGGCGGCCTGGAACAGGGCGCATGGCGCTATCTGTTTATGATCGGCGCGCTGCCGGTGTTCATTATGAGCGTGGTGGCCTGGTTCACGCCGGAATCGCAGGTTTGGCTTGCTCGTCAACAGGCGAAGGCGACGAGTAGTCAACCTGTCGCGAAGCTGGGTAAACACAATCTGAAAGGTCTGCTGCTGGCCTTTGTCTTTATCTTTTTTATTCAGTATCTGTTCTGGGGCGTATTTACCTGGACACCCACCTATCTGCGAGAAGTAAAACACCTGGATTTTCTGCACAGTCTGAAATTTGTACTTGCGCTGCAGGCTGGGGCCATCGCGGGTTTTCTGGTGTTTTCGGTGCTGGCAGATAAATGGGGACGTCGTCCGATGTTCCTGATTTATCTGTTAACGGGCGCCATTGCCGTCGCGCTTTACCTTGTGACCACGCAACCCTTCATTCTGATGGTGGCGATTTTCATGGCCGGTTTTGGTGTTAATGGTATTTTTGCGGGATCGGGACCCTTCCTTGCAGAAATCATTGGAGACACGTCATCGCGCGGTTTCCTGATGGGGCTTGCCTACAATGGTGGCCGGCTGGGCGGATTTATCGCGCCACTACTGATTGGCGCCGTCGCCAACGCCGGCGGTTTCACCGCGGGACTGGCGACGACCGTGGTCGCCTTCCTTGCGGCGATGCTGGTGGTGTGGCGAGCGCCGGAAACCAGGGGCATCAAGCTGAAGTAACGTATTTCATCTCTACATCGTTTTCCTGATAAACATAATGAAACCCTGCGAGGAAACAATGACCGATCAATTACCGAATAGCGCTATCGACAACGACGCGCTGGAAAAAGAGACCATGCGGCGGGTTATCTGGCGCATCCTGCCCTTTTTGATTGTCAGCTATCTGGTCTCGATTATTGACCGGGGCAATATTGGTATGGCGGCGCTACAGATGAATGAGGATCTGGGCTTGAGCAAGGCGGCTTTTGGCTTCGCCAGCAGCTTGTATTTTGTCGCCTACTTTATATTTGAAGTTCCCAGCAACCTGGCGATGCAGAAGGTGGGCGCGCGATTGTGGCTCCCGCGGATAATGATCAGTTGGGGTGTGGTATCGATGTGCATGGCGCTGGTGCAAAATACAACCTCCCTTTATATCGTGCGTTTTCTGCTGGGAGCGGCGGAAGCGGGCTTTTTCCCGGGCGTGGTGCTCTATCTTACCTGGTGGATCCCTTCGCGTTACCGTGCGCGCATTATTGCCTCTTTTATGGTGGCCATTCCGCTGGCTAACTTTATCGGTTCACCGCTTTCAGGGTTGATCCTGACGCTGGATGGCTGGTTCGGGTTACGCGGCTGGCATCTGTTATTCATCATTGAGGGGCTGCCTGCGGTGCTGCTGGGGATAGCCGCATTTTTTCTCCTGCGTGACCGCCCACATCAGGCTGGCTGGTTGAACGAGCGGCAGAAAGCGTGGCTGGAAAACACGCTTCAGGCAGAGCGCCAACAGCAGAAACAGATCGGTCACATCAGCACATGGCAACTGTTAAAGCATCGCCAAATCTGGCTGATGGCGCTGATATACGCGGGCGCGTCGTCTGCTGGCACCACGCTTAGCGTCTGGTCTCCACAGCTACTGAAGTCTTTCCATCTTGATAACCTGACTACCGGGCTGCTCAATGCCATTCCCTATGGTCTGGCCTCGGTGCTGATGATTGTCTGGGGGCGGAGTTCGGATCGCACCAATGAACGCCGCTGGCACACGGCTCTCACCCTCTTTATGATTGCGGCTGGCGTGTTCGCGGCGTTCATCAATCTGTCGCTGCCGATTACCATTGTTATTCTCAGTACCATATTAATTGGCGCTTATTCGGCGAAGGGGCCATTCTGGGCGCTGGCCTCAGGCTGGATGAGCAGCACGTCAGCCGCTGCGGGGCTGGCGGCAATCGGCGCGATAGCCAACCTGATTGGCGGAGTGGTGATGGTGAATGCCTATGGTGTGATTAGCGAACAGACAGGAAGCCATACGCTGGCGATGCTACCGCTGGCTGGCTTGTGCCTGGCAGGCGGCATCGCGGTGCTGATCATGGGACGCCGTTACTCGCAGCCTGCCGGTCAGGAAAAACCGGTCACCCATTAATAAGCACAGGCGGGATTTTTCCCGCCTTTTCAACATACGTTATTCTTGTATACCGTAAAACGTTTCGCAGAAGGATTTACTGGCCCCTAACTTGATCGACAGGCGGTTGGCCGTCTCGCGCATTAGCTGGCTGAGGCCGCTCTCTTTGCGGTCCGCAGTCAGACGCGATGACGGTCCTGTCAGCGCCAGTGCCGCGATGGGGTTATCGTGGACGCCAAAAACCGGCATCGCGAAGGCGGAGGTGTGCGGATCGCGCGCGCCAGAGGTATAGAACGGCAGCGTTTCTTCGTCTTCCGGCAGCGCCTCACCCAGTCCCCAATGACGTAAAACTTTGCTGATCGCGGAACCGTCCAGTGGGAACTGGCTGCCGGGCAGGTTGCTATGGCGTAATCCCTCTGAAGCTTCGGCGCGGAACAGACACAGTCGTTGGCCGCCCTCTATCACATACCAGCTCGCGCTTTCACTGGAGGCCTGAGACAGCGCCTGCAATTCCGGCTGTACAATTCTCGCAAGCTGAAATGATTGCTCATAAAGCTTGCCGAGATAGAGCAGACGGTGGCCGAGCGTATAGGTGCCATCGTCATGCCGGATAATGTAGCTCATACGCTCAAGCGAATTCATTAAGCGATAAACGGTGGTTTTGTGGTATCCCGAAAGCTGGGCCAGCTCAGTTAACGTCAGGCTGTCATTACCGGGACGGAAGCAATCCAGTAAAGCGAGCGCCTTTTCAACGGCAATTACGCCTTCATTCCCCATCATTTTCTCCTTTTGGCCGAACAAAATTGTACCTGAATTTTGTGATTAACATCGTGTTTACATCACAAACACGCTCTCAGCGCTGGCGAAAAGAGAAGCAATGCTCGTATAGTTGTTTTATATAGTACATCTGTGTTGTACATAGTAAAACAAATGGAGACTAACCATGCCTGCATCACAACAGAAATTAATAAATGTGGATATTGAGCGCGTTAGCGCGGAGGAGGTCCGTCAGGCCGCTGAATATCAGGCGGCGATTCTCGCTGACGTGGCCGGACGCCGCGGCACATTACATGGCCGTATCAAGCCACTGGCGCCACATATGGCTGTGGCCGGCCCGGCGATTACCGTAGAGGTCCGCCCGGGAGATAACCTGGCGATTCACGCTGCGATGGCCGTCGCTAAACCTGGCGATGTGCTGGTGATAGACGGCAAAGGCGATCTCTCCTGCGCTTTACTCGGTGAGATCATGGCCACGCAGGCGCAGGCCAGCGGCATCGCAGGTATCATCATTGACGGCGCAGTTCGCGATGCTGAAACCTTAAGTAAACAAAACTTTCCTGTTTTCGCTGCCGGTCTTAATCCGTGTGGTCCCACCAAGTTCATTCCCGGCCGGGTCAATCATGCTATCTCGGTCGCGGGCGCCGCGGTGCAGGCGGGTGACCTGGTGGTAGGGGATATTGACGGCGTGGTGGTTATCCCCCGCGATGAAGTACGCGCCATCATTGAGTTGGCGAAAGGTAAACTGGAAGGGGAAGTCAAACGTCTGTCGGCCATCCACGACGGCGATCTTCGCCCGCACTGGCTGGAGAACGCGTTGCGTCAGGCGGGTATGCTGAGCGAAGGGGAGGCATTGCCATGAGCGATAAAAAAGTCGTACTGGTAACCGGCAGCGATTTGGCTGAAGCCGCGTTCGGCATGCTGGAAGATTATGAACTCGTATTTGCTGGCCGCCAACCAACAGAAAACCAATTGATAGCATTATGTCAGCAGCATAATCCGGTCGCCATATTAGTGCGCTATGGCAAGATTACGGCATCTGTGATGGATGCCGCTCCGGCGTTGAAGGTCATTTCCAAGCATGGCAGCGGCATTGATGTCATTGACGTCGAAGCGGCGGCGGCGCGCGGCATTATGGTTCGCGCGGCGACAGGCGCTAACGCCGCGGCGGTTTCAGAACACGCCTGGGCATTAATTCTGGCCTGCGCCAAGTCAATCATTCCGCTTGACCGCCGCCTGCGCGAAGGGCACTGGGATAAATCGACGCATAGATCGCTCGAACTGGAGGGCAAAACGCTGGGGCTGATTGGTCTGGGCGCGATTGGCAGCCGCGTGGCGAAAATTGCCGGCGCCTTCGGTATGAAGGTGCTGGCTTACGATCCGTATGCCGCCACGGTTCCTCCCGGATGCGAACGTGTTGATGTACTCAAAGACCTTCTCACGCAGGCTGATGTTGTCTCCCTTCATTGTCCCTTAACGCAGCAAAATCGGGGAATGATAAATGCCGTTACCCTAGCACAGTGTAAACCCGGCGCCATCCTGGTCAATACCGCGCGGGGCGGATTAATCGACGATGCAGCGCTGGCAGCGGCACTAAAAGGAGGGGCGTTGCGCTGGGCGGCGCTCGATAGCTTTAACAGCGAACCACTCACCACGCCGCACATCTGGGAGCGGGTCGAAAATGTCATTCTATCTCCGCACGTTGGCGGCGTAAGCGACGCCTCTTACGTCAAAATGGGTACCGCCGCCGCGGCCAATATTCTACAGGTAGTGCAGGATTCATCGCAGACTGAAACAGCGTACTAACTTGTCTTTCAGCAGCTCCGCTCTTTCGGGGCTGCTGTGCTTTTTGCAAAGAGCAAGCTGAGTGATGCTGTGAGCAATGTTATTGCTCCGCAAAATTAACCAGCGCTTCGCCATCGAGGCGATAGCGGACCCATTCGCTTTGCGCCGCGGCGCCAATACTGAGGTAAAAATCAATGGCCGGCTGGTTCCAGTCCAGCACGCTCCACTCAAGGCGTCCGCAGCGGCGCGCAACCGCATACCGGGCAATGGTTTTTAGCAGCGCTCGACCCGCGCCCTGGCCGCGATAGTCCGGCGAGATATACAAATCTTCCATATAAATACCGTTGCGTCCGAGCCAGGTTGAATAGCTGGTGAAGAACACGGCATAGCCCGCCGTTTTACCGTCAATTTCGCAGATCAGCGCTTCGGTTTTACTGTCGTCGCCAAACAGGGTTTCGCGGATCTCTTCGGGGGTGGTGACCACTTCCTGCGGGGCTTTTTCGTACACCGCCAGTTCATAAATCATGTTGTAGATGGCGGAAGCGTCATCCGCACGGGCCTGTCTAATCGTAATACTCATAATTTTTCCTGTCGTTTTCACATGTTAACGATATTGATGACGCTAAGCATAGGGGGTATTGTCAGAAGAATTAAGTGCAATGAAATCACCCAATGATGAATATTATGCATCCGGCGCTCAGACGCCTCGATCTCAATCTGCTGCTCGTTTTTGATGCTATCTATCGCCACTGTTCCGTTCGTCTTGCCGCCGATGAGCTGGCGATGAGTACCTCCGCGTTGAGCCACGCGCTGTCGCGGCTGCGCGTGGCGCTGAACGATCCGTTATTTTTTCGCGAAGGGCATCGGATGTGCCCGAGCGTCTATGCCACTCAGCTCGCGCCCTCCATCGCTTCAGTATTGAAATTACTTAATCAGGAACTCACGCGACAGCCAGAGTTTAGTGCCGCCGACAGCACCGAGCGGATCCAGATAGCCATTACCGATTTCACCGCGTTATGCATTTTCCCTGCGCTGATGCAAAAGCTGCAGCATGAAGCGCCGGGACTGCGTTTTGAGCTCCGTTATTTGCCGCATAGCCCGGCGCTGACGGAGCTGCTGGCGGGAGAGGTGGATCTGGCGCTGGGCTTCAGCACCGCTGAAGATATCCGTCATCATGAACTCGAGGAAATTGACTGGTTTGAGGATGAGTATGTGGTGATCAGCCATACCCGTCGCACGGCGCTGACGTTGGCGGATTATCTCGCCGCGCGGCATCTGGTGGTCACGCCGTGGAATGAAAAGCAGGGAGTGTTGGATTTACGCCTGCAGGAATTAGGCTATACGCGGCAGATAGCGCTCAAAACCCCTTCGATGCTCAGCGCGCCGTTTATTGTGGCGCAAAGCGATCTGTTAATGGCGATTCCTCGTTATGCCGCAGAGAAGTTCCTTCATGCCGCCCCGATCGCGATTTTTCCTTTGCCGTTCGCCATAAGCCCGTTCACCGTGAAGATCTATTCCCATAAACGCGGCGGGCAGCGAGGAGCAACCAAATGGCTTAAGACGGCGCTACAAAGCCTGGCGTTGGCAGAGAATGCCGGGAGTTTTTAACCTCAAAAAACCGAACTTAAAATAACTATCGCTATGGTAACCGTCGCGACAAAACCGGTCTGAAAGGCGAGCGTTCGGATAACGGGGATCCCGGCGGTATGCGCAATATAATGGACAATGCGCGCGAGCAAATAAACTTTAGCCGCAATTAACGTTATGGCGTTATTGACGTTAAGCAACGCGGCGACCACAACCAGTGGGGCAAAAATAACGAGGTTTTCTACCGCGTTGGCATGCGCCTTTTGCGCACGCTGCGCCCAGGGCGCCAGCCCGGTTGATGGCGAATGGCCGTTTCCCGCCGCGGGCGCGACGTTAATGCGCGTGGCTCTGGCAATAATATAGGGGATCCACATCATAACCGTTAGCAGACAAATTAACGCAAGGATAATCAGTTCAGGATTATTTTTCATGGCAATTGACTCTGGTAATTAATAACGATAGAGGAAAGTCTATGGCTAAGGTTAAAATAGAACCATATGCAAAAATGACAATTTCAATACCATTAACGACATGAAGATAAATATTCTGACTCTGGATGGCGTTTTCGACACCGGCTTAGCGACGTTGCTGGATACGTTCGCCGCGGCCAATGATATGGCGCGACGTCAGAGCATGAATATTTCTCGCTTTGAGGTGCAGATGATTGCCGTGACCGGGCAGGTTAAATCAGCCCATGGGTTGAGTATTCCTGCTCATCAGGCATCGGGTTTGGATTATCCCGACTGGATTGTGGTGCCGGCGATCAACGTTCACGCACGACAATCGCCACCGGATGGCTGGCTCGATATTGCTGACGCTAAGCGGTTTTTGCAAAACATGGCGAAGCACGGCGTTAAAATTGCCGCCGCCTGTTTAAATACCTTCATCCTGGCGGATAGCCGTTTGCTCAATGAGCAGACCGCCGCTGCGTCATGGCTCAATGCGGCTGCGCCGATCCTTCCCGGCGCAATGATGGGCCATGTGGAGCTGGCGCTGTGGCTGATTCGCCAGAGCAGCCCGCCGCTTGCCGATTTGCTGGCAAAAGCGATGGCGGCTGATATCCGCCATCCTCAGGTTTCACGCCTGCCGGCAGGTTATCCTCAGCATGCCGATGATCTGATCAACCGCTTTGCGCACTGGTCGCGATCGCATCTGGCGCAGGGATTTTCCCTGCAGGCGGCTGCCGGCGCGCTTAACGTGCATCCACGCACCTTACAGCGCAGAATGGAGGCCGCGCTGGGGAAATCACCGTTGGCTTTTTTTCAGCAATTGCGGGTCGAACGAGTAAAGCAGCTGCTTGCCGAGGGGAAAGATATTGAGACGATTACCGCTGACGTGGGTTATTCGGAAGTGTCGACGCTGCGGGCGTTGCTGCGCCGTCAGACTGGAAAGGGAATACGGGCGCTGCGTCATGCTGTGTGAGCGTATTCGTTTAAAGAAAGTAATCATAGAGTAAAGAGGAGTTATTTCTCCTTGACTGTTTTATTAATTCTTTTGTTTTTCCGAACCAGGCAATATCTATATCTTCTATGGTCAAATGTAGAATGGAAACCGACAGGAATATTTTTGTCGGGTGGCGGCTAACGCCTTACCCGACCTACGGAACGTACCATTGCGAACTGAAACTGCCGGTGTTAGTGGCATCAAAATCCCCCGGTGGGTGGCTACTGCGCTTTGCGATTTGGTAGCCCGGAGAAGGCGCAACGCGCCGCGTCCGGGAAAAACCATTAAAAAAGTTGCAAACCGATAACAGTATCTACCACGGCATGTGATCTGTAGGCCCGCGCAAGCGTAGCGCCGCCGGGCAATAACCGCGGGTAAAGAGCTACTTTCGCGCCGGATGGCGGCTGCGCCTAATCCGGCCTACGGTCTACGACTCGTACCATTGCGAACTGAAACTGCCGGTGTTGGTGGCCTCAAAATCCCCGGCGGCGCGAGCGCTTACCGGGGCTACGATACTGTGCAATTTGGAATTATGTTGCGCAAAGAACAATTGCCAGTCAGGATTATTTCTTTTTCTTCACCACTTTCCATTTTCCGCCAGCGGCAGTGTCGGCCAGCACGATTTTAAATCGGTTACTTTCCCAGTGGGGCAGGCCTAATACACGCCGCGCTATACGGTTACCTTTCGCCTTAATCATGATGTCGCTCCTTATTTTATTAAAGATGCACTAAACCCACGCATAAAAATATTCTGCGTTTCCCGAGGTTTTAATTTTTCTAAAAAATAAAATTCACTAACAATCAAATTCAGGTTTTATTGTAGGGTGGCTATTTTTTAATTCAAGCCGCTATGAACATTCGGACCTTAGTAGCAATAAAAACGTTTTTCCAGGCTTTTATCCCAGTAAACGTTTTTTATTGCCATTTTGTCCGGCGAAAAAGAGGGAAATAACGGCAGGGTTAAAACGTCATACCGCCGATAACGGCCGCCAGGCGATCGAACATCTCGCCAAACAGGTGTTCGCAGAAGGGGGCCAGCATCGGCATCATCATGCCGAGGGTCATAATGCCAAAGGTCATGGTCACCGGGAAACCGATCACGAATACCGACAGCTGCGGCGTCATGCGGTTGAGCAGACCCAAAGCGATATTGAGCGTGAGCAACAGACAAATCAGCGGTAACGCCAGCATCATGCCGTTGATAAAGATTAACGAACCCAGTTGGGCGAGCGCCAGGAAACCGTTGCCGTTTAGCGGCTGGCTCTGGATCGGCAGGGTATGGAAGCTGTCGGCCAGCAGCGAGATAAGCCACAGGTGGCCGTCAAAGCTTAAAAACAGCAGCATTGCCAGCAGGTTCAGCAGCCGTGCCAGCACCGGCATATTGGGGCCGCCGCTGGGGTCGAAGAAGGTGGCGAACGATAGCCCCATCTGCATGCCGATGACTTCGCCGGCGAGGCGTACCGCGGCGAAAGCCAGCTGCATCGTCAGCCCCAGCGCCGCGCCGATCAGGATCTGCTGAATCGCCAGCCATAAACCGGCAGCAGAGATAATGGGGATCGCGTTGGCGGGCAGCGTTGGGGCGATCAGTATCGCAATCAGGCCGCCGAGGCCGATTTTCACCTTTTTGCTGATCTGCTTTTCACTCAGTACCGGCGCGGTGCTGATGAGAGCCAGAATACGCAGCAGCGGCCAGAAATACTGGCTGAGCCATTCGCTAAGCTGGGCGCTGTCAAAGGGGATCACGGCTAGCCGATAATATTAGGCAGGTTGCTGAATAACGTGCGCATATAGTCCAGCAGCAGGTTCAGCATCCACGGCCCGGCGATAATAATCGTCGCCACGACCGCGAGAATTTTGGGGATGAACGACAGGGTCATCTCGTTAATCTGGGTGGCGGCCTGCAGCAGGCTGACCACCAGCCCGCTGATTAGCGCCGCCAGCAGCAGCGGGGCGGCCAGCGCCAGGGCGACCTTCATCGCTTCGGTGCCAATGGCCATCACGGATTCTGGCGTCATGATTGTTCTCCGGCGGTTCAGGAATAGAAGCTCTGCGCCAGCGAGCCGAGCAGCAGCTGCCAGCCATCCACCAGCACAAACAGCATTAGCTTAAACGGCAGCGAGATCGTCGCCGGCGGCACCATCATCATCCCTAGCGCCATCAGCACGCTGGCGACCACTAGATCGATAATCAGGAACGGAATAAACACCGTAAAACCAATCTGGAAAGCGGTTTTCAGTTCGCTGGTGACGTAGGCGGGCAGCAGAATACGCATCGGTACCGCCTCCGGCCCGGCCAGCGGCGGCTGGTTGGCCAGACGAGCGTACAGCGCCAGGTCGCTTTCGCGGGTCTGGCGCAGCATAAATTCGCGCAGCGGCTGCGCGCCTTTATCCAGCGCCGCATCAAGGCCGATCTTGTCCTGACTAAAGGGCAGGTACGCCTCCTGATAGACCTTGTCGAACACCGGCGACATGATAAAGAAGGTCAGGAACAGCGCCAGCCCGAGCATCACCTGGTTCGGCGGCGCGGAAGGCGTGCCCAGCGCGTTACGCAGCAGACCCAGTACGATGATAATGCGGGTAAAACTGGTCATCATCAGCAGCATCGCCGGCAGGAAGGTCAGCGAGGTCAACAGCACCAGCGTCTGCACCGGCAGCGACCAGCTCTGGCCGCCGTTGGCCAGCGGCTGACTGATAAGCCCCGGAAGCTGGGCGAAGGCGGCAGGACTCAGCAGCAGTAACGCGGCGGCGAGCCACGGCGCCCGACGGCGGAGACAAGCGAACAGAGTAGGGAACATGGCTATTTTTCCGGGCGGTTGAGGACGTTGCGCATCAGCTGGCGGAAGTCGTTCGCAGGCGTGACCGCCGGAGTATCTTCATCGCGCGGTGGCGCCGGGTACTGATGAAGCGGGGTGATCTGCTGGGCGGTGACGCCCAGCACCAGCAGGGTATTATCGACTTCCACCACCACCACGCGCTCGCGCTGGCCAACCTGGCAGCTGGCGCGCAGGTTAAGCAACCGACCGTTGCGCGCCTGCGGCGCAAAGCCGAGGCGGCGGAACAACCAACCGGCCAGCAGGATCAGGAGCAGAATCGCGCCGAGCGCGCTGCTTACCTGCATGAGCGCCGAGCCGCCGGATATTGCCGGTTCGGTAGCCGGTTGGCTGGTCTGCACGATAACGGGGGCGGTCATTAGCGGCTCAACCGACGCATACGTTCGGACGGAGTAATGATATCGGTAATGCGCACGCCGAATTTATCGGCCACCACCACCACTTCGCCCTGGGCTATCAGATAGCCGTTGATCAGGATATCCAGCGGTTCGCCCGCCAGGCCATCCAGCGCGACAACCGATCCCTGCGACAGGCGCAGCAGCTCTTTAATCGTCATTTTGGTGCGCCCCAGTTCAACGGTCAGCTTCACCGGAATATCGAGGATCAGATCGATATCCTGCAGGCTGCCGAGCGCATCCTGGGCCTCCAGCGATTTGAACACCCCATCGGTGGTGGCGCTGGATTTCTCAGACGACTGTTGTTCATTAAGCGCATCAGCCCACAGATCGTCTACGGATTCCTTTCCTGCGCCAGACGGTTGCTTAGGATCACTCATTGGGCTGTTCCTCACTCAGAGCATTCAAAATAGGGTTTATCAAGTGTTCAACACGAAGGGCGTACTGCCCGTTTAAGGTGCCATATTGGCTGGTCAGCACCGGCACGCCGTCGACATGGGCGATAATGCGATCCGGTTTATCTATCGGTAAAACGTCGCCAGGCTGCAGCTTAAGAATTTTCGACAAGCGCATCGGGATATCGACGAAGTTGGCAATCAGCTCAAGCTCGGAGTGCTGCACCTGCTTGACCAACGTTTCGCGCCACTGGCTATCTTCCTGGCGGGAATTCTCCAGCGGCGGATTGGTCAGCAGTTCACGCAGCGGTTCAATCATGGCGAAAGGAATACAGATATTAAATTCACCGCTTAGCGCGCCAATCTCCACCTGGAACGGCGTGGTCACCACGATATCGTTCGGCGAGGTGGTGATGTTGGTGAATTTGACCTGCATTTCCGCACGCACGTATTCGACGTCAATCTTATAGATTGCGCTCCACGCGTCGCCGTAGGCGTCCAGCGCCAGGCGCAGCATACGTTTGATGACCCGCTGCTCGGTGGGCGTGAACTCGCGGCCTTCGACCTTGGTCGGGAAACGCCCGTCGCCGCCGAACAGGTTATCGACGGCGATAAATACCAGGCTCGGGGCGAAGACGAACAGCGCGGTGCCGCGCAGCGGGTTCAGGTGTACCAGATTAAGGTTGGTCGGCACCGGCAGATTGCGGGCAAACTCGTGGTACGGCTGAATTTTAATCGGCCCGACGGTGATGTCCGGGCTGCGGCGCAGCAGGTTGAACAATCCCATGCGGAACTGCCGGGCAAAACGCTCGTTGATAATTTCCAGCGCCTGCAGGCGTTCACGCACCACGCGGCGCTGGGTATTCGGATCGTATGGCTTAACCTCGCTCTCTTTACCGCCGACAACCGTCTCGGGCTCATCGCCCGTGTTGTCACCGTTGAGCAAGGCGTCGATCTCTGCCTGTGAAAGAATGCTATCGCCCATGGTGATTACCGCAGTATGAAGGCGGTGAACAGCACATCGCTGACCACCTGCTTCGGTTGTCCCTTAACCAGCGGCGCGCTCAGCGTCTCTTTGATCTGCGCGACCAGCTGCTGCTTGCCCTGCTCATTCGCCAGGTGACCGGCCTCCTGACGCGAAAGCAGCATCAGCAGACGGCTACGCACCTCCGGCAGGAAATCATTAAGCTGGCGGCGGGTTGCTTCATCCGGCAGGCGCAGCGTCAGGCCGATATACAGTACGCGGTCCGGATCGTTGTCCGGGGTCACCAGATTGACGGTAAAGGTATCGAGCGGCATAAATACCGGCGGCGCGGGCGGTTTTTCCTTTTCGATGGCGGTTTGCGCGCCGCCGTCGCGCTGTTGCAGCAGCCACCAGCTGTAACCTGCGGCCGCACAGGCGGCCACGGCCACGATCGTCAGCAGGATGATCAATAAGGGGCGTTTGGGCGCGGTTGCCGGAAGGGAGTTTTGAGACATAGCCAAATCAAATTCCTGTTGTTCCGCCCGCCGCGTTGCTGACGGGCATCACGCGCGGCGGCGCCGCACGTATGACATATAAAGGTATTATCGCGGCTAACGCGCGAGGCAATAGCCGGAATAAACGGGCAAATGGGGGCCAGATTGGCCGTTTAGCGCCCCTCAGGCGAAAATATCGACGCCGTTGACCTGGCTGACCATTCGCTGCAGGGCTGCCGGGGCGCTGACTGGCTCAATCGGCACGGCATCGCTGCCGCCGCCATGGCGTTCAGCGTAGCTGGCGCGGCCTTCATCGTTACC
Source organism: Klebsiella sp. 141162 (assembly GCF_050600755.1). NCBI lineage: Bacteria > Pseudomonadati > Pseudomonadota > Gammaproteobacteria > Enterobacterales > Enterobacteriaceae > Klebsiella > Klebsiella sp. 141162. Next base: position 78,295 of record NZ_JAQIRI010000002.1, on the reverse strand, counting down.
GTTTTGCTGCTGCCACTGCGGCGTCGCCTCGCCGCCAACGCTGCTCTGACCGAGGTTGATTCCGCTCTCAGCCAGCGCGTGACGTAGCTGCGGCATAGCCGCCTCGACCGCCGCGCGTACCTGACCGTGTGCGGAAGCGATGTGCAGCTGCGCCTGTTTATCGTCGAGCTGCAGGGTGATCTGCAGCGCACCCAGCTCCTGCGGATGCAGGCGCAGTTCGGCGCTCTGCTGGCCGTTGCGGTGGAACATCAGCACCTGCTGGCTCAGCGCCTGCTGCCATTCCGGGCTGCCGAGCTGGGCATTAAGCTGCGGCGTCGGCGGCGCGGTTACCAGCGCACTGGCGGGCGTGGCGCTCTGGCTGGGGCTGGCGGCGGAGAAAGCGACGGCGGCAGGTTGCGATGGGGTATTCTCCGCCGGACGTTCGGCCATATCGTGCTGCGGCGTGGTCGCGGTCTGCACAACAGGAGAAGGCAGATTTTGCCCGCTAAGGGGATCCGTGCCCGGCTGCGGCTTCGCCGCCGGTTCGCCTTCCGGCAGGTTCGCGACATGCTGAGTCGCCGCGTTGCCGATGTGGAGCGCGGTTTTATCGCCGCTGGTCGCAGCTGGTTGAGCCTGCGGTAGCGCGGTCTGCGGCGGCGGGGCGACGATTGCCGCCGGCAGCATGGCGTACAGTGCCTGCAGCGTCGCCGGATCTAAGGTTTTCGCCTCGCTGAGCGGCGGCGTATCCGGGCGCGTATCCTCTTTTTTCGCTGTTGCGTCGACGGCGTTTTCCGCCGATGCCGGTAGCGCATTGACCAGCAGCGCGCCGCGTTCGCCAAGCGCGGCCAGCAGCTGGTTAAGCTGGTTACGGCTTAGCGGCGGGGCGCTTTCATCGTCGGCGCTCAGCGCCGCCGGCGGCAGCGTGCCGCTTTGCGCGGGCGTGAAGCGCGCGCCAAGCAGTTGCGCAAAGGCAGATGACAGCTGAGCGTCATCGAGCGCCAGATCCGGCATGGCGCTGGCGTCGCCGGGTAGGCTAAGGGCGGGCAAAGCATTGAGATTCATGAAGCGGTATTCCTTTGTGTACTGCGTTGCGCGAACTCATCCATCAATTTTTGATTGCGTTTGTTTTCCAACTGCAGCTCGGCGTTTTGCGCGCGCGTGTGCAGGGTATCGTAGGCGTTCAGCCGCTGCTGATGGTCCTGCCACTGCTTCACGGCGTGATCCACCTTTTGCCCCCACTGCAGAAGCTGCTGGCGCTGTTGTTCGATAGCCTGTTCGAGGGTGGCAATGAACTGCTGGTAGTTCTGCCAGCGCGAGCTTTCCATGCCGCCAGAAAGGGTGCTGTTGAGCTTTTGCCGGTACTCGTCCTGATAGTTAAGCAACATCGTCAGCTGTTGCTCGGCGGCCTGTTGCGCCTGGCGCGCCTGGCCCAAACGCTGCGCCGCCTGTTCGACGGCCTCCTGGGCCAGATTGCGCAGGGTAATCAAAGGGGACTGTGCTTTCATCGCGTGGCGTCTCCGATGGCGTTAAACAATCAGCTGCTGTAGCTGCAGACAGGCTTCGTCATAACCGCAGCGCTCGAAAATTCCCTGCTGCAGATAGGTCTCCATTTGCGGATACAGGGTAATGGCTTTATCCAGCAGCGGGTCGCTACCGGCGGCATAGGCGCCGACGCTTATTAAATCGCGGTTGCGCTGGAAGCTGGCCAGCATCTGTTTAAAGGTGCGTACCCGGCGATAATGTTCGTCATCGATAAGTGACGTCATCGCGCGGCTGATCGAGGCTTCAATATCGATGGCCGGGTAGTGACCGGCCTCCGCCAGACGTCGGGACAGCACCACGTGACCATCGAGGATCGCGCGCGCCGAATCGGCGATCGGATCCTGCTGATCGTCCCCTTCGGTGAGTACGGTATAGAAGGCGGTGATCGAACCGCCGCCGCTGATACCGTTGCCCGCGCGTTCAACCAGCGCCGGCAGTTTGGCGAATACCGATGGCGGATAGCCTTTGGTTGCAGGCGGTTCGCCGATCGCCAGCGCGATTTCTCGCTGCGCCATCGCATAGCGGGTGAGCGAATCCATGATCAGCAGCACGTGCTGGCCGCGATCGCGAAAATCTTCGGCGATGCGGGTGGCGTAAGCGGCGCCCTGCATGCGCAGCAGCGGCGATACGTCCGCCGGGGCGGCGATCACCACTGAACGCGCGCGGCCTTCGGCGCCGAGAATATTCTCGATAAAGTCTTTGACTTCCCGGCCGCGTTCGCCGATCAGGCCGACGACGATAACGTCGGCCTGGGTGTAGCGCGCCATCATGCCCAGCAGCACGCTTTTACCGACGCCGGAGCCGGCGAACAGTCCCATACGTTGGCCGCGCCCAACGGTCAGCAGGCCGTTAATGGTGCGCACGCCGACGTCCAGCACCTGCTCGATAGGGGTACGCTGCAGCGGGTTAAACGGCGCGGTAATCAGCGGCGCGCGATAGCCGGTTTCCGGCGCGGGCAGGCCGTCAAGCGGTCTGGCGCCGCCGTCGAGCACGCGTCCCAGCAGCGCCGGGCCCACCGGCAGTTGTTTACCGGCGTGCTGGCCGTCCGCCGCGCTGCGGGCGTAAACTCTCGCCCCTGGCACGATCCCTTCGACCTCTTCCAGCGGCATCAGATACAGCCGCTGATCGTTAAAGCCGACCACTTCGCTTTCCACTTCCTGCACGCCGCCCCCGCCGTCGCGCTCGATAAGGCAGGTTGCGCCGAGCGGCAGCTGCAGGCCGGTGGCCTCCAGCACCAGACCGGTGGCGCGGGTCAGACGACCATAGCGTCGTACGGTCGGCGTTCGGGCGATACGCTGCTCCAGCGCTTCAAGCGAATTCAGCCAGCGGCCGAGACGGGCGGTCATCACAGATCTCCCGGCGCGGCGAGGCGACACAATTCGTGCCAGCGGGTGGCGAGACTGGCGTCGAGATCGCCCTCCTCGGCGCTGACCTTACAGCCGCCGGGATGCAGATCGCCATCCGCCAGCAACCGCCAGCCGTGCAGGCTGAGGGTGGTGCCTAACTGCTGCTCAACGCGCTCATAATCTTGCGGGTGTACGCGCAGCTGCGGCTTGCCGTTGAACATCGGTTCTTGCTGGATCAACTGTTGAATTTGCGTCAGCAGGGCAGTGCCGTCGCAGACCGGCGGCTGGCCAAGCACCTGTTTCGCGGCGGTTAGCGCCAGCTGCATCAGGCGTGAGGCGATGACCGAATCGAGCGCATCAAGGGTGTGCTGAAACTCGCTCACCAGCTGCTGCCAGTGGTCGGTCAGCGGCTGTTGCTGCTGCTGTGCTTCCAGCAGCCCCTGCTGGCGGCCCTCCTCAAGTCCCTGCTGAAATCCGGCTTCATAGCCTTTTTGCTGGCCATCGGCATAACCGGATTGCTGACCTTGCTGCTCGGCCTGCAGGCGCAGGGCGGCAAGCTGCTGCTGCAGTTCCGCCTGAGCGTCAGGCTGCAAGGCTTCGTTATCCAACGTCGGTAGCGGCGGTTCAAAAGCTGGCGCCGCGTCGCCGAGGTCGTTGAGTGACCAGGGCTGCCAGGGCATGGAATTAATGCGATCAGACATAGGTGTCCTCGCCGCCGCCAATAATCATTTCGCCGCTCTCCGCCAGCCGTCTGACTATCAGCAGAATCGCTTTCTGTTCGTTTTCCACCTGCGACATGCGCACCGGCCCACGGTTGGCGAGATCGTCGCGCAGAATATCGGCCGCGCGCTGGGACATGTTTTTGAGGAACTTCTCGCGCAGCGGCTGCTCGGCGCCCTTCAGAGCAATCAGCAGCGATTCGCTGTCCACGTCCTGCAGCAGGCGCTGGATACTGCGATCGTCGACCTCCACCAGGTTTTCGAACAGGAACATCTCGTCGATGATCTTCTGCGCCAGCTCGCCATCGTATTCGCGCATCGCGTCGATAACGGCTTCTTCCTGCTGGGTTTTCATCAGGTTGATAATCTCGGCGGCGGTACGCACTCCGCCCATTTTGCTGCGCTTGAGGTTCTGGCCGTCGAGCAGGTTGTTGAGTACTTCGGTCAACTCCGCCAGCGCCGCCGGCTGCACGCCGCCGAAGGTGGCGATACGCAGCATTACGTCGTTGCGCAGGCGCTCATCGAACTGCGCCAGAATATCCGCCGCCTGGCCGCGCTTGAGATGGACCAGGATGGTGGCGATGATCTGCGGGTGTTCATCGCGGATCAGGTCGGCGGCGCTCTGCGGCTCCATAAAGTTGAGCGTTTCCATCCCGGAGGTGGTTTCGCGGGATTCGAGAATATCCTCCAGCAGGCTGGCGGCACGCTCTTCGCCCAGCGCTTTCACCAGCACCGAACGCAAATAGTCGCTGGCGTTGACGCTCAGGGCGGCGAACTGTTCGGCATCGTCTTCAAATTCAGACAGGATCTCGCCGAGCTGTTTATGCGAGACCTGGCTCATGCCGGCCATGGTGCCGCTCAAAAGCTGGACTTCGCGGGAGGAGAGGTGCTTGAGCACCTCCGCCGCGCGGTCTTCGCCCAGCGTCATCAGTAAAATGGCGCTTTTATCGGTTCCGGTCAGGCTCATAGTTCGTTACTCATCCATTGGCGGATTACCAGAGCGACGACCCGCGGATCTTTATCCGCCAGTTCGCGGATGCGCTGGCTCTGGACTTCTGCGCTGACGCGCTGCTGCGATTTACGGCGCAGCGCCAGCTCCTCATTGCTTGGTTTATGGCTGTCGTTCGCCTTAGCGACCGGCGCGCTGGCGGCGGCGACCGCGGCTTGCTGTGCGGCCTGACGCTGCTGCAGCTGTGGCTTAATTAGCTTGCGCCACAATACCCAGCCGACCAGCAGCACCAGCAGATAACGTCCCAGTTCGAGCAGCAAATCGATAAACGCCTGGCTCTGCCAGAACGGCAGCTCGCCGCCGGTCATCTGATTGTCGGTAAATGGCGTATTGACCACCTGTAGGCTATCGCCGCGGCTGCTGGAGTAGCCCATCGCTTCGCGCACCAGAGCTTCAATCTGCGCCAGTTGTTCTTTACTCATCGGCTGCGCTTTGCCGTCGGTGTTGAGGCTGTAGTTCACCACCACGGCGACCGACAGACGCTCCACCGTCCCGGCTTTTTGTTGGGTATGGCGGATGGTGCGATCGAGTTCGTAGTTGGTGGTGGCGTCGCGTCGGGTGCTTAACGGGCCGCTGTTGGCCGTGGCGCTACGGGTGTTGGTCGCGTTGTTGGCGTTATTGGCCGCCGGTTTAGCCGTTTCAATCGGCGCGGTGGCCGGCGCGCTCGGCTGGTTGGATAACGCCCCAGGAACACCGCCCACCTGCGGTCCGCCGATTTGCTCGTTGCTGCTGGTTTGCTGCGAACGGATCGCCGCTTTATCGGGCTGCTGGTTCGGCTGGTACTGTTCGTCGGTCTGCTCGCGGGAGGCGAAATCGATCTGTGCGGTCACCTGAGCACGAACGTTGGCGCTGCCGACCACCGGCGCCAGGATCGTTTCAATGCGTCGCTGATAGCCGCTTTCCACTTCGCTGGCATATTTCAACTGCGAGGCGTTGAGGTCGCGCCCGGTGCCGTCAGACTGCGTCAGCAGGCGTCCGGCCTGATCGACCACGGTGACGTTGCCAGCCGGCAGGCCGGCGACGCTACTCGATACCATATAGACGATAGCGTTGATTTGGCCATCATCCAGCGCACGGCCCGGCTGCAGCGTCAGGGTGACAGAAGCGGAAGGGGACTTTTGCTCGCGGACGAACAGCGAGGGCTTCGGCAGCGCCAGGTGCACCCGCGCATTCTGCACCGGCCCCAGCGATTCGATAGTGCGTGAGAGTTCGCCTTCAAGAGCGCGCTGATAGTTAATCTGTTCGCTGAACTGGCTGATGCCGAATTTTTCCTGATCCAGCAGTTCGAAGCCAACTGCGCCGCCCTTCGGTAGCCCCTGCTGCGCCAGACGCAGACGGGTTTCATGCACTTTCTCCGCCGGGATCATCAGCGCCGCGCCATTCTCGGCGAAGCGGTAGGGGATGTTCATCTGCGTCAGTTGGGTGACGATAGCGCCGCCGTCGCGATCGTTCAGATTGCTGTACAGCACGCGATAATCCGGGCTTTTCGCCCACAGCAGCAGCGCGACGATAATGGCGATAGCGGCGGAGGCGGCCACCAGCAGCGGTATTTTTGGATTGGCGCGCAGACGGCTCCAGATGGCCTGCAGGCCGTTGTCGCGGCTTTCGCCGGCGGATAACGAGGCACTCATGGTTGGCGGTATCCTTCGCTGGCGTTCAGGCGGCGACGCGCGCTGGCGTGCTGACGAACGGTATGGATAGCGTTATGTGACAAAACAGACTCCCTGATACACATCTTTTCTCAATAGCGGCGCTCCCATTTCTGGGCAGGCCATTATTCGTCTTATCAGATGATTCTGATTGCCCGATAAGCCGGGTTTTTTGCGGCTAATTAACCGCTTTAAGCAAAAATCGCTGTGTTAGGGTGTGCAGCATTGGAGAAGTACAGGGTGAAATAGCGCCTGGCGATCACGACAGTATTGAGGAAAAGATGGCGATTCAGGGTATTGAAGGCGTACTGCAACAGATGCAGGCGATGGCGATTCAGGCGGGAAATAACGGGCAGAATAGCGTACCGCAGGGAGTCAGTTTTGCCAGTGAATTGACCGCCGCGCTGGGTAAAATCAGCGATACCCAGCAGGCCGCGCGTCAACAGGCGCAAAACTTCGAGCTGGGCGTGCCGGGTATCAGCCTGAATGATGTGATGGTCGATTTACAGAAATCTTCAGTTTCGTTGCAGATGGGCGTGCAGGTGCGCAATAAGCTGGTGGCGGCCTATCAGGACATTATGAATATGCCGGTTTAGGTGTGGTAACTCTATGTGATATTTATATTTTTTTAGTTTGAGCCTAATGCGTGGTGCATGGGGCTAAGGCATTTAGTATTTCTATCAGGCGTTTCCATAGAGTGACTTCAATAATGGGTAGTTCAATACACATTACCTTGCTGGTAGGATTACTCTGAAAGGAGTAATTATGAGCATATTGAAGAAAATTAAAGATTCTATGTCCCCTCCCGTCCCCGAGGAATGTAGGGAAGAGAGCTATAAGGCAGTACTTAAAAACCTTGATATTTTGTCCAGGGAATCACCTGAATTGAAATCACTGATGGCGGAGTTTAGGGAAGGGAAGATTACGCAGGAACAGTGTATTGCCACTGGCGTAGCGATAATCACCAAAGAATTACTGGAATTCCGCTACGTACAAAACAAGATTGATTCTCAGGCCTGGTAACGAAGCTTGAGGGGTTATTACCTGCGGTGCCAAACACTATTCAAGAAACATATGGGATGTAAATGAATAAGGTTTTTGCTCTACCTATGATGGTGCTGCTGGTGGGATGCGCAACCAAAAGCAAATCCGTCAATCCGACGGCTGTGAATAAGTACACTCAAAGTGTGCAGGATGCCGTCCGCAAAAATTATTTTGGGTTTGTGGGATATCAAGAGCATGGTTGTACGCTAAAAGTCACTCAGACTCCTGGGGGAAATGTTAAACGAGTCGAGGTTGTCTCTGTTGACAGTTTCTTGTGTCAACGTTCAGTAGAGGCGGTTAATGATACTGTCTCCGCCGGCACGTTCCCTGAGAAGCCCTCAGGGCTACCTGATTCAATTCTCTTTGATTTCAAGCCGTGATATCAATCTGGCGTTATCGCTCGGGCCTCTTAATAGAGGCTTGTTCAATATATAGACGTACAAGTGGATAAACCGACTCTCAATAGTCAATATCTACCAAACATAACCTTCTTAAAGACGACATGAGCCTGAGGCTAGTAACCGCTATGCTTAACGCTGGCGGTTTTGTCTATTTACAGCGACAACGGCAAAAAATTGCGCGCCTCTGCATTGATTTTAACCCATCAACCGGTGAATGAATGAGTCTGAAATATCACTACAATCGATAGGGGATACAGATCAATAGCCGCTCATCGATCGATACAAACGATCTGACTACAACCACTACAAACTGTATGGTCTTGCCAAAATAATTCTAATTTGGAATAGCAGATGTCCGAAAAAGTAGACCATCAATTGCGGCGTAAGGTATGGATAGGGATTTTTCTCGGTTTGTTGGTCTTTTGGGGAGCGATAGCAACGATGGTGGCCTACGCGTTGGCGTAGTCCGAACAGCTTAGACTGTTATTTAGTATCGGCTTGTCAGCCAGAAGACAGGCATTGTTGTGTGAGCGGGGTAAGGCGAAAATTTAAATTTGGATGGCAATTCACTATCGTTTTTCGGCTCTGTAGCAAATAATCTGCGCAAATTTTGCTCCGCGGAGGCGTTATGCTGTGGCTTCAGACCGTTGTATTTTTTGTCGTTTTAGCTTTTGTTGCGATAGCGATGTTTCATGAAACCTGGCGACAGGATAGCGAATAACCGCCGCTTTTACTCTTCTTGATATGCCCCCTCCTTACCAACAACTAAACTTAGATCGTGTCTAACAATCATCTGGAGGTTGTTGTGAATATATTCCACGATGAATACGACGAGCGGGAACTGTACCATATGGTCTGCCGTTGGGAGGATGAAGGCGGGGCGGTAGCGTAACGCATCTCCTTTAAACTGACAGCATTCTGGCGGCTCAGGCGTGAAACCGTTGTAGGGTATGAACGCGCGCGCTTGACCCCTGGCAACTTCAGGGGCAATATTCCACGGACTGTGGTAACCCCGGCAGTGGCATTACATCTGAGCATTTGGCTGAGCAACGCAATGGGTATCTTCAGTCGGAAATATTGGAAAAATATATAACCAGCATGGAGGAGCCGGGCGTGGGAAAGCAGCTAACAGAAGATGATCTTCGTGAACATGGCTTCACCGAAAAAGAGATTGCGCGCCTGCGTGAAATCCTGGCGCGACAAGAAAGCCAAAACAAAAGCTATTTTGATTTAATCGATGAACTTCGCAAAAGACTTTGGGCTGGAGTCTTAGGTTTTTTTATTGTTTTTATAGTGCTCATTCATTGGTGTTATAATTATGATTCAATTAATCATTTTGCCTATTTTTTCATTTTATTATTCGGTTTCTCGGTAGTTTACAAACTAACTCCGTTTCCAATGGCGCTCAAAGCATACAAATTGTATCTAAAAATAAGATAGTTATTTATCTTTAACTTCATACATCGTGTTACCTATCTGTATCCCTTTTACCGTTTTGGCTGAGCGATATAACGGGTATCTTCAGTCGGAAACGTTGGAGAAATATATAACCAGCATGGAGGAACCTGGCGTGGGAAAGCAGCTAACAGAAGATGATCTTCGTGAACATGGCTTCACCGATAAAGAGATTGCCCGCCTGCGCGAAATCCTGACGCGACAAGAAAGTAACAATGAAACCTATGCTACTTTGATCGACAGTTTACGAAAACGTTTTTGGGGCGGCGTTATTATTGTTTGTATTGCCTTTGCCATAGTCGTTTCGTGGATTTTTAACTTCGAAAGTAATGATTTTACTTATCCGCTAATCATTATTTTTATCCTGATTGCTGTTTGGAAATTAACACCTTTCCCGATGGCTTTTAAAGCATATCTTATCTACTTGAAAATCGAGTGATTACTTATTATCAATTTCATATATGGCATTGCCTGTTTGTATTCCTTTTACTGTTGATGAAACACCTTAAAGAGCCAACGCAGGGGCACTCATTTCCCGAAGAATACATCCATGTTTTATCCCGTGAGTAATATCATATTAATCCGGTCAAGATAACATAGTCTATTTTACAGGCATATTTCCCTAAGCCCGTGAGTGGCTTATTTTAGCTGGCGCGATGTTTGGAATATTTAATTGATGAATGTATGAAGCGTAAATGAAATAATTGATTATATATTATTGCTTATTCACTCCTGTAAAATCCGCCGATGGCTTACCAGGCAACACTCTGCATTGCCCTGGTGAGACCCATCATGCGCTTCCTGACCGGATATCAGGCTGTGACGCTGTTGTTGTTATTGTAATTCTTCGCTTTTGCTCTTGATGGCGACCACATTATCGGACTGCAGTTCGCCAAGCAGGAGCGAGCGATCGTCGAACTGGCCGTAAGCGTTGTTGACCGCGTTCTGGCGGGTGGATTGATCGATCAGCGTTTTTAATTGTTCCATCCGCTGTTGCAATAGCCCTTTCAGTACTCCCTCATTGTCGATAATCTGCTTCAACTTAGCGTTGAGCATCTCTTGCAGAGCCAGCGATGGCCCCGCTTTGCCGGTAAATTCGGCGGTTTTCTCGACCGCCGTCACGTAGGCAAACTGCATTTCCACCAGCGCTTCCCATTGCCCGGCGCGCGCCAGGGCAATCATCTGACTGCTCAGGGTATGGATCTGCTGATAGGCGGCTAAAAGCTGCTGTTGGCGTTCCATCACAATGTACCCTGAGCAGGTTGATAGTTTGGCCCAATTTGCCGCCAGGCATCGGCGATATTCTCCAGCAGCTTGACCACTTCGACGATCGCCGCTTCGTCATTATGCAGGTTGGCCTGCATCAGGCGTCGCTTCATATAATCGTACAGCGCCGCCAGATTATCGGCGATTTCGCCGCCTTGCTGGTGGTCGAGGCCGCTTTTCAACCCGTTGTCGATGATGTTGATTGCCTTCGACAGCGCCAGGCCTTTACCGGCGATGTCCCCCTGATTCATCAGGATGCGTGCGCGAAGCAGGGCGTTAAGCGCCCCGTCGAACAACATTACGATTAACTGGTGCGGACTGGCGCTCATCGCGCTGCTTTCCAGACTGACCTGTGCGTAGGCTTGCGTGCCGCTACGGTTATACATGCTGTTTCATTACCTGATTAAGGGTTACTGGGACGAGAACTGCTGTTGTAAGTAGTTACCCGTGCTGCTCAGCTTGGACATCATGGTATCCAACTGAACAAACTGTTGTTTATAGCGATCGATAGTGTTCTGGATGCTGTCGGAAACGGTGTCGATCTGGATATTCAGGCGATCGAGATTGGTGTTGATGCTTTTGGTCGAGTTCTCGATGATGCCGCCCGCTTTAATATAGTTCTGGATTTCATTATGGATTTCGGTGGCCATCCCGGTGTCTTTACCGTTGCCGGCGAAGAAGTTGGCGACCTGATCCGGTTTCTCGTCGAGCGCTTTATTGAGCTTCGTGCTGTCGACTTCAAGCTTGCCGGTTTTGGGATTGGTAGAGATCCCGAGGTTACCAAGGCCTTTCAGCTCCGGGTTGTCCTGAGCGGCGCTGAGCGCGCTTTTAATCGAGGACTGAATGCCGCGCAGGGTGTTATCGCCGAGCAGCGCGCCGTTCTTGGCGCTTTGCGCTTCACCGCTTTTCACCGGGGTATATTTGGTCAGCGAGCCGAAGGTGTCGAGCAGCGAATTGTAGTTATCGACCCACTCTTTGATTTTGTCGGCGGTGCCGCTTTTATCAATGCCGATCACCAGGTTTTGCGGTTCGCCGGCTTTGGTGGTGGTTTTCAGGTCGATGGTGACGCCCTGCAGCGCATCGGCAATCGAGTTGGTGCTGCGCTTAATTTTGGTGCCGTTGACGACGATCTCCGCATCCTGCCCGGCGACGGTCTGCTTCATCGCGCCGCTTTTGCTGCTGCTGTCGTAGTTGAGGATGGCGCCGAGTTTATCGTCGTTATTCACCTGCACCGAAACGGTGTTTTTCTCGCCGGTGGTGGAGGAGCTCAGCGCCAGCTGATAGTCATTGTCGCCGACGCGCATGATGCTGGCGGTGACGCCGGCTTTAGCGCCATTGATGGCATCGCGCATCTCCAGCAGCGAGGTCTGGTCGTCGCTCAGCGGAATCGTGGTCTCTTTCGGCGGATTACCGGCGGTGATCGTAATGGAGCGATTGCTATTGCCGGCGGTTCCTAGTTTCTCTTGTTGGTCGGTAATTGTCGCCTGGGTGGTCAGGGTTTGCGGCTGCGCCAGCTTCTGCACTTCAACGCTATAGTTGCCCGGCACCGCCTTATTGGTGGTGGTGATGGTGAACTGGTCGTGCTTGGTGGCGGTAGTGCTGTTGAAAAACTCCGGCTTAGCCAGCTCCTTGCTCAGGTTATCGAATTTTTCCAGCGAGCTTTTTAACGTGCCGTAAGCCGTTAGCTGCGCGTTATAGCTGGTTTGCTGAGTGGTATACGGCGTCAGGCGCTGTTGTTCCGCCTTGCTGAGTTTGTCCAGTAAACCGTTGAGGTCGAGTCCTGAGCCGATGCCTAAGGAACTGATCGATGCCATTGGTGTTTCTCCTTACTAATGACGTTATTCGCTTATTGCGTTATCGGCCCAGTGGAGAAAAAGTTTACCGAAAAAGTGAAAAAGGCGATGGCGTAATAGAAGAGGGAAAAAGCGCGTTATTTTCGCCATTGGCGGAGGGGCAAAAATTTTTCAAAAAATGGCTAAAGGTTGCAAAGGATACGTCGATACCAGAAGGGACGGTGGTTGACGCCGTGGGCAAGCAAGCCCGAACCTTTTAACCACGTTGCACTGAACGCAACTGACTCGTAAGGAATGCATATAATGGCACAAGTAATTAATACCAACAGCCTGTCGCTGATGGCGCAAAACAACCTGAACAAATCCCAGTCTTCCCTGGGCACGGCGATTGAGCGTCTGTCTTCCGGTCTGCGCATCAACAGCGCCAAGGACGATGCCGCGGGTCAGGCGATCTCCAACCGTTTCACCGCTAACATCAAAGGCCTGACTCAGGCTTCCCGTAACGCTAACGACGGTATCTCCCTGGCGCAGACCACCGAAGGCGCGCTGAACGAAGTCAACGATAACCTGCAGAACATCCGCCGTCTGACCGTACAGTCGCAGAACGGTTCTAACTCCGCAAGCGACCTGCAGTCCATCCAGGATGAAATCTCCCAGCGTCTGTCTGAAATCAACCGTATCTCCGAACAGACCGATTTCAACGGCGTTAAAGTCCTGAGCGGCAACCAGAAGCTGACCATCCAGGTCGGCGCCAACGACGGCGAAACCATCGATATCGATCTGAAAGATATCAACGCGAAGACCCTGGGTCTGGAAAAATTCAGCGTGGCTGACGGTATTGATACCAGTAAAATTGATGGTGATACCACAACTGTTGCTACCGGTAAGTCGTTGGCTATCGATGCCAACAGTAAGCAAATTGGTGCAACTCCAGCCGACCCGGACCATTTTGTACAGGCTGATAACGGTAAGATCTATGGTACTAATGCTGCAGGCACCGAAACGTATGAAGCCACCATCGATAAAACTACAGGTAAAGTAACTGGCTTTAGCTCCACGGATTCTGGCGCCGTCACTGGCTTGACCGGAGCGAAAACAGTGACCACCGTTGGCGAAGAAGTAACTGCAACCGGCGACACCACTGGCCTGAAATCCTACGATGGTGGTAAATCCTACATCATCCAGGAAGGTACTGGCGCGGATGCGAAATACTTCAAAGCGACCGCTGACAGCACCGGTAAAGTGACCAAAGGCGCTGAAATGAGCACCACGCCGAAAACTGCCGATCCGCTGGCTACCCTCGACAAAGCCCTGTCCCAGGTTGACCAACTGCGCTCCTCCCTGGGTGCGGTACAGAACCGTTTCGATTCTGTAATCAACAACCTGAACAGCACCGTTAACAACCTGTCCGCTTCCCAGTCCCGTATTCAGGATGCTGACTACGCGACCGAAGTGTCCAACATGAGCCGCGCGAACATCCTGCAGCAGGCGGGTACCTCCGTGCTGGCGCAGGCTAACCAGTCGACTCAGAACGTCCTGTCTCTGCTGCGTTAATCGCACGTCTGATTACTGTCGCATCGCAACCCCGCTTCGGCGGGGTTTTTGTTTTTTGCCCGTAGCCACCCGGTACAAAACGGCGCAACGGCAAAGCATGTCGTAAATAGAGACGCTTTTATGCGGTTTTTCCGGCGATTGGCATTTTTGCCCCTGCGCATAATAGCGCTGACTCTCTTATCCGCAGGTTTCAGAAATAGTGAGCGATTTGTATACCGCCGAAGGTGTGATGGACAAAAATTCCCTCTGGCTGCGCTACGTTCCGTTAGTGCGGCACGAGGCGTTACGCCTGCAGGTCAGGCTGCCCGCCAGCGTCGAGCTTGACGATCTGCTGCAGGCCGGGGGAATCGGGTTGTTGAACGCCATCGAGCGTTATGACTCGCTACAGGGCACGGCCTTTACCACCTATGCGGTGCAACGTATCCGCGGCGCAATGCTCGATGAACTGCGTAGCCGCGATTGGGTGCCGCGCAGCGTGCGGCGTAACGCCCGCGAAGTCGCTCAGGCGATGCAGAAGCTGGAGCAGCATCTGGGCCGCCCGGCCACGGAAAGCGAACTCGCGCAGACGCTGGGTATCACCCTTGCCGAGTACCGACAAATCCTGCTGGATACCAATAACAGCCAGCTGTTCTCCTATGACGAATGGCGGGAAGAGCAGGGCGAGAATGCCGAACGACTACTGGAAGGGCACGAAGAGGCCAATCCGTTGCATCATCTGCTGGAAGGCAGCCTGCGCCAGCGGGTCATTGAGGCGATTGAAGCCTTGCCGGAACGCGAAAAAATGGTCCTCACCCTCTACTACCAGGAAGAGCTCAACCTTAAAGAGATCGGCGCGGTGCTGGAGGTGGGGGAATCCCGCGTTAGCCAGCTACACAGCCAGGCGATTAAGCGCCTGCGCGCGAAGCTGGCCAACGAAGGCTGATAACCACCTGCCGGGCAGGTGGTTAGCGGATTACGATTTACGCAAATCAATGCGCAGAATGCGCTCCTTCGCCCCTTCGACAAATACCTCAGGATCCCACTCGCGATTGAACCCTTCTTTAATGCCGACGTACAGGGTATCCATGTCCGGCGACAGCACCATTTGATTCGGATAAACCGGGGTGCGGAATTCATGGGTTACCCGCCAGGTTTTGCCATCCACGACGCTGATGGTGCCGCTGGTGAAATTGCTGACGTACAGCTCGTTGTATTTCGGATTGTAGCGTACCGCGTTGGCGCCCACTCCGGTACGCACGTAACCCCGCGATTTGCCGTCTTTCAGATCGAAAATATACAGGCCGTCGTGAGGGCCGCTGCGATCGTCGTGATCGAAGGCGACGACGAAAATACGCCCTGAGTCGGAATCGACGATCAGGTTTTGCGCGCTGGCCAACTGCGGCGCGTTAAGCGGGATAGTGCGGACAACCTGCTGGGTTCTGGCATCGATCTCGTTGATATAGTCGCGGCCGCCAACGTAGATCTTCTGCGTCTTTTCATCCAGCGTCAGGCCGTAGGCGGTGCCACGATAGGCGCCTTTGACTTCCCCTTTTAGCTGTAACGTCGTGCCGTCGAGCATCAGTAATTTATGTAGCGGACGCATTCCGTCCCTGGTTTTCAACATATGGCTGTAGCTGACGAATAACAGGTTAGCGGCGCGGCTGTATACCATATGCCGCAGATGCTCGAAGCGCGCATCGGGGGCGCCGTCGGTGGTGAAGCTCAGGCGCGGACTGGTGCGGGTGATTTTACCGCTGGCGGCGTCGAACTGGCTGATACGCAGCGAAGCCGCCTGGGTATGGCCGACGTAAAGCACGCGCGCCGGCTGGTTCATCGCCAGCGAGAAGGCGCGCCAGGGCATATCATAGCGCTGGATAACCTGCAGGGTGGCCGGATTAAAGGCGTAAAGATAACCTTTATTGGCCGCGCGGTTAACCCGGTCGGTGGCCGCGGCGAATAGCAGGTTGTCGCCGTTGTCGAACGCCAGCTCATAAACCCCTTCGTTGGCTTCCTGCAGGTAATTGGTTTTCATCGCAAAGCGCGACGCTTCCCGCGGCGGCGGATCGATGGCGAAAGCCGGGTGGGGGAGCAGGGCGGCGAGCAGTAGCGCAGCCAGCGGTTTTATCAAGTTGCGATTAGGCATGATGGTTATCCTTGTTGACAAATAGGGCTCAGAACTGGATTTCGCCGCCGAAAATATAGGTGCGGCCGCGGGCGGTGGTGTTAACAGACGCGCCCTCTTTGGCGTTATCGAGACTCTGGTTCATACGGTTTAACGCTTCGGAGTAGTCACGATTCGTTACGTTCTGTACGCTAAAGCGCAGCAGCACGTTCTCGGTCATCTGCCAGCTGCTATAGAGGTCGATAATGGTCGGGATATTCGGCATGCTCTCTTTAGGCACCGTATTGGTGTCGAGGCTAATGCCTTCGGTACTCAGGCGTTTTGATTTACCGGTGAATTTCACCAGGCTGCCGACGGTGAGTTTGCGATCGAACAGGCGCCCGCCGACATCCACCGTGGCGTAGCTGCTGGGGAGATCGCTCAGGTCGCTATAGGCGAAGCTATAGACCGTGCTGGCAATAGAGGTGGGCTGATCGGTGCGCTGCTTGCTCCACGACACATTGGCGTAGGCAAAACCGATGTCGTATCCGGCTTCAATCTCATAGCCCTCGGTGGTCACCGGCGAGGTGACGTTAACCGAGATATTGGCGTTGAAATCCGGCGAAGCATTGGCGACATCTTTACACAGCCCGCCGTTGCTGCACAGCAGGAAGGATTCGCTGGTGATGTAATCTTTAATCCGCGAGCGGTAGGTAAGCGCTTTCAGATGAAGGCTATCCTGCTCGCTCAATAATCCTTGTTTGATAACGTTAAAACCGGCCTCCCAGGTCTCGGCTTTTTCCGGCTTCAGGAACGGATTCATCGATGCGCCGCCCTCGTTGGCGAAGAACACTTCCTGGACGTTCGGCGCCCGCGAGGAACGGCTCCAACTGACAAACGGCTGCAGCCATGGCGTTACCTGAGCGGAGAAGGTCGCCGAGGGATTAAAACCGTTATCTTTGACGTTGAGCTGGGTTGCCCCTTGCGGGAAGCATTTTTCGTTATCTGCACAGGCCGGTTTATAGCCCTGTACCCGGCTACGGGTATAGTTGAGATTAAGATCGAGCTGATAAATATCCTTGTTTAATGTCAGCCCGCTATAGAGCGAGGCGATCTTCTGTTTGCCCGCCGGGGCAAAGGCGTTATGGTCGGTCTCGTTATCCTGCACGAAGCGGCGGGAATAGCGGGTGTCCATTAACTTGCCGCCTAGCTGGAAAGCGGCATACAGATCGTCGGTAATACGAAAACGGCTGGTGTTGTTCACGTCCAGCGCGTTGGACTTATTGGTGGTCGAGGAGTCGTTAAAATTATACAGCGACTCCGGTTTATATGCCTGATTGCCGCGGCTGGTGCTGGCCAGGACATTAAACTCGACCAGTTCATTGAGCGGCGCATAGTTATAGCGCAGATAGTAGTCGTCGCTGCTAATATCGCGACGGGTAAAACTATTGCGATAATTACGCCCGGAAAACTCGAAGCGGTTAAATTGATCGACGTTGAAATTGATTTTGTACAGCTGCGAGCGCGGCTCCTGGCGCAGATATTTATTATCTTCGCCGATAAACTCTTCGCTGCTGCGTCCGCCGCCGTTTTTATAGGTCGCATAGGTGCGGGTGCCGCTGATGCCGAGCAGCGCGCCAAGGCCGCCGCCGTTATCGAAGGTGTCGGTTTTGCCGGCTACCGTTACCATACCGGTACGGCCGAGTCCGTTATCGCCCACGGAAAAACGCGACAGCAGGCCGACTTGATGCCCCGGTTTTAACACATCATCGATACCGATCGTACGCAGGTTGGCGCTGCCCGCCAGCGCGTTGACGCCTTGCGAACCGGCGCTATTGCCGCGGGTGATATCCACTTCGGCCAGAAAGTTAGGGTCCAGCGGCACTCCGGCGGCGGTATTCGCCCCGCCGTGATAGTTAGCCGGCGCCATGCCGAAGAAGGTCTGGGTGACGCCATCCACCATGGTGTTGACCCGGCCCAGCCCGTTCATACCGCGAATATTGACGCTGATGGTGCCCTGCAGCGGGTCGATTTGCGTATAGGTGCCCGCCATGCTGCGCAGCGAGGCGTCGAGGCTTTGCAGATTCTTATTGAGCGTTCGCGAGCTGTAGGCGCCGGGACGGGTATAGCTCTCCTCTGAGGAGCCGACCTGGCCGGCATTCTCCGCCAGCGGGTTATCGGTAATGGTGATAGGAGAGAAAACCGATTCTCCTTCGCTTTCGGCGGCGAAAGCCTGGCCGTTGACGATAAGGAGCCCGGTGACGAGCCCCTTAATGAGCTGTGATTTTTCCATAATCAAATCCTGAGGTAATAAATATTTAACGCACAAAAAGGGCAGCAGCGTGCATCGCGCTTATTGCTAAGTGCGATGACACATTGCCCAAAATAAAAAAACATCAGCGGTCAGTGACCGTTATAAATAACGTCCGGGTTGCCTGAATAAATAACAGGGAACCTGGGGTTTATATTTTTAATAAGCCGAATTCCACCGGCAGCGTGACCTTATTTATACCGTTACGCAGCAGCTCTTTTGGCGGCGGCGGAAGCGGACGCGCATTTTCCAGCGCCATCAGCGCGGCGCGATCCAGAGAATGGGTCCCTGAAGAGTTCACCAACTGCGATTGCAACACCTCGCCGCGTTCGTTGACGCTGAAGGTAATAATGGCGGTACCGGTACGTTTACGGCGGCGCGCATCTTCCGGGTAGTGGCGCATTTTGTTGATTTTGCCTTTCACCAGCGATTCCCAACTGATCTTGTTGTCGCTCAGGCGTGCGGCATCGCTATCGAGCGGCGCGGTGGTACGCTGAGTGAGGGCGGCTGGCGCCGGGGGCGCGGCGAAGCTGGTGATGGTTGAGTTACCCTTTTCCTCTTGCTGCTGGCGGCGGGACTGTTTTTTAACCTCGATTTTCTTTTTCCGCTGCGGTTCGGGTTTGCTGGCGGAGAGCTTTATTTGCGCATTGTCATGAATGAGCAGCTTCGGCGCCTCTTTCACCGCGGCGGTTTCCTGCTCGGTCATCGCCTCGACTTTGCGCTGCTGGGTGACGCCCGGCGGCAGCTCGGGGTGAATAAATGACACTTCCAGTTCCGGCGCGAACTCTACCATCACCGCGGCAGGGGGGGCGACATCCGGCGGCGAGGCGAAGTGAATGATAAAAGGCGCCGCCAGCGCCAGATGGCCCAGCACGCTGGCCGTTGTCCCCGCGAACCAGCGGGGACGCGACGCTATTAATGGCGTGGAGAGAGGGATATTCATTTTTCTGCCGCTACCGACCAGACATAATCAGCCTGCTTCGCCGTCGGCGTGGCGCCGTCGGTGGTCAGCAGCAACACCAGCGGTTTTTCCGCCCTGAGGTCGGCCAGATGCAGCGGTACGCCAATATCTTTGGCCGCATGATAGCCGCCGGCAATCAGCAGCGCCGGGCGCGGCGCGGCTTTCATTTGCGTCGCCATCAGGCGATCGCGCTGCTGCTGGATGGCGAGCATGGAAGTGACCTGCTCGCCATCGATTTGCCCGTTATGCATCAGATAGATAATGGCCGATAGCGATTCATGTACCTGCGGGCTGTTGGAGAGCGTTCCGCGGGGAAACGTGGGATGCTGATAGATGTCGCTCACCTGCTGGCGGCTGAGATTGGCTGCCAGCAGCGGATAAGGCGCTTGCAGCGCGGTCATCACGACGTCGCGATAAAGCGCCCACGGCCAGCCGGGATTCCAGCGCAGCGTTTCCGCCGCGCGAGTGGCGGAAACGGTCGTCCCGCTGAGGCTGGCCTGCTTGACCCGATTAACCGCTTCCTGCTGGCTTAGGTCGATCATCTCCATCAGCACGCTACCCTGCGGGCGAAGGGTGTGAAGGTTCTGCAGCAACCAGCGCTCAATCTGGTGATGCTGGGTGTTGGTATGTTCTTCGCCAACAATAACCAGCGGCGCCTGGGCGAGTTGGTTCAGCAATTGTTGCGGCGTCAGGGAGCGCCCGCTGGCGGTATCACGAATATCCGCCTGCTCTACCAGCGCGCCCTCCCCGGCAGGGGAGAGGGGATAAACCGGGCTGTGACAGGCGCTCATGAGCAACGCGCAGCCTATAACCAGAGTGTTTAAAAGGGTTTCCTTAAACATAAAATATCCATTTTCGGCTTTTTAGTCGTCTTTTCTTCGTATCTTGCTGCTGGAACAGGATGATATGTGATATTGAGAATGATTATCAAGATCATTCTCATTTAAAATTATTGGCAAGAGTGATGGTTTCATCCGGCAAACAGCGGTCCGTTGCCGTGTCGCGGGGAGAATCTGTGAAGACGATCAAGATTTTAAACAGCGATAATATTTAAACCTGTTGGCTTAATGTTGTCTTAAGGTTTGTTTCAGTCGCGCGTCGAAATAAGCATTTTGTCATCAGGAAATTCTAATTGGCGGTGTTTTTCACTTTTTTAAAATGATGGTAATTGTTTTCATTATCATTCACATTCCTCTGTGATTTAATCCGTGCCAGCCCGGTTTCTCCACGGCTTTTCGACTACCCATACTAAGGATTAGCTTATGAATTTCCGCTTATCGGCATATTGCGCGGCGATGCTCGCTGCGACGGCTCTGTTTACCGCTCCGCAGGTTATGGCTGCTGACAATGGCGACGGCATTGTGGTGTATAACGCCCAGCACGAAAACCTGGTGAAATCCTGGGTTGACGGCTTTACCAAAGAAACCGGTATTAAGGTCACGCTGCGCAACGGCGACGATAGCGAATTGGGTAATCAACTGGTGCAGGAGGGGTCAGCCTCGCCGGCGGATGTCTTCCTGACCGAAAACTCGCCTTCCATGGTGCTGGTCGATAACGCCAAACTGTTTGCGCCGCTGGATGCCGCAACGCTGAATCAGGTCGCCCCGCAGTATCGTCCCGAGCACGGCCGCTGGATTGGCATTGCCGCCCGCAGCACCGTTTTCGTCTATAACCCGGCGAAAATCAGCGAATCTCAGCTGCCGCATTCGCTGATGGATCTGGCGAAACCTGAGTGGAAAGGGCGCTGGGCCGCTTCCCCATCGGGTGCCGACTTCCAGGCTATCGTCAGCGCCATGCTGGCGTTGAAGGGTGAAAAAGCGACCCTCGACTGGCTGAAGGCGATGAAAACGAACTTCGTGGCCTACAAAGGCAACAGCACGGTAATGAAAGCGGTCAACGCCGGTCAAATCGACGGTGGGGTGATCTACCACTATTACCGCTTTGTCGACCAGGCGAAAACCGGTGAGAACAGCAAAAACACCAAACTTTATTATTTCAAAAATCAGGATCCGGGCGCTTTCGTGAGTATCTCCGGCGGCGGCGTACTGGCTTCCAGCAAACATAAAGAGCAGGCGCAGGCCTTTATCAAATGGATCACCGGCAAGCAGGGTCAGGATGAGCTGCGCACCAATAACGCCTTCGAATATGCGGTGGGCGTGAATGCCGCCTCTAACCCGAAACTGACGCCGCTGAAAGAGCTGGATGCGCCGAAGGTTGAACCGTCAACGCTCAATAGCAAGAAAGTGATCGACCTGATGACCCAGGCGGGCCTGCTGTAATTTGATGCTGAAGTGATTTATCTATGTCTGCTCTGAGTCTGGTACTCGGAAAGAAAACAGGACGCCTGCCCGAGCGCAGGCGTCCTGCATTTCCGATGGTTGCCTTAGCTGTACTGTTTTCGCTAATGGCGTTACTGCCGTTAGGTTTTGTGGCCGCCGTAGGAATTGAGACCGGCTGGCCGACCATAAAAGCACTGGTGTTTCGCCCGCGGGTGGCTGAACTGCTCAGCAATACGCTATGGCTGACGCTGCTGGCGGTGCCTATTTGCATCGCCTTGGGCGTGGCGGTGGCCTGGCTTACTGAACGCACCGTGCTTGCCGGGCGTCAGCTGTGGTCGGCGCTGGCTGTCGCGCCGCTGGCTATCCCGGCATTTGTCCAGAGCTATGCCTGGGTCAGCGCGGTTCCTTCGCTCCACGGTCTGTCCGCCGGGGTGTTCCTCTCCGTGCTGGCCTACTATCCCTTTATCTACATGCCGGTGGCGGCGGTGCTCCGTCGTCTCGACCCGACGCTGGAAGATGTTGCCGCCTCGTTGGGCACGCCGCCGTGGAAGGTTTTCTTCCGCGTGGTGCTGCCGCAACTGCGGTTGGCTATCTGCGGCGGCGCGCTGCTGGTGGCGCTGCATCTGCTGGCGGAATATGGCCTGTATGTGATGATTCGCTTCGACACCTTCACTACCGCCATTTATGACCAGTTCCAGTCCACCTTTAGCGGCCCGGCGGCGAATATGCTGGCGGGAGTGCTGGCGCTGTGCTGCCTGGCGATCCTGCTACTGGAGAGCGTTTCGCGCGGTAAAGCGCGCTACGCGCGCATCGGCGCAGGCGCGGCGCGCGAGCAGAAGCGACGTCCGTTGGGGAACGTGGCCGCATGGGCCGCGCAACTGCTGCTGCTGACGCTGGTGATGCTGGCGATGGGCGTCCCGCTGCTGGTGCTGTGCCGCTGGCTATGGCTCGGCGGGGTGGAGAACTGGCTGCATGCCGATCTCTGGCATTCGCTACGCCAGACCCTGATGCTGGGCGCGGGCGGCGCGCTGCTGACCACCGCCTGCGCGATTCCTATCGCCTGGCTCGGCGTGCGTTATCCGCGCCGGCTGTTCCGCCTGCTGGAGGGCTGTAATTACATCACCAGCTCACTGCCGGGTATCGTTACCGCGCTGGCGCTGGTGACGGTGACTATCCACTATGCCCGCCCGGTGTATCAGACCGAAGTGACGCTGTTTCTGGCTTACCTGCTGATGTTCATGCCGCGAGCGTTAATTAACCTGCGCGCCGGTATCGCCCAGGCGCCAGTTGAGCTGGAAAACGTCGCCCGTAGCCTTGGGCGCAGTCCGGCCCGCGCCTTATGGAGCGTCACCATGCGTCTTGCCGCGCCGGGAGCGGCCGCTGGCGCCGCGTTGGTGTTTCTTGGCGTGAGCAACGAGCTTACCGCGACGTTGCTGCTGTCGCCGCTAGGCACCCGCACGCTGTCGACCGGTTTTTGGGCGTTAACCAGCGAGATCGACTACGTCGCCGCGGCGCCTTATGCGATGCTGATGATCGTGATTTCGCTACCGCTGACGGCGGTTCTTTATGTGCAGTCGAAAAAAATTGCAGGGTTGTAACATGCTGGAATTGTCTTCTATCTCGAAATCTTTCGCCGACGCGCTGGTGCTCGATAACCTTAATCTGACCGTGGCGCCGGGAAGCCGTACCGCCATTGTCGGCCCGTCGGGTTCCGGTAAAACCACGCTGCTGCGAATTCTTGCCGGTTTTGAAACCCCGGATCACGGGCGAATCGTTCTGCAGGGCAACACCCTGTTTGCCGACGGCGTGTTTGTGCCGGCGCATCAGCGTGGGATCGGTTTCGTGCCGCAGGAAGGGGCGCTGTTCCCCCATCTTAACGTCGCGGACAATATCGCCTGGGGGCTCGATTGCGGTCGCGAAGAGAAACGCCGCCGGGTCGCCGCGCTGATGGAAATGGTGGCGTTAGATTCGACATTAGCGAGCCACTGGCCGCATGAAATTTCCGGCGGCCAGCAGCAGCGGGTTGCGCTGGCGCGCGCGCTGGCCCAGCGGCCATCGCTGATGCTGCTGGATGAACCTTTCTCGGCGCTGGATACCGGGCTGCGTGCGGCGACGCGCAAAGCCACCGCCGACCTGCTGGCCGAGGCTGGGGTGGCGTCGATTCTGGTTACTCACGATCAGACGGAGGCGCTGTCGTTTGCAAGCCAGGTCGCGGTGATGCGGCAGGGGCGTTTTACTCAGGTAGGAACCCCGTTCGAGGTCTATTCGCGCCCGGTTGACGAGGCCACCGCGCTGTTTCTTGGCGATGCGCTGGTGCTCGACGCCGAGCTCACGGAGGGGCGCGCGCGTTGCGCCATCGGCGAGTTACCGACTGACAATCCTCACGCCAGCGGCCGCGGACGCGTAATGCTGCGCCCGGAGCAACTGCGGGTGTCGCCGTGCGGGCCGCAGGAGAGCGCCTTTCGCATCGTAGATGTCGATTTCGCCGGCCATATCTCGACGCTGACGGTGACGGTAGCGGGGCAATCAATGCCGCTGGTGCTGAAAACCGTCAGCCAGGCCGCCTGGCAAACAGGCGCTCCGGTTCGCCTGGAGATTATTGGCCCGGCGCGGATATTTTGCGCATAGCGGCTAAAAGCTGACCGCTCAGCTGGGATAAAAATTGATTTGGCGCGGAGATGCGTTAATTAGCTGCTGATGTAGCACATTGTGCTAATTACACTACCCGCGAACGCATTAGTATCCGCGCCACTGATCTCGTCGCCATGGAGTGGTAGGTCGTTGGAATATTTCCGCGGGGTCAGTCCATTCTTATTTCCCCTGAGATGATTAACGCTGCTGCGCGCTACGGCAGTGGCGACGATATTCCGAAGGTGAACGTTCGGTATTACGTTTAAACACCCGGCAAAAATAGTTGCTATCGATAAAGCCGCAATTATGCGCAATTTCTTTTACTTTTAAATCGTAACCGCGTAATAGTTGCTTGGCTTTTTCCAGCCGCACGGCGGTTAGATATTCATTAAAGCCCACTGAACCCGATTTCTGAAATATATGCGAAAGATAGTTCGGGGTAATATGAAAGCGTCTGGCAACCGATTCGCGGGTCAGCGGCTGGCTAAGATTTTCTTGCAGATAATCCTGAACCGCTAAAAACAGATCGCGGCTGCGGCTAACGCGCATTTCCAGACCGACAAGTTGTTCAAGGCAGTGGCTTAACAGCGCGGAAACCACCAGCCGGGCGGTTATTGGGTCAGGTTGCAGGCAGACTTCATTCAACGCCAGCAGCAGATAGGAGCCAACGCGGGGGCCCAGTCGGGCGACGTTTTGCTTTTCAGTATGTAGTTTTTTACCGTCCCAGCGCTGAATGCAAAAGCCGAGCTTTTGGCGGCCAAATAAAATGCTGAGCGTGGCCGCCGGACCGTTCCACTCGGGTAGCGTCCACTTTCCCGCCTGTACGTAGAGTACCTGCGAAGTGGCTAAAACCGCCGCGGATAGCGGTAGACCCTGATCATGGAGCTCGCCTTCAAGGACGATTTCCAGACGCGGGAAGGGCACCTTCAACGCCAGCGCCGGAACGGGAATATCCGGCTCCGGAAAGCGGACCTGCAGCCTATCTTTTTGATTAACTAAACGATTTAGTATGCCCGCCAGATCATCAATCATCCTGTCGACCCCGAGTTAAAATTATCTCGTTGATTATAATCTTTTTTATCCTGATGTTCCGCCTTACGGCGCGCGGCGGATGCATTATTAAATGGGTGAATATTTTCAACGAATTTACCCATCGGCAATTATTGATAAGGCTCACATTTTTGTGTCTGGCGTACGGATATCCAGTTTTTCGTAGTTTTTCCTTCCTGCCTGGTCGTTGGCCGCATCGTAGAGTTTGATTGTGTTATCTAAAAGTTAAAAGGAAGGCAATATGGACTCACAATCGATGATTCATCTGGAGGCGCTTGGCGCGACCCGGACGCTAAGCGACCAAATGAAACATGAACTTGATACGCTTGGCTATACCGTGGTGCACAACGTCGTTGATCCTCAGTGGCTGAGCGAGATACGCGAGCGCATTGACGCGCTGGTGGAACGTGAAGGCGAGAATCTGGCGATGGAACACCATCAGGAGGCGACGGCGACGCGTATTGCCAACCTCATCAACAAGGGTGTTATCTGGGAGAAGGTGTGGTCGCATCCGCTCATTCTTTCCGCCTGTCGTTATATTTTTAATGGCGCGTTTAAAGTTTCCAGCCTTAATGCCCGCGAGGCGCTGTATAACGGTGGTCATCAACCGCTGCACGCCGACTGGAAAAAGCCGCGGGTAGACTTCCCGAAAGTGCATCTGGTCAATACGATATGGGCTATTGATGATTTGAGCGCCGCCAACGGCGCGCCGCGGATTATTCCCGCGACCCATCTGCGCCCGGAGCTGCCGGAAGAGGTTTTGGCGGATCCGGAAAAGACGCATCCTGATGAAATTGTTTTTGCCGCGCCGGCCGGCAGCGTAATGATTTATAACGCGCATGCCTGGCACGGCGGCACCCGCAATCGTGAAGGCAGCAGAAGGCGCGTGCTTCATGGCTTATATATTGATCGTGCTGATACCGCGCAGCAGGACCAGCAGCGCTGGCTGACGCCAGAAACGGCGAGCCGCCTGACACCCGCGCAAAAGTGGCTGCTCGACGTGCAATAAACGCCGTGGCCGGTCAGGGAACTTCCAGGTAAACGACCGGCTTTTTCATAATGCTATTAACGGCTTTGACAATCTGCTGTGGCTGCAACAGGAATGTGGCGATACTGGTTTTAATGGTACGGAGTCCGTCAAAGCGTTGAGCGCCATCGATTTCGATATCGGTTACCAGTAACACCACCGTGGCGCGGGCAATATCCTCTTCGCTAATTCGGTTTTCCACGCCGAGCGCGCCCTGGGTTTCCACTTTCAGAGACCATTTTTCATGATGACCGACTTTTTCCAGTAGCTCGGCTGCCATATAGGTATGTGCAACCCCGCTCACGCAGGCGGTCACCGCGACAATGTTGAAGTCCATAACATCCTCCAGGCGTTAACCGCCGATAGTGACGTGATATCCTGCTGCTTCAGCCAGCGCTTGATAAGGATTAATATCCGCCTCTCGGGGAGCGTTGACGTTGGCCAGCGGCCAGGTTTTACCCAGCAGACGGTATTTCGCCTCGCCATATTGATGAAACGGCAACAGATGAATCTCCGTCAGACCGAACGGCGCGAGGAACTTTAAGATCTGCTTAAAATTCTCCGTGTTCATCGTGTAGCCAGGGATCAGCGGCACGCGCGGGATAAGATTCATTTTGCGGATGGCCAACTGACGGAAGTTGTCCAGCACTCGCGGCTGATTCATCTGCAGTAGTGAATGGGCCTGCTCGCTATTCATGATTTTCAAATCAAACAGTATTTCGTCACAGGCTTCGGCCACCGGGAGAAAACGGCTAAAGGCGCAGTCGCCCGCGGTCTCGATAGCGGTGCGCACCCCCCAGTGGCGCAGGTGCTGGAGGAAGCGGGCGGCAAACACGGCCTGCATCAGCACTTCGCCCCCAGACAGGGTGACGCCGCCGCCGGAGGCGCGGAAGAAGACCTCGTCCTTAAGCACCTCGCGCAGCAGGGCATCGAGCGTAACATCCCGGCCAATCTGCTCCCATGCCCCGGAGGGACACTCGGCGACGTCCTGCAGGCAGCGCGTGCAGCGCAGGCATTTACTCTCCCGGCGCACGGTCTGGATCTTTGGCGAGATCGATTCAGGATTGGCGCACCACGGGCAGGTGTGGGGGCAGCCTTTGAAAAACACCACCGTGCGGATCCCTTGCCCGTCATTAAGCGAGTAGCGTTGGAGGTTAAAAATGCGCGCCGTATCGGCGCGCGTTTCGATGACCTCACAGCTGATGCGCGGTGCGGCGGATAATGTCATCCTGTATCTCCTTTGACAGCTCAACAAAGAAGGCGCTGTAACCTGCGACGCGCACCACCAGACCGGCAAAATCCTGCGGCCGCTGCTGCGCTTCACGCAGCGTGTCCGCGTTGACCACGTTAAACTGGATATGCTGCAGTTTGAGCTTGCAGAAGGCCTGTAAAAAGTCTGCCAGTTTGTTCAGGCCGCTGTCGCCGGCAAGCGTTGCCGGGGTGAATTTGACGTTCAGCAGCGTACCGTTCGATAGCAGATAATTATCCAGTTTGCTGACCGATTTCAGCACCGCCGTCGGCCCCTGGGCATCCTGCCCAACCATTGGCGACAGGCCGCCGTCCGCCAGCTGTTCGCCGGCCAACCGGCCGTCCGGCGTCGCGCCGACCACCGAGCCCAGCGGCACATGCGCGGATACGGTATAGGAGCCTGGGGTGAAATGGCCGCCGCGCGGGTTTAGATACCGTTCTACCTCTTTACAGTAAAAACGCAGCAGATCGGCGCTAATATTATCCACTTCGTCGATATCGTTGCCGTATTTCTCGTAACGGTTGATCAAACGGGCGCGGATTTTTTCTCCTTCCGGCGTGCGGAAGTTGGCTTTCAGTACCGCCATCAGTTCGGCAAAGCTGAGGCGCTGTTGCTCGAAGACCATGCCCTTCAGCGCGTGCAGCGAATCGCTCAGGTTAGCGATTCCGATACCCTGAACGCCGGAGAAGTTATAGCGCGCGCCGCCTGCGGTGATATCTTTGCCGTGCTGCACGCAATCTTCGATAAAGGATGACAGCAGGGGGACCGGAGCCCAGTCGCGGTGTCCGATATCGCAAATGTTGCTGCCCTCGACCATCAGCTTGATGTAATAGCGGATTTTGTCGCGGATTTGGCTGATGAGACCGTCCCAGCTGACTTCAGGCTGATGTTCATTTTCCTGCAGCACAATTTCCATCACCTTCAGCAGATTAAACATCGCGATATCGTGCAGGCCGTAGGTGCGCCCTGGAATAGAGAGCTCTACGCAGCCGACCACCGCGTAATCGCGGGCATCTTCCAGCGACACGCCGCGGTTAAGGAAGGCCGGGACGACCACTTCATCGTTGAAAATCTGCGGGATCCCGGTACCCAGGCGAATGGTCTCAGCGGTTTTGCGCAGGAACGGGCGGTCAATCAGCTCATTGACCCGCACGCCCAGATTTGGCTGCGGTAGCTGCACATTCTGGTAAGCATCGAGAGAAAGAAAGGACAGTACGTTTACCGCACTACGCCCGGTTTCCGTCAGTCCGCCAAGCAGGGCGGTGTAGCCGGTGGGAAAACCGGCGAAATAGCGCGCGCTGCTGGACGAACGCAGCAGAACGATATCGTTACACTTCACCCATAGCGACTCCAGTAGCTCCTTGAGATACGCGGGATCCTGACCCTGATTCAGCGATGCCTGATAAAAAGGCAACATGTACTGGTCAAAGCGTCCGAGCGAAATCGAGCTGGCGTTGGACTCGTACTGCAAAATAATATTCATATACCAGAACAGCTGGCAGGCCTGGGCAAAATCCTGCGGCCGATGCTGCGCGTTATGGCGTGAGATGGCGGCGATGGTTGCCAGCTCCTGCTGACGCCGGGCATTCGTACAGTTGGCGGCCATCTCTTCCGCCAGCGTGGCGTAGCGCAAAATATGACGCTGCGAAGCTTCAAGTAAGATCAGGACCGCCTGATAAAAGTGGTTATCAGGCTGCCGGGCGCAGTGTGATTTCAGCTCGGCGATCAGCGCATCAAGGCCATGATTCAGCAGCCGCGGATAGTCGATAATAATATGGCCCTGGCCTTTATCCGTCTGATTAACGCTGAAAATCTGCGTGCCGATCGCGGCCTTGACCTCCTCGGTTATTTGACCGTTAATGAAATCTTTCATCGAACGCTTTTCCCAGTAAGGGAACAGCGTTTCGCGGTAAATCCGCTTATCTTCTTCACTTATCGCGAAGCGGTCCTGCGGGCGGGTCGGGAAGGCGTCGAGCTCGTTGAGCAGCCAGTAGGGGTCCATCTCCGGCGACATGATCCCCGCACGTGGTTTGACGGTGCGGTTGCCGGCAATCAGTTCATCATCACGAATCGAAATGGCCACCTTATCGAGGATCCACGCCGTGGCTTTCGCCCGGCGGATAATCACCGGCTCCCCCTCCGTCAGCCGATGGCTGGCGGTATAGAGCAATGCGCGTTCAAGGGAGATTTCGCGCGGCTGGGCGAACAGGCTGGCTTTCAGGCGTTGAGTACGATTCGTCATGACAAACTCCATGTTGTGGCTAAGAGGCGCGTAGCGCCTCTGAGATTAATGACAAACCTCATGCAATCATTGAGCTTGCAAATTGCACCAGGCAAATAACAAGGAAAATCAATTTATTGATTTTCGTCTGATAACCACAAAGAAGGAAAAACCACGCTTTTTCCTTCTTTGTCAGCAGTCTGAGAGGCGCATAGCGCCTCTTTTGGGCTTCAGGCGTTCTGGGAAAGGTGGCTGTCTATCTTGTTCATGATGGCGTCTGCGCGTTTTACCGCATCGCTGATGTTGACGCGCACAATGGTTTTCCCGGCAAAGCGTTCTTCAAACTTAATGCCGATGTCTTTGGTCAGGATGACCATATCGGCAGCGGCGATCTCTTCCGCCGTAAGTTCGTTCTCAATACCAATGGAACCCTGGGTCTCTACCTTAACCTGCCAACCTTTGGCTTTGGCGGCGCTTTCCAGCGACTCGGCGGCCATATAGGTATGAGCGACGCCCGATGGGCAGGCGGTAACGGCGATAATGTGGGTCATAAGGTGTTCCTTCCAGTCTGTTAGTTAATTTCGAAATCAAGATCTAATTCATCGTCGTCCTGGGCGTCGGACGGTTTCTTTTTGGTGAATGCTTTCAGAGTGATGACACAGGCCGCGCTGACGCAGGCGCCGACAAAGAGTGCGGTGACAAAGGCGAGTTTGCCCTGGACCACCGGCAGCACGATAAGCCCGCCCCAGCCGGCATAGCACTGCGCGCCCATCAGCGCGGCGGTAACGCAGCCGCAGGCGGCGCCAATCATGTTGGCGGGAATAACGCGCAGCGGGTCGGCGGCGGCAAAGGGGATGGCGCCTTCGGTCACGCCGACGCAGCCCATCACCAGCGCGGCCTTGCCGGTTTCACGCTCTTCGGCGGTAAAATATTGACGGCCAATCAACGTCGCCAGCCCCATGCCCAGCGGCGGTACGGCGATGCCGACCGCGGCGATTGCCACGACGCTGTAGACGCCCTGAGAGACGCAAATCAGCATAAAGGCGTAGGCCACTTTGTTGACCGGGCCGCCCATATCAAAAGCCAGCATCAGGCCCATAATGATGGCCAGCACCACGATGCTGCCTTCGCGCATCCCTTGCAGCCAACTGGTCAGGTTTGCGGTCAGCGCGCCTACCGGCTCGCCGAGCCCCCACATCATGATCCCGGCGGTGATAAAGGTGCCGACGATGGGAATGATGAAAATCGGCATCACCGAGCGCAGAACTTTATGTACGGGGATTTTTTTCAGGTAATAGACCACCAGACCGCCAATCATGCCGGCTATCAACGCGCCGAAGAAGCCGGCGCCGAAGCTGTTGCCCACCCAGGCGCCAATGGCGCAAGGGGCCAGCGCGGCGCGGTCAGAAATGGAGTAGCCGATATAGGCGGCAAGAAAAGGCACCATCAGCGTCAGCCCGGCGACGCCGATATCAAAGAGCTTCTTCAGATTAGGGTCGGTGGCGGCATCGGGCACCGCGCCTTTGCCATACAACATGACGGACACCGCCAGTAGGATCCCGCCCGAGACGACGAAGGGGATCATGTGTGAGACGCCGGTCATCAGATGCTGGCGAGTATTTTTTAGTATTTGCACCAGTTCGTTCATTGCTTGCTCCTGAGCGCTGTGTGGCCCGTGACAGTATTGATGCTTCAACATTAGAAAAAGGGCGGGGTATAAAATAGTAGAGAAAAAGTGCATTTACTGGATATTTGTAAGGTGAGAAAGGAATTGCGATCAACCTCAAATCTTAGCTGTGAAGAGGGTTATGTATGTCCTGGCTGATGAATTGTGATGGTGAGCATAAAAAAGATGTATGTGTACAATAGTCCAGTAATTGCCAGTTTTATCACGTAGTTCATTGCGCCTTCTTTCATTACCTTTGGCTGAAATAACGCATTGCTCAGGAGGAAGGCGATGGCACTGGTAATTGAATTCATATGTGATTTGCCAAATGGCGTGCATGCGCGCCCGGCAAGCCTGGTCGAAACGCTGTGTAACCGCTTTTCATCGGCGGTTGAGTGGCGGAATCTGCGTAGCGACGGTCGCGGGAATGCGAAAAGCGCGCTGGCGATCATTGGTAGTAACACCCTCAAGGGCGACGCCTGTCAGCTGATTATCAGCGGTGAGGATGAAGCCGAAGCATTTGCCGCGTTAACCGCGTTTATCGAAAATGAGTTTCCGCACTGCGATGCGCCGCTACCTGCCGCGCAAGCGTTGGATATCGAGCCGGTACCGGAATCGCTGTCGCGGCTGAATCCAACGCTGTTTCCTGCGCGCCCGGTCTGCGCCGGCAGTGCGGGCGGTAAGCTGGTTCATCTCAAATCACGCGATCTTCACGACCTTGGCGAACTGCCCGTCGCCGCCGGCCTTGAACAGGAGCAGACGGCGCTGGATAACGGTTTGCGTCTGCTGGTGCAGGATATCGATCTGCGGTTGCTGGACAATGACGGCACCGCCAGCGCGATTCTGCAAGCTCACCGTTCGCTGGCGACCGATGCTTCCCTGCGCCAGCACCTACTTGGCGGTATTCTTACCGGCCTTAGCTGCGCGCAGGCTATTGTCGCCACCGGCGACCACTTCTGCGCCCAGTTCCGCGATTCCGGCAACAGCTATCTGCAGGAACGAGTGCTGGATGTCCGCGACGTCTGTTTCCAGCTATTGCAGCATATTTACGGTGAAGACCGCTTTCCGGCACCGGGACAACTGCGGGAAGCGGCTATTTGTCTTGCCGATGAACTGACCCCAAGCCAGTTTCTGGAACTGGATAAGTCGCAGTTGAAAGGGCTACTGCTGCGCAGCGGTGGCACCACTTCACATACTGTCATTCTGGCCCGTTCGTTCAATATTCCTACCCTGGTGGGGGTTGACCTGCCGGCGCTGCTGCCGTGGGTCGATACCCAGGTACAGATAGACGGTAATGCCGGGCTGCTGGTGGTGGACCCCAGCCCAGCGGTGGCGCGTTATTATCAGCAGGAGGCCTGGCTACAGGAGCAAATTCAGCAACAGCAGCAGGTCTGGCTCGATAAAGCCGGGCAGACGCAAGACGGTATCCGCGTCGAGATTGCCGCCAATATCGCGCATTCGGTGGAAGCGGTGGCGGCATTCAATAACGGCGCGCAGTCGGTTGGGCTGTTCCGCACCGAAATGTTGTATATGGACCGCCCTGGCGCGCCGTCGGAAAATGAGCTCTACAACATCTTTTGTCAGGCGCTGGAGCCGGCCAACGGCCGCAGCATTATCGTGCGGACCATGGATATCGGCGGCGATAAGCCGGTGGCGTATCTCAATATTCCGGCGGAAAACAATCCGTTCCTCGGCTACCGCGCGGTGCGCATTTATGAAGAGTATCAGGCGCTGTTTCATACTCAACTGCGGGCGATTTTACGCGCCTCGGCGCATGGCTCGCTGAAAATTATGATCCCGATGATTTCATCAATGGAGGAGATTCTGTGGGTGAAAGAGCGGCTGGCGGAGGCCAAGCAGTCGCTGCGCGCCGAACAGATCCCGTTTGATGAAAAGATCCCGCTCGGTATCATGCTGGAGGTACCGTCGGTGATGTTTATCATCGATCAGTGTTGTGAAGAGATCGATTTCTTTAGCATCGGCAGTAACGACTTAACACAGTATCTGCTGGCGGTCGATCGCGATAACGCTAAAGTAACGCGCCACTACAACAGCCTGAATCCGGCCTTCCTGCGCGCGCTGGACTATGCCGTGCAGGCGGTGCATCGTCAGGGGAAATGGATTGGCCTGTGCGGCGAGCTGGGGGCGAAAGGGTCGGTGCTGCCGCTGCTGGTTGGCCTCGGTTTAGATGAATTGAGTATGAGCGCGCCGGCAATCCCGGCGACCAAGGCGCGCCTGGCGCAACTGGATAGCCGCGCCTGCCGCCAGCTGCTGAATCAGGCGATGCAGTGCCGTACTTCGCTGGAAGTGGAACATCTGCTGGCCCAGTTCCGCATGCGTCAGCAGGATGTTCCGCTGGTGAGTACCCAGTGCATTACGCTTAATAGCGACTGGCGCAGTAAAGAAGAAGTTCTGAAAGGGATGACCGACAATCTGCTGTTGGCCGGGCGTTGCCGCTATCCGCGTAAGCTGGAAGCTGATCTGTGGGCCCGCGAGGCGGTGTTCTCCACCGGTCTGGGCTTTAGCTTCGCCATTCCGCACAGTAAATCCGAGCATATTGAACAGTCGACCATCAGCGTCGCGCGGCTGGCGCAACCGGTGATGTGGGGCGATGAAGAAGCGCAGTTTGTCATTATGCTGACGCTGAACAAACACTCGGCGGGTGACCAGCATATGCGGATCTTCTCACGCCTGGCACGGCGGATTATGCATGAGGGTTTTCGTACCGCTCTGGTGAATGCGGCAAGCCCCGAGGATATCGCCGAACTGCTGCGCCGCGAGCTGGAACTGTGATTGTCTCTCCGGCCAGCGCCGCTGGCCGGAGAGCGTGCTATAAATCCAGCACTAACCGGCCGCCTTTAGCGCGTGAGCAGCAGATCAGCATACTCTGCTGACTGGCTTTCTCTTCATCGTTGTAGTACTGATCGCGGTGGTCGGCTTCACCCTCGAGAATCATCGTTTCGCAGGTGCCGCATACTCCTTCGCGGCACAGGCATTCCACCTTCGCCGCTTTGTTATTCTCAATAACCTGCAGAATGGTCATGTCCTGCGGCACGGTAAATTCGCGTCCGGAACGCGCCAGCACCAGCGTAAATGCCTCTCCGCCTTTATCCTCAAGGATAAATTGCTCAAAGTGCAGCTGGCTGGCGGGAACCTGATGCCGTTCGGCGGCGGCTTTCACCGCCTCGTTAAGTGCAGCCGGGCCGCAGGTATAGACGTGGGTTCCGGGCTCGATGTCGGCGAACAGGCGCGACAGATCGAGACGGCTGCCGAGCGCTGAGATGTGAATATTGACCCGGTCGCGCCACGGCGCGGCGCGAAGCGTATCGACGAAAGCATTACTGTCGGCGTCGTGAAAACAGTAATGCAGCTGCCAGTCGGCCTGGCGCTGTTCCAGTTCCGGAATATGCGATAAGAAGGGCGTAATGCCGATGCCGCCGGCAATCAGCAGATGCTTGCGCGCCTGTGGCTCGATGGCGAACAGGTTGTTGGGGGGGGACACCGTCAGGGTATCGCCCGGGCGCACCTGCTGGTGCATAAAACGCGAGCCGCCTTTGGAAGGCGACTCGAGACGCACCGCAATCTGCCAGCTGGCGGTATCCAGCGGCGAGCTCATTAGCGAATAGGCATTGCTGTAGCGCTGCTCGCCATCCTGCATCTGGACGATTATATGGCTGCCGCCGCTGAACTCCGGCAGCGGGGCGCCGGTCGACGAGACCAGCGTAAAACGCTTAACCTGGGCGGTGATCTGTTCAACATCGCGAACGATCGTCTCAAACATTTGATAATCAGACATCGCTGAACTCCATCAAAAATCCCGGCGTGGCCAGAGCCGCCGCCGGGAGAATACAGTTACAACCCCTGGCAGAGATACTTCATCTCCAGGTAATCTTCGATACCGTGTTCCGACCCTTCGCGGCCAAGACCCGACTGTTTCACTCCGCCAAATGGCGCGACTTCATTAGAAATCAGCCCGGTATTGATGCCGACCATGCCGTATTCCAGCTGTTCGGAGACGCGCCAGATACGGGCGGCATCGTTGCTGTAAAAATAGGAGGCGAGGCCGTAGATGGTGTTATTGGCCTGCTCAATGACCTCTTGCTCATCCTCAAATTTCACCAGCGCGGCCACCGGGCCGAAAATCTCTTCCTGCAGCAGCAGTGACCCCGGCTGTACGTCGCCGATAACCGTAGGGGTGAAGAAATTACCGCCCAGCGGATGCGCTTTACCGCCGGTTAACAGCGTGGCGCCGCGGGTGAGCGCGTCGTCGAGCAGGGACTGGACTTTGCGTCCGGCATCGGCGTTGATAAGCGGGCCAATCTGGACATCGGACTCGCTACCATCGCCGACTTTCAAGGCGGCGACGCGGGCGACGAACTTATCGCAGAATTGGTCGTAGACGGCGCGATGAATATAGAAACGGTTTACGCAGACGCAGGTTTGCCCGGCGTTGCGGAACTTGGCGATCAGCGCCCCCTCGACCGCTTTATCGATATCGGCGTCGTCAAAGACGATAAACGGCGCGTTACCGCCGAGCTCTAAAGAGAGCTTTTTGATGGATTCCGCGCACTGGCGCATCAGCACGCGGCCGACTTCGGTCGAACCGGTAAAGGAGAGCTTACGCACCCGCTCATCGCCGGTGAACACCGCGCCAATCTCACGCGACTGCCCGGTTACGACGTTAATGACGCCCTGCGGGATCCCGGCCTGATTCGCCAGTTCCGCCATCGCCAGCGCGGTAAACGGCGTTTCATTGGCAGGCTTAATTACCATCGTACAACCCGCGGCCAGCGCCGGGCCGGCCTTACGGGTGATCATCGCCGCCGGGAAGTTCCACGGAGTGATCGCCGCGCAGACGCCCACGCCCTGGCGGATCACCATCAGGCGTTTATCGGCGCCGGGGGAGGGGATTATCTCGCCGTTGGCGCGTTTCCCTTGTTCGGCAAACCACTCGATAAACGAGGCCGCATAGGCGATTTCGCCTTCCGCTTCCGCTAGCGGCTTGCCCTGCTCGGCGGTCATAATCTGCGCCAGCGCGGACTTGTTTTCGAGGATCAGGCGGTGCCAGTTCTTCAATAGCGCGGCGCGCTGGGCGGCGGTAAGCGCGCGCCATGCCGGCAGCGCGGCAGCGGCGGCATCCACCGCCTGCTGCGCTTCCGTCCGGCCCATATTGGGGATCTGGCCGAGCGCCTCGCCGGTGGAGGGATTGCTGACGGCAAGCGTCGTACCGTCGGCGGCGTCGCGCCAGCTTCCGGCAATCAGCGCCTGCTGGCGAAACAGATTTGAGTGAAATACGGACATAGCCAACTCCTTCAACGATTACGGCTGGAACACCTGGGCGACCAGATTGTGGAAATGCGCGATCCCATGCTCGGAGATACCGCTGCCGCTGTTATCCGCCATAATGCGTCCCTGGCCGCGATAGCCGCGGGACTTCAGCCCCTTCTGCACGCTTTCCACCAGGCGTAAATCTTCCGGGCGGAACACGTCGCGATACCACTCAATCAGCGCCTTCTGATCGTCGGTCAGCTCTTCATTGGTGAAATAGATGTCGTAGTTCTGCAGGGTGGTCTCTTCATCCACCGGGAACTCATAAATGACGGTCATCATGCCTTTGATCGGCGTGACGTTGAGCATGGTGCACGGCCACAGCCAGAAACCGTGGAACGCGGCGTCGGTGCCTTCTTCGAATTTAAATGACTGCTCGGACGGTTTGGCGAAGCCATACTGCAGCGTCCATTTGCCGTGCATGGTGTGCCAGTAACGGTCAACCTGCACGGAATCCGAGAAGCCCGGGTGCGCCGGGCCGCAGTGATAACATTCCAGATAGTTATCGACGATATTTTTCCAGTTCGCCGGGGTAAGGGTGGTAAAGCGCGCCGCCAGTTTCAGCTCATGTACATCCGGGCAGGCTTCCAGCACTTTGTCCTGCAGTCCCGGTAGCTGCGTTTCCACGCTCTCCGCTTGCGGGTTCATATTGATAAACACAAAGCCGGCATACTCTTCAAGGCGCACCGGCACAAGCTTTGCCTTTTCGCTATCGAAGTTCGCTACGTTTTCGCAGTTGCGGGCGTGGGCGAGATTGCCGTCCAGCTTGAAGGCCCAGGCGTGATAGGGGCAGGTAATCACGTTTTTGGCTTTACCTTCACCGCTCAGCAACTGGTGGCCGCGGTGCGGGCAGACGTTATAGAAGGCGCGCAGAATGTTGTCGCGGCCGCGGACGATAACGATATTTTCGCCGATGATCTCCCGGGTGATGTAATCGTTCGGCCTGGCGACTTCGCTGCCGTGGGCGACGCAAATCCAGCTATTGGCGAAGATACGCTCTTTCTCGTGCTCAAACGCCTGGCTGTCGGTGTAAAAACGGGCCGGAATGGTCCAGGCGTCCTGCGGATTGGCGCAAAAGTTAATCGGCAGGGTAAAGTCAGGGCTTAAATTGCTCATGTAGGGTCACCTTGTGATTATTGTCAGTAAGCGTTTTTTACAGCGACTGGCCGTCGCCTTTAAGTACCGCGCCAACCGGCAGCGTCTCGGCTTTAACGATCGGCTCGGGCGTATGGGTTTCTATCTGATGCACAGGCACGTGGGCGTAGTCCTGTTTTAGCCAGCGTACAAAGCCGCCGGTCTTGATCAGTAAAATGGCAAGGAACGGTAAGGCGGTCAGCACCACGGTGGTTTTCATGGTTTCCAGCGAAGCGCCGGTAAACAGAATCGATAGCGGGATGAGGGTAATCACCACGCACCAGAACAGGCGCATGCCGCGATCCGGATCTTCGCCTTCGCGCAGGTTACGGGTACTGGTCGCCGCCATGGTGTAGGCCACCGCATCCATATGCGAGGCGAGGAAAACGATCATCACGAACAGATAGGCGGCGAGGAACAGCTTGCCCGCCGGCAGCGACATCAGCACCTGCTGGACGGCGGTTTCGCCGCCGAGGGACTGCATCACCTGCGGCACGTTAATCACGCCGTTGACGAACTGATGCATGGCATAGCTTTCCATCACCCCGAAGAAGAACCAGCAGCCGGCGGTGCTGCCGAGGATAAGCCCCCAGATCACCTCTTTAATCTTACGTCCGCGGGAGACGCGGGTGACGAACATCGCCACGCCTGGGGTATAGGAGATCCACCACAGCCAGTAGAAGACGGTCCAGTTGCGGGTAAAGGCGCCATCGCCGAGCGGGTCGGTAAACAGGCTCATCTGCAGAAAGTTTTGGCTCGTCAGACCGATGGCGTTGATGATGTTATTGGTGATGAATTCGGTCGGACCAACCAGTAATACCACTAACGGCAGCAGGAACGCTCCCCAGCCGACCATTTTGCTCAGTCGCTGCAGGCCGTTATTGATGCCAATCCACGAGCTCATGCAGAAAATACCGCCGGAGAGCAGGATCACAAACGCCTGGACGGTGAAGTTATCCGGCAGTCCGGTGAGAGCTGACAGACCGCGGGTGAAGGTGGCGGCTGTGACCACCAACGAAATGGTTAACGCGCCGACGGTGGCGATCAGGAACATCAGGTCAACCAGGCGACCCCAGAAGCCCTGCGGATTGACGCCGGTGATCGCCGAAATGATCCCGGAGAGGCTGAGGCCTTTATTTTTCCGCACGTGAAAGTGATAGGCCATGATCAGCGAGGCGAGGGTGTAGGTCGCCCACGCGCTAATGCCCCAGTGGAAGAAAGAGTAGGGGATGCTGTATTCCAGCGCTTTTGCTGAATGCGGCGCAATATTCAGGCCAGGGGTCTGGTAGTAATAAGCCCACTCGGCAACACCCCAGTAGAGCGTAGAGGAGCCGAGTCCGGCGCAAATAAACATAAACAGCCATGAGAGAGTGCTGTATTCGGCTTTGCCTTCGCCGAGCCGGATATTGCCGTATTTGCTGGTGGCCAGATACAACACCAGTCCCAGCGCCAGCAGCACCAGCACCTGTACCGCGGAACCCAGCAGGCGGGTAACGCCGTTAAAAATCGAATTAGCCGCCTGCGCGGTTTGTTGGGGGAAGAGACTTAATG
Organism: Klebsiella sp. 141162; assembly: GCF_050600755.1. Lineage (NCBI taxonomy): Bacteria > Pseudomonadati > Pseudomonadota > Gammaproteobacteria > Enterobacterales > Enterobacteriaceae > Klebsiella > Klebsiella sp. 141162. The sequence continues at coordinate 39,050 of NZ_JAQIRI010000002.1, read as the reverse complement.
TAGCGGCGATGAAAACAATGGCCGCCAGGCTGATGACAATCAGCGGCACATCTTTTTTCTTTACGTTGCTCAACATGAGTGATCTCCTGGGCACGGTTGCCCGTCGGTGGCTTTAGCCTGTCGTTGTTATCACGCTGTAGGGTCAGGGTTCGTAGCAAAATGCTATTAACAATTGGATTATTTCTTCGTTACATGAATTAAACAATTGGCCGATTCGTGAAGCAATAAAACACGGAACGGAAATAATAAAAGGTGAATTGGCGCAGGTTCTTTCCTTTCAGGAATCAATAAAGTTCGCCGCTGTGATGCGGTTCACTTGTCAATCGTGGGGGATTCTGCATTGAGAGGAGAGAGGGGAGTTGGCAGGCCAGGCGTGCGGGTTTTCCCGGGTAGCGGCTACGCCTTACCCGGGCTACGGTCCGAGCGACCTGCCTTTTATTTATTCACCACGCTGGCTGAAACTGCTGGTGTTGGTGGCCTCAAAATCGCTGAGACGTTCCCGGAAGGCCGGGGCAGCCCGCATGGATGCGGGCTGAGGGCCGTGTTTTGCAAGGACGCTGCCTCGGCCCGACCCGAAGCCTGCAGGGATAAGTCGAAGGTACCACGAAGTGGCGATTTTGGCGGCCAGAGCCCGGGAGTACAGAGGGCGGCGGCGACTGGCCGCCCTCTGTGCGCTCCCTGCTCCATGAGAGCCATAACGCAGAAGAAATATCGGGAGCGCAATGTGCTCTGAATTAACACAAAGCACATGTTTTTCCCGGACCAAAACCGTTGCAAACCGATGCGATATCTACATGAGCGTGCCATTGTAGCCCCGGTAAGCGCAGCGCGACCGGGGAGCGGCGCGGTAATTACGCCAAAATGGCCTTGCAGATAGCGTCGCTGACCTGCTGCGTTGAGGCGGTGCCTTTCATGTCCGGGGTTTTCGGCCCGCTGGCGATCACCTGCTCTATCGCCGCCAGAATGCCGTTATGCGCGGCGTGGTAGCGCTCATCGCCGTTACCAAGGAAATCGAGCATCATCGCCCCGGCCCAAACGGTGGCGATCGGGTTGGCGATATTTTTACCGTAAATATCCGGCGCCGACCCGTGAACCGGTTCGAACAGCGACGGGAAGGTCCGCTCTGGGTTCAGGTTAGCCGACGGCGCAATACCGATAGTGCCGGTACAGGCCGGGCCGAGATCCGACAGAATATCGCCAAACAGGTTCGAGCCGACGACCACGTCGAAACGTTCCGGCTGCAGCACGAAGCGGGCGCAGAGAATATCGATATGCTGCTTGTCCCAGCGAATTTCGGGATAGCTTTTGGCCATCTCTTCCACGCGTTCATCCCAGTAGGGCATGCTGATCGCCAGACCGTTAGATTTGGTCGCGGAGGTCAGCGTTTTGCGCGGGCGGCTTTGCGCCAGCTCAAAGGCGTAGCGCAGGATCCGGTCAACGCCGCGGCGGGTGAAGACCGACTCCTGAATCACCACTTCATGCTCCGTGCCTTCATTGGCGCGACCGCCGAGGGCGGAATATTCGCCTTCGGTATTTTCGCGCACCACGTAAAAATCGATGTCGCCGGCCTTTTTACCTGCCAGCGGACAGGGGACGCCGGGGAACAGGCGCACCGGGCGCAGGTTGACGTACTGATCGAACTCACGGCGGAACTTCAGCAGCGAACCCCATAGGGAGATATGGTCGGGGACGGTATCCGGCCAGCCGACGGCGCCGAAATAGATAGCATCGAAGCCCTGCAACTGCTCTCGCCAGTCGTCCGGCATCATCTTGCCGTGATGGGCGTAATATTCGCAGCTTGCCCACTCCATCTGCTCGAAGCTCAGCGACAGATCCCAACGCTGCGCGGCGGCTTGCAGCACGCGAATACCTTCAGGCAGAACTTCTTTACCAATTCCGTCACCGGGGATGGCGGCAATACGACAGGTTTTTTTCATTCCGGTTCTCACTTTTTAGCGATGATGTTTGACCACCTGCCTATCCTATAATTGACTAGTTCATAATTAATCACGCTAACTGGTGAAACATAAAACACAGATCATGAATAATCTGCCGCTGCTAAATGATTTACGCGTGTTCATGCTGGTCGCTCGCCGGGCCGGTTTTGCCGCCGCCGCCGAGGAGCTTGGCGTCTCACCGGCGTTCGTCAGCAAGCGGGTTTCGCTGCTGGAGCAAACCCTGCATGTGATGTTGCTGCACCGTACCACCCGCCGGGTCACCATTACCGAAGAGGGAGAGCGGATCTACGAATGGGCGCAGCGCATTCTGCAGGATGTGGATGAGATGATGGACGAGCTTTCCGACGTGCGTCAGGTACCGCAGGGAACGCTACGAATTATCAGCAGCTTCGGCTTTGGTCGCCGGGTGGTCGCCCCCGCGCTGTCGGCGCTGGCCCGCCAGTACCCGCAACTTGAGCTGCGCTTCGATGTCCAGGACCGGCTGGTGGATTTGGTCAATGAAGGGGTGGATCTCGATATTCGCGTCGGCGACGATATCGCGCCGAATCTGATTGCCCGCAAGCTGGCGACCAACCACCGTATTCTCTGCGCGTCGCCGCAGTTCCTTGCCCGCCACTCGCCGCCGAAACAGCTAAGCGACCTGGCAGCCTTACCCTGTCTGGTGATTAAAGAGCGCGATCATCCGTTTGGCGTCTGGCAACTGCACAGCAAAGAGGGCCAGCACGCGATCAAGGTAACCGGGCCGCTCTCCTCCAACCATGGTGAAATTGTGCATCAGTGGTGTCTGGATGGGCAGGGGATTGCATTACGTTCATGGTGGGATGTCAGTGAAAATATCGCCAGCGGCCATTTGGTACACGTGCTGCCGGACTATTATCAGCCCGCCAACGTCTGGGCGGTCTACGTGTCGCGGCTGGCGACCTCAGCCAAAATTCGCACCACCGTGGAGTTTCTGCGCCACTATTTTCAGCAGCACTATCCCCAGCAGTGTATCGTCAGCAGCGAGGAAAACAGCCGGCGACCAGCGCCGCCGGCGGAGGGCGTTACAGACGAGTGACGCTCTGCAGGATCGTCAGCGCGCGGGAGAATTGAGCATCCGGGATGGTCAACGGATAGAGGAAGCGAATAACGTTGCCATACTGGCCGCAGGTCAACAGCAGCAGGCCCTGCTCCAGCGCCTGCTGCTGGATTTTCTGCGCAATCGCCGCCGACGGTTCGCCGGTCGCCGGATCGAAGAACTCGGCGGCGATCATCGAACCCACGCCGCGCGCTTCCACCAGCGCCGGACACCAGCCCTTAACTTCCTGTAGCGTCGCCAGCAGGCGCTCGCCGAGGAACTGCGCGCGCTCGCACAGCGCTTCGTTATCAATGATATCCAGCACCGCATGCGCGGCCGCCACCGCCAGCGGGTTACCGGCGTAGGTGCCGCCTAAGCCGCCCGGCGCCGGGGCATCCATGATCTGCGCGTTACCGACCACGCCGGAAAGCGGCATGCCGCCCGCCAGGCTTTTAGCCATCGTCATCAGATCCGGTTTATCGGCATAGTGATCCATGGCGAACAATTTACCGGTGCGGGCGAAGCCGCTCTGTACTTCATCGGCAATCATTACGATGCCGTGCTCATCGCAGAGGCGGCGTACTGCGGCAACCAGCTCTTTCGGCGCGACGTTAAAGCCGCCTTCGCCCTGTACCGGTTCGAAAATAATCGCCGCCACCTGTTTGGCTTCGATATCGGCTTTGAACAGGCGTTCAAGGGCGGTAATCGAATCGGCGGTGCTGATACCGTGCAGCGCTGACGGGTACGGCACGTGGTATACCGAGCCGGGGAACGGCCCGAAGCCCAGTTTGTACGGCGCGACCTTACCGGTTAGCGCCATCGTCATATAGGTACGGCCATGGAAACCGCCGCCGAAGGCGATAACGCCGGGGCGTCCGGTATGGGCACGGGCGATTTTTACCGCGTTTTCTACCGCTTCCGCGCCGGTAGAGAAGAAGGCGGTTTTTGCCGGGCCTTTCACCGGCGCCAGTTCGTTGAGCTTCTCCGCTAGCGACACATAGCTTTCATAAGGCACGATCTGATAGGCGGTATGGGTAAATTGCTGCAGCTGCTGTTCAACCGCGGCGACCATCCGCGGATGGCGATGGCCGGTATTCAGCACCGCGATGCCGGCGGCGAAATCGATATATTCATTGCCTTCGACATCGGTCAACGTGGCGTTTTGCGCGCTCTGGGCAAAGAAGTTGCACATAACGCCCACGCCGCGCGGGGTAGCGGTAAGACGACGCTGATGGAATTCATTGTTGCTCATAATAAACACCCTTTAGCAAAGTTAATCACGGAACCGAACGGCAAATCAGACCCCAAGGCGATCGCGCAGGCTGTAGTAGGCGGCGCCCATGGCGGTAAAAGGAATTCGCAGGCTGCGCCCGCCCGGGAACGGGTAGTGCGGCAGTTTGGCGAAGGCATCGAAGCGCTCGGCATCGCCGCGCAGCAGTTCTGAAATCAAGCGTCCGGCCAGATGGGTACAGGTCACGCCGTGACCGCTGTAGCCCTGCATGTAGTAAATATTGTTATCCAGACGGCCGAACTGCGGCATACGCGACAGGGTCAGCAGGAAGTTGCCGGTCCAGCGGTAGTCAATTTTCACCCCCTGCAGCTGCGGGAAGGTTTTCAGCAGCTTCGGCATAATCAGACGCTCTACGTCGTCCGGGTCACGGGCGCCGTAGACCACGCCGCCGCCGTACAGCAGGCGGTTGTCGCCGGTAAGACGGTAGTAGTCCAGCAGGTAGTTACAATCTTCCACGCAGTAGTTTTTCGGGATCAGCGAGCGGGCTAAGTCTTCCGATAGCGGAGCGGTCGTCACGACCTGAGTGCCGCACGGCATGCTGCGTTTTGCCAGCTCCGGTTCAAGCTTGTCGCCGAGATAGGCGTTACCGGCGACGATCACGTAGCGCGCGGTTACCTGGCCGCGCGCGGTACTGACCACCGCCGGGCTGGTGTGCTGAATTCGGGTCACCGGCGACTGCTCATACACCCGGCCGCCGTTAAGACGAATGGCGTCCGCTTCGCCGATGGCGAGGTTCAGCGGGTGAATATGGCCGCCGCTGTGGTCGAGCAGGGCGCCGACGTAGCGGTCGCTGTCTACTTCGCGACGAATGGCATGGCTGTCGAGCAGTTCCAGTTGGGTATTACCGTAGCGCTCCCAGTTGGCTTTTTGCTCTTCCAGCGTTTCCATTTGCTTATGGTTCATGGCCACAAACAGGCCGCCTGGGCGGTAATCGCACTGGATCTGGTAGCGCTGAATGCGTTCGCGAATAATATCGCCGCCTTCGAACATCATGCTGCCGAGCATTTTGGCCGCATTCGGGCCGTAGTTCTTCTCAATAACGTCGATATCGCGGCTATAGGAGTTAACCAGCTGTCCGCCGTTACGGCCGCTGGCGCCGAAGCCGATACGTGCGCCTTCCAGCACTACTACGTCGTAGCCCATTTCGGCCAGATGCAGGGCCGAGGAGAGGCCGGTGTAACCGCCGCCGACGACGCAGACGTCACAGTTGATTGATTCCTCCAGCGTTGGGAACGGTTCATACTTGTTGGCGCTGGCGGCGTAGTAGCTAGTGGTATGTTCAGTCATGATCAAGACTCCAGAGCAATCCAGATGGTTTTCAGTTCGGTGAATTTTTCCAGCGCGTGCAGCGATTTATCGCGCCCGTTGCCGCTCTGCTTATAGCCGCCGAACGGGACGGTCATATCACCATCGTTGTAGTTGTTGACGAAGACCGAGCCGGCCTTCAGGCGGCGACTCATGCGGTGGGCGCGCGACAGATCGCGGGTCCACACCGCGGCGCCGAGACCGTAGTCGCTGTCGTTGGCCAGTTGCAGCGCCTGTTCTTCACTTTTGAAGCGCGTGACCACCAGCACCGGGCCGAAGATCTCTTCGCGGCTGAGGGTTGATGCCGGGTCGACATCGACGAAAATGGTCGGGCCGACGGCAGCTGGCCACGGATTTTTCCGCCCGTCGAGGAATAGTGTGCTTTTGGCCTCACCGCCGCGGATAAAGCTGTGCACGCTGTCGGCATGGGCGTTATCAATTAACATCCCCATGGTGGTATCGGGATCGAGCGGATTGCCCGGCTGCCAGTTTTGCGCCTGGGCTTTCAACAACGTCAGGAACTCGTCGGCGATGCTCTCTTCCAGCAGCAGGCGGGTGCCGGCGATGCAGACCTGCCCCTGGTTATAGAAGATACCGCCGGCGGTGGCGTTGACCGCTTTTTGCAGATCCGGACAGTCGGCGAAGACGATATTGGCGCTCTTGCCGCCCGCTTCCAGCCACACGCGCTTCATGTTGCTGTCGCCGGCGTCTTTCAGCAGCTGTTTGCCGGTACGGGTGGATCCGGTGAAGGTGATGACTTCAACGTCAGGATGCAGCGCCAGCGCCTGCCCGGCCTCGTGGCCAAAGCCGCTGACCACGTTTAACACCCCGTCCGGAAGTCCGGCTTCTTTTGCAAGCCCTGCCAGACGCAGGGCGGTAAGCGGCGATTTTTCCGAGGGTTTGAGGATTACGCTATTGCCTGCCGCCAGCGCCGGGCCGAGTTTCCAGCAGGCCAGCAGCAGCGGGAAGTTCCACGGCACCACCGCGGCCACCACGCCAATCGGTTCACGAACGATCATTGCCAGCTCGTTGCCGCCGGTGGGCGCCACTTCGCCATAGACTTTATCCAGCGCTTCGGCGTACCAGCGAATGGCGCGGGCGGCGCCGGGAATATCGTCGCGCAGGCTGTGGCGGATCGGTTTGCCGGTATCGAGCGTTTCCAGCAGCGCCAGCTCTTCACGATGGGTTTCCATCAGGTCGGCAAATTTCGTGAGAACCGCTTTACGCCGGGCCGGGGAGGCCTGCGACCAGTCGCCGTTATCAAAGGCCTGGCGCGCGGCTTTCACTGCCCGTTCGACGTCGGTTTTTTTACCGCGGGCGACCTGCGCTAATGTCTGCTGTGCGGCAGGGTCGATAGTCTCGAAGGTGGTATTATCGGCCGCGGCGCAATATTCGCCGTTAATAAATAAGCGCGTTTCAATGGCCAGGTTTTTCGCTTTTTCCTGCCAGTAAGCCAGGTGCTGAAAATTCATCATGACTCCTTAAAAACATCATCGGCAAAATATAGGGTTCGGCGTTTTCAGGGGCTCAGGGCGCAGGGCGTCCCCGGGGTAGAAAACCGTCTCTTCGCCATTCACTGGCGTTAATTATCTTTGGGCCAGCAGGAAATAAGATTTCCGCGCTGCGCAGGTATTATTACTGCGAGTTCTTCGCCGCGGCGGAAATATTACATCCGCCGCGACAGGCCTGAAGAAAGCCTGAAACCTGCTCAGGCTAAGAAATCAGAATGTGGTGGGGGTATGGGCACTGATAATGCGGCAGATACCTGCCGAGGTGTTGCTGAAGCTATGAGGGATGCCGGTATTAATGGCATAGCTCTGTCCAGCCACCAGGTGGTACGACTGACCGTTAATCGTCAGCACGATCTCACCTTCCAGTATGGTGCCTATCTCCTCACCCTGATGCTTAATTCTCTCCCCGGTTGTGGTCCCAGGCTGGTAAGTTTCAAAAATCATCGCCAGCGTACGGTTCGGATTTCCGTTATGAACCAGTTTCATTGAAACGCCCTGACTCCCCATTTCGATAAGGTCGTCCTGATTAATGACGACCTGCGGTTCATCCGGCTTTTCGGGTTCAGAAAAGAATTCCGAGAGCGACAGCCCATATACTTTCAGCAGCTTTTGCAGCGTACTGATGGCAGGACTGACTTTGTCCTGCTCTATGGTGCTGATGGCACTATGTGTTAACCCAGACAGTTCGGCGGCACGACGCTGTGAAAGACCCAGCTGTTGGCGGATCTCTGACAGACGTTTCCCTGGCGCCAGTCCGTCATCGCTCATATTTGCATTTCCTTAACTGTAGTGGTCAGAGCCGCCGCTTTTCGGCGACATGGCTCTGACAGGCGGTGATAAAACCATCAAACAACATACGCGACAGGGCGTATTCGCTACTGTTCCATTCAGGATGCCATTGTACGCCCAGCGCGAAAGGGTGGTCGTTGACGCTGACCGCCTCAACCAGCCCATCCGGTGAACGGGCCTCCACGCGCAGACGCGAACCCAGCGTTTTTGCGCCCTGGCCGTGTAGCGAGTTTACCCAAAACGTGTTGCAGCCCGGTATTAACTGAGAAAGTAAACCTCCTTCCTGCACCTCCACCTGGTGGGACGGCGCATACTGCTGCTCCACCGGTAGTTCAGGATCTTCGCGATGCTCCAGCAGTTCCGGCTGTTCAAACAGACGACGATACAGAGTCCCGCCGGTGGCGACAACCAGTTCCTGCAGCCCTCGGCAGATGGCGAAAATGGGGATGCGCCTTTCGAGCGCGGCGTTAATTAGCGCCATGCTCAGAAGATCACGCCCGGGGTCGGCGTCAGGCTCATCGCCGTTTTCACCATAAAGGTGCGGCTGCACGTTGCTGGGGCTGCCTGGCAGGTAGATCCCGTCCAGTTTATCGACTAACGCATCCAGTAGTTCCGGCTCGGCCAGCGCGTGCGGCAGGGCAATCGGCAGTCCGCCAGCGTTAACAATGGCATTCAGGTACTTTTCTTGCAGAGTCTGGGTCTGGTGACCCTTAAGCCTGTTTCTACACATCACGACGCCAATAACTGGCTTGTACATTATATTTTCCATGATCGCCCTCACAAAGTGGACTAAATTATGACCGCCAGTGGCTGATAAACGGCCATATCGTTCAATATTTTCTCAATCTAGCAGTGGAAATAGCCGTTTGCAAACTTAATTTAACATTTGACAAACATTTTGTTTGCATACACATTCGAATAGTGGACATTATATTTGACGTTTTCAGTCAGGGTCCGAAAACTAAAACAACGGCGGTGAATCATGGAAACCAATATCGTAGAAGTTGAGAATTTTGTTCAGCAGACGGAAGAGAGACGGGTAAGCGCGTTCGCTAAAGAAGTGAAGCGCTACCTCGAAACCTACCCCAACACTCAGTATGTCGATGTACTCCTCACAGACCTTAACGGCTGCTTCCGCGGCAAACGCATTCCGGTCGCCAGCCTCAGCAAGCTGGAGAAGGGCTGCTACTTCCCGGCGTCCGTTTTCGCGATGGATATTCTCGGCAACGTGGTGGAAGAGGCCGGGCTTGGCCAGGATATGGGCGAACCGGACCGCAGCTGCGTCCCGGTATTGGGTACGTTGACCCCTTCGGCAGCCGATCCGGAATACATCGGCCAGGTCTTGTTGACCATGGTTGATGAAGATGGCGCTCCCTTTGACGTTGAGCCGCGGAACGTACTCAACCGCCTCTGGCAGCAGCTCCGCCAGCGCGGATTGTTCCCCGTGGTAGCGGTAGAGCTGGAGTTCTATTTACTCGATCGCAAACGCGACGCCGAAGGCTACCTGCAGCCGCCGTGCGCGCCCGGCACCGACGACCGCAATACCCAAAGCCAGGTCTATTCCGTTGATAACCTCAACCATTTTGCCGATGTACTGAATGATATTGATGAACTGGCCCAGTTACAGCTGATCCCGGCGGATGGCGCGGTGGCTGAAGCCTCTCCGGGGCAATTCGAAATCAACCTCCATCACACCGATAACGTGCTGGATGCGTGCGATGATGCGCTGGCATTAAAACGTCTCGTGCGTTTAATGGCGGAGAAGCATAAGATGCACGCCACTTTTATGGCGAAACCTTATGAAGAGCATGCGGGTAGCGGGATGCATATCCATATCAGCATGCAAAACAATAAGGGTGAAAACGTGCTGGCGGATGCGGACGGCGAGGATTCAGCCCTGCTGAAACGCGTGCTGGCCGGGATGATTGACCTGATGCCGGCGTCGATGGCGCTGCTGGCGCCGAACGTGAACTCGTATCGTCGCTTCCAGGCGGGCATGTATGTGCCGACGCAGGCGTCATGGGGGCATAACAACCGTACGGTAGCACTGCGTATCCCGTGCGGCGATCGACATAACCACCGCGTTGAATACCGCGTAGCCGGGGCGGACGCCAACCCGTATCTGGTGATGGCGGCGATTTTCGCCGGCATCCTGCACGGCCTGGATAATCCGCTGCCGCTGCAGGAAGAGGTGGAAGGTAACGGTCTGGAACAAGAAGGCTTGCCGTTCCCGATCCGCCAGAGCGACGCGCTGTGGGAGTTTATGCAAAACGATCATCTGCGGGAGCGTCTTGGCGAGCGTTTCTGCCACGTTTACCACGCCTGTAAGAATGATGAGTTACTGCAGTTTGAGCGTCTTATCACAGAAACCGAAATTGAGTGGATGTTGAAAAACGCCTGATGTTCGCCCCGTAAGGGGCGCATTAGTTTAATCAGTAGCATCATACGGCCTGAGCGGAGCCTGGTCGTCCTTTTTGCTGGGAGCCCAGCCATTTCCCGGATGTCGCGTTAAGGAGCGCAGGCGGCAACGGGGCTTCAGTTAACGACACAGTGTGTGACGAGGAAATGAGATGATGCAGATGTTCAAATATCCGCAGGGAGAAGGGGGCCTCTTTGGCCGCATTGGATGCCAACTTACCGCCGTTCATCGGTCCGTCTTACCCTTTTATTTACGTCTTACCCCCTTGCTAAGCAGGTTTGTTACCCGGTCTTTGTGCCCGCAAACTGTCGTCGGCATGGGGGGAATGCGTCATGGCTGCTAATCTTCCTGCAGAAAACGCCGCTCAGGCGGGAAAACCGCGTCTGCGTAAATCGCTCAAACTGTGGCAAGTGGTGATGATGGGGCTGGCTTATCTGACCCCCATGACGGTGTTTGATACCTTCGGCATCGTTTCCGGCATCAGTAATGGCCACGTTCCAGCCTCTTATCTGCTGGCGCTGGCTGGGGTGCTATTCACCGCCATCAGCTACGGCAAGCTGGTGCGCCAGTTCCCGGAAGCGGGTTCGGCCTACACCTATGCGCAAAAATCAATTAGCCCGCATATCGGTTTTATGGTCGGCTGGTCCTCACTGCTGGACTACCTGTTCCTGCCGATGATTAACGTCCTGCTGGCGAAGATCTACCTCTCCGCGCTGTTTCCGGAAGTGCCGCCGTGGGTGTGGGTGGTGACCTTTGTCGCCATTCTGACCGCGGCGAATCTGAAAAGCGTCAACCTGGTGGCCAACTTCAATACCTTGTTCGTGCTGGTGCAGATCTCCATCATGGTGGTGTTTGTGATTCTGGTGGTACAAGGGCTGCATAAAGGCGAGGGCGTTGGTACCGTTTGGTCGCTGCAGCCGTTTATCAGCGAGAATGCGCATTTGATCCCGATTATTACCGGCGCGACGATTGTCTGCTTCTCGTTCCTCGGCTTTGACGCCGTTACCACGCTTTCAGAAGAAACCCCGAATGCCGCGCGGGTGATCCCGAAGGCCATCTTCCTTACCGCAATGTACGGCGGCATTATTTTTATCGTCGCCTCGTTCTTTATGCAGTTGTTCTTCCCGGATATCCATCGTTTTAAAGATCCGGACGCCGCGCTGCCGGAAATTGCGCTGTACGTCGGCGGCAAGCTGTTCCAGTCGATTTTTCTGTGCACCACTTTTGTTAATACCCTGGCATCGGGCCTGGCGTCGCACGCCAGCGTGTCGCGCTTGCTGTACGTGATGGGCCGCGATAACGTCTTCCCGGAGCGCATTTTCGGCTATGTGCATCCGAAATGGCGTACCCCGGCGCTGAACGTGATTATGGTGGGCATCGTCGCGCTGTCGGCGCTGTTCTTCGACCTGGTGACCGCGACGGCGCTTATCAACTTCGGCGCGCTGGTGGCTTTTACCTTCGTTAATCTCTCGGTATACAACCACTTCTGGCGGCGTAAGGGGTATAACAAAACCTGGAAAGACCGCTTCCACTACCTGCTGTTGCCGATGGTCGGCGCGCTGACCGTGGGGGTACTGTGGTTGAACCTTGAGGCGACCTCGCTGACGTTGGGTCTGGTGTGGGCCGCGCTGGGATTGCTTTATCTGACCTACCTGACCCGCCGTTTCCGTAAACCGCCGCCGCAGTTTGACGCGACGAAAGCGGAGCAGGCCTGGGAGTCTTAACTTTTAGTGATAGCAGGAGAGAAGGCAGGCGCTAAGCCTGCCTTCTCTGTTTGTTACGCAGCCCGGGTGTAAAGATTGGCAAAGTGAAATTATTTCTTTTTTTTATCGGTTGGCAACTGAGCGGCGCGGCGTTCTTTGATATAGGACACCAGACTGTAAACGGCGACTCCCAGCAGAGCAATCGCCACGATAAAGAGCACAAAACCCGACATAAATTAACCTAATGAGTTGTTTAAACAGAAGAAAAAATAACGCCTCACGAAGACGATATCATCGGGATGTTTCCGAAAGATGACCTAAAAGTGCCAAAGGCATCCGGCATGGCTCGTTATGTTAAAGTATTGATGGTGTTAATGTGTTTATGACGCTCTGTGGGCGTCCTGGCGTTGGATGTAACACTCCGTTAAGTCAATTTACAGACGAACGGGATGGCGGCTGTTACGCTAATCGTTGATTGAGAATTTTCTGAGAGTAATGCATGTTTAAAAAATGTCTCGCCGGCCTGCTTGCTTCGGCGCTTATGCTGACGGCTTTTGCCAGTTGGGCGCAGTCGGAAAGCCAACAGGTTCGCGAACGAATTGTCGAGCAGGTGTTAAAACCCTGCGAAGGTAAAAAAGCCGGGGATAAAGTGGTTATGGTCGATCGCCGGGGCGGCGAACATGAAGCGATTTGTACGTTGGCGGCGGTGCCATTACCGGAATAGACGCCGCTTTCGCCACTCCCTCTGCGACACTCATCCTGACTCTGTTTTATGCCTTCGGTAGCGGTTAAGATCATACCAACTGAGGTACTCCCGGGTTATGGCTTGCGCTTTATCCGGGCGACCGGCGGTGCCGTTTTTTGTCGGGTGCGGCTAACGCTTTACCCGATCTACGGTCCGTACGGCCTGCCGTTAATTTCTTCACCACGCTGGCTGACACTACTGGTGCTGGTGATCTCAAAACCCCCGGTGGCGCTGCCGCTTACCGGGGCTACGGCGCTGTGCGATTTGGTAGCCGGAGAAGGCGCAACGCGCCGCCTCCGGGAAAAACCCCTGGCAGCGATTAGCCGCCCACTGTGCGCTCCCTGCGCCGCGGAAAACATATGGCAGAAAAATTAACCGGGAGCGCGATATACTCTGGAGCGACACGAGATAAACGCTTTTCTCAAGCTAAAAAGTTGTAAACCGATAACAGTATCTACGGTCCTGAATCTGCCGCTCCCGGCCATCTCTGAAGTGTTAAAAAAGCGACCGACGCCTCAGTTTGTGAGCCATTGCCCGCAAAAATGTCATAAATCCGTCACAATGATGGCGATGATAATAAATGACTGAGGATGAAGGGATGAAAAAAAGTCTACTCGCTGCCGCGGTGGCCGGGGCCGTATTGTTATCCGCCGGCGTGCAGGCGCAGGACGCCGTTGCGCCTGAGGGCTATCAGCTGCAACAGGTGCTGATCATGAGCCGCCATAACCTGCGCGCGCCGCTGGCCAATAATGGCAGCGTACTTGAGCAGTCGACGCCGAAATCCTGGCCGCAGTGGGATGTACCAGGCGGTCAGTTGACCACCAAAGGCGGCGTGCTGGAAGTCTACATGGGTCACTATATGCGTGAGTGGCTGGCGCAGCAGAAGCTGGTGAACAGCGGCGAGTGCCCGCCTGAAAATGCGGTTTACGCCTACGCCAATAGCCTGCAGCGCACCGTTGCAACCGCGCAGTTCTTTATCACCGGCGCTTTCCCGGGCTGCGGGGTGCCTGTGCATCATCAGCCGCAGATGGGAACCATGGATCCTACTTTCAATCCGGTCATTACCGATGATTCAGCCGAATTCGCGCAAAAAGCGGTGCAGGCGATGGAGAAAGAGCGTCAGGGGATGCAGCTCGCTGAGAGCTACAAGCTGCTGGAAGAGATGACCGACTATCGCAATTCGCCATCCTGTAAAGAAAAGCATGTCTGCTCGCTTAGCGACGGTAAAGATACCTTTAGCGCCAAATATCAGCAGGAGCCGGGCGTCTCCGGGCCGCTGAAGGTCGGCAACTCGCTGGTCGACGCCTTCACCCTGCAATACTACGAAGGTTTTCCGAAGGATCAGGTGGCGTGGGGCGAAATTGCCAGCGATAGGCAGTGGCAGGTGTTGTCGAAGCTGAAAAATGGCTATCAGGACAGCCTGTTTACTTCCGCGGAAGTGGCGCGCAACGTCGCTAAGCCGCTGGTCAAATATATCGATAATGCGCTGGTGGGCGATGGCGCCGGTAAGGCGAAAGTAACGCTGCTGGTCGGGCATGATTCCAACATCGCTTCGCTGCTGACGGCGTTGGACTTTAAACCTTATCAGTTACCTGGTCAGTATGAGCGCACGCCCATCGGCGGCAAGTTGCTGTTCCAGCGCTGGCACGATAGCGGCAGCAATCGCGATTTAATGAAAATTGAGTATGTCTATCAAAGCACTGAACAGCTGCGCAATGCCGACGCATTGAGCCTGCAATCCCCGCCGCAGCGGGTCACGCTGGCGCTTAACGGTTGTCCGGTAGATGATCAGGGATTCTGCCCGCTGGAGACGTTCAAAAAGGTCATGAACGAGGCGGCAAAATAAAACAAAAAACCCGGAGCAATCCGGGTGAAGAATTAGCGCGGGCGCAATGCCCGCGTAATTGAGCTATCAGACGTTTTTACGTTCGATGGTCTGTTCGCCCCAGAAGAGGCTGTCTTTGTCGGTTTTGGCGAAAGCTCGCGACAGCACCTCATCGCTGCCTTCTTCCCAAATTTTCTCCGCCAGCTTTTCATCGTAATTCGCGAGTTCGAAAATGGCTTCGGCGATTTCCAAAGAGGTATTACGTAAGCTTGCCCATTCGCCCACGTGGTGGGCCTTCGCTTCTTGATTTGGCATGCAACTCCTCCTGTTGAAGGTTAGCCGTGTAATTTCACAGCCACATTGGCGACGTGTTCACCCTGATAGCGAGCGATAGCCAGCTCTTCCTGGCTTGGTTGACGGGAGCCGTCGCCGCCTGCGATGGTGGTTGCGCCATATGGCGTGCCGCCGCGCACCTGGGAGACATCAAACAGCTCCTGCGCGCCGTAGCCAATCGGCACAATGATCATCCCATGATGGGCAAGGGTAGTCCAGGTTGAGGTAATTGTCTGCTCCTGGCCGCCGCCGGTACCGGTTGAACTGAAGACGCTGGCGACTTTGCCATACAGCGCGCCGGAAGCCCACAGACCGCCGGTCTGATCCAGGAAGGTGCGCATTTGTCCCGACATATTGCCGAAACGGGTAGGGGTACCAAAGATGATGGCATCATACTCCGCCAGTTCCTGCGGTGTGGCGACGGGCGCATTTTGTGTTTTCCCGCCTGCTTTGGCAAACGCTTCAGCCTGCATAGTTTCCGGCACGCGCTTCACAACCACCTCAACGCCGTCAACTTTATTTGCCCCTTCGGCAACGGCATGGGCCATGGTTTCGATGTGTCCATACATGGAATAATAAAGCACCAGAATTTTAGCCATTTGCATCACTCCTCGGTTGCGTAATTGTCCAGCCAAACGACTGGCTATCTATAAAGATAAGGCCTGTGGCGCAGAGTGCAAATCCAACAAACATTTGTTTGATTTATAACAAAATGGCAAAGATTAATTTGCAACGTATCTCGTAGCAAATAGATACATTTTGCGCAGGGCTGATTTCAGCTGAGAGAAGAAATGTTTAGCGGTTGCGCTCGCGGCTGGCGTCTGGTTTTGACGATTAAATGTTGCGGAATGTGACTATTTGCCCAGGGAATGAGTTTCATTTACTACGCTTATAAGCACGCGATGCACAATGGCCATGCCATATGCCGCGGGGGCTTAGGCCCTGAACTCACCTAATGCAATATGATGTCAAATCCAATGGAGGTCAGTAATGGCAAACCATCGTGGCGGTTCCGGCAACTTTGCCGAAGATCGTGCCAGAGCATCAGAAGCAGGTCGTAAAGGTGGCCAGCACAGCGGGGGGAACTTTAAAAACGATCCTCAACGCGCCTCGGAAGCTGGCAAAAAAGGGGGTAAAAATAGTCACGGCAATCGCAATAGCTAGCCGGGACTGTTTTTAATGATGCGGTGTTAATCTCCCCCGACCCTGCCGCATCACCCTCGCCGCCGACGTATGTCGGCGGTTTTTTTGTCAATGGGTGTTGCTTTCGGCCTGAAGCGCCTGCGAAACTGGTTAGCTATTTTTTGCTATTGGTCGCCGCATGTCTTCGCTCAAACTCTCAATAACGCCGCAGGAACTGATCCTGATTGTGATCACCATGTTCTGGGGCGGAACCTTTCTTGCCGTACAATACGCCGTGAGCTTTAGCGGGCCGTTTTTCTTCGTCGGCCTGCGCTTCGCCACCGCCGCGCTGGCGGTAGCGCTACTGTCGCTGCGTACGCTACGCGGCCTGACCTGGCTTGAGGTTAAGGCCGGTGTCGCGATCGGCGTGGCGATTGCGCTCGGTTACAGCCTGCAAACCTGGGGCTTACAGTCCATCTCCAGCAGTAAATCGGCGTTTATTACCGCCATGTATGTACCGCTGGTACCGCTGTTGCAGTGGCTGTGTCTGGGGCGCATGCCCGGCGTCATGTCCTGCGTGGGCATCGTGTTGGCGTTTATCGGGCTGATCCTGCTGGCGGGGCCGGAAAATAATCTGCTGGCGTTGGGAATTGGCGAAATGATTACCCTGGCAAGCGCCGTGGCTATCGCTGCCGAAATCATTTTAATAAGCGCGTGGGCGCGTCAGGTCGATGTGCGCCGGGTGACGGTGGTACAGCTGGCGACCGCTTCGCTGGTGGCATTTGCCGCGATGGGCCCGGCAGGGGAGTCGATCCCGCCGATGCGCCCGGAACTGCTGGCCGTCGCGCTGGGGTTGGGGATTTTCAGCGCCATTATTCAGGTCACCATGAACTGGGCGCAGCGTAGCGTATCGCCAACGCGGGCGACGCTGATTTACACCGGCGAGCCGGTTTGGGCTGGCGTGTTTGGTCGTATCGCCGGCGAGCGTTTGCCGCTGCTGGCGCTGGTGGGCTGTCTGTTTATTCTCGCCGGGGTACTGGTCAGCGAGCTGAAGTGGAAGAAAAAATCACGGTCGCAGATCGCGGCGGAGGAAGCACCAGAGCTTGCGGATCGGCACGAGCCCTAATTTTCGCCCCGGCAGCCGCACCGCCGGGGCGAACCCATCCCTGGTTATATCGTAGTGGCTTTCGCCACCTTTTCCTGATGCTGGCGGCGGTTAAGCAACGCATGCAGCGCAATAGCGCCGAAAGTCGCCGTCCCAATCCCGCCCAGGCGGAAGCCCCCCAGCGACAAGGTAAAATCGCCTGCGCCCAGAACCAAAGTCACCGCCACCATGATTAAATTCGCATTCTGGCTGAGATCGACCCGATTTTGCACCCATATCCTCGCCCCGGTGACCGCAATCAAACCAAAAACCACGATTGACGCGCCGCCAATTACCGGGCCTGGAATCGTATGAATCAGGGCGCCGAACTTGGGTGAAAAACCGAGCAGGATGGCGATCAGCGCCGCGGCGACAAACACCAGCGTTGAATAGACTTTGGTCACCGCCATAACGCCGATGTTCTCCGCATAGGTGGTGACGCCGCTACCGCCGCAGGCGCCGGAAAGCAGGGTCGCTAGCCCGTCGCCGACAAACGCGCGCCCCATCCAGGGATCCAGATTGCGTCCAGTCATTCCCGCGACGGCCTTCAAATGCCCCAGGTTTTCCGCCACCAGAATGATGGCCACTGGCGCTATCAGCAGCATCGCCTGGCTGTCAAAGGTGGGCGAAGTAAAGTGCGGGACCCCAAACCATGCCGCCTGAGCGACCGGGGCAAAATCCAGCGGTTTGCCAAGACCGAATCCGTTGGCCAGCAGCGCATAGAGCGCACAGGCGATAATGAGCCCCACCAGGATAAGCAGACGCTGCAGCAGTCCTCGGGTAAATACCGCGACGGCGCCGATACAAAGCACCGTCAGCATCGCCATCCAGCTGTCGAAGGCGTTGGCGGAAACGCTGTGCACGGCAATCGGCGCCAGGTTAAGACCGATCGCCATCACCACCGCGCCGGTTACCGCGGGCGGCATCAGACGCTCTATCCAGCCGGTGCCGATTTTCATCACCACCAGCCCAATCAGGGTATAGAGCAGCCCGCAGGCGATGATGCCGCCGAGGGCGACGCTGAGATGAGGATTCAACCCCTGGCCGGTAAAGCCGGTAACGGTGATGACCACGCCGACGAAGGCGGCGCTGGATCCAAGATAGCTCGGTACCCGACCGCCAGTGACGACAAAGAACAGCAGAGTGCCCACTCCCGACATCAGGATAGCCAGGTTCGGATCAAGCCCCATCAATAAAGGCATTAATACGGTCGCGCCAAACATCGCCACGGCGTGCTGCACGCCCATGATCAGCGTTTGTGCGGCGGATAAACGTTCATCCGGGGCGACAACGCCGGCATCCGCGGCGGGGGAGGTTAACTGCCAGCGAGGAAAACTGAAGAGTGCCATGATGATATCCCGGGTGAGAGGTTAACAAACGGGCCGCATAAGCGTGTGGTAGCCGCGGTCAAACCACATCAGACCGCGCGGTTCCGGCTGGCGGCTGATAGCCACGACCTGGCAAAACAGAATGTCATGGGTGCCGACCTGCAGTCGCTGGTCGATGCGGCAGTCGAAACTGACCAGCGCCTCTTTCAGCCGCGGGCAGCCGGTCGCGCCGGTTTGCCAGACGGCGGCGGCGAAACGTTCCGCCATCGGGGTTTTGCCGCCAAAGATAGTCGATAATTCCTCCTGCCCTGCCGCGAGGGTATTGACGCAAAGGGTCTGATGCTCGCTGAATATCGGCCAGACCGAGGCCGAACGGTTGAGGCACACCAGCAGCGTAGGCGGGGTGTCCGTTACGCTGCAGACCGCGCTGGCGGTAAAACCGGCGCGCCCGGCAGGTCCTTCGGTGGTGATAATGTTCACCGCCGCGCCGACGTGGGCCATGGCGTCGCGAAAACTGTGTCGATCCGCTAGGTTCATTATCGTCTCCTTATACCAGCAGGCAGGCTTCATCAAAGGTCAGGCGCGGCAGTCGGTCGTACAGTTTGCCGGGGTCGCCATAGCCGATATTCACCAGCAGATTGCTTTTCCAGCCGCTGTCGGCGAAAAACGCCGCATCGACTTTCTCGCGCTCGAACCCCGACATCGGGCCGGTGTCGAGGCCCAGCGAGCGGCAGGCGAAAATCAGATACGCCGCCTGCAGCGAGCTGTTGCGAAAGGCGGTTTCCTCAGCCAGCTGCGGGCTGGAAGTAAACCAGCTCCGGGCGTCGCCGTGGGGAAACAGCGCGGGCAGGCGGTCGTAAAACGCGCTATCCCAGGCCACGATGGCGGTGACCGGCGCCTGCATGGTTTTTTCCACATTGCCGCTGGAGAGCGTTGGGCGGAGTTTCGCTTTGCCCTCGGCGCTGCGCACAAAAACGATTCGCGCCGGTGAACAGTTGGCCGAGGTCGGCCCCATTTTCATCAGGTCGTAAATTGCCCGCAGTTGCTGGTCACTAACCGCGAGATCTCGCCAGCCATTGTAGGTCCGGGCACGGGTGAAAAGGGTTTCGCAAGCCTTTTGGTTGATTGCTTCGCTCATATATTCTCCTCGGCGACCGGCAGCAGGGCCGCCAGACCGTCGCGTAAGATAGGGTTAAAAGTGTCGCTGTCGGTAACGTTACAGGCATGGCCGCCCCAGGCCATTTCCACGAGTCGGCTACCGGGTATCGCCGCCTGCAGCATTCGCGAGCAGGAGGCGGGGACCAGCAGGTCGTCGGCGGCGCTGATGATGAGCGTCGGGCAGGCGATAGCCGCCGCGCGGCGCGAAAAATCCGCCTGTTTCAGGGCCTGCAGCCGTTTCAATAGATTCTCCTTGCCCTGGAAATGGCTAATGGCCAACGCGTCTTCCGCTTCGAGACGCGGCAGGCGGGCTGCCATCCACTCTGCCGGATAGAGAAACAGCGGTTGAGCCTCGACCCACGCCTGGGCGCCGCCGGCATGCAGCAGGCGTTCGCGGACCTGAAAGCAGCGGCGGGTATGCGGCGACAGCGTCAGCCAGCCGTTGACCAGCACCAGGGCGCTCACCGCCTCGGGGCGATCGAGTGCCAGCTGCAGGCCAATCAGCGCCCCCAGCGCGTGACCCACCAGCGCGAAGCGCGTAAGACCGGCCGCTTGCAGAGCGAGGAAAAGCTCCTGCGCCATGGTCGCCATACTGTAATTTTCCGGCAACGGGCCGCGATTCTCCCCGGTACCGTTATGGTCATAGAGCACCAGTTGATAATGCTGTTCCAGCGCCGCCCGCTGCGCCAGCCAGTACGCGCCAGCGCCGCCAAGCCCGGCGCTCAGCACCACCACCGGCGCGCCGGGCCACGGCGGCGGGGCAATATTGAGCCTCATCATGTTGGAGTACCGATATGGGCGACGCTGGCAATTTCCACCAGCGCATCGGGTTTCACCAGCCCGCACTGAATACAGAAACGCGCCGGTTTATCACCGGGGAAAAACTCGGCGTAGACCTCGTTAATCGCGGCGTAATTTTGCCAGTCGGTAATAAAGATACTGTTGAAGGTCACATCCGCCATACTGCCCCCCGCCGTTTCGATAACGCATTTGATGGTCTCCAGCACGTGACGGGTTTGCGCCTTTGGGTCGCCGGGGTAGAGCACATTGTTTTGCTTATCAAACGGCAGAGTGCCGGAGACATATACCACCCCATCGGCGAGCGTCCCAGGAACAAAGGGGGCAATCGGCGTAGCGGTGCCGGGGGGAATAATCACCTGTTTAGGCATAGCGTTTCTCCTCGCTAAAAGCGAGCGGGGCGGCGGGGTCTATGGCGCGACAGAAGCTGCCGACATCGCTGACCCAGCCGAAAAAGGTTTCAATGTTGAACAACGCCGCCTGTTGCGCGAAGGCGGGACCTGCCTGATGGGTGGCATCCTCCAGCACCACGCCGAAGTATTCGAGGAAGAAGCCATCGCGCAGCGTCGATTCGACGCAGACGTTGGTGGCGATGCCGGTGAACACCAGGTGGCGAATACCGCGGCTGCGTAAAATGCTGTCGAGCGGGGTATTGAAGAAACCGCTGTAGCGCGGTTTCGGCAGGACGATATCGCCCTCCTGCGGCCGCAATTCGTCAACCAGTTGATAATCCCAACCGCCTTTTGCCAGCAGCTTGCCCTGCAGTTCCGGGCGTTGGCGCATGGTCTTCAGCGCGTTGGATTTATGGTAATTCGGCGAGCCGGGGCCGCCGGCTTCCACATACTGTTCGTCCCAGCCATTCTGGAACCAGATGATTAACATGCCGGCGGCGCGGGCGGCGGCCACCGCGAGATTAATATTATCGATAACCGGCCGGGTGGCGGAGACGTCAAAACCGGCGAGATCCAGATATCCGCCCTGGCTTGCATAGGCGTTTTGCATATCGACCACGATCAGCGCGCTGTGCTGGGGCGCGAAGGTCAGCGATTCCGGGCGAGCGGGAAGGGTAATCATCAGGCCACCTCGCGGGTAATGGGAGCAATATGGTCACGGCAGCGCATCAGCGGCTGAATACGTTCGCCGAAGGCGTCAATGCCCTGCAGGAAATCATCGAAGGTCAGCAGTACGCCGTCGGTACCGGGGACCGCCGCCACCTCATCGAGCATACGGGCGACATTGGCATAAGAGCCGACGAGGGTGCCCATATTGATGTTGACCGCGGAGGTGGGGTCGGCCATCTGGCGGACGTTGGTATCGCTGCCGGAGCGGGTATCTTTCTGGCTCTGTTCGGTCAGCCAAGCCAGCGCCTCTTCATCCGCGCCGGCCTTGTAGTGTTCCCATTTAGCGCGGGCCGCTTCGTCAGTTTCGTCGGCGATCACCATAAACAGCACGTAGGAACCAACGTCGCGGCCGGTTTTTTCCGCCGCCTGCATCATCCGTGCGGCTGTGGGCGCGAAGGCGGCGGGGGTATTAACCCCTTTGCCAAAGCAAAAGTTGTAGTCGGCGTGTTGGGCGGAGAACGCCATGCCGGCGTCGCTTTGCCCGGCGCAGATAACCTTCATCGGCTGCGAGGGCCGCGGGCTGACCCGGCAGTCGTTCATGGTGAAGTAATCACCTTTAAAATCGCTGCGCCCGGTGCCCCACAGGTCGCGCAGAACCGTAACGTATTCAGTCAGGTAGTCATAGCGACTGGCGAAGTATTCATCGCCGGGCCAGATCCCCATCTGGTCATATTCCGGTTTTTGCCAGCCGGTCACCAGATTCACGCCAAAACGTCCGCCGGAGATAGAGTCGATAGTGGACGCCATGCGGGCGACGATGGCCGGAGGGAGCGTCAGCGTCGCGGCGGTGGCATAAATCTCTATCTTCGACGTCACCGCCGCCAGACCGGCCATCAGGGTGAACGATTCCAGGTTATGATCCCAGAATTCCGTTTTTCCTCCAAAGCCGCGCAGTTTGATCATGGAGAGCGCGAAGTCGAAATGGTAGCGCTCGGCCTTCTGCACAATCGCCTTATTCAGTTCGAAGGACGGCATATACTGCGGCGCATGCGTGGAAATTAACCAGCCGTTATTACCAATGGGAACGAAAACACCGATTTTCATAACTACCTCTCTGTCGTCATGGAAGATGAAATCGCGCGGTGCGGCATCCTGCCTCTCCCCGAACCACCTCGCAGTGGAAATAAAGCAAAGGTAATGCCAGTTTTAAAAAAGGTTTTGTTATTAATGTGTTGTGTAATGGTTGCCGGATTTGATGATGAAAATGTGGACCGAATGGTCAAAATCAGTGCACGAAAAAACGGCAGTCATGCGCGATCGGAGTGCGCAGGGTCGTGTCGGCGAGGGGCTTTTGCTATGCTGAAGACGACTACTGAAGGAGAAGACGTATGGCACAGGGCGCCGTGAAAAAAACCGGCAAGCGTTCACAGGCGGTGAGCGCCAAAAAAGAGGCCATTCTGGCCGCTGCGCTGGAGACCTTCTCGCAGTTCGGCATTCACGGTACGCGGCTGGAACAGGTCGCTGAACTGGCCGGGGTATCGAAAACCAATTTACTCTATTACTACCCGTCAAAAGAGGCGCTGTACGTTGCCGTGCTGCAGCGGATCCTCGCCATCTGGCTGGCGCCGCTGCGGGCATTTCGCGAAGATATCAGCCCGCTGGTGGCGATCCGCGAATATATTCGCCTTAAGCTTGAAGTATCGCGCGATCATCCTCAGGCCTCCAGACTGTTCTGTCTGGAGATGCTACAGGGGGCGCCGCTGCTCATGGGCGAACTGACCGGCGATCTGAAGGCGTTGATAGATGAAAAGTCGGCGATAATCTCGTCATGGATTGATAGCGGCAAGCTGGCGGCGGTCGATCCGCAGCACCTTATCTTTATGATCTGGGCGACGACGCAGCATTACGCCGATTTCGCCACTCAGGTGGAGGCGGTAACCGGCGCAACGCTGCAGGATGAGCAGTTTTTCCAGCAAACTGTGGATAACGTGCAGCGGATGATTATCGAAGGGATCCGCGTACGTTAATTAGCTGGCGGCAGCGGGCAGTTTTGGTCGCCGTCTTCGCACTGAAGCAGCGAGGCGAGGAAGGCTTCGCGCTCGACGCTCTTATCGGTCATGCACTGGCTTATCAGCATCGGTTGCATACTGCCGCCTTCCGCGCCGGAAGCGAGAAACGCGCAGTCGGCGTCACGCAGGGAAATCCACGCCTGCTGGGCTTTTTTCAGCAATTCAAGCTGTTTGCCGGAGGCGCGTTTCAGCGCCTGCTCCCAGGTCTCATTCAGCTTTTTATCGGCCGCCTGATATTGTGCCGCGGCGCACTGGTTCATTTCGGTTTGCGTGTTGGCGTTGCTGCAGTCATCCGCCCACGCCGCGCCGCTGGCTAATAGGGCAGCCACGGCAATTAAAGTGCGTTTCATCGTTCTACTCCCATAAAAAAAGCTCCCGTCCGGGAGCCTTAATTAAGCACAGCTAACGTCGGCTGTCATTAGTTGAACACGCCGTAGATTTCCCGGATGGCGGCGCATAGCGCCTTATCCGGGCTATCCTTTGGCGGGGTTATGTAGCCCCGGTAAGCGTAGCGCCACCGGGGAGCCCGTTTTAGCCGATGGTCATCAGGCTGGCGTTACCGCCTGCCGCGGCGGTGTTGACGCTCAATGAACGCTCGATATACAGGCGCTCCAGCAGCAGATTGGTTTCGCCGCGCGCAAAGCCCTGCACCGATACAATTGCCCCGTCGCGCGCCGCCACCTGCTCACACAGCTCGCGCAGCTGATCGGAATCACCATGATAAATGACCGCGTCGAAGGCCTGGCTGGTCAACTGATCCGCTTTCGCAAAATGAATGCGCTCGCTGACCTCACGCGGCAGTTTCTTCGCCAGTTCGCGCTGCAGAGCGCTATCCGGCCACAGCACTTCACAGCCAACCGCCATTGCCGCAGCCAGTTGAATCAGCGCGTCCTGCTCGTTATCCGCCACGCACAATACGCGCTCGCGCGGCATCAGCGTCAGGGTATTGCGCTCGCCGGTTGGCCCTGGCAGCAGACGTTGGGTGCCGCTTTGCGCCAGATCGCTGTATTGCTGACACAGCGCCTGCAGTTCAGGACGGCCAGCCGCCCACTGCTGCAGCGCCTGCAGCGGTTTTTCCAGCAGCGTTTTCAACTGGGCGTCCAGCGGACGCTCCGCATCCTGGCGGGCGAAAGTGACGCCGACCGCGTCCTGTGGGCGACTGGAGAGCAGACGATACAGGTACAGCGGGCCGCCGGCTTTCGGGCCGGTGCCCGATAACCCTTCGCCGCCGAACGGCTGTACGCCGACCACCGCGCCAACCATATTGCGGTTGACGTACAGGTTGCCGACTTTCGCGCTGCCGGTGACCTGCGCAATGGTCTCGTCGATACGGGTATGCACGCCGAGGGTCAAGCCGTAGCCGGAGGCGTTAATCTGCTCAACCAGCTTATCCAGTTCGTTACGGTTATAGCGCACCACGTGCAGAACCGGGCCGAAGACCTCTTTTTTCAGTTCGTCGAAGCTCTCGAGTTCGATAAGCGTCGGCGCCACGAAAGTACCATGATTCCACTCGCGGGCATCTTCGCTATTTTCACGTACCGCCTGGAAGACATTGCGGCCTTTCGCGCGCAGCGCCTGAATATGGCGTTCGATATTCTCTTTGGCTTCCGCGTCGATTACAGGGCCGATATCGGTGGTCAGGCGACCCGGATTACCCATCCGGCATTCGCTCATCGCGCCGCGCAGCATGGTTAACGTATGGTCGGCGACTTCTTCCTGCAGGCACAGCACGCGCAGGGCGGAACAGCGCTGGCCGGCGCTGTCGAAAGCCGAGGCCAGTACGTCAATCACCACCTGCTCGGTGAGCGCCGACGAGTCGACGATCATCGCGTTCATGCCGCCGGTTTCCGCGATAAGCGGTGTCGGACGGCCCTGCGCATCAAGGCGGTTAGCGATGTTGCGCTGCAGCAGCGTCGCTACTTCGGTCGAACCGGTAAACATTACGCCGCGAACGCGTTCGTCTGAGGTTAGCGCGGCGCCGACGGTTTCCCCGCGGCCCGGCAGCAGTTGAATCACGCCCGGCGGTACGCCGGCTTCCAGCAGAATCGCTACGCCTTGCGCGGCGATAAGCGGCGTCTGTTCGGCCGGTTTGGCCAGCACGCTGTTGCCTGCCGCCAGCGCCGCGGCAATCTGGCCGGTGAAGATCGCCAGCGGGAAGTTCCACGGGCTGATACAGACGACCGGGCCCAACGGGCGGTGGGTTTCATTATCGAAATCGTCACGCACCTGACCGGCATAATAGTGCAGGAAGTCGACCGCTTCGCGCACTTCAGCAATGGCGTTGCTGAAGGTTTTGCCAGCTTCGCGCACCAGGATCCCCATCAGGGTCGGCATCTGGCTTTCCATCAGTACGGCAGCGCGCTCAAGAATGGCGGCGCGTTCCTGCGGCGGAGTGGCGAACCAAATTGGCGCGTTATTGATAGCGCTGGTCAGCGCCTGCTGCACTTCGGCATCGCTGGCTTCGCGGACGTAGCCGACGATATCTTTCGGTTCCGCCGGGTTAATGACCGGCTGCATCTCGCCTTCTACCACCGGCTGCTCCAGCATCGGTAGCGCCTGCCATTTATGCAGCGCGCTGTTAAGCAACGAAGAGGAGAGGGAGGCCAGTCGGTGTTCGTTAGCCAGATCCAGACCGGCGGAGTTGCTGCGGCCGTGACCGTAGAGATCGCGCGGCAGCGGAATTTTCGGATGCGGCAGGCCGGCCTGGCCTTCCTGCTGCGCCAGTTTTTCGACCGCGCTGACCGGATCGGCCACCAGTTCGTCCAGCGGCAGGGTATTATCCGCGATACGGTTAACGAAGGAAGTATTGGCGCCGTTTTCCAACAAACGACGCACCAGATACGCCAGCAGCGTTTCATGGGTACCGACCGGCGCGTAGATACGACACGGACGGTTTAGTTTGCCGTCGGCGACTTTGCCCACGACCTGCTCATACAGCGGTTCGCCCATGCCGTGCAGGCACTGGAACTCGTACTGGCCAGGGTAGTAGTTTTGCCCCGCCAGCTGGTAGATAGCCGCCAGCGTATGGGCGTTATGGGTGGCAAACTGCGGATAAATCAGGTTCGGTACCGCCAGCAGCTTTTTGGCGCAGGCGAGATACGAAACGTCGGTGTAGACCTTACGGGTATAAACCGGATAGCCTTCGAGGCCTTCCATCTGCGCGCGTTTGATTTCGCTATCCCAATAGGCGCCTTTCACCAGGCGAATCATCAGGCGACGGCGGCTGCGGGTCGCCATGTCGATCAGCGAATCAATCACAAACGGGCAGCGTTTCTGATAGGCCTGAATAACAAAGCCGATGCCGTTCCAGCCGGCCAGCTCCGGTTCGAAGCATAGTTTTTCCAGCAGGTCGAGGGAGATCTCCAGGCGGTCGGCCTCTTCGGCATCGATGTTAATGCCGATGTCGTACTGGCGCGCCAGCAGCGTCAGCGATTTAAGGCGCGGATAGAGCTCTTCCATGACCCGGTCATACTGCGCGCGGCTGTAGCGCGGGTGCAGCGCGGAAAGTTTAATTGAGATCCCCGGCCCTTCATAAATGCCGCGGCCGTTGGAGGCTTTACCGATGGCGTGGATCGCCTGCTGATAAGAGACCATATAGGCCTGCGCATCGGCGGCGGTCAGCGCGGCTTCGCCGAGCATATCGTAGGAGTAACGGAACCCTTTCTCTTCCAGCTTGCGGGCGTTGGCCAGCGCTTCGGCGATGGTTTCGCCAGTGACGAACTGCTCGCCCATCAGGCGCATCGCCATATCCACGCCTTTGCGGATCAGCGGTTCGCCGCTCTTGCCAATAATGCGGTTCAGCGAGCGGGAGAGGCTGGTCTCATTATGCGTCGACACCAGTTTCCCGGTAAACAACAGCCCCCAGGTGGCGGCGTTAACGAACAGCGACGGGCTGCGGCCGATATGCGATTGCCAGTTGCCGTTGCTGATTTTGTCGCGGATTAGCGCATCGCGGGTGGCTTTATCCGGAATGCGCAGCAGCGCTTCGGCCAGGCACATCAGCGCCACGCCTTCCTGCGAGGAAAGCGAGAACTCCTGCAGCAGGCTCTGCACCATGCCGGCGCGGCCGCTGGCGGTTTTCTGGTTGCGTAGCTTTTCCGCCAGCTGGTAGGCCAGCTTGTGCGCCTGTTCGCCTAACGGCTGCGGCAGACGGGCCTGCTCCAGCAACATCGGTACCGCATCGGTTTCCGGGCGTCGCCAGGCGGCGGTGATCGCCGCGCGGCTGACCGATTGCGGCAGAATTTGTTCGGCGAACTCAAGGAACGGCTGATACGGCTCGTCCGCCGGAGTGCCTGCTTCATCGCTTTCATTGGCGGCGCCGGAAAGGAGCGCCGGCAGTTCCGGTAGCGTCTCGTCGTTTTCCAGCTTTTCCAGATAGTTGAAGATGGCTTGCTTAATCAGCCAGTGCGGCGTGCGGTCAATACGGCTCGCGGCGGACTTAATGCGTTCGCGCGTGGCGTCGTCAAGTTTTACACCCATGGTGGTGGTGCCCATTGCGGGAACTCCTGTTAGCTATGTAATGCCCTTTTATTGGTTGCGTAGAAATATCACCCATGTTGCAACTTTGTGCAACCTTGTTAATTGTGACCTGGCTAGCAAGCTGAGAAATGAATGAATTGTTAATAGCCTTGATAAGATTTTCCAATAAATAGCCTCATTCAAATAACGTATTTATCTGCGTTGCTTAACAGTTTTTTCAGGTGCAACCCGTAAAAACGTGAGGGAGTGCAACCTATAGAAAATTGCTATTTTTCCTGAGACAACTTTCGTGTAAATGCTGTGTTAAATCGTTTGTGAAATACCGACGCATCCGTCAGGATACGCTCGCCCAATACAACCAATACGCCATTACCCCGTTCCGGTAGTGGATAAAACGACAAAGTTGGACGTTGTCGAAATAAATTCTGGAGATTTGCATGGCTATTAGCACACCCATGTTGGTGACGTTTATTGTTTATATTTTTGGCATGGTACTGATAGGTTTTATTGCCTGGCGCTCAACCAAGAACTTTGACGATTATATTCTCGGCGGCCGCAGTCTTGGGCCATTTGTGACCGCGCTCTCTGCCGGTGCATCAGATATGAGCGGCTGGCTGCTGATGGGGTTACCGGGGGCGATTTTTCTCTCCGGGATTTCCGAAAGCTGGATCGCCATCGGCCTGACCCTGGGGGCGTGGATTAACTGGAAACTGGTGGCCGGGCGCCTGCGCGTGCATACCGAAGTCAACAACAACGCCCTGACGCTGCCGGACTATTTTACCGGACGCTTCGAAGATAAAAGCCGTGTGCTGCGTATTATCTCCGCGCTGGTTATCTTACTGTTCTTCACTATTTATTGTGCTTCCGGGATTGTTGCCGGCGCGCGTCTGTTCGAAAGCACCTTCGGTATGAGCTATGAAACCGCGCTGTGGGCCGGTGCCGCCGCGACAATCATCTATACCTTCGTGGGCGGTTTCCTGGCGGTAAGCTGGACCGATACCGTGCAGGCCAGCCTGATGATCTTCGCGCTGATTTTAACGCCGGTGATGGTGATTATCTCGGTCGGCGGTTTCGGCGATTCGCTGGAAGTGATTAAGCAAAAAAGCATCGAAAATATCGACATGCTCAAGGGACTGAACTTCGTGGCGATTATTTCGCTGATGGGTTGGGGTCTCGGTTATTTCGGCCAGCCGCATATTCTGGCGCGCTTTATGGCGGCAGATTCTCACCACAGCATTGTTCATGCGCGTCGTATTAGTATGACCTGGATGATCCTCTGTCTGGCGGGCGCGGTATCGGTCGGTTTCTTCGGTATCGCCTACTTTAATAACAACCCGAGCCTGGCGGGCGCGGTTAATCAGAACGCCGAACGGGTATTTATCGAATTGGCGCAAATCCTGTTTAACCCGTGGATTGCCGGGATCCTGCTGTCGGCCATTCTGGCGGCGGTCATGTCGACCCTGAGCTGCCAGCTGCTGGTCTGCTCCAGCGCGATTACCGAAGATCTGTATAAAGCCTTCCTGCGTAAAAACGCCGGTCAGAAAGAGTTGGTCTGGATCGGCCGCTTCATGGTGCTGGTGGTAGCGCTGATTGCGATTGCGCTGGCCGCTAACCCGGAAAACCGCGTACTGGGTCTGGTCAGCTACGCATGGGCAGGCTTCGGCGCCGCATTTGGCCCGGTGGTGCTGTTCTCGGTGATGTGGTCGCGTATGACTCGTAACGGCGCGCTGGCCGGGATGATTATTGGCGCGGTTACGGTTATCGTCTGGAAACAGTTCGGCTGGTTGGGACTGTATGAAATCATCCCTGGCTTCCTGTTCGGCAGTATCGGGATTGTGGTCTTCAGCCTGCTGGGCAAAGCGCCATCGGCGGCCATGCAGCAGCGTTTTGCCGAAGCGGACGCGCATTACCATTCTGCGCCGCCGGTACGCGCTACCGCTGAATAAAAGTAGCGAGCACCAGAAACCGCAACGGCTCCCATCAGGGAGCCGTTTTTTTTGCCGCCTGTACGGCCCGGCGGAAAGCTGCTGGCGGTCAGGCGGTTACTTCGCCGCGCCTTCGTTTACCCAGTTCATGAAGATCAGATACCCGATGGAGAGCAGAGTGGCGCCAATAAACATCCCGAGAATGCCATCGGTGGCCATGCCGCCCAACGCGCCGAGCAGAACGATCGGCATCGGCGCGTCTACGCCGCGCCCCAGCATTAGCGGTTTGAGGACGTTATCGACCATCCCGGCGACAATCAGCAGGACGGTAAACACGATATTCACCGCGGTGCCGTGGTCGCCGGTCATCCACATAATGGCAATCGCCGGGGCGGTGACCAGTATCACCGGGATTTGCGCGATACCGAGCACCAGCGCCAGCACGAAGAAGATACCGGCGGCCGGGATCCCCGCCAATGCAATGATAATTCCCGTCAGCAAGGCCTGAATGAGCGCCACGCCGATCACCCCCTGCGCGACGGCGCGGATGGTGCCGGTGCACAGACGGCTCAGGGCAACACCTTTAGTTTCGTCGGTGATACGGATGGCAATACGTTTAGCGCTGTTGGCGCCTGCCGCGCCCCAGGTCATGATAGCGCCGGCGACAATAAAGGAGAGGACAAAGCCCAGCAGCCCGCCGCCCATACTTGCCAGCACGCCGAGCACCAGTTTCGCCGCCTCGCCAATTTGCGTGTGATAACTGCTCAGTACCGCCGGCAGGTCCGCCGAGGCCTTCAGCCAGAACGCATACAGCTTACCGCCGACGAGGGGAATAGAGGCGACGTTGGCCGATGGCGGCGGCAGCGTCAGATCGCTGCCGCTGACTTTATCAATCAGGCTACCGGCGCTTTCGCCAAGCGAGGTCACCATGAAAATGGTCGGGATGACGATAATCAGCAGGCCGAATAATACCAATATGGTTGATGCCAGCCCCTGTCGCCCGCCGATACGTCGCGCGATGTGTTGATGTAAAGGGTAGAGGGTGACGGCCAGGATCAGCGCCCATAGCATCATGTTCAGGAACGGCGAGAAGACGGTAAAGCAGAAGGAGGCCAGCGCCAGTATCAAGCCGAACTTAATAAACATATCGAGAAAGCGGGTGACAATTCTTTTCTCAATATTAGCTAACTCATTATTTTCTATCATGAATTATTCCAGTTGTTATTTTACGCGGCCGCCAGGCCAGTTAAAAACGCTCAACTATAGAGAAGTCTTGGAAATAAAAAACGCAGGAAATAATTTAAAAAAGAATTTCGCCCAGGCTGTGTTTATCAGTGTAGAACAAAAGAAAATACGCCGTATCGCCAGAGAGTAATGTTCGCGCCTCTCTTGCTAATTCACTGAAAATACGCTGATATCTGGGTACAAAAAACAATGAGGATAGCAAATGAAATTACCCCAGGCCGCCGCGGCGCTGATCGTTGCCGCACTGTTGACAGGATGCGTGGCGCCATCCGAGAAAAGCGCCGCGCGCGTTGATGATAACGCCTGTCCGGCGGACAACGCGATGGTGCAAACCACCCTTTATTTCGGCCTTAGCCGGCCAGCGGGGAAAGATATTACCGCCCAGGAGTGGCAGCAGTTTGTCGACCGCGATGTGACGCCGCGTTTTCGCGATGGCTTGACGGTTTTTGATGCCCGCGGCCAGTGGTTAGGTAACAATGGCGCAGTGGCCCGCGAGTCCAGCAAGGCGCTGATGCTGATTCACAGCAATGATGCGAAAAGTGAGCAGGGGATTGAAGCGTTGCGTAATACGTATAAGACGCGATTCGCCCAGGAGTCCGTTATGCGCGTTGATCAGCCGGTGTGCGTACATTTCTGACGAACAGGGCGGGGAGAGCCCCCGCCCGACGAGTTACAGCACCAGCCCGGCAAAACTGGCGGACAGCAGGCTAACCAGCGTCGCGCCATAGACCAGACGTAGGCCGAAGCGGGAAACGGTGTTGCCCTGTTGCTCGTTAAGCCCTTTAATCGCCCCGGCAATGATGCCAATGGAGGCGAAGTTGGCGAACGAGACGAGAAACACGGAAAGGATCCCTAGCCCGCGCGGCGTCATGCTGGCGGCAATTTTCTGCAGCTCGATCATCGCCACGAATTCGTTAGCGACCAGCTTGGTGGCCATAATACTCCCGGCATTTAGCGCGTCGCTTAATGGAATACCCACCAGCCACGCCAGCGGATAAAAGACGTAACCGAGGATTTGCTGGAAGCTTAGGCCGAAAACGGTCGCAAATAACGCATTAACGGCGCTAATCAGGGCGATAAAGCCGATTAGCATCGCCAGAATAATCATCGCCACCTTAAAGCCCGCCAGGATATATTCGCCCAGCATTTCAAAGAAACTCTGCGATTCATGCATCTTTTCAAGCTTTATTTCAGCTTCGCTGCCGGGGCGCGTAGGGTTAATAATCGACAGCACAATAAAGGTGCTGAACATATTAAGAATCAACGCCGCCACCACGTATTTCGCATCAAGCATGGTCATATAGGCGCCGACGATCGACAGCGATACCGTTGACATAGCGGTCGCCGCCATCGTGAACAGGCGACGCGGAGAGAGGTCCCCGAGTACGCCTTTGTAAGCAATAAAGTTTTCCGACTGGCCGAGGATCAGCGAGCTGACGGCATTGAATGATTCCAGCTTGCCCATGCCGTTCACCTTCGACAGCAGGGTGCCGATCAGACGAATAAAGATCGGCAGAATACGCCAGTGTTGCAGAATACCTATCAGCGCGGAAATAAAGACGATTGGACACAGTACGCCGAGGAAAATAAAGGCCAGCCCTTTTTCACCCATCCCGCCAAATACGAAGTTGGTCCCTTCAGCGGCGAACCCGAGTAACGAAGCAAAAAAGCCTGAAATATTTTTCACTACCCATAACCCGCTTTCGGCGTGAAGGAAAAAGAAAGCCAGGGCGATTTCAATAATAATTAACTGCAGAATGTAGCGAATGCGGATTTTTTGACGGTCATAGCTGGCAAGCCAGGCGAGGGCGAGAATAACCGCCAGCGCCAGCAGGAAGTGCAAAATTTGAGTCATGTTATTTATTTCGCAGATAAATCAGGACCGCCATTTAGCCACAGCGCTACGGTCCGGTAAATATGCGACATAAAAAATCATGCTATTTGCCATTTTAATGCTTAGCTGGTGAGATATTTTCGTAAGTGACTATTTTGTAGCGATTAATTTACAACTTGTCATCATTCCCTGAACATTTCGCTTGTGTTTCTCATTGTTGTAATGATAATCACTATCATAAATATTTACCTATCTTTGCATCCGTTGACGGCGGTTCACATTTAAGGGTTTCGGCATGTTTGTTCCATTTCTCATCATGTTACGCGAAGGGCTGGAAGCCGCGCTGATTGTCAGCCTGATTGCCAGCTATTTAAAACGAACCCAGCGCGGCAGCTGGATCGGCGTCATGTGGATTGGCGTATTCCTCGCGGCGGCGCTCTGTCTCGGGTTGGGGATTTTTATCAACGAGACCACTGGAGAATTTCCGCAGCGCGAGCAGGAACTGTTTGAAGGCATCGTGGCGGTGATAGCGGTATTTATCCTCACCTGGATGGTGTTCTGGATGCGTAAAGTGTCGCGCAACGTCAAACAACAGCTGGAGCAGGCGGTGGATAACGCGCTGCAGCGCGGGAATAACCACGGCTGGGCGCTGGTGATGATGGTGTTTTTTGCGGTTGCCCGCGAAGGCCTGGAGTCGGTCTTTTTCCTGCTGGCGGCATTCCAGCAGGATGTGGGCATCTGGCCGCCGCTGGGGGCGATGCTCGGGCTGGCGACGGCGGTAGTATTAGGTTTCCTGCTTTACTGGGGCGGTATCCGCCTTAATCTCGGCGTGTTCTTCAAATGGACCAGTCTGTTTATCCTGCTGGTGGCGGCCGGTCTGGCCGCCGGGGCGATTCGTGCTTTCCATGAGGCGGGATTGTGGAATTACTTCCAGAATGTCGCCTTTGACCTTAGCAACGTGGTATCGACGCATACGCTGTTCGGTACGCTGCTGGAAGGCATCTTTGGTTATCAGGAGACGCCCACCGTCAGTGAAGTGGCGGTTTATCTCCTCTATTTGATCCCGGCGCTGGTGTGCTTTGCCTTGCCGCCGGGCAGCAAAACGACAGCATCGCGAGCCGCGTAATTCAGGCGCCGCTGATTAATATAGTTACAACATACTTTTCGAAAGGGATGGTCATGATAATTCATTTTCGCCGTACTGCGCTGCAGTTAACCGTCGCCGCGCTGTTTAGTTCCGCCTTTTACGCTCAGGCTGCGGATATTCCGCAGGTTAAAGTTACCGTCAACGATAAGCAGTGCGAACCTATGCAGGTAACGGTGAAGGCGGGTAAAACCCAGTTCATCATCCAGAACCACAGCCAGAAAGCGCTGGAGTGGGAGATCCTGAAAGGAGTGATGGTGGTCGAGGAGCGGGAAAACATCGCGCCAGGATTCACGCAAAAATTGACGGCTAACCTGCAGCCGGGCGAATACGATATGACCTGCGGCCTGCTGACTAACCCGAAAGGTAAGCTTATTGTCACCGGTGAAACCAGCAAAGATGCGGCGAAAGCCGATGCGGTGCTGAGTCTTGGCGAGGCGATTACTGCGTATAAAGCCTACGTCACCGCGGAGACCGCGCAGCTGGTTAGCGGCACTAAAGCCTTTACCGATGCCGTAAAAGCCGGTGATATCGAGAAAGCGAAGGCGCTGTATGCCCCGACCCGTCAGCACTACGAGCGCATCGAACCGATTGCCGAACTGTTCTCCGACCTCGACGGCAGCATTGACGCCCGTGAAGATGATTTCGAGAAAAAAGCCGAAGACCCGAAATTTACCGGCTTCCACCGTCTGGAAAAAGCGCTGTTTGGCGATAACAGCGTGAAGGGAATGGAAAACTATGCCGAACAGTTGAACAGCGATGTGCTGGAACTGCAAAAACGCATTAGCGAGCTGGCCTTCCCGCCGTCGAAAGTGGTAGGCGGCGCGGCGGGGCTGATTGAAGAAGTGGCGGCCAGCAAAATTAGCGGCGAAGAAGATCGTTACAGCCATACCGACCTGTGGGACTTCCAGGCCAATATCGACGGCGCACAGAAAATCGTCGACCTGCTGCGCCCGCAGCTGCAAAAGGATAATAGCGCGCTTCTGGCCAAAGTTGACGGCAACTTCAAAAAAGTTGATGCCATCCTTGCTAAATACCGTACGAAAGACGGTTTCGAGACCTATGACAAGCTCACCACCGCTGACCGTAATGCGCTGAAAGGGCCGATCACGACGCTGGCAGAAGATCTGGCTCAACTGCGCGGAATTTTGGGCCTGGATTAATTCGATGACACAACAGAAACCACGCGACGTGAATGAACCGTCACGTCGCCGCTTACTGAAGGGGATCGGCGCGCTTGGCGGCGCGCTGGCCATCAGCGGCGGTTGCCCGATGGCGCAGGCGGCGAAAGCGGAAAGCTCCCCCGGCACGCTCGCTCCGGATGCGCGTCAGGAAAAACAGCCATTTTATGGCCCGCAACAGGCGGGCATCCTGACGCCGCAGCAGGCCTCGATGATGCTGGTGGCGTTTGATGTACTGGCGGCGGATAAAGCCGACCTCGAACGCCTGTTCCGCTTGCTGACCCAGCGGATCGCCTTTTTAACCGCAGGCGGTCCGGCGCCGGATACCCCGAATCCTCGATTGCCGCCGATGGATTCCGGGATTTTAGGGCCGTGGATTGCGCCGGATAACCTGACTATCACCGTCTCGGTCGGCCATTCGCTGTTCGATGAGCGCTTTGGATTAGCGGATAAAGCGCCAAAAAAACTGCAGGCAATGACGCGTTTCCCGAATGATTCGCTGGATGCCGCACTGTGCCATGGCGATTTACTACTGCAGATTTGCGCCAATACCCAGGATACGGTCATTCACGCGCTACGTGACATTATCAAACACACGCCCGATCTACTGAGCGTGCGCTGGAAGCGGGAAGGGTTTATCTCTGATAGCGCGGCCCGTAGCAAAGGCAAAGAGACGCCAATTAATCTGCTGGGCTTTAAAGACGGTACCGCTAATCCATCGAGCCAGGATAAAGCGCTAATGGATAACGTGGTGTGGGTTACTGCCGACCAGGGCGAACCGGCCTGGGCGATCGGCGGTAGTTATCAGGCTGCGCGTATCATTCAGTTCCACGTTGAGTTCTGGGATCGTACGCCGCTGAAAGAGCAGCAGACGATTTTTGGCCGCGATAAACATTCTGGCGCGCCGTTGGGGATGAAGCATGAACATGATGTTCCGGACTACAGTCGCGATCCGCACGGTGAAGTGATTGCCCTTGATAGCCATATTCGTCTTGCGAACCCGCGTACGCCGGAAACGCAGTCCAGCCTGATGATGCGCCGCGGTTACAGCTATTCGTTAGGCGTCACCAACTCAGGGCAACTGGATATGGGGTTATTGTTCGTTTGCTATCAGCACGATTTGGAAAAGGGATTCCTGACGGTGCAGAAACGGCTGAACGGCGAGGCCCTGGAGGAGTACGTTAAACCGATTGGCGGCGGATACTTCTTTGTGTTGCCCGGCGTGATGAATGACCAGCATTATCTTGGACAATCGCTGTTACAAGCCTGATAGGCGTCCTGCCGGCGAAGGCAGGGCGTTTTCTGCTGTTTTTCTCGGATTCAATATATTTCCTGCCATGTGTTATATTTCTGTAATACAAATGACGGATAGTTTTCTACAATGATTTTAGAAATCATTGTTGCGTCAATGTAAAAAATAAGTTGCATTAAGAATAATTTTTGATGTACTTATTACATACGCGGTAGTTCCCGGCAGTGATGTCGCTCACTATGGAGATCGCGAATGGTAAGGTCCTGTAGCGGACAACGTAAAACCACATACCGTACTTTCCAGCACGGGGGCCCAGCTTCCGGCAGCGATTTTCACTCTGTAACCCCAATTTCTTCCACTACTAATCAGGCTAACTCTGGCAGGGTACGCGGTGCGCGTAGCCGCGACTCGTTGTCCATTCAACCGGCAAGCAATGGCTTACAAGGAAGCCAAACCTCAATCGTTCGTGCGCATAATCGCGTTGCTCTTGACGCGCGTGATGTAAACCAACAACGCAAGGTGCTATCCATGGGAAGACAAAAAGCAGTGATCAAAGCTCGTCGTGAGGCAAAACGTGTGCTGAGACGGGATTCGCGTAGCCATAAACAACGTGAAGAAGAATCGGTCACATCGCTTGTGCAAATGAGTGGCGTAGAAGCAATCGGGATGGCGCGGGATAGCCGCGATCTTTCACCGATTGAGGCGCGTAATGAAGCTCAGGCGCATTATTTGAATGCCATCGACAATAAACAGCTGATTTTCGCCACCGGCGAAGCCGGGTGCGGGAAGACCTGGATCAGCGCGGCTAAAGCAGCTGAAGCCCTGATCCATAAGGATGTGGACAGAATTATTGTTACCCGTCCCGTTCTGCAGGCCGACGAAGATCTCGGCTTCTTACCGGGAGATATCGCCGAAAAATTCGCTCCCTATTTCCGACCGGTATATGACGTGCTGGTGAAGAGGTTGGGCGCTTCCTTTATGCAATATTGCCTGCGCCCGGAAATCGGCAAGGTAGAAATCGCACCGTTCGCCTATATGCGCGGACGCACCTTTGAAAACGCGGTGGTGATTCTGGACGAGGCCCAGAACGTGACCGCGGCGCAAATGAAGATGTTTTTAACCCGCCTCGGGGAGAACGTCACTGTGATCGTCAACGGCGATATTACCCAGTGTGATTTGCCCTCTGGCGTAAAATCGGGTCTGAGCGATGCGTTGTCGCGTTTTGAAGAAGACGACATGATTGGCATTGTGCGCTTTACTACCGATGACTGCGTGCG
Source organism: Klebsiella sp. 141162 (assembly GCF_050600755.1). Classification (NCBI taxonomy): domain Bacteria; kingdom Pseudomonadati; phylum Pseudomonadota; class Gammaproteobacteria; order Enterobacterales; family Enterobacteriaceae; genus Klebsiella; species Klebsiella sp. 141162. The sequence goes on along the minus strand of NZ_JAQIRI010000002.1, from coordinate 1,097 downwards.
TTCAACGCTTTGCCAGCGAACGTTGAAAGCCTATTACTAAACGCTAGTGAGTGTGCAAAGCCCGGGATATCCCGGGCTTTGTTGTTTTTGCAGCATTTTCCCGCGGCACTGTGCCTGGACGGGCTACTGATGGTGGGCCTGTGGGATTCCCGGCGGCACTGTGCCTGGCCGGGCTACTGATGGTGCGGCTGTGGGATTCCCGGCGGCGCTGCGCCTGGACGGGCTACTGGTGGTGCGGCCTGCGGGATTCCCGGCGGCGCTGCGCCTGGACGGGCTACTGGTGGTGCGGTCTGTGGGATTCCCGGCGGCGCTGCGCCTGGCCGGGCTACTGGTGGTGGGGCCTGTGGGATTCCCGGCGGCGCTACGCCTGGCCGGGCTACTGGTGGTGGGACATGCGGGGTTCCCCGCGGCACTGTGCCTGGCCGGGCTACTGATGGTGGGGCCTGTGGGATTCCCGGCGGCGCTGCGCTTGGCCGGGCTACTGGTTGGTGGTGCGGCCTGTGGGATGGGTAGCCCGGGCGAGGCATTTATGCCGACCCCGGGAAGGGCGGCGGTGCCACATGCGAAAAAAAGCCCGTACTTTCGTACGAGCTCTTATCTCGAATATGGCGGTGAGGGGGAGTGACTCGCTTCGCTCGCCGTTACTCGGCCCATCCACGGGCCTCGCCCCTTCGGGGCCAACGCAGGCGTTGTTCAAAAACGCTCCCGGCGTTTTTGTCGGGGCAGCCCGCTTACTGCGTGCGCGGTCTGTCCAACTGGCTGCGCCAGTTGTCGAACCCCGGTCGGGGGTTCTCGTCCCCCCCAACGGAGAATATAAAAGAAAAGAGCCCGTACTTTCGTACGAGCTCTCATCTCGAATATGGCGGTGAGGGGGGGATTGACTCGCTTCGCTCGCCCCTGCGGGGCAGACCGCTTACTGCGTTCGCGGTCTGTCCAACTGGCTGCGCCAGTTGTCGAACCCCGGTCGGGGGTTCTCATCCCCCCTAACGGAGAATATAAAAGAAAAGAGCCCGTACTTTCGTACGAGCTCTCATCTCGAATATGGCGGTGAGGGGGGGATTCGAACCCCCGATACGTTGCCGTATACACACTTTCCA